>DATAQN010000111.1:0-2097 GCA_036264635.1 Xanthobacteraceae bacterium | reverse complement strand
GTGCGGCAATTGACGAAAAAGCTGCCGAAATCCGTGCCCGGCACCGGATGGGGCATGACCGAGACCTGCGCGACCTTCACCAGCCTTATCGCCGAGGATTATTGCCTGCGGCCACAAAGTTGCGGCGCGGCTCTGCCGGTCGGCGACATGAAAATCGTCGATGCCGGCGGCAAACAATTGCCGCCGGGTGCCATCGGCGAACTGTGGGTCAAGGGCCCCAATGTCGTGAAGGGCTACTGGGAGAACCCGGAGGCCAACAGGCAGTGTTTCGAGGATGGCTGGCTCAAGACCGGCGATATCGCGCGGCTCGACGAAGAAGGCTTTTGCTACATCGTCGATCGAGCCAAGGACATGCTGATCCGTGGCGGCGAGAATATCTATTGCATCGAAGTCGAAAACGCCCTGTATGAGCATCCCTGCGTGGCCGATGCGGCCGTGGTGGCCGTTCCGCACCAGTCGCTCGGCGAGGAGCCGGGTGCCGTCGTTGCCTTGAAGCCCGGCACGGCGGTCGGAGAAGATGAACTGCGCGGCTTCGTCGGCGAGCGGCTCGCGGCGTTCAAGGTGCCGGTCAGGATCATGTTCTCCGAGGCCCCGCTACCGCGCAACGCGAACGGCAAGCTTCTCAAGGGCGAGCTCAAATCCCTGTTTCTGGAAGCAGCCGGTTGAACTGTGCAGGGATTGGGGACAGAGCATTAAAGCAAGGCAGATAGGGGCCGCCTTATCACCGCGACGCTGCGGAAAGGCGGTGGCGGAACCGGATCATCCCGGCTATCCAGCGCTCGTAGTCGTCGCCTTTGCGGCGGACATATTCCAGCACCTGCGGATGCGGCAAAATCAGGAAGCGCTCCTCGGCCAGTCCACGGATGGCGGCGTCGGCGACCGCATCGGGCGTCAGCACTCCGTCCACATGCTGGGCGCCGGGTCCGCCAGCGCGCAACATGGCGGTGTCGACCGCTTGTGGACAAAGGATTGAGACGCGGATGCCGCGATCGGCGTGCGTGATAGCCAGGTTCTCGGCGAAACCGATGGCCGCATGCTTGGTCGTGCTATAAACCGCGCTGCCGATTTGATTGAGGAGACCGGCGGCGGAGACGGTATTGAGGAAATACCCGCCTCCCCCCGCTGTCATTCGCGGCAGCAGGGCGCGTGCGGCGTACACATGCGCCATGACGTTCACTGCCCAACCATGTTTCCAGGCCTCGTCAAGAGCGGAGCTTGCATCGTGGGGGTCCTCGCCGAAGTGGCCAATTCCCGCATTGGAGCAAAACAATGCGATTGGACCGATGTCACGCTCGGTCGTGTCGACGAGATTGATGATATCGTTTTCGCGCTCGACGTCGCATGGCACGGCGTGTCCGCCGATGCGCTTTGCTACCTGTTTGGCGCCCTCAACATTGCGATCGGCAACGACGACCGCTTTGGCACCCTCCTTCGCGAACCGCTCGCAGAGGGCCTGCCCAATGCCTTCGGCGCCTCCGGTGACCACGACCACCTTTCCGGTCACGTTCATGTTTCCCACTCCTTTTTTTTCGTCTTGCTCTGCGACGCGCTTGCGTCCCCTTCGAGGGCGATTGCGGGCCGAGCGCGATTCACGATCTGCAGAACAGACCGAGATTCACCGCAATCAGCGCGAGCTTGTCCTCGCCCTCGATCTCGAACCTGTTCTCGCTGCGAAGGAAGACCCAATCCTCGGGGCGCTCTTCAACGTCAAGCAGCGTGCTATTGACCCGCACCCTCGATCCGGCGCGCACAGGGGAAATGAAGCGGACGCGATCAAGACCGTAGTTGATCGATTTCCTCGCGCCGAGGCCCGCGAAGATCTCGTAGACCGCAATCGGGAGCAGGGAAAGGGTCAAGAAGCCGTGAGCAACCGGCTCGCCAAACGGACTTTCGCGCCGTGCTCGTTCAACGTCGACATGAATCCATTGGCGATCGCCGGTGCATTCTGCGAAAGCGTCGATCCGTGATTGTGGAACATCGATCCAAGAGGATACGCCGATCGATCGGCCGACGAAATCGGGCAAGGTGTCGAAGGTTAGCGAGGCTTTGCTCATCCGCGTCTCTTCCGCCGTCGTAGGTCACGCGACCGATTATCCG
>DATAQN010000201.1:0-39051 GCA_036264635.1 Xanthobacteraceae bacterium | reverse complement strand
AACCGTGGTGGAACGCCGACAGGCGAGCGCGCCCGCAGCGGAGGGTCGGCGCGAGCCGATCTCTTCGTGGCGCGCAGCCGTGCCCGCTGGCACGGCGACATGAGACACTGCGTCTGTCGGCGTTCCGCTTCCTTCTTTTTCGTTCGTTCTTTTCTTCGTAGCCCGGATGAAGCGCAGCGTAATCCGGGATCAGCGTTCAAGTGTCACCATCGTTCCCGGATTGCGCTTCGCTTCATCCGGGCTACGAGCTTCTTCCCTTCGTCATTGCCGGGCTTGACCCGGCAATCCATGAGGCAGCGAGGCTCAATCGGAATTTTCCGGTACGGCCAGTTGCAAGCCGCACATCAGCATGGATCACCGGGTCAAGCCCGGTGATGACGCAGAGAGTGCGTCGCTGTTTGACATTGTGAGCAAGGACTCGGCGTGCGGGCCCGCCTCTTCATCCTCCCCCGTGATAAAGGGGGGATGCAAAATTACTCCCGCAGCATCCCGCGCAGCAGCCGGCGGCAGGCGAAGATCATCAGGCCGGCAACGGCGGAAATTCCCGCCACGAGCAAAAAGAATTGCGGCGGCATCATCCGGCTCCAGAAGCTGCCGATGTAACCGGCCAGGAAACCTCCGGTAAAATTGCTCGCGAGCCAAACCCCCATCATCATCGACAGAATGCGCGCCGGAGCCACTTTGGTCACCAGCGACAATCCAACCGGCGACAGATAAAGCTCGCCGACCGTGACGATGGCGATCGAAGCAAGCACCCAGAGCCAGCTCGCCTGACCAGAGCCTGCATGAAACGCCGCGAAGGCGCGAATAAGATCAGCCACGGTGACGCCAAAACAGCCGAGCGCCATCTTGGTGATGGTCGAGGGCTCAGTGCGATGCTCGGCCTGCCGCGCCCACAGCGCCACCACAAAGGGCGTGAAGGCAAAGATCATGAACGGATTGAAGGCAAGAAACCACGTGGTCGGGATTTGCCAGCTCCATCCGAGCAGATCGATACTGCGGTCCACATTATTATCGATCCACAGGATCGTGGTGTTGCCCATCTGCTCGTAGGTCGCCCAGAACAACGTATTAGGCAGGAACAGCACCAGCAGTGCTGCGATGGCACGCCCTTCGTCGCGGCTGAACGGGGCGTGCTCGACGTGGGCAAATTTGTGCATCTCATCTTGCGGCAGCATCGGCAGCGCATAGAGATAGATGCAAAGCCCGATGCACATTCCGACGCCGGCCGCGGCAAAACCGTAGTGCCAACCGGCCCGCTCGCCGAGCGTGCCGCAGACCAGCGGCGCCAGAAACGCGCCGAGATTGATGCCCACATAGAAGATCGAATAGGCGCGGTCGCGGCGATGATCGTCCGGCGCATAAAGGCCGCCGACCTGGGTGGAGATATTCGGCTTGAAGCAGCCGCTGCCGAGGATCAACGCCAGGAGCGCGACGAGAAAAAGCTGCTCGATCGCCATCATGAAATGGCCGATCGCCATCAAGACCGCGCCGACCACCACGGTGCGGCGCTGGCCCAGCACTTTGTCGGCAAGCAGACCACCGAAAATCGGCGTGAAATAAACCAGCCCGGTATAGAGGCCCCAGATCTGCGACGACAATGGCTGCACGTCGAGCGGGCCGAACACGGCTTCGAGCGCATGCCTGACCGTATCGAGGCCCGCGACAGCGCCGGCATGATCCGGCAGCAGGAGATACTTCGTCATATAGAGGACGAGCAGCGAGCGCATCCCGTAATAGGAGAAGCGCTCCCACATTTCGGTGCTGAACAGGAAGGTGAGCCCGCGCGGATGACCGAACAGGTCCGTGCTTTCGGCAACGATGGGTGTCGATTGGATGCTTTCCGCCAAGCCTCGACCCTCCACTGGGCCTCCCGCGATTTCATTGCGGCCGGGCTTGTCCCGGCCATCCACGTCTTTATTGTCCTTCGCGACCAAGTACTGGCACAAGGTCAAATCTTAGGCCGGATGTGCTCTGCTAGAGATCGGGACCCATGCAGATCAATTTTCCCCTTCGCGCCGCGGCGCTGGTGCTGTCCGTCTGGTGCCTTACGATGGCGGCACCGGCCGCCGAGCCCACGCTCCTTCATGTCAATGTCTTCCGCTCTGCCCGCTCGCTGCCGTTTTACGCCGGCATCGATCGCGGCTTCTTCGCCAAGCGCGGTCTGGCCATCGACCTGCAATTCACCGAGAACTCGGACCGCCAGCGCTCAGGCCTCGCCGACGGCTCGATCGACATCGCGCATTCCGCTGTCGACAACGCGGTCGCCGTGATCGATGTCGCCAAGGTGGACGCAGTGATCGTTTCCGGCGGCGACAGCGGAACCAATGAATTTTATGTGCAGGACAATATCAAGGACTTTGGCGACATTCGCGGCCACGCCATCGTCGTCGACGCCACCAATACGGCCTACGCGCTGCAGGCAAAAAAGATCCTGCTGCAACACGGCCTCAAGGCTGGAACCGACTACACGCTCAATCCGGTCGGCAATGGCACGCATCGCCTGCAGGCGATGCTGGACGACAAGAACAATGCCGGCGCCATCCTCAACTCGCCGTTCTCGCTCATCGCCGGGAGCAAGGGCATGCGCAGCCTCGGCCGCACCACCGACATGCTCGGCCCCTATCAGGCCGACGGCGCTTTCGTGCGGCGCGATTGGGCGCAGGCGCACGCCGAAACGCTCGTGCAATACCTGGCCGCTTACATCGAAGCGCTGCGCTGGTCGCTCGACCCGAAGGACCACGCCGAAGCCGTCGCCATGCTCGCCGACAAGCTCAAGCTGTCGCAGGACATGGCCGAAAAGAACCTCGAAATTATCGCCGAACCGGGCTTCGGCTTCACGCGCGATGCGGCCTTCGACATGGCCGGCTTCAAGAATGTGCTGGCGCTGCGTGCCGAGACCGAAGGCGGCGCGCCCGCCGATCCGCAGCGCTATCTCGACCTTTCTTATTACGATCGCGCCATGAAGCTTGTGAACGAGTAATGAGGCGCGTCGGTTCGCTGTTCGCCCGTCATGGCCGGGCTTGGCCCGGCCATTCACGTCTTTAGTCTCTCGAAGCATAAGACGTGGATGCCCGCGACGAGCGCGGGCATGACGTCGAAATGATGGAGCTTCTACCTATGCCGGCCACGTTTCCCGAAGAAGCCAAAAACTTCCGCCTGCTCGGCCACGATCCCAGCGCGGCCTGGGGCGGCGGCAGCCTGGTGCAGATTCACAAAGGCCATGCCTATGTCGGCGCGGTCGGCGGCTCGAGCTTCAACGGCCCGGAAGGTTTCACCGTTCACGACGTGCGCGATCCGAAAAAGCCAAAGAAGGTCGGCGAATTCCGCGCGCCGCCCGGCGTGCATTGCCATAAGCTTCGCATCGTCGGCGACGATCTGCTCTATGTGAATTCGGAGCGGCTCGCCGGCGACAAGGGCAGGAACGCCCGCGCCGGCTTTTTCATCTTCGACATTTCGGCGCCGGCGGCGCCGAAGCCTGTCGGCTTCTACGACATGCCGGGCTCCGGCCCGCATCGTTTCGGCGTCGATCTCGAGCGCGGCCTCGCCTTCATGCCCAATGACGCGCCGGGCTGGGATAAGCGCGTGATCTGGACGCTCGACATCAAGAATCCGCTGAAGCCCGAAGTCGTCAGCATCTGGGGCCTGCCGTGGATGAAAACCGATTCCGAAGAGGTCGGCAACGATCCGCATCCGCATGAAGAAGCCGCCACTTTGCACGGTCCGCCGATGATCCGTGGCAATCGCATGTATTGCGCCTGGTGGGGCGGCGGCATCTCGATCATCGACTGCAGCAATCTCTCCGACATGAAGCTTCTCGGCCACATCAAATGGTCGCCGCCGTTTCCGGGCTCGACGCATACCTGCTGGCCGATCGGCGACCGCCCCTATCTCGTCGTCACCGACGAGGCGCGCGCCAAGCAGAAATATTGGGACGCGCAATTCATGTGGATCATCGACGCGCGCGACGAGACAAATCCGCTGCCGGTCGCGACCTTCATGCCCGAGCGCGAGAAATATTACGACCGGCCGGGCCGTTTCGGCGCGCACAACATTCTGGAAAATTTGCCCGCCGACGGTCCGTGGAAAGACGTCGTGTTCCTCACTTATTTCAATGCCGGGCTGCGCGCCGTCGATGTTTCCGATCCGCTGCAGCCCAAAGAGATCGGCTGTTACGTGCCGGAAACGCCGGAAGGCTCACCCGGCATTCAGTCCAACGATATCGGCTCTGACGACGAAGGCCGGCTCTATCTGATCGACCGCTGGGGCCAGGGCATGCACATTTTGGAATATACGGGCTGAAGTCATCCTCCCCTGCAGGGGGAGGATCGCCGCGCGCAGCGCGGCAGGTGGGGAGGTAAGCGCTGATTCGCCACCTTGAGCCGTCCAGATCTTCCCCACCCCGCGCCCCTTCGGGGCGCGACCCTCCCCCTGCAGGGGAGGGTGATTTAGCGCTGCGGCGTAAAGCCGAACGTGCGTTCGAAGCGTTTCGCATAATCCGGCCAGACCTCCGGATTGACAATGCGCGGCAGCGGCTTGCCGTCGAGCGCGTCGAGGATCTGCTCGGCGGCGATCTTGCCCATATTGGCGCGCGCCTCGCGCGTCACGCCTGCGGTATGCGCCGTGACGAGCACATTATCGTACTGCATCAAAGGATGATCGGCCGGCGGCGGCTCTTTGGCCCAGACATCGAGGCCGGCGCCGCCGATCTTTTTGTCGCGCAAAGCTTGTTCAAGCGCCTCTTCGTCGTGAATAAAGCCGCGCGCCGTGGTGATGAAATAAGCATGCGGCTGCATCAGCGCATATTCGCGTGCCGAGATCATCTTGCGCGTCTCGTCGGTGAGCGGGCAATTGACCGAGACGACATCGGCGCGGCGCAGCAGGTCGTCGAGTTCGACCTTGGTCGCGCCGCGGGCTCGGATTTCATCGGCGTCGAGATAAGGATCGTAGGCGAGCACCTGCATGCGGAACAGCGTGCCGCACAATGCAGCGACGCGGCGGCCGACATTGCCGAGACCGATAACGCCGATGGTGCGGCCGAACACCTCGTTGCCGGTGTAATTGTTGCGATCGCCGAGCGCGCCGGAGCGCAGCGCGCGATCGCATTCGCCGATCCGCTTGACCAGGCACAGCATCATGCCGAGCACATGCTCGGCGACCGATTCCGCGTTGCCGCCTGCCTGGTTGACGACCAGCACGCCGTTTTCGGTACAGTCTCTCACCGTGACGGTATCGTAGCCCGCGCCGTTGGTGGAAACGATCAGAAGGTTCGGCGTTCTCTTCAGGAGATCGCCAGAGACATGATAATGCCGCGCCAGTTCGTCCCGTGCCGAGCTGATCTGATAGGCGTGAGCTGCGGAAAGAACATCCAGCGCCGGCGCGCCCGGGACATCCTGCGCGAGCAGATCGAGGCGGATATCGCCGCGCTTCGCGAGCATTTCGCCGTAGCCGATCGGCCGATGCGGCGCCACACAGAAGACACGTTTGTTGTTGACGGCATTGTTCATCGCTTCCACCCCGGCAAAATTCCATTACGCCAGAGAAACGCCGAACCGGCAATCCCGGCTTTAGCCAATTTCCTTAAGCGAATCATGGAATTGTCACCAAACTGCTCTTGCGAGCAGAGCCCGGAACTGCCACATCCACATCGCCATGCATATGCCAATCGACCCGCAAGAGGGCACCCCGACAACGAGCCCGGCCAAATCATCGCCCCTCGCGGCCTTCGCCACCGAGGTCGAGCGGCGGCGCACTTTTGCGATCATCTCGCATCCCGACGCCGGCAAGACCACGCTCACGGAAAAGCTGCTGCTGTTCGGCGGCGCCATCCAGCTCGCCGGTCAGGTCAAGGCCAAACGCGACCGGCGCTCGACCCGCTCGGACTGGCTCGCCATCGAGCGTGACCGCGGCATTTCCGTCGTCACCTCAGTGATGACCTTCGAATATGCCGGCCGGATGTTCAATCTGCTCGACACGCCGGGCCACGAAGACTTTTCCGAAGACACCTATCGCACGCTGACCGCGGTGGATTCGGCGGTGATGGTGATCGACGCCGCCAAGGGCATCGAGCCGCGCACCCGGAAGCTGTTCGAAATCTGCCGCCTGCGCAACATTCCGATCATCACTTTCATCAACAAGATGGATCGCGAGAGCCGCGATCCCTTCGAGCTCCTCGACGAGATCGAAAAGACGCTGGCGCTCGACACTGCGCCGATGACCTGGCCGGTCGGCCGCGGCCGCGACTTCACCGGCACGATCGATGTGGAATCCGGCGGTGTGCGGCTCCTCGAGGGCGACGCCGGCACCGCGGGCACTTTGCGCGAAATGACCATCGACGAGATTGCCGCGCTCAATAAGAACCTCGATGCGGCGGGCATCTCCGGCGAGTTCGACCTGGTGCGCGACGCTTGCAAGCGGTTCGACGCCAAGGCCTTTGCCGAGGGTCATTTGACGCCGGTCTTCTTCGGCAGTGCATTGAAGAATTTCGGCGTCGGCGATCTCCTTGATGCGCTCGCAGGCTTAGCGCCGCCGCCGCGGGCGCAAGCTGCCGACAAGCGCGTGGTCGCTGCCACCGAGCCCGGTATGTCCGCCTTCGTGTTCAAGATCCAGGCCAATATGGATCCCAATCACCGCGACCGCATCGCCTTCGTGCGTCTGTGTTCGGGCAAGCTCAGCCGCGGCATGAAGGTCAAACAGGTGCGCTCGGGCAAGAGTATCACGCTCAACGCGCCGCAATTCTTCTTCGCGCAGAACCGCGCGCTCGCCGACGAAGCCTATGCCGGCGACGTAGTCGGCATTCCCAATCACGGCACACTGCGCATCGGCGACAGCCTGACCGAGGGCGAGGATTTGAACTTTGTCGGCGTGCCGAATTTCGCGCCCGAAATTCTCCGCCGCGTCCGCCTGCCCGATGCGATGAAAGCGAAGAAGCTGAAAGAAGCGCTGGCACAACTCGCCGAGGAAGGCGTCGCACAGGTATTCCGCCCGCATGACGGCTCGCCGGCGATGGTCGGCGTTGTCGGCCCGTTGCAGCTTGACGTGCTGCGCGCGCGGCTGGCCGCCGAATATGGGCTCGAAGTCGATTGGAGCCCATCGGAGTTTCAGCTCGCGCGCTGGATTTCCTCCGAAGATCGCAAAGCATTCGATGAGTTCGTGAAAGCCCGCCCTTCCGCGATTGCCGACGATTTCGACAACGATCTTGTCTTCATGGCGCGCAACGCCTTCGACCTCGAATATACCGGCGAGCACAATCGCGGCATCACCTTCACCGACGTGAAGGACATTCACAAACGCAAGGCTGGCCCATAGCGCATGATCCGGAAAAGCCGACGCCGGTTTCCGAAAAGATCGTGCCCAGTAAAGTTTTCACCCGCCGGCGAGCTCTTCGCGCAGAATTTCGAGCTCGAGCCACTGTTCCTCGGCCGCCGCGATCTTCTGCTGCAGTTCGCCGAGTTGAACGGTGATTTTTTCAAACTCCGCCCGATCGCGCGTGTAAAAGCTCGGGTCGTCGAGCCTGGCCTGCAGTTCTTTCATCTCGGCCTGCAGGCTCGCGATCGTCTTCGGCAGAGTTTCGAGCGCGTGCTTGTCCTTGAACATCAGCCGCCGTTTTGCCGGCTGCGGCTTGGCTGTGGCCTGTTCTGTTTGTTTCGCCACCTTCTGCGGCAGCTCTTCTTTAACACTTTGCCGCGCCAGATCGGCGCCACGCTGCGCCAGCATGTCGCTATAGCCGCCGGCATATTCAACCCAGCGGCCATCGCCCTCAGGCACGATCACGCCGCTCACCAGCCGATCGAGAAAATCGCGGTCGTGGCTGATGAGCAGAACAGTCCCGGGATAATCAGCCAGCATGTCCTCGAGCACATCCAGCGTCTCCATATCGAGATCGTTGGTCGGCTCGTCGAGCACCAAGAGATTCGACGGCTTGGCCAGCGCCCGCGCCAGCATCAGGCGCCCGCGCTCGCCGCCGGACAGCTTGCGCAGTGGCGTGCGTGCCTGCTCAGCGGCGAACAAAAAGTCCTTCATATAACCGATGACATGCTTGGCGCCGCCATTGACCATCACGGTGTCGCCGGAACCGCCGGTCAGCGCTTGTGCGACAGTGACATCGGGGTCGAGGCTGTCGCGATGTTGCTCGAGCGTCGCGACGGCAAGCGCCGCACCGAGCTTCACCGTGCCTTCGTCCGGGGAGAGCGCGCCTGTAAGCATACTGATCAGCGTGGTCTTGCCGCTGCCGTTCGGCCCGACAATGCCGATGCGATCGCCGCGCTCAACGCGGGTCGAGAAGTCGCGCACAATCGAGCGTCCGTCAAAGCTCTTGCTGATGCCTTTGGCCTCGATGACCAGCGCGCCGGATGCCGCCGCAGCGCCAGCGATGATCTTGGCATTACCGGCGCTGCCGCGATAGTTGCGGCGCCGCTCGCGCAGCGCCCGCAATTCCCCGACGCGGCGCATATTGCGCTTGCGCCGTGCGGTGACACCGTAGCGCATCCAGTGCTCTTCGGCGGCGATTTTGCGATCGAGCTTGTGCTGATCCCGCTCTTCTTCGGCAAGCACCGCGTCGCGCCATTCCTCGAAATGCGCAAAGCCACGCTCGATGCGCCGCGTTATTCCGCGGTCGAGCCAGACCGTGCTGCGCGACAGCGTCGAAAGAAAGCGCCGGTCATGGCTGATGATCACAAGCGCGGTGCGCCGCGCATCGAGATCGCGTTCGAGCCACTCGATCGTGGTCAAATCGAGATGATTGGTCGGCTCGTCGAGCAGAAGCACGTCGGGTTCGAGCGCCAGCACACGCGCGAGCGCGGCACGGCGCGCCTCGCCGCCGGAAAGCTGCGCCGGATCTTCGCGCCCGGTCAACCCAAGCTGCTCGAGCAGGTAGCGCGCCGCGTGCGGATTAGCGTCCGGCCGCAACCCCGCTTCGGCATAAGCGAGCGTCGTGGCAAAGCCGTCGAAATCCGGCTCCTGCGGCAGATAGCGAATGACCGCACCGGGCTGCACGAAAACGGTGCCGCGATCAGGCTCGACCAGGCCGGCCGCGATCTTGAGCAGGGTCGATTTGCCCGAGCCATTGCGCCCGACCAGCGATACCCGCTCGCCGGGCGAAACACTGAGTTCCGCCGCCGTGAGCAGCGGTGTGCCGCCGAAAGTAAGTGCAATGTCTTTGAGTTGGAGAAGCGGAGGAGCCATTCGCCGGTGATACGCCGTACAATCCGTCTGTTGCGCCATCTTTTGCGCGTTGAAGCGCCTTTGACGCGCCGCCTCGATCAGGCGCGCGGCACGGTCATTGGCGCCAGCCCTGAAATATCCTCGCTTCGGTCAAATTGCCAGATGGCCTCGATCAACGGCGTAACATCTTTTGTGGGAATGGCGTTTTTGGCCGCCATGCGCAGCTTGGCTTCGAGGTCCTGGTCGCTCATGGGATTTCCTTCGCTGCCGCGCGCCGCCGGTTGCGAGACCTTGTGCACTTTGCCGTCGGCGGTCGTGATTTCGACCGTCGCGGAAATCGTCGGAAACGCCTCATCCCGCTGCACGCTGACCTTGCCACGCAGCGCCGCAACGTCCGGATCGCGGACGCAGGCGTCGGTGAATTCCTCGATGCCGGCCTTCCCTCTGACCAGCGCCGCCGCGACCGCGTGCTGCGTGCTGACCTGCGCCTCACGCCCACTCGAAATTTGCGGCCGGTCCGTGCGCACAGCGAGCAGCGGATTACCGGTCACAGCCACTTTCTCAACGATCGCCGCGGGATTGGCGCGCCGCCAATCCAGCACACAATCAAGCACGGGATGGATAACGAAGCCGCACGGATAAGGCTTATAGGCTGTGCCGAGAATTTCCCAGGTCTCGCCGAGACCCTGCGTGAGCCGCGACAAATCAGGGGTCTCGTTGAGCGCTTGGTAATAACCCTGCACGCCAGTGAGCGGCTCTGCGGGCCCATCGAAATTCTTTGCCGCCAAAAGCGCCGCCAGCAGGCCGTTGCGCGCGGCATTGCCGACGCTGACGCTTTTTGCCGGCGTGCCGAGGCATTCGCAGAGCCCGCCGGATTGCGTTGCCGCCGTACCAAGCGCCCAGACCATTTGCTGCGCGGTAAGCTTCAACAGCTTGCCGGCGCCAACGGCCGCGCCGAACACGCCGCAAGTCGAGGTGATGTGCCAGCCTCTCTTGTAATGGCTCGGCGAGATGACAACGCCGATCCGGCATTCGATCTCATGCCCGAGCACCAGCGCGAGCAGAAAATCGCGGCCGTCAATCGGCATCATCTCGGCCAGCGCCAACAGCGCCGGCACGACCGGCGCGGTGGGATGGATCGCGGTCGGCACATGTGTGTCGCAGAAGTCGAGTACATTGGCGCTCGCCGCATTAAGAAAGGCAGCGCTGAGCGCATCGATGCGCTCGCCGCGCCCGATAATCGTCGCCTGTTTGCCACCGGAGAACGCGGCGAGCGTCTGCAGCGCGATCTCGATCGTCTGGTCGCGGCAACCGGTCAGCGCCACGGCGAAGAAATTCATAAGCGAGCGCTTAGCCTGATGCGTGACGCGAGGCTCGAGATCATTCCATCGTGTGCCCACGACAAAATGGGCGAGCCGCTCGGTGACGCCTTGTGTTTGCAACATATGTTTCCTCGCGCGTTGTGCCGAGCATCGACCGGCGGCGCTAAAAGTGCAAGGATGCCGCAAACAAATGCCGCCGACCGAGCGGCATCGAAATTGCGGGGAGGATCATGACTTCGACGTGGAAATATTGCGCACTCGTTTTTGCGGTGATGCTTGCGGCGGCTGCAGCGCGTGCCGACGATTATCCTTCACATCCAATCAAGCTGATCGTGCCTTATGCGCCCGGCGGCGGCGCTGACGCCGTCGCGCGCATCGTCGGCAAACGTGTCAGCGAAACCATCGGTCAGCCTGTCGTGATCGAGAATCGCGGCGGCGCCGGTTCGATCATTGGCACCGAGGACGTGCACAAGGCCGATCCCGACGGCTACACGCTTCTGCTCGGCCAATCCGGGCCGATCTCGATCAACCCGGCCGTCTACAAGGACTTGCCCTACGACCCGGAAAAGGATTTCGCGCCGGTCACCATGACTACGGCCTACCCTTACATTCTTGTGGTCAATTCCAAATTGCCGGCAAAATCGCTGCAGGACTTCGTCGCCATGATCAAGGCCAAGCCCGGCGAATTCAATTACGGCACGACCGGCGTCGGCGCCGCCAATCACCTCGTGAGCGAATTGTTTTCGAGCAAGGCCGGATTGAAGATGACGCATGTGCCCTATCGCGGCACGGCGCTTGCCGTCACCGATCTGCTCGCCGGACAAGTGACGATGGTGTTCGCCGATCCGGTTTCGGCGCTTCCGCATATCAAGTCGGGCGCGTTGCGCGCGCTCGCGGTCACAAGCAAGGACCGCTCGCCGATCGCGCCGGACGTGCCGACGATTGCCGAAAGCGGCTATCCGGGTTTCGACGCGATCGCGTGGCACGGTATCTTGGCACCAGTGAATACGCCTGCACCGATTATCGCCAAGCTGCACGATCAGATCGTCGCCGCTTTGCACGATCCCGCGACCAAGGCGCTGATCGAAGCGCAAGCCATGCAGACGGTCGGCGATACGCCGGACCATTTCGCGGCGTTTATCAGGCAAGACATTGCCGAATGGAAAGCTGTAGCAACACAAGCCGAAGTGTCAGTGAAGTAGCAACAACGCGCCTTCGCGCAGTGCGCCATTAACGCTCTCTTAAGTGACGCGACAAGCATATCGTCGCTTACGGCACCGTCCTTTAAACCTTTCTTCTTGGCATGTGCCTATCTTGCGCGCTAACGATCCGCACCGTTTCTCGACGCATCGGGTCGCGGATATTGCGGCCAAGCGTCATCTCTAAAATTGTATTCGAGTATGGTGCATGGCGAGCAGTGAAGTGGCCGATTTGGACTCCGCGTCGCCGTTGCCGGAATGCGAGCAGACGCCATCGCTTGCGCCGTCATCGACGCCGCCTGCGGAGACAACACCGGATCTGCAGCGCCGGCTCGACGAGGCGCTGGTGCGAGAGCAAGACGCACGCCGCGCGCTCAATCTTATGGTCGCAATCCTCGATGAATTACCGGTCGGCCTGACTGTACAATCCAAGGATGGCAAGACGCTCTTCACCAACGGCACGGCCGCCGAGTTCTTTGGCGCCACGCCCGTTTCCACCGCCGCACAATCCGCGCAGGCTAAACCTGAGAATTCCAACGCTGAGAAGCCCAACGCTGAAGAACCGAAATCCGATGCCGTCATGTCGGAGGACTGCGTCAGCAGCCCGGACGGCGAACGCATCTTCTTGAAATCCTGCCGCCCGGCAAAAATTCTCGACCGCGATCTCATCCTGTCGGCATCGATCGACTTCACCAAGCGCAAGCAGATCGAAACAGAGCTTTCAAAACGTGCTTATTTCGACGACCTGACCGGGCTGCCGAACCGCACGCTGATCCAGGATCATGTCGAACAGCTTCTTGCCGGCGTCGAACGGAAGCCGCGATTTGCGCTCGCGTTCATCGACATCGACAATTTCAAGCACATCAACGACTATTACACTCATGCGATCGGCGACGCGCTGTTGATGAAAGTCGCCCAGCGCATCGCCGCCCATATCCGATCCTCGGACGTGATCGGCCGCATCAGCGGCGATGAATTCCTGCTGGTGCTCGAGCCGATTGCCAGCGATGGCGATCTTGCCGCTATCGTCGACCGGATCCTGCAAGAGCTGAAAGAACCGTTCCTGATCGAAGGCTACGAGATTCTCACCTCCGCCTCGATCGGTGTCAGCATCTATCCCGATCACGGCCTCAATTACGAGATGCTGCGCCGCGCGGCCGATACTGCAATGTACCGCATCAAAGGTGGCACCAAAGGCGGTGCCGCTCTGTTCGATAGCGACATGGGCCGGGACATGACCGTGCGCATGGCGCAGGAGCAGCGGTTGCGGCTTGCGGTGCGCGATGGGCATTTCTGCTGCGCTTTCCAGCCCAAAGTCGACATGCAAACCCAGGAAGTCGCCGGCGTCGAAGCGCTCATCCGCCTGCGCGACGCGGATGGCGTGATCCAGGCTCCCGGTGAATTTATCGGGCTCGCCGCCGAACTCGGCCTCATCGACGACCTCACCTATCTGGCGCTTGGACAAATCCTCAAGTCCATGGATCTGATCGACGAGGCTTTCGGACCGCGGACTACCGTCAGCATCAATGTCGCAGCCCAACAGGCCGGCGATCTCGTCTTCATGCGCGGCTTCTGTCAGGAGATCGCCTCCACAGCCTATGCCGATCGTTTCATCGTCGAAGTCACCGAAGACGCCTTCCTCGCCAAAAGCAGTTTCCAAAGCCATGTCCTGCCGATGTTGCGCGAGGCGCGCCTGCGCGTCTCGATCGACGATTTCGGTACCGGCTATTCGTCGCTGGCACAGCTCGCCGATATCACAGCCGACGAGTTGAAGATCGACCGCTCGTTCATCACCGCCATCCATCAGCGCTCGCGCATCCAGAGCATCCTCAAAGCCATCGAAGCCTTGAGCGAGAGCCTCGGCATGATGGTCATCGCCGAAGGCGTCGAGACGGAAGAAGAAGCCGCCTTCCTTCAGGCCGAAACTCGGATCCGCTACGCGCAGGGTTTCTTCTATTCGAAGCCCATCTTCATGGAAGAGTTGACACCGATGCGCGGCGGACCTGCGGGCTCGCGCAGCGTGTCCTCGCCGCGCGAGCGATCAGTGGCGCGCGGAGCGGCCTTAACGCGGCGCTAGCCGAATTCCGCGCGTCAGACTCGACATTTAGACAAAACTTGCGCGCGCCGACGAAGTGACTAATTCACGATTAACCCTGGCGGTGCCATTTCACGGCCCAATTAACGGAATTTCCAGCCGATACCGGGCATGTTCGGCAGTTGCGAATACTGGAAAATAAACCCCGTGCAAGAGCGGAGATGACCTTGCCGATCGGCGAAGCTTCCCCCGTCGCGCCGCAGAACGCAGAACTCGTGGGCCGCGTCATTTCCGTCCGCGGCTCGCAGGCCAGCATCGGCTTGCCGCCCGCGTCACCGCTGGCGCCGGAAGAAGCGCGTGCCACGGTCGGCAAATTCATCGGCGTGCGCGCCGGAAAGTCGCTGCTGGTTGGGCTCATCGCCGACGTTTCGCTGCGCACCGAACCGCTGCTGCGCAATCAGGAACAGGTCGCCGTCGCGCAAGTCGATCTGATCGGCGAGATCCGCGACAATGAAACGGCCTCGGCCTTTTTCCAGCGCGGCGTCACCAGCTATCCTGCCATCGGCGATGCGGCGAGCATTATCGGTTCGCGTGAGCTGCGCCTGATCTTCCAGAACCCCGGCTCGCGCATGATCGAGGTCGGGCAGTTGCAGCAGGACGGCACTATCCCTGCGCGGCTCGACGTCGACCAAATGCTGAGCAAGCATTTCGCCGTGCTCGGCACGACCGGCGTCGGCAAATCGAGTGCCGTGACACTGCTCCTGCATCAGATCATGGCGGCGCGGCCGGATATGCGCGTGCTGCTTCTCGACGTGCACAACGAATATAGCCGCTGCTTCGGCACCAAGGCCCAGGTGCTCAATCCGAGCAACGTCAAGCTGCCGTTCTGGCTCTACAATTTCGACGAGATCGTCGATGTGTTTTTCGGCGGCCGGCCGGGCCTCGAAGAGGAAGTCGATATCCTCTCGGAAGTCATTCCGCAGGCCAAGGCCGCCTATGCGCAGGCATCGTCGGCCGGGCGGCTGGCACTCAAGACCGATGCAGCGGCCGCGCGCTACACGCTCGACGTGCCGGTGCCCTACCGCATCGCCGATCTCTTGACGCTGCTCGATTCGCGCATGGGCAAGCTCGAGAACCGTTCCTCGCGCATGGTCTATCACAAGCTGATCACCCGCATCGAGACGATCTGCAACGATCCGCGCTACGCTTTCATGTTCGAGAATGCCAATGTCGGCGGCGACACGATGGCGGAGATTCTGTCGACGCTGTTCCGCCTGCCGCCGAAGGGCGTGCCGATGACGATCATGCAATTGGCAGGCTTCCCGTCGGAAGTCGTCGACGTGGTCGTATCGGTGACCTGCCGCATGGCCTTCGATCTCGGGCTGTGGAGCGACGGCGCCGATCCGCTGCTTGTCGTCTGCGAGGAAGCTCATCGCTATATGGCCGCCGATCATAGTGTCGGCTTCGCGCCGACCCGCCGCGCGATTTCGCGGATCGCCAAAGAGGGCCGCAAATACGGCGTGTTCCTCGGCCTCGTGACGCAGCGGCCGGCTGAGCTCGATTCAACGATCTTGTCGCAATGCTCGACGCTGTTCGCAATGCGCATGACCAATGACCGCGACCAGGGTCTGTTGCGCTCGGCGGTCGCCGACACCGCGGCGAATTTCCTCGCCTTTCTGCCGTCGCTCGGCACCGGCGAAGCCTTTGCCTTCGGGGAAGGCGTGGCACTGCCGACGCGGATGAAATTCCGGCAATTGCCGGCGAAGCTGCTGCCGAAAAGCGAAACCGTCACGCTCGGCGGCGGTGCGGGCGCGATCGATAATCATTCGCTCGTGTCGATCATCGAGCGCTGGCGCGGCCGCGCTGCGAAACCGCGTCTGACTGCTGAAAGACCGGAGGAGACACGGCAAGCGACCGTCGCGCCGGCTGAGGCGCCGCAATTGCAGCCGCAGCAGCCGACAGCGCCGCAGCCTCAAGCGCAGCCACAGCCGACTGCGCTCGATCCCAATCGGTTCAAGCTACTGAGGCGGCCTTTGGACCCGGCCGCGCCGGATCCGCAGCGCCGTTCGTAGCGGGCGCTGCCGCGTCCGCTTCCATCACCGGGCGCGCGAACTTCAAGAACACCAGGAATAGCGCGCCGACAAAGCACGGGATCGCGGCCGCGTAAAAAATGCCGCCGACCTTGTAGCCGGCTCCGACCAATAGTCCGGTCAAGACCGGGCCAAAGACCTGTCCGACCCGTCCCATGCCCATAGCCCAGCCGATGCCGGTCGAGCGGATCGATGTCGGATACATGCCCGCGGCAACCGCGATCAAGCCCGTGCCAGTACCGCCGACGAAGAAACCGGCGAGGAATGACGCCGTTCCCAGCATCGGCACCGAGGACGTCGCCTGACCGAACCAGCCGAGTGACAGCCCGCCAAGGATAAAGCCTGGGATAAGCACGAGGAACGCGCCACTGCGATGCACCAGCCAGCCCGAAAGCGCGCTGGCGATGCAGCTTCCGAGATTGTTCAGACCAATGATCAGCACCGCTGACGACAGCGAGAAGCCGACTGAGTTCAGCACCGCCGGCGTCCAGAATGTGACGGTAACCAGAACCATGAAGACCATGAAGAACGGTACCCACAGCAGGAGCGTCGGCACCGCGCGTCCTTCGGTGAACAGATGCGTCACCGGAACGCCCTCGCGCGCCGGATCGGGCGGCGCCGTAAGCACGGCATCGGCCGGCACTTTACCCGGCATGATCCGCTCGAGTGTGCGGCGCACCTTATCCTGGCCGATATTGCGGGCGAGCAGGAAGCGGATCGATTCCGGCAGGTAGATCGCAAGAATGACTGCGACGACGAGTGGTGCAACCGCTCCGATATAGAACAACGACTGCCAGCCGAAAGCCGGAATCACCCAGGACGCGATCAGCGAGCCGATGAGGCCGCCACCTGGAAACGAGGCGAACAGCACGGTGACGAACACTGAGCGCAGCCGCTTCGGCGCAAGCTCGGCGCCCATCGCAAGAAAGGCCGGCGTCACACCGCCCAGACCAAGACCGGCGAAGAAACGATAGGCGAGGAGCTCGTTGAGCGTGCCCGAGGTCGCGGTGAGATAGCTGAACACCGCGAAGACGACCATGGCGATGATCGTGAACCACTTGCGGCCGAACAAATCCGCCAATGGCCCGAACGACAGCGCACCGATAGCGGCGCCAAGGAGGCCAGCCGAGGCAACCTGGCCGAACTGCGGCATGGGCAGATGAATCTGCGCCGCGATTGCAGGCGCCGTATTGCCGATGGCCTGCGTGTCGAAACCATCGAGCGCCGCCACCAGCATGCACAGAACCAGCACACCGATCTGAAAGCCGGTGACCGGGTGCCGATCGATCAGATCGATGACGTCAACTTTGGTAGCCATGTCCTCCCCCTTTTCACGGCCCCGACAGAGACTGTGGCGCCTTCGTATTCTTTCATACCGATTACGCTGTGGGGGGTGTTTTCGCAAGCTCCCTGCTCATTCCGCCGCATGTCGCAACGCAGCGTGGGAATTAACCTTTGCGCCGCAAATCCTTCACACGTTGCGCCTTGAACTCGGTCTTCGGCAATGTGCCCAAGGCCAGCACGTCGGCGGTGATGCGCACTTCGCAGCGCGCCCGGATTTCCTCCTCGAGCCGCCGGCGCAAATCGGCGCCGCTTGCCGCGTGATCGGCGTGCTCGCAGCGCACCGTCATGACATCGAGGCCACCGTCATCGCTCGACAGCACGATCTCGAATTCGTCGCCCGTCCCCGGCAAAGCGCGCACTGCCTCCTCGATCTGCACCGGAAACATCTTGATGCCGCGCAGATTGATCAGATCGTCGGCACGGCCGGCAAAAGAGCCAACGGCCCGCACGTGGCCGCGGCCGCAAGCGCAGCGTTCGGTCGCGAATGTCGTGTAGTCGCCGACCAGAAACCGCAGTTGCGGCGAGCTTTCCGAATTCAAATTGGTGCAGACCGTGAGTCCGCGCTGGCCCGGCGGCAGCGCGCGACGCGTCTCCGGATCGATCAGCTCCCAGATTTGGATGTCTTCCATCAGATGCGTCGCGGAAGGCGACGTGTCACGCTGCTGCGCCGGACAGGAGTAGCCGCCGGCATGAGGCGAAGCTTCGGTGCAACCGTAGAACTCGACGATACGCGCGTTCCACAGAGACTCGATGCGGCGCCGGGTCGGCTCGATCGCCAGCGCCGGTTCGCCGCCGACGAATAATGTGTGCACGCTCGTTGCCGCGGGATCGTGCCCCATCGACTGCATGAGCCGGCCGAGATGCAGCGCATAGGACGGCGTACACAACAGAATTGTCGGCTTGAAGCGCAGAATAATATTAGCCCGCGCCTTGGCGTCCATGCCGCCGCCCGGAATCGTCGGCAACGCCATCTTTTCCAGCGCGTATTGCACGCCCCAGGCCCAGACATGCGGCCCATATCCGGTCATCATGAAGACGATCTCGCCCGGCCGAAAGCCCATGGCGAGCATTGCCCGCGCATTGGCCCAGGCCCACTCCTCACGATCCACATGGGTGTAGCGAAATACCCGCGGCGCACCCGTCGAGCCGGAAGAGGAGAACATCATCCAGCCGCGTTGGGCCCAGATGTCGTCGGTTGTCGTCGTGTAAGTGCCATAGGGCGGATGCACGGCGGCATCCGCCATCATCTCGGCCTTGTCGACCACCGGCCACTTTTCCAGATCGTCGACGCTGCGGATATCGCTCGGCAACAGGCCGAGCCGCTCGAAGCGCCGGCGATAGAACGGGCTGTTCTCGTACAGGAACGGGACGACGGCGGCGAGTTTCTCGTTTTGAATCGCGGTCAATTCGTCACGCGAAGCAGCGTCGAGGCGTGGCGACCACATATCCGGCCGCGCGGCGCGATCCGCGTCGTGCCGGAATTTCTCCAGAGTTGCGAGCCATGTTCTGCGTGTCTCATTCGCACGCGTCTTATCGGCGCGCGCCTTGTCCTGGTCTTGGTCCATTGCGGCGTTCCTCTGATCGTTCTTTTGTCTGATTGTTCTTTTTTCACGGCGAGCCCCAGACCATCGCGGCGACCTCGACGGCCCGCGCGAGCTTCTTCCACTGATCGGCCTCGGTCACCGGATTTCCGGCCACCGTGCTGGCAAAGCCGCATTGCGGCCCAATCGCCAGGCGGTCGAGATCGATATAGCGTGCGGCTTCATCGAGGCCGCGCCTGAGATCGTCCGCTGTTTCCAGCACCGGCGTCTTGCTGCTGATAAGGCCAACAACCACACCTTTGTTCTTGGGCACGAAGCGCAGCGGCGCGAAATCGCCCGCCCTTTTGGTGTCGTATTCCAGCAAAAAGTGCGTCGCGTTGACGCCCGCGAAAAATCGCTCGGCAACCGATTCATAGCCACCTTCGGACAGATAATGTCCCTTGAAATTGCCCCGGCAGACATGGACGCCGACGGCGACATCGGGTGGACAATTGGCGACGGCGCGATTGATGGCGTCGATATACGTGTCGACAAGAGCGTCGGGATCCTGCCCCCCCGACTTTGCCTGCGCGCGTAACTTTTCGTCGCAGAGCATGGCAAGGGCCACCTCGTCGAGCTGCACATAGCGGCAGCCGGCTTTGACCAGCGCGCCGAGTTCCTGCTGATAGATCAGCGCCAAGTCGGCAAAGAAGGCTGTGGCATCGGCGTAGATCTTCGGATCGGCGAAGTGACGGCCGGCATAGAAATGCATTGTCGATGGCGCGGGCAGCGTGATCTTGGGTGTGATCTTGGGCGTGGCCTTGGCCGCGCCGCACAGAAACTCGAATTCATCGACCGCAAGCGCCCGCACGCGGCTGAGCTTTCCGGCCGCATAAGGCGTCGTGAACGCCATTTCGTGGCCGAGCTCGTCGCGGAATTTGTACGCGGCCTGCCGGAATTCAAAGCCGGCGGTGCGTTCGACAAAACGTCCCCAATAGGAGGCGCGGCGGAATTCGCCGTCGGTGACCACTTGCAGGCCGGTCGTCTCCTGCAACCCGACGACCGCGCGGATGCTCTCGTCCTGAATGCGGTGGAACGTGTCGCCGTCCAGTTCGCCGGCGTGAAAGCGTTTGAACGCCTGCCGCAACTCGGCCGGGCGCAACAAGCTGCCAACGTGATCAGCTCGGAATGGCGGACGGCCCATGCGTTACTCCCTGAAAATTCTATAGACCTATAGGTGAAATCTAGCGCCGGTCCGTGTACAAAGGCAATGGGTCAACGACGAAAACCAATGACCAAAAAGAGCAGCAAAACCAGCCATCCGCGGCGGCGCAGCGCGGCAATTCTGGACGCGGCGGCGGAAGTCTTTGCCGCCCGCGGCTTTCACGGCGCCTCCACGCAGGACATCGCCGACGTGCTCGGCATCAAACAGGCGAGCCTCTACTATTATTTTCCGTCCAAAGAAGTGGCGCTCGAAGAGGTCTGCCTGCGCGGCGCCGAAGGCCATCTGGAAAGAGCGGTGTCGATTGCCGCGGCGCCAGACACGGCGCGCGACAAGATCGGACGCCTCATCGAGGCGCATCTGTCGCCGCTGCTTGACCGCCGGGCCTATGTCCGCACCTTTCTCAATGAGCGCCAATATCTGCCGACGGAAAGCCGCCAGCGGATCGGGCGGGTATCCCGCGCCTACGAGAAGCTCATCGAAGACGTGCTGAAATCCGGCATACGCAGCGGCGAATTCCGGCATGACCTGGATTGCCGTCTCGCGGCACTCGGGCTCCTCGCGCTCGTCAATGCCGTGGCTGCCTGGTACGGCAAGGAGCCAAAGGCTTCTCTGGATCGCATCGTTGCCGAATTTGCGCGGCTTTACCTGGGCGGCGTCGGCGGCACGCGGTCGGCCGGCCCGCGGGCGAAGCGCTGAGAGATCATTTGAAACCTAGCGCCTTGCTGGCAAGCGCTGCGCCCTCCACCATGGCGGCGAGCTTCGCCCAGGCGATCTGCGGGTGCGAGCGGCCGCCGAAGCCGCAATCGGTGCCGGCAATAACGTTCTCTTTGCCCACCAGCCGCGCGTAGCGCTGCAGGCGCTGCGACACCAATTCGGGATGTTCGATGACATCGGTTGAATGGGTGACGACGCCCGGGATCAGGATTTTGTCCTCGGGCAATTTGATCTTTTCCCACACCGCATATTCATGCTCGTGCCGCGCATTGGCGCCTTCGATAAGAAAGGCCTGCGCCTTGACCTTCAGCACGATGTCGGCGATGCGCTCGAATTCAAGATCGTAGGCATGCGGGCCATGCCAGCTGCCCCAGCACAGGTGATAGCGGACGCGGTCTTCCGGAATGTTGCGCAGCGCGTGATTAAGCGCCGCGATGCGCATCTCGCTTCGGGCGCGGAACGCGTCGATACCCATGGCGATGCCGATGCGATCCCAGAGCGCCGGCAGCCAGGCATCGTCGACCTGCAGGATCAGGCCGGCATCGGCGATCGCCTCGTATTCGACACGCATGGCTTCGGCCAGCGCGAAGACATACTCTTCGTCGTTCTTGTAGTGGCGGTTGCGGCGATAGACTTCGAGGCTGCCCGGCGCGGTCGAGGTGAGAAAGACGTTATCCTTTCCGGCGGCCGCAATGGTGACATCGATCTCTTTCTTGAGCTCGACCTGGCCGACATAAGTGACCGGCCCGGTGCAGGCGTGCACCGGCCGCTTCTTGGCTATCTGCGCGCCGGGCGTAAAGAACAATGTGCCGCGCTCGCTGGCATAGCGATAGAACTCGGCGAAATCCTCACGATCCTTGCCTTGCTCGACCAGCGGCTTGCCTTCCGGCGCATCGATCTCGGTAAAGCCGCCGAAGCGGTTTTGCATGTAGCGCAGCCAGTCGCCGCCCTTGGCGTATTCGCCTTCATTGACGATATCGACGCCGATCGAGCGCTGTTGCGCGACCACGGCAGCGACATCGTCCTTCAGATGCGTTTCGTCGCCTGAGCCGATACCTTTTTCGAGCGACAGAAATGGCAGGCTGCCGACATGCGTGGTCAAAATTTTCGAAGTGCTGCGCTGCATATGGCTCCTCCCCTTCTTCGCTTGTATCGGCGATGATATAGGCCCAACGAATTGGGCTGCAACATTGGGCGATAGCCCTCGCGGAGCGCGGTGCCGTGTTCGAATTTCTTGAGCAAATCCGGCTCGCAAGCCGGGCCTTCGCCGAGTTCTCCTCGTCGCTATTCGAGCCGACGATCAGGCTCGGCGTGACCGGCCTATCGCGTGCGGGCAAAACCGTCTTCATCACCGCGCTCATTCACGCGCTCACGCGCGGTGGGCGCTTTCCCATTTTCGAGGCGCTGGCCACCGGACGCATTGCCCACGCGCATCTTGCGCCGCAACCCGACGACGCCGTGCCGCGCTTCGACTATGAGGGCCATATCGCGGCGCTGGCGAACAAGCGCAACTGGCCGGACTCGACGCGCCAGATCAGCGAATTGCGCGTCGTCATCGACTATCAATCGCAGAGCGGTTACGAGAACAAGCTCACGCTCGACATTGTCGATTATCCCGGCGAGTGGCTCCTCGATCTGCCGCTTCTGGAACAGAGCTATGAGGCATGGTCGGCGGAGAGCCTGCGCCTGTCGCGCCTATCGCCGCGCGATCGCGCCGCCGCGCAATGGCACGCTCATCTCGCAACGCTCAAGCCTGAGAGCCCGGCCGACGAACAGGCGGCACTGACCGCGTCGCGCTTGTTCACCGAATATCTGCATGCCTGTCGCGACGTTAACTACGGCATGAGCCTGTTGCCACCCGGCCGCTTCCTGATGCCGGGCGAATTGGCGGGTTCGCCGGCGCTGACTTTCGCACCTCTCGATCTTCCCGGCGTGGGACTGCCGCCCGCCGGCTCGCTCTGGGCCATGATGCGGCGGCGCTACGATGCCTATATAGACATCGTGGTTCGGCCATTCTTCCGCGATCATTTTGCGCGGCTCGATCGTCAGATCGTGCTGGTGGACGCCATGGCTGCGATCAATGCCGGGCCGGAAGCAGTGCGCGATCTCGAGGGCGCGCTGGCCTCGGTGCTCGAATGTTTTCGTGTCGGACGCAAGACCTTTTGGGGCACTTTGTTTCGCCCGCAGATCGATCGCATCCTGCTGGCAGCGACCAAGGCCGATCATCTGCACCACATCAGCCACGACCGGCTCGAGACGGTGCTGAAAATGCTGGCCGAGCCTGCCCTCACCGCAGCCGACCTTGCCGGCGCGCAGGTCGATGTCGTCGCGCTCGCGGCAGTGCGGGCGACGCGTGAGGCGACCGTCGCGCGCGGCGGCGAGAAACTGCCCTGCGTCATCGGCACGCCGGTCGCTGGAGAAATTGTCGGCGGCGAGACTTTTGACGGCGAGACGGAAGTCGCGCTGTTTCCGGGCGACCTGCCCGCCGATCCCAAGGACCTGTTTCGCAATGACGGCCAGGCGTTTCGTGGCCTGGCGACGAGCACGCCACAGGAGGCGGATTTCCGCTTTCTGCGGGTGCGACCACCGGTCCTCGAACTGACGGAGAATGGAACGCCGGCGCTGCCCCATATTCGCCTCGACCGCGCGCTGCAATTCCTGATTGGAGACCGACTCGAATGAGCGACCACCGGCGGCACCGCCGCCCCGCAGCGTTCCGGCTCGATGACCGCCGCGTCACGGTCAGTCCTGTGCGCGAGCCTGAGCGGCCGGTCGGCTCGGACATCCACATTATGCCGGAGCCCGACTCGGCGGCGCTTCCCGTGCCGGTGCCGAAGACGCGTGACCTGCCGCGACGCGGCTTTCGCTGGAGCGCCCTGTTTTGGAGCGCGGCGGGCGCCCTTGTCGTGTTGACCATCGCGGTCGGGATTTACGACCTCGTCAAGGATTTCTTTGCCCGCAGCGCCGAGCTCGGCTGGCTTGGCCTTGCACTCGTCGTGCTTGCCGCCTTGTCGCTTCTCGTCATCGGGCTGCGCGAGGCGGCGGGTCTGATGCGGCTCGCCAATGTCGAGCATCTGCACGAGCGCGCCGCAGATGTTATCGCCACGGACGATCGCGACGCCGGCGGCGCTTTGGTGAAGAACCTCATCGCGCTCACGCATAAAATGCCACGGCTCGCCCGCGCGCGTACTAATCTCCAAGATCATCTCGACGAAATCATCGATGGCGCCGATCTGGTCCGGCTCGCCGAGCGCGAATTGATGGCGCCGCTGGACCAGGAAGCCACCAGATTGATTACGGCCTCTGTCATGCGCGTGTCGGTGGTGACGGCAGTGAGCTCGCGCGCCTCGATCGACATGCTGTTCGTGCTGGTGAATTTCTTGAATCTGCTGCGCAAGCTGTCTTATCTCTACGGTGTGCGGCCGGGCACGCTCGGCACAGTGCGGCTGTTGCGCCAGGTGATCTCACATCTGGTTCTGACGGGCGGACTGGCGACGAGCGACAGCTTGATTCAACAGCTCCTCGGCCACGGTATCGCAGCGAAGCTTTCCGCCCGACTTGGCGAAGGGCTATTGAACGGACTTCTCACCGCGCGCTTGGGCCTCGCGACGATCGATGTGGTGCGGCCCCTCCCATTCACGGTCCTGCCGCGGCCGACGCTGAGCGATCTGATGAGCGAGGCGTTACGTGGACGCGAAGACGCTGCGGAATTGCAGCGTCTCGAGAACGCAGACTCCGACGCTGCACCCGAAATGCGCTGATCGTTACTCGGCCGCGGCCAGCGCCGCGCCATCGCGCCCGGCGCGCACCAGACGCCCGGGCATCGCGCCGGTATGTTCGCCGCGCTCGAAGATCGCCGCGCCGGCAACGAAGGTGGCCTCATAGCCGGTAACGCGCTGCACGAAGCGCCGGCCGCCGGCCGGCATGTCGTGAACGAGCTCGGGCTTCTGCACCTGCAGGCCGTCGAAATCGATCAGGTTGATATCGGCGCGAAGGCCCGGCGCGAGACGCCCGCGATCTGAGAAGCCGAAGAAATCCGCGGTCTCGCTGGTCTGGCGCTTGACCAGATGTTCGAGCGGCAGCCGCGGACCGCGGCTACGATCGCGGCCCCAATGCATCAGCATGAAGGTCGGCACGCCGGCATCGACGATCGAGGTGCAATGCGCCCCACCGTCGCTCAGGCCCAAGAGGCAAGCCGGATCGTTGAGCATTTCGTAGATTGGTGAATGATCGCCGGCGACGTAGTTCACGACCGGGAAGTACAGATATTGGCCATCGGCCTCGGTGATGTAGTCGTAGGCCACTTCGTCTGGCGGCTGGCCAGTGCGCGCGGCAATCGCGGCGACGCTCTTCTCGGGCGCCGGCTCGTAATCCGGCGGATTGCCCATGGTGTAGAAACGTTCCCACTTGCGCGTCACCGCCTGGCGGAATTGCGCAAGCTTCGCCACTTCGGCGTCGGACGGCTGCTCGGCGAGAATTTGCCGGCGCACTTCCGGATCGCGCAGCCGCTTGCGCTGCTCTTCGATCGGCAGGCTTTCGAGCTTCTTGTAGCTCGGCCGCACCGTGAATGGATTGAGCGCAGTGCCGACACCCATCATCACGCCGATCGGCCGGCCGGCGATCTGTGCGGTGAACGACAAGCCGTCGGCGCGCGCCGCATGCGTGGCTTTGAGGAGCCGCTTCCAGCGCTCGGGATCCTCGTAACGGTCGGTGAGCAGGAACCAAACCGGCCGCCCCGTCTCGCGCGCGAGCTTGGTCATCCAGGCAAGCTCATAGTCCTCGTCATCGAAATCGCTGTTCATGCCAAAGGCGCCGCGGCCGACGGCGCCGAGCGCCGTCCCGATGCCGACCAATTCGTTCGCATCCGCCTCGCGCGAAGGCACAAGCTCGCCGTCCGGCGTCTTGTGCGAGTCGGTGCGCGAGGTGGTGAAGCCGAAGGCGCCGGACTGCATCGCCTCGATGGTGAGACGACGCATTTCGGCGATGTCATCAGCCGTCGCCGTCTCGCGCCGGATCGCGCGGTCGCCCATGACATAGACGCGCAGCGGCAGATGCGCTGCCTGCGCCGCGATATCGATGGCGCGCGGCCGGCGCTCCAGCGCATCCAGGAACTGCGGAAAGCTCTCCCACTCCCAGGTAAGGCCCGCGGCGAGGACCGGATTGGGAATCTCTTCGACGCCTTCCATCAGATCCATCAGGGCACCGTGATGCTCTTTTTTCACCGGCGCAAAGCCGACACCGCAATTGCCGAACAGCACCGTCGTCACGCCGTGCCAGCATGACGGCGCCAGCAGCGGATCCCACATCGCTTGCCCGTCATAGTGCGTGTGTGCATCGACCCAGCCGGGCGTGACCAGAAGGCCGGTGGCATCGATCTCGCGCCGGCCCGGGCCCTGCTTGCCGCCGACCGCGGCGATGCGGCCGTTCGAAATGGCTACGTCGCCGGTGAAAGCTTTTTTGCCGGTGCCATCGATGATGGTGCCGCCGCGAATGACCGTATCATGCATGGGGAGCCGCTCCTGGCGTTCCAGTCCCTAGTAGGCGGCTTTGAGATTTGAATTCCTATGCGGGTCAGCCGGAGGCAAGGAACTGCAAATCCGCCGCACTGGCTTATAACGGCGCGATCATGCACCCTGGCCAATCTGGGCGCAACGGCCTAAAGCCAGAGCCTCCGTTTGCTCACAAGACGAAAAGTTTGAACCACATGACTCGTTGCTTGATCTGCAGGCTTACTTGGCGGCCAACGCGGCAGCGCCTCATCGTGCTGATCCTGTTCGCCGGCGCGCTGCTCGGCTTTCCAGTTGTTGCACTCAACGCTTCGGCTGAAGACATTCCGCCCTTGACGCAGCTCGCGCAATTGACGGTGCAGAAGGGATTCAAAAACATCTCCCTCGGCGACGTCTGCGAGCGCCTGCATATCGGCATCGCCTGCAAGGCCTATCAGCTCAATGCCGCGATCGATGCCACCGAGAGCCAGAAATTCGGCCTGCCAACAGGATGGCAGACGTCATTGAACGTCTTGCCGCAAATGGGCGGCGGCGTGAATGTCGTCATCACCGATCATGACCAGCACATCGGCTATGGCTATCTGATCGGCCCGGAGGAGGGACTGCGGGCGGTGACGGTCGGGCTGAGTTCGAGCGGCGACGGCAAGAACTGGCGTTGGAAGCCGGCCTCCGTCACCGACGAGATCGCGCAGAAATTCGTGTTGGAAAAGGCCTATTGGCTAGCGCAGATCAAGGACATTCAGGCGCTGCCCGACCGCAAGGATTAGCTGCCTAGAAGCGGCGTTAACGCTTCATTCACCATAATCTTTTACTGAGCGTTAGGGGCGCCGCTAAGCTGCCGGCGACGAAATGCTCGACCGACTTTGCCGAGCAATTTCGCTCAAGGCTGCTGTTCTGTCGGAAACCGTGGCCAATTCCTTGCGCGCGCTCTCAATCGCAACACAGTCCGCAAGTTCTCGCCGCAAGTCCCGGCGCGCCCGAATTTCGGGCGAACCTTCACGCGCCGATGCGTCGCGTTGCACCAAACTTCATCGCCAAAAATTCAAGGAGATAAGCATGCGCAAAATTCTGCTCTCGGCAATTGCCGCGACCACCCTGCTCTCAGCCGGCCTGTTGGCGAGCCGGGCCGCCGCAACGACCCCGTTCATCCGCGAAGCTGCCGTCGTCTGCGGCGGCGGCAATGGCTGCAACGTGGTGCAGACCAAAGGCGGAAAGCAGCGCAAGCTGCAATGGCTGGGCCACGGCTAGGCCGGGCTTGATGCGCAATCCTCATGTTGATCGGCAAGCACATCACGCTCGGTCCGCTGGTGCCGGACGATTTGGCCCCGCTGTTCTGCTGGGCCAATGATACCGCGGCCGCACGGCTTGATTTCGCTTATCGGCCGATCGACATGATGACGCATCGGCAATGGTGGGACTCGATCGGCAAGGACCCGACCAAGGTCGTCTTCGCCATGCGCAAGATCAACACGCCGGTGATCATCGGCTACGTGCAGATCACCGGCATCAACTTGACGCACCGATCCGCCGAGATCGGCATTCGCATCGGTGCCGAACAAAACCGCAATCAGGGCTTCGGCAAGGAAGCATTGCAACTCGCCGTCGATTTCTGCTGGAACCATCTCAATCTCAATCGCGTCCAACTCATCGTCTTCAAGCACAATCACCGTGCGATCAGCGCCTATAGAACCGCGGGCTTCAAAAAAGAAGGCGTGCTGCGCAAGGCCGCCTTCATTGGCGGCGAATGGGTCGATGTCGTCCCGATGGCGATCCTGCGGCCGGCAGCAAATCACCGGCGCAGGCGCGAAGCGCCGCCGATACGCGCGGCCTGCGACGCGGCGGGCGCATTAGCCGAGCCGGACTTGCAGCCTTCCCCTGCCTGAGAGTTGCTCGAGTTTTTGCCCACGTTTTAGATTTGCCGGCCCGCGCGCCAACCCGGTATAAAGAACCGGGACAGGAGTTTCGGTTCGCGCGTGACATCATCGACATTATCATCCCTCGCCATCCGCCTGGGCGTGGACATCGGCGGCACGTTCACCGATGTCGCACTCGAAATCGGCGAGCGCCGCTTCACCGCAAAGGGCCTGACCACGCCGCGCGCGCCGGAGCAAGGCGTGCTGGCCATTGTCGGATCGGTCATCGCCGAAGCCGGCATGAAGCCGCAGGACGTTGCCCTCATCATCCACGGCACGACGCTTGCGACCAATGCACTGATCGAGCGCAAGGGCGCCAAGACGGCGCTGCTCACAACTGAAGGTTTTCGTGACGTCGTCGAAATCCGCCACGAAAACCGGTTCGAGCAATACGACATCAATATCGACCTGCCGCCGCCGCTGGTGCCGCGCCGGCTGCGCCTGCCGATCCGCGAGCGCATCGACGCGCAGGGTCACGTGCTGGTGCCGCTTGATGCCGGCAGCGTCGAAGGTGCGCTGGACGCGCTCACCGGCCAGAATATCGAAGCCATCGCTGTCGGCTTCCTGCACAGCTTCACCAACCCGGATCACGAGCGCCGTGTTGGCGAAGCGATCACGCGCCGCTTTCCCGATGTGGCGGTGACGCTGTCTTCCGAAGTGTCCCCGGAAATGCGCGAATACGAGCGCTTCTCGACGGCCTGTGCCAATGCCTATTTGCAGCCGCTGATGGGCAGCTACATTTCCCGGCTCGAGCGCGAACTGGCGAAGGCTGGTTTCCGCTGCCCGATGCTGCTGATGACATCGGGCGGCGGCATCACCACGGCCGACACTGCCATTCGCTTCCCGGTGCGGCTTGTGGAATCAGGACCGGCCGGTGGCGCGATATTCGCCGCCAATATCGCGCGCCAGAACGGCCTCGACGAGGTCGTGTCGTTCGACATGGGCGGCACCACCGCAAAAATCTGCTTCATCGACAAAGGCCGGGCGCAGACCGCACGCATGTTCGAGGTGGCGCGCATCTATCGCTTCATCAAAGGCTCCGGCCTGCCGCTGCGCATTCCGGTGATCGAAATGGTCGAAATCGGCGCCGGCGGCGGATCGATTGCGAGCATCGATGCACTCGGGCGCATCGCCGTCGGGCCGCAAAGCGCGGGCTCCGAGCCAGGCCCGGTCTGCTATCGCCGCGGCGGCAGCGAACCCACCGTGACCGACGCCGATCTCGTGCTCGGCCGCATCGATCCCGCAACATTTTCCGGCGGCAAGATGCCGCTCGACGGCGCCGCCGCTGAGCGCGCCATCGCCGAGCGCATCGGCGCGAAGCTTGATCTCGCCGCCGAGCACGCCGCGCTCGGCATCAGCGAGGTGGTGGACGAGAACATGGCAAGCGCTGCGCGCGTGCATGCGATCGAGAGCGGCAAGGATCTGCGCCCGCGCACGCTCATAGCCTTTGGTGGTGCGGCGCCGCTGCATGCCGCTCGCGTCGCCGATAAGCTCGGCATTGCGCGCGTTCTGATTCCAGCCAATGCCGGCGTTGGTTCCGCGGTCGGATTGTTGCGCGCGCCGGTCGCTTACGAGATCGTGCGCGGCAAGCTGATGCGGCTGTCGAGCTTCGATGCCGCAGCGGCGAACAAACTTCTTGCGCAGATGCGTGCCGAGGCCGAGGCGATCGTGCGCCGCGGTGCGCCGGAAGCCGGACTGACCGAACGGCGCTCCGCCTTCATGCGCTATCGCGGCCAAGGCCACGAAATCTCGGTCGAGCTGCCGGTGCGTGAATTCGCCGGCGCAGATCGCCAGACGATTATCACATTGTTCGAGGATGCCTACCGCCGGCTTTACAGCCGCCCGATCCCCGGCGTCGATATCGAGATTCTGAGCTGGGTGGTCACGCTCGCTGCGCCGGCGGAAGGCAGGCTTGCCGCGCCTGTCGAAACAAAAGCCGTCAAACCCACGCCACGCGCGCAGCGCCCGGTCTTCGATCCGCAAACCGGCGAATTTCTCGACGTGCCGATCTATTGGCGCCCAGACCTTGCTCCCGGCGCGCTGATTGCGGGGCCGGCCGTGATTGCCGAGGACGATACGTCGACGGTGGTCAGCCCGCTGTTCGACGCACGCATCGACACGTTCGGCTATATTGAGCTCACGCGCCGGCACCCCTGAGGATCGAATTATGGTCGCACGTCCCAATGCCGCGCTGGCCCAGATCCATACCCAGATCATGTGGAATCGCCTGATCGCGGTGGTGGAGGAGCAGGCGCAGACCATGTTGCGCACGGCGTTCAGCACCTCGGTGCGCGAAGCCGGCGACCTGTCGGCAGGTGTGTTCGACCGCCAAGGCCGCATGCTGGCGCAAGCCGTGACCGGCACCCCGGGCCACGTCAATTCGATGGCGAACGGCGTCAAATATTTTCTCGATGTGTTTCCGATCAAGAGCATGAAGCCCGGCGACCATTACATCACCAACGATCCGTGGCTCACGTCCGGTCATCTGCACGATATTACGGTGGTGACGCCGAGCTTCTACCGCGGCGAAGCCGTCGGGCTGTTCGCCAATACAATCCATGTCGTCGATATCGGCGGGCTCGGCATGGGACCCGACGGACGGCAGGTGTTCGAGGAAGGCCTGTCGATCCCGATCATGCAGCTCGCCCGCGAAGGCCGCATGAACGAGGACCTGTTGCGGCTGGTGCGCGCCAATGTGCGCGAGCCGCTGCAGGTCGAAGGCGATATCTACGCTTGCGCTGCGTGCAACGATGAAGGCAGCCGGCGCCTCGTCGAGATGATGGACGAATTCGAGATCACCAATCTCGACCGGCTCGGCGACACTATTCTTGAGGCTTCGCGTGAAGCGACGCTCGCCCGCATCCGCACGCTGCCGAAGGGCACTTACCGCAACAGCATGACCATGGACGGCTATGACAAGCCGCTGACGCTGAACGCTGCTCTCACGATTTCCGACGACGGCATTCATGTCGATTTCGACGGCACGTCGCCGGCTTCGAGCTATGGCATCAATGTCGTGCTCAATTATTGCCTCGCCTATACGGCTTTCGGCGTCAAATGCCTGGTGGCGTCGGACGTGCCGAACAACGCCGGCTCGCTCGAGCCGATCACGATCAGCGCGCCGGAAGGCTGCGTGCTCAACGCCAAGCGGCCGTGGCCGGTCGCGGCGCGGCACACGGTCGGTCAGATGCTGCCGGATGTCGTATTTGGCTGCTTGCATCAAGTCATAGCTGGCGGCGTGCCGGCCGAGGGCGCGTCATCGTTATGGAATCCGCAGATCTTCGGCGGCGGTTCTTTGGTCGATGAAGTCGAAGAGGGTACCGACGCCAATACGCTGCCGGAATTCTCGACCGTGATCTTCCATTGCGGCGGCGCGGGCGCGCGGCCGCAAAAAGACGGTCTGAGCGCCACGTCGTTTCCGTCCGGCGTACGTACCATCCCGGTCGAAGCCACCGAGAGCATCGCGCCGGTGGTGTTTCATCGCCGCGAATTCCGCGAAAGCTCGGGCGGCGCCGGCAAGCGCCGCGGCGGGCTCGGCCAGGTGATCGAGATCGGCGGCGCCGGCGCTACTCCTGTCGCGCTTCTTTGCAATTTCGAGCGCGTGCGCAATCCGGCGCGCGGCCGCGACGGCGGTCGGCCAGGCGCTGCGGGCACTGTGACCTTACGCTCCGGCCGGCCGATCCGGCCCAAGGGCCGCCAGACCGTGCCGCCGCGCGACGCGATCCAGCTCGGACTGCCGGGCGGCGGCGGCTTCGGCGATCCGCGCATGCGCGATCCGCAGGCAGTGCGCGACGACGTGCTCGACGGGCTGACCACCGTCGAGGAAGCCCGCATTGAATATGGCGTTGCGATCGATGCCCGCGGCGAAATCGATCTCGCGGAGACCGCACGGTTACGATCAGCTGAGTAAGCCCCCTTATGCCGACATCGCCATCGGTGCGCTCGCGGCGGCGTCTTGCAAGATCATGTCGGAGCCCTTTTCGCCGATCATGACCGCGGCGGCATTGGTATTGCCCGAAGCCACCGTTGGCATGATCGAAGCATCGACCACGCGCAGCCGCTCGAAACCGTGCACGCGCAGTCGCTCGTCGACGACGGCGTTCGGGTCTGAGCCCATGCGGCAGGTCGAGGTGGGGTGATAGACCGTCGTTGCCGTTGCGCGCGAGAAGGCGAGGAAATCCTCGTCGCTGACGCAGGCATCCCCCGGCGCCAATTCTTCGGCGATATATTGGCGCATCACTTTTTGGTTCATGATCCCGCGCAACGCCTTCAGGCCGGCGACGATCGTGTCGCGATCGTTCTGTGCGGTGAAATAGCGCGGCTGGATCGCCGGCGGCATCATCGGATCCGTCGACTTGACGCGCACAAAGCCGCGGCTGTCCGGCCGCAGCTGGCACACCGAGGCCATGAAGCCCGAGAATGGATGCAGCGTCGCGCCGGCCGCATCGGCGCTGAAGATAAGAAAGTGAATCTGCACGTCCGGCGTCGCCAGTTCCGGCCGCGTCCGAATGAAGGCCGCCGCGTAGCCGGCGCCGATGGTCAGAAGACCTTTGCGTGACAACAGATATCGAATGCCTTCGGTATAACGATGGCGCCAATCGTTGATCACGTCATTCATGGTGATCGGCAAAGTGCAACGATATTGCATGCGGATCTGCAGGTGGTCCTGCAAGTCATTGCCGACGCCCGGCATGTCGGCGATCACCTCGATGCCGAGATCGCTCAGGAGTTTCGCCGGCCCAACGCCGGAGAGCTGCAGCAGCTGCGGCGAATTGAACGCACCGCCGGACAAGATCACTTCGCCATCGGCAAAAGCCGTATGTGTCACCCCACCCTGCCGATATTCGACGCCGATGGCGCGACGGCCGGAAAACAGAACACGCGTCGCATGCGCATCCGACACCACCGCCAGATTCGGACGCTTGTTTGCTGGCCGCAGATAGCCGACCGCGGTCGACCAGCGCCGCCCATTCTTGGTCGTGAGCTGGAAATAGCCGGCACCTTCCTGTGTGGCGCCGTTGAAATCGTCATTGCGCGGATAGCCGGCTTGCGCGGCAGCCTCGATGAATGCCTCGCAGAGCGGGTGCGGCTCGCTGACGTCAGAGACCGCCAGCGGCCCGCCGACGCCGTGCAACTCGTCGGCGCCGCGCTGCTGGTCCTCGGCGCGCTTGAAATAAGGCAGCACGTCCCTGAAGGCCCAGCCGGCATTACCGAGCTGCCGCCAGTGATCGTAATCCTCGTGCTGGCCGCGGATATAAAGGAGCCCGTTGATCGAGCTCGATCCGCCGAGCACCTTGCCACGTGGCTGGATCACGCGGCGATTGTTGAGCTCCGGCTCGGGCTCGGTCTTGTAAAGCCAATTGACTTTGGCGTTGTCGAACAGCTTGCCGTAGCCGAGTGGAATGTGAATCCAGATATTGCTGTCGCGCCCGCCCGCTTCCAGCAAGAGCACGCGATGCCGCCCCGATGCGGTCAACCGATTGGCGAGCACACAGCCGGCCGACCCCGCGCCGACAATGATGTAATCGAAATGTGCAGCATTCGCTGCATTGCCATTTGTTTGCATGACCCGGCGTTCTCCCTGGCGCACAGGATAGCGCAGAAGACCCGCCGTGATACAGCCGGCTTTCACCGACGACGGCTTGCAGCCCGCGGCCCATCCGCTTCCATGGCCGCCGCACGAATGGCGGCGATGAACCTTTCGACGAGCGGCGACCGCGGCTCCCGCCGTCGCCGCAGGCAAATCTCACGAGTGAAATGCTGTTTGCGCATCGGCACACAGGCAAGACGGAGCGCTTCGATTTCGAGCCGCATGAGCTTTTTCGACAATATCGTCACGCAGTCCGACCGGATGATGATCGATTTCAGCGCCGTAATGGAGTTCGTGATAATGGCCTGCGATGGCCAGGGCTGGTTCTCTGCCGAAAACAACAATTCGATTTGCCGCGACATCGTTGTGTGCGGGCTCGGCATGACCCATTGCTCGTCGCGCAACTCGCCGATCAAAAGCGACTTCTTACTTGCGAGCCGATGGCTGCGGCGCATAGCGACGACAAACACGTCGTGGGCCAACGTCTCACTCACGACATCGGGCTCATCGGCAAGCAGGCCTGCCGAATTGACCACGAGATCGATCTCGCCGCTACGCAGGCCGGCAATCAGCTCATCGTCGGCGCGCTCCTCGATGGATACCACGATGTTCGGCGTCTCGCGCTTGAGCCGTGCGACTGCACCCGGGACGATATCGATGCAGGCGATCGGAGAGGCGCCGACGACCAGGGAGCCCTCAAGCCCGCGCTTCTTGGCTTCAAGCTCTTCGACTGCGCGCGACAGCACGGAGTCGATGGCGGCGGCGTGACCCGCGAGTAGCCGACCGAACTCGTTGAGCGCCGCGCCGTTTCGCGTGCGCTCGAACACGCGCACGCCCAGCATTCTCTCCAGAACGGCCATGCTGTTGGAAAGCGCCGGCTGCGATACGCCCAAAACGGCCGCCGCGCGCGTGAAGGAGCCGCGATCGGCAATGCGCAGCAGTTCGATCAGCCGCTTGGGATCAACGCTCGAGGCCATAATCAAAGATTATGTCAAACCGGGATATTCTTATTGGACATTATGGCTCCCGGGCTGTCAACTCATGCTGCAAAACGCCCCATCAGCGGGCGAAGCGGGAGGAAAGCACGATGGACGTCCATCTCGTCGGCAGCGTCGGTCTCGATACGGTCGAAGATGTTTTTCGCACCGTCGGCAAGGAGCTCGGCCCGCATCTCAAGCGCATTCCCGACGGCGAAGTCGGCGGCCGCAAGCTCTGGATCAGCTGGCAATATCCGCTGCTGCGCGCCTCGACGTTTCTCCGGCCCGATCCGTCCGGCAAGGTGCGGCCGACCAATCGCTTCGCGCTGCTGACACTCGCCGAAGGCGTTGATCCAGCAGACGTGCATTTCGGCGAGCTCGGCTATATGCGCGAGGCGCGTGCCTCCTATCTCGATTTTGTCGCGGCGCGCGAACGCGGCGAACTGCCGAAAGACATCCGCTTTCAAGTCTGCCTGCCGACACCGTTTGCGGTCGTCAGCTCGGTCGTTTTGCCCGAAGCGCTCGCGGCTGTGGAAGCGGCTTATGAAAAAGCCATGATCGCCGAAGTCGCCGCCTTGTGCCGGCACATTCCACATCGCGATCTTTGCATCCAATGGGATGTCTGCAACGAGATGGTGGTCTGGGACGGTCAGAAGACGGAGGCCGTGCCCTATGCCGACGAGCCGCGCGAGGCAATCATCGCCCGCATGCGGCGGCTTTGCGCGAATATCCCCGACGACGTCGAGCTTGGCTTGCACCTCTGTTACGGCGATTTCGCCGGCAAACATTTCGTCGAGCCGAAAGACGCCGCGGCGATGGTCGATTTCGCCAATGCGCTGTCGCTGGGGATTCCGCATAGGCTCGCCTACATTCACATGCCGGTGCCGATCGACCGCAGCGACGACGCTTTTCATCGGCCGTTTCGCGACCTCAAGCTCGACGAAGGCACCGCGCTATTTCTCGGCGTGGTGCACGCGAAAGATGGCGCCGAAGGCACCAAGGCCCGCATCGCAGCGGCGCGCCGCCACGCGCCGGATTTCGGCATCGCGACCGAATGCGGCATGGCGCGCGCCCGTTCCGAGGAAATCGTGCGCACGCTGCTGAAAATCCACGCTGCGTGCTGCGGCTAGCACCGTCACGCAGGCCTTATTTCAAGATCGAAAAGCATCGGAGAAGTGTGAATGTCGCGTGATGTGTATCTTGTCGGCAGCGTGCCGATGGCAAGCGCCACGGAGGTCTTCGAGAAGGTCAGCGCCGCGCTCGGCCCCCGCATCAAGCGGCTGCCCGACGGCGAGACTGGCGAGCGCGGGGATTGGATCAGCTGGCTGGAACCAGCATTCTCCGAGCATCCGGCCTTTGAGAAATCCGGTGAGTTCTTTCGCGTGCACGCAAGCGGCACCGGGCGTGAACGCTATCGGCTGAAGCCCGGCATAAAGATCGAGGACGTGCGCTTCGACAATCTGTTCTATGCCGACATCGCCAAGGCATCATATGCCGAGTTCAAGCGGCTGAAACAGGCCGGCAAGATTCCAGCCGGCACCAAATTCCAGGTTGATCTTGTGCCGGCGCATTCGGTGATCTGGCTGTTCCTGGTCGACAAGCTGCATGCGGCCATCGATCCCATTTACAATGACGCGCTCAAACGCGAGATCGACAAGGTCGCGGCCGCCATTCCGCACGACGAATTGGCGATCCAGTTCGACGTCGCCTCCGCCGTCTTCGCCCGCCTCGAGCGCAACGAAGCTTCGAGCTATGGCCGCACCAAAGCGGAGATGCAGGAGACCTTCGGTAGCATCCTGGTCGAGCTCGGCAATCGCGTGCCGGCCGACATCGATTTGCTTTATCACCTCTGCTATGGCGATTCCGGCCACAAGCATGTCGTCGAGCCGACCGACATGAACGATATGGTCGATTTCGCCAATCGCCTTGCGACGCGCATCACGCGGCAGGTTGCACTCATTCACATGCCGGTGCCGCGCAACCGATCCGACGACGCCTATTTCGAGCCGCTGAAACGCCTCAAGCTGCGGCCCGAAACCCAATTGTGCCTTGGCCTCGTTCACCACACCGATGGCGTCGAGGGCACGATGCGGCGGTTGGAAACGGCCCAACGGCATGTCCCGCATTTTGCGGTTGCGACCGAGTGCGGCTTCGGCCGGCGCGATCCGGCGACAATTCCGGAATTGCTGCGCATTCACGCCGCAGTCGCCGACGCCGCCTGAGGCAGCTATAAGACAGAATAAGAAATCCAAAAGAGGGGGATAACGATGATGCGGATGACCAGATTTGCTGCCTTGGGCGCACTTGCGATCGCGCTTGCCGGCGCGAGCGCGGCGCAGGCAGATCCGATCAAGATCAGGGGCGCCTACGTCGTGCCGGTGGCGAACTGGGCTTCGCTGTTGGCCGAGAAGAAGGACCTCGCCAAGCATTGGGGCACGTCTTACGACTTCGAGGCGGTGCGCTATCAGGGCACGCCGCCGATGATCACCGCTTTGGCGACCGGCGAGCTGGAGATTGCGGACCTTGCTTATTCGACACTGGGGCTCGCCATCCAGAATGCCGGGATCGACGATCTGCAAGTCATTGCCGACGAGTTTCAAGACGGCGCGCCGGGCTATTATTCCGACGAGTTCTTCGTGCGCAAGGACGCCGGCATCAACAAGATCGAGGATCTCAAGGGCAAGGTCATTGCCACCAACGCCGCCGGCAGCGGCATCGATATTGCGATGAAGGCGATGCTGCGCAAGCACGGGCTCGACGACAAGCGCGACTACACCACGATCGAAGCCCCGTTTCCCGCCATGGCCGCCATGCTGGCCGAGAAGAAGATCGATCTGGCGCCGGGCGTGCTGCCGTTCTCGCTCAATCCGGCGCTGCGCGATCCCAATAACGTCCTGTTCACCCAGAAGGAGGGCGTCGGCCGCACTCAGATGATTATCTGGACGGCGCGCAAGTCTTTCATCGACAAGAACCGTGCCGCCATGGTCGATTTCATGGAAGATACGCTCCGCATCGAGCGCTGGTTCCTCGATCCGAAGAACCATGCCGAGGTGGTCGCGATCGGCGCGCGGCTCCTGAAAGTGCCGCCGGAACGGCTCGATTGGCTGTTCTCCAAGCAAGATTATTATCGCGACCCGAACGGCAAGCCCGATCTCGAGGCGTTGAAGAAAAACGTGGAAATGACCAAGGATCTCGGCTTCTTCAGCGGCTCGGTGGATCTCGGTCAGCACACCGATCTGAGCATTGTCGAAGAGGCGGCCAAGCGGCTGCAATAGCGCCGCACGCGTCAGCGTGATCGACGCCTCTCCTGTGAGACTGGACACTCTGGACTTTCATCGCCGCAAATCACAAGTAAACTGGCGTTTGCTTCCTCCGCCGTAAGCGGAGGAGGCGTTCGCCCGGCGAGGAGGAAGCCCGTGCAGAAATTCGGTATTGGTCAGCCCGTACCGCGGGTCGAGGACCCCCGCTTTATCACTGGCCGCGGGCGTTATGTCGACGATTTCGACCTGCCGCATCAGTGCTACGGCGTCGTCGTCATGTCGCCGCATGCGCATGCGCGGGTCAAAAAGATCGATACAGCCAAAGCCAAAGCAGCCGAAGGCGTGCTTGCGGTGCTCACCGGCGCCGATGTCGCAGCCGATGGGCTCGGTCCCCTCATGCCGCCGATGCCGGAAGACATGGGTGGGCCGAAAGGCTTCCGCACGCCGCGCCCGATCCTCGAAGGCAACAAGGTGCGCGCCGTGGGCGAGCGCGTCGCTTTTGTCATCGCCGAAACGGTCAATCAGGCGCGCAGCGCCGCGGAGCTGATCGAGATCGAATATGAGCCCCTGCCGGCGGTCATCGGCGTCGAAGCGGCGGTGAAGAGCGGTGCGCCTGCAGTATGGGACGAGGCACCCAACAACATTTCCTTCACGCTGATGATGGGCAACAAGGACGCAACTGACGCGGCCTTCGCCAAAGCCAAGCACGTCGTCAAGCTCAAGCTCAACAATGCGCGCATCAGCGCCAATTCGATCGAGCCGCGCGCCGCGATCGGCCAATATCATCCAGACAACGACAGCTATACGCTTTATTCGACGACGCAGAATCCGCACGGCACCCGCTCGACCGTCGCGGGTCAGGTGCTGAAAGTCGCCGAGACCAAATTGCGCGTCTTGTCACCCGATGTCGGCGGCGGCTTTGGCATGAAGCACGGCGGGTATCCGGAGGATGCGCTGGTCGTGTGGGCGTCGCGCCGCGTCGGCGGCCGGCCGGTCAAATGGGTGTCGACGCGGTCGGAAGCGCTTCTTGGCGACTCGCACGGCCGCGACCAGGTGGTCACCGGCGAATTGGCGCTCGACGAGCACGGCAAGATACTCGGTCTGCGCGTTAATGCGTTGCACGCGATGGGCTCGCATGTCTTCGGCGCCTCGATGGTGGTGCCGCTGTTTGCCATCCGGCTGTCGCCCGGCGT
>DATAQN010000200.1:0-213988 GCA_036264635.1 Xanthobacteraceae bacterium | reverse complement strand
CGCGCTCACGCTCGCTTCGCTGTTCGCGGGATTCGCGACCACGCCGTATGCGGCCTACCACTTCCATCGCATGGCGCCTTATGGCGTGCTGGCCAATCTTCTGGCCATGCCGGTCGTATCGGCCTGGGTGATGCCCATGGGTATTCTCGGCGTCATCGCCATGCCGTTCGGCTTCGATGCCCCATGTTGGCGGCTGATGGGTTACGGCATCGAATGGATGGATACGGTCGCGCTCTGGGTCGCGAGCCTGCCCGGCGCTTTCGGCCGGGTCGCGTCGTTTGGCACCGGGCCGCTTCTGCTGTCGACAGCCGCTTTGCTTGTGATCGGTCTCTTCAAGACGCCGCTGCGCTGGGGCGGTCTGGTTCTTGCCGCCGTCGCCATGGTCTGGGCAATGAGCTTGCGCGCGCCAGACGTGCTGGTGGCTTATGACGGGCGAAGCTTCGCACTTCGCACCGCTGATGGCCGCTTCGCGGTCCATCACACCGGTGGTGATTCCTTTGCCATCCGCGAATGGCTTGCCGCGGATGCCGACGGCCGCGATGCCAAGGATCGCACATTGGGGCAGGGGATTGCCTGCGATCCTTCCGGCTGCGTCGGCAGGCTCGCCGACGGCGCCCGCGTCGCCTATGCGCTTACACCCGACGCCTTCGAAGACGATTGTCAGGAGGCAGCTCTGGTCATCGCCGCGCGCGCCGCGGCGCCGCCGGGCTGTGCTGCGACGGTGATTGATCGGGACACGCGGCGGCAGCGCGGCGCGCTAGCGCTGCGCCACACGTCATCAGGCTTTATCATCGACTCCGTGCGCGCGACCGATTTCGACCGGCCGTGGTCGCCGGCCCCACTGCTCAAGCGTCCCAATACTGCGACGCCACGCGGCAGTACTTCACCGGGCGAGGTGCGGACCCCACCGCGCGACGCGACGCCGCAGCCCGAAGACGTTGATGCGGATCAGTAATTTTCGGCGAAGCCGCAAGAAAATTCGAACTCTATTGGCTGGTGGCGCAGCCGGTCAGATATATACCAACTCCAAATTGTGAAAACGAAAGTTTAACGCGAATCCAGCCAATTCGCGCTTGGAAGGGCTCGCGGTCATCAGTCGACCCATCCTTCGGGGCTTTTCATCGCAGCCTCGGATGAACCCACAACAGGCTCAACGTGCCGCAAATGGCGAAATTCGGCGTGCCATCAGGCCGGCGAACGGACACATGTCACATGCGTTTATCTCTTAAGAACAAGCTTTTCGTGATGATCGGACTCATGGGGCTGGTTCCGATCGTCGGAGTCGTTCTTAATTCTTATAATCTGTCGGCAGATAAAGCGATCGGGGTAAAGCGCGACCTTGCTTGGCAGGGCGTGCAATATTTCGGCGACGTGAAGGCCCTCGTATATGCCGCGGTCATGGAGTCGCGCGGCGTCTACTTGTCGTCGGACTGGAAGGAGGCCGAGCCCTTCGCCGAGAAATTGCTGCAAGATCTCGACGGCATCGAGGCGGCGATGAAGTTGTGGAACGCCGACGTCATCGATTCTGAGCGCACCAAGATCGGGAATCTGCAGCGTGACACCGAGCAGTTCGTCGCCTTCCGCAGAGAGCTGGTGCGCAAGGCGCAATTCGAGAGCATCGCAAGTGCCCGGGCCTTCGGCGACAATGACGCGAACCGCGCGGTTCGCACCAAGCTCAATGAAGAGACCGACGATGTCAGCAAGGCCTATATCGACTACACCGCGAGTCTCGGGCTTGAGGTCAAGCGCATCAACGCACTCAACGAAATGGTCCTGTTCGGTCTCGCCGGCGTTGCCGCGATTGCACTTGCTGCAGGCTTTTTCTTTGTAACGAGAGGCATCGTCCGCCCGCTTTACGGATTGCGCGATTGTCTTCTGCAGATCGCAGGCGGCAGTCTGGAACTCGACGTGCCGAGCGCCGACCGGCACGATGAGATCGGCGAGATAGGGCGGGCGGTTGTTTCGCTGCGCGACGCGGCGTTGGAGAAGGGCCGCATCGAGCAGCGTCGTCAGGCGGAACTACAGCGGCAGCAGGCCGAGGAGCAGCGGCGCGCGGAGAGGGAGGCGCAGGCGAATTCCGACGCCGAGCGCGCCAGGCTCGCCGACGAGCAGGCCCGCATCGTCGCCTCGATTGCCACGGGGCTCAAATCGCTCGCCGACGGCAATCTTACTTATCGCATGAACGAAATCTTCGCTGGCGCTTATGAGCAGATCCGGCACGATTTCAATCTTGCGGCCGAGCGTCTGCAGGAGACCATCAGGGCGATTGTCGACGCGGCGCGGCAGGTGGCCGGCGCCTCGCATGAAATCTCAAGCGGGACGACAGAACTATCACGACGCACCGAGTCGCAGTCGGCGGTGCTGGTCAGGACTTCGGCGTCGATGGAGGAGATCTCCTCGATCGTGCGGCAGAACGCCGAGAGCGCGCAGCACGCCGACAGCATCACCGCGGAGACACGCGGCGTCGCCGGTCGCGGCAGCGACGTGGTCGGCAAGACCATCAAATCGATGTCGAACATCGAAGAATCGTCGCGCCGGATCGCCGACATCATCATGGTGATTGATGAAATCGCGCGGCAGACCAATCTGCTGGCGCTTAATGCCGCTGTTGAGGCGGCCCGCGCCGGGGAGGCCGGCAGGGGCTTTGCCGTCGTCGCCTCCGAGGTGCGCAGCCTCGCGCAGCGCTCCGCGCAAGCCGCAAAGGATATCAAGACGCTGATCACCAATAGTTCTGCCGAGGTTCGGGAAGGCGTGGCGCTGGCAGGTCAGGCCGGCGCAGCGTTGAATGAAGTCGTGACCTCGATCGCAAAGGCCGCCGAAGTCGTCGCCGAAATCGCCAAAGCCAGCAGCGAGCAAGCGAGCGGTCTGGCGCAGATTTCAAGCGCGCTATCCCAGATCGACGAAGCCAATCAGCAGAATTCGGCGCTGGTCGAGGAAAGTGCGGCGGCAGGCAAGACGCTTGAAATTCAGGCCGCTGCCATGGCGGAGCAAGTCGGCTTCTTCCGCATTCGCCAGGACCGCGGCCAACGTGGTAGCGTCGAGCCGTTGGTCGCCTGAAGGATCACAACGATCACTAGTCTGAATAGGATCAGCGTGGCCGACTTGTTCCGCCTATGCACGTCTTAAGTTTCGGTACTTAAAACGTGTACACCGCTCCATAGGCGAGCAAAACGACGCCGTTCTTCGAACGGCTACACGCGGACAGGAGTGGGACCGACAAGCGGTGCTCAGTAGCGGCGGAACAGCCCGACCAGCTTGCCCTGAATGCGCACCCGGTTGGGCGGCAAGATGCGGACTTCGTAAGCGGTATTGGCCGGCTCGAGCGCAATCGAGGCCCCGCGGCGGCGGAAGCGTTTTAGGGTTGCCTCCTCGTCGTCGATCAGCGCGACGACAATGTCGCCGGTATCGGCGGCATCGGTGCGTTTGAGCAGCACCATGTCACCATCAAGAATGCCGGCTTCGATCATCGAATCGCCGCGCACCTCGAGCGCGAAATGTTCGCCTGATGTCAAAATGTCCGGCGGCACGCTGATCGTGTGGCTGCGAGTCTGAATAGCTTCGATCGGTGTGCCCGCAGCGATTCGGCCCATCACCGGCACGGCCACTGGCCGACCGCCTTCGTCCTCGGATGCGGCGCGTACGCGGCCAAGATTGCCTTCGATGACACTCGGCGTGAATCCCCTGGCGCGGGCAGCCGCAATCCCGTGCGACACCGATTCGGGAAGCTTGATGACTTCAATGGCGCGCGCTCGATTCGGCAGGCGGCGAATGAAGCCGCGCTCTTCGAGCGCAGTGATGAGTCGATGGATGCCGGATTTGGAGCGCAAATCGAGCGCGTCTTTCATCTCATCGAAGGAGGGCGGCACCCCCGCCTCCTTGAGGCGCTCATGGATAAAACGCAAGAGTTCTGCCTGCTTGCGAGTCAACATCGGCGCTCTCTCCCCAATAACGCTAATCAGCGGCAAGTTGGCGACACATCGGCTGCTAGTTTCGGACTGCTAGTTCCGGATTTGGATTCAATTACAGCCGAAACAAATCATGAACGGACACTATCCGTTCCATATGTGTTCCGCAACCATTTAATTTGAAGTGAAGAAAGCGCGGCCTTCCGCGAACGGCCGATTAACGCTCGAACTTAACGATGCGGCAGCGGCTGCCGGCTTTCGCGGATTCTTCGTAAGGCTCCCGGATCAAAAGACAATCGGCCCTGGCAAGCGGCGCCATCATCGAACTGTCCTGGATCGGGAAGGGCGTTGCGACAAGCCCGTCCGCGCCCGCTGCCAGTGTCGCACGAAGGTAGTCGGCACGTTCGTCGTTGGCGGGCAGGTCGCAGCCCAGCAGCGCCGATTCGATTGGAGCGGAAACGTCGCTGCGTCCGCTCATGCGGCGAATGAGCGGCACCAGAAACAAGAAGGCACAGACATAAGATGAGACTGGATTGCCCGGCAGGCCGAGCACGTGCGTCGTGCCGAGCCTGCCGTGCATCAGCGGCCGCCCGGGCCGCATCGCGATCTTCCAGAACGACAGGTCCATGCCTTCGGCGGCGAAGGCCTTCTGCACGAAGTCATATTCGCCGACCGAGGCGCCGCCCGTCGTCACGAGAATATCGGCGTTGAGCGCGCGCGCTTTGCGCACGGCTGCGATTGTGTCGTCGAGCCGGTCGCCGATGACACCCAGGTCGGTAACGTCCGCGCATTCCTGGCGCGCCAAAGCCGCAAGAGCAAATCCGTTGGAGTAAACAATCTGCCCAGGACCGGGCTCGGTGCCGGGCGGCACGAGCTCGTCGCCGGTGGCGAACATGACGATTTTCGGTTTGCGGTAGACCGGCAGCAGCGGATGGTTCATGCCGGCGGCGAGCTGGAGGTCGCGCGCCCGCAATGTGTGGCCGGCAGTGAATGCCGTTTCGTCGGCGCGAAAATCGAGGCCCTCGGGGCGAACGTTACGGCCTTTGACCGACGGCTTTTGAATTTCGACGATGTCGCCGTCACGCGTGGTCTGTTCCTGCACGACAACGGTGTCGGCGCCGTTCGGCACGACGCCGCCCGTGAAAATGCGCGCCGCTTCGCCAGAGCCGACGGTGTTGTCGAAAGGCCGGCCGGCCGCGACCTCGCCGATGATTTTCAAGCGCATGGGCGCTGCGGCCACGTCGCTTGCGCGCACCGCATAACCGTCCATCGCCGAGACATCGGCCGGCGGCTGGGTGCGCAGCGCCTTGAGATCGGACGCGAGCACGCGGCCGTTTCCTTCCGCGAGCGGCACCTGTTCGGTGGGCAGCGCCTTGGCATGTGCCAATACCCGTTGCAGCGCCTCTTCGACCGAAATCACGGCCTCACTCCCATATGACTTACGCTTTGGCGCGATAATGCCCGGACCGGCCGCCGCTCTTTTCGACCAATCTTATGCCTTCGATGCGCATGCCGCGATCGACCGCTTTCACCATGTCATAGATGGTGAGGCAGGCGACCGATACAGCCGTCAGCGCTTCCATTTCGACGCCGGTCTGGCCCGCGACTTTGACCCGCGCCGTGATCTTGATGCCCGGCAATTTGGCGTCCGGCGCGGCGTCCACTTCGATCTGCGACAGCGCCAGCGGATGGCACAGCGGAATGAGCTCGTGCGTGCGCTTGGCGGCCATGATGCCGGCGACCCGAGCGATGCCCAGCACATCGCCTTTTTTCGCGTCTCCCTTGCGCACGATGTCGAGCGTCTTCCGCTGCATGATCACGCGACCTTCGGCCGTCGCGATCCGCTCGGTGACGGCTTTGCCCGACACGTCGACCATGCGGGCTTCGCCGCTGCTGCTTAAGTGACTGAGTTTTTTCGCACGCCCGGCCACGGACAACTACCGGGCCGGAGCAAGCGCTGATTTGCGCGCCATGAGCGCGCGCGTGGCGGCAGTGACGTCATCCTGACGCATCAGGCTCTCGCCGACGAGGAACGTGGAAATCCTGTACCTGGCGAGCCGCGCGAGATCGTCCGGTACAAAGATCCCGCTCTCGCCGACGATCATGCGATCGGCGGGGACCAGCGGCGCCAGGCGCTCGCTGGTGGCGAGCGTCGTTTCGAAGGTTTTCAGGTTGCGATTGTTGATGCCGATGAGCTTCGATTTCAGCCGCAAGGCACGCGCCAATTCCGCTTCATCATGCACTTCGACGAGCGCGTCCATGCCGAGCGACAAAGCCGCCGCTTCGAGATCGGCGGCACAGGCGTCGTCGACCGCGGCCATGATGATGAGAATGCAATCGGCGCCATAAGCGCGCGCTTCCACGACTTGATAGGTGTCGTACATGAAGTCTTTGCGCAGCGCCGGCAGCGTTACCGCGGCACGCGCATTGCGAAGATAATCGAGGCTGCCTTGGAACGAAGGCGCGTCGGTCAGAACGGAGAGGCAGGTCGCGCCGCCCGCTTGATAGGCTTTGGCCAGCGCGACAGGATCGAAATCGGCGCGGATCAGTCCCTTTGAGGGGCTCGCCTTCTTCACTTCGGCGATCAGCGCGTAGTCGCCGGCAGCCAGCCGCCGTTCGATCGCTTTGGCAAAGCCGCGCGGCGCGCCCGCCGCCTTCGCCTCATTCTCCATTGCGGCAAGCGGACGAGCGCGTTTCGCCGCGGCGATTTCTTCGCGCTTATAGGCGGCGATTTTCTCCAAAATATCAGCCATCGTTCGAAACCACGATTAATCGGTCAAGCCGCCCCTCGGCCTCGCCAGAATCCACCGATTGCGCGGCAAGATCGAGGCCCGCGGCGAGGTTCTTGGCCTTGCCGGCGACGACAAGGGCGGCGGCCGCGTTGAAGAGCGCCACATCGCGATAGGGCGTCTTCTTCCCCTCGAGCACGTCCTGCAGCGCCTTGGCATTGTCGGCGGCATCGCCACCGCGCAACGCGTCCGGCTTGACCCGCGGCAGTCCCACATCTTCGGGCTTGATCTCGAAGCTCTTGACGACGCCGCCTTCGAGCGCGCTCACGGTCGTGGGGCCGGACGTAGTGATCTCGTCCAGTCCGTCCGAACCATGCACCACCCAAACGCTTTCGGACCCGAGAATCTTCAGAACCTGGACCAGGGGTTCGGTCCAATGCTTTGAAAATACACCGACCATTTGCCGCCGCACACTGGCTGGATTGGACAGCGGGCCGAGCAGGTTGAAGATCGTGCGCGTGCCAAGCTCGCCACGCGTCGCGGCGACATTCTTCGTCGCCGGATGATGTGCCGGCGCGAACATGAAGCCGATTCCAGCCTCATGAATGCAACGGCCGATCTGATCGGGCGTCAGGTCGATATTGACGCCGAGCGCCGCCAATACGTCAGCGGCGCCGGAACGCGAGGACAGCGCGCGGTTGCCATGTTTGGCGACGGGGACGCCGGCGCCGGCCACGATCAGCGCCGCGCAGGTCGAAATATTGTACGAGCCCGAAGCGTCACCGCCGGTGCCGACCACATCGATCGCATCGGGTGGGGCTGCGACGCGCAGCATCTTGTTGCGCATTGTCGTGACGGCGCCGGCGATCTCGTCGACTGTCTCGCCGCGCACGCGCAGCGCCATCAACAAGCCGCCCATTTGCGATGGTGTTGCTTCGCCCGCCATCATTTGTTCGAAGGCAAACGCCGACTCGCCGCGGGTCAAAGCGGAACCGGTCGCTACTTTGCCAATGAGTGCTTTGAAATCCACGGCTGTGCGCTCTCAATCCACCAGTGCCCGCGAGCGCTGCCGAGCCTCTTGCCCAGCGCTGCGGCGTCCGGTTGCAGCATTCCACGCCGCGGCAATATCGAGAAAGTTCTTCAGCATGAGATGACCGTGGTCGGAAGCAATGCTTTCGGGATGGAATTGCACGCCGTGAACCGGCAGGCGCGCATGCGCAAGCCCCATGATGAGGCCATCATCGGTTTCCGCGTTGACGTTGAGTTCGCCTGGCAGGCTTGCGCGCTCGACCACGAGCGAGTGATAGCGCGTCGCCTTGAACGGGCCGTTGATCCCGCGAAATACGCCTTGGCCGTGGTGGCGGATCTCGGAAAGCTTGCCGTGGACCAGAACCGGCGCGCGGACCACTTTGCCGCCGAAGGCATCGCCAATCGCCTGGTGGCCGAGGCAAACGCCAAGGATGGGGATGGTCGCCGACGCCTGTTGGATCAGTTCGAGACAGATGCCGGCTTCCTTGGGTGTGCACGGACCAGGCGACAGCACAATCGCGTCGGGATCGGCCGCCATGACCGCGCGGCTGGTCACCTTGTCATTGCGGTGCACGACGACCTCGGCACCCAGGTCGCCGAAATAGTGCACCAGGTTGAAGGTGAAGCTGTCGTAATTGTCGATGAGGACGATCACCGCAAATTCCGCGACTTTGCCAGGTGGCCGGGCCGATTGACCGGATTTGGCTACGCTTTACCGCGATTGGGGGGAGGCCGCTAGAGCCGGTGAAGCGGATCGCCCCGGCGTGCCATTGGCGACAAAAGCCGCGTTAATCGCCGCCGCGAATACGCCGATGCAACGAAAGGGCGACTTTTTGCGCAACAACTGAGAACGCTGCCGGGCGGCGGCGCAAAAAAAAGGAGCGCAATATTGCGCCCCCCAGGTTCAAATCGAATTCAGACAGCCGCGATAGCTCGACGCAGAGATGCAATCGGCTTCGAAAAGTTCAGCTACTTCAAAGCCGACGAGACGCTGGTGAACGTCGTGTTGAGCTGGGTTCCAAGAGATTGGACGGTCACAATGATGGCGACCGCAATACCGGCCGCGATAAGGCCGTACTCGATTGCAGTTGCGCCGGTTTCGTCACGGAAAAATTCCCTCACCGCTTTGCCAACACCCATCGCACTCTCCAAGGTTTACTCACGCTGCAATTGAGTCGCCCGTGCGCTGCACCCTAGGTAAGGGAAATTACTTATGGGTAAAACCATGAGTAGAAATTTTTCCAGAAATTCGGAACAATTTCCGTTTATTCAAAGTTCCGGAAGCCGGCCCAGGTGGTGGCAAAAAACTCAATTATCCTGATAGATTACGCTGGATTGCTAAGAAGACGATACACGGGGAGGGGTCATGTCTCGGGTCGGTGCCTTGCGCTCGGCGGCAAAAATTTTCGCATCAGTTTGGATTGTTAGTTTGACCTTGGGCGCTCTCGCCGCGCCGGCCTGCGCGGAGGATTATCCGAGCCGCCCGGTGAAGGTCATCGTGCCGACGCCGCCGGGCGGCCCGGTCGATGTCGTCGGGCGGCTTACCGCGAACTATCTGCAGACCTCGCTCGGCCAGGCCTTTGTGGTCGAGAACCGCTCCGGCGCCGGCAATACGATCGGCTCGAAAGATGCAGCCGAAGCGACGCCGGACGGCTATACGCTGCTGTTTTCGGCCGCGAGCGGACTGATCATCGCGCCGCTTCTGCATCCCGATGCCGGTTACGATCCACTCAAGAGCTTCGATCCCATTGCCCTTGTCGGCGCCAGTTCCAGCATTCTTGTGATGAATCCGTCGCTGCCGGTTCATACGGTCGCGGAGCTCGTCGCCTATGCCAAGGCCAATCCGGGCAAGGTCAATTTTTCCTCCGGCGGCATTGGCGTCCTGCCGCATCTGATCGGCGAATTGTTCAAGGCGCGCGCCGGCATCGACATCGTCCACGTACCATACAAAGGCGGCGGCCCTTCCATCACCGATGTGATGGCTGGCAATGTGCAAATGACGTTCGAGGCAACGAGCGTGCTGTTGCCGCTCATTCAGGCCGGCAAGCTGCGCGCGCTTGCAGTCACCGCACCAAAGCGCATTCCGCAATTGCCGGACGTGCCGACGATGATCGAGAGCGGCTATGGGGATTTTGTCACGGTGGCCTGGACCGGGCTGCTCGCGCCCGCGCATACGCCGCAAGCGATCGTCGGCAAGCTCAACACGACGATCAATCAAGGTCTCAAGACGCCTGAATTCGAGGGTGCCCTCGCCAAGATTACGGTCGATCCGCTGGGCGGTACGCCGGAGGATTTCACGCAGACGATGAAAGCCGAGCTCGCGCGATGGACGCCGCTCGTCGCGTCACTCGGGCTCGCCACTAGCCACTAGCTCGTGTTCGTTCAGCGCCGGCGACAAACGGCTATTTGTTCAACGCGCTATTTGCCCTGAGCTTGGGATAGTTTTGCCATCGCCGTCCATTTCGGCACTTCGGCGGCCATGAAATTGGAGAAATCGGCAACGGTGCCGGGATTGCCCTTGGCGCCCAGCGTTTTCAGCTTGGCCTGAATGTCGGGCGAGCGCAGCCCCGTATTGATTGCGGCGTTGAGCTTGTCGACGACGGCTTTCGGCGTGCCCGGCGGGGCGGCGAGGCCGGTCCAGGAACTGGCAATGAAGTCCGGCACGCCGCTTTCGATCAGGGTCGGCACGTTCGGCGTTTCCTGAAGCCGCTCGGCGGAAGCTGTCGCCAGCGCGCGCAGCGAGCCGTCGGCGAGATGCGGCAAGACAATCGAGCTCGTCTCGATGGCAAGGTCGATCTGGCCGCCCATCAGATCAGTCATGTCGCCGGAGGCGCCGTTATAGGTCACGATCAGAATGTCGGTATTGGTCAGGCTTTTGAACCAGGCCGCGAGCATGTGCGGCGGGGCGCCATTGGGCACGCCGATGGCGAGCCGGCCGGGATGTGCCTTGGCATAGGCAATGACATCAGTCATCGCGCCGGGCGGCGCTTTCGGACCGGCGATCATCAGAAACGGCACGGTGGCGAAGGCCGCGATCGGCACAAAAACTTTTGGATCGAGCCCGGCTTCGGGATAGAGGGTCGGCCCGATGGCGAAGGTCGCGGCCGTCGCGACGATCAACGTATAGCCGTCGGGATCGGCGCCCGCCGCGATCTTGCCGCCGAGCGTCGAGCCGGCGCCTGGACGATTGTCGACATAGACCTGTTGGCCAAACGCCTGTGAGAGAATCTGGCTCATCAGGCGGCCCATGACGTCAGTCGGGCCGCCTGGCGTATAGGGGACGATGATTCGGATCGGATGGTCCGGGTACGTCGCGCCGGAAGAGTTTTCTGCCAATGCTGCGGGCAGGCGGGAGGCGGCGAGTATCATCGCTAGCGCGGCCGCAATGAACGTAATCCGGCGGCCGACGCGCGATGCTGTCGTCATGATCCCCTCCCGATGCTGCCGCTCTGCGGCCCTGGTGCAGTCGATGCTGCACTCGTCTGTTGCGAAAGATCATGCCCGAGACAAGATGAAGGCGGAAGGTGCGCCTTCCGCCTGAATCGACACAACAGGTCTGAGGAAAATGCGTGGAGCCAGACTTAGCGGCTGACTGGGCTCACAATGCGATCGGCTGAGACAAACCGCACTTCGCGCGGCGCGTTCGCTGGCCCGCCGGCATTGTGCAAGCAGGCCGCATCGATATAGGGCCACGCATCCTGGCCACAGTTGCCGGCGCGTGCCGGTGCGGCGACGCGCTCAACCGCGACAGCGGCTGCGGGTGGATTGGCATGGACCTGCTGCGACAGAATCGGGAAAGCAACGAAACAGCCCGCCGCGATGGCGGACACGATAACGGCATAGAGAACCTTGATCATTGTACCGCCCCCGTCGCGCAACCTTTGACGCCCGTGGCGTCGAACGCTGTGGCGTCGATTTGGTTGCTGTTTGGTGGGAGGTTGTTTTGCACCGCCGCTGCAAGCGCTCGGTGATCGAGATCACAAATCAGGCGATTTCCCCAAGCTTTTGGAAAACCGATGTGATTTTGGTTTTTCGAGCGATCATGATTTCTTCGGCCCGACGGGCTACGATCCCACTACCGCTTGCCGCCGCGCGTGGCGCGGGCTAGACCGCCAACGACCAGAGACCGAACGCAAAACAGCCTCCACACGATCGCCTTAACAGCACAGCCCTCAAGACCTCGCCATGCCTGCTGCCACGCCGCACACCGCCTTGTTCGCCGGATCGTTCGACCCCATCACCAACGGCCATCTCGACGTGCTGGCGAGCGCGGTGCGGCTGGTCGACCGCCTGGTATTGGCCATCGGGGTGCATCCCGGCAAGGCGCCGCTGTTCTCGGTCGAAGAGCGCTTCGAGATGCTGCAGGAGATTTGCGCACCGCTCGCCAGCAAAGCGGGGTGCGAAATCGTCTGCGTCACGTTCAGCGATCTGGTCGTCTCGGCAGCCCAGCGCGAGAAGGCGACCATCCTGATCCGGGGCTTACGCGATTCTGGAGATTTCAATTACGAGATGCAGATGGCCGGCATGAACGGCACCATGGCGCCGGGTATTCAGACCATATTCGTTCCGGCGTCGCCCGCGGCCCGCCCGATCACCGCCACTTTGGTTCGCCAGATTGCCGGCATGGGCGGCGACGTCTCGGCCTTCGTGCCGGCGCCGGTCGCAGCGCGGCTGAAGAAGAAGTTCGCCAAACGTTGAATTCGCCTCAAGATTTGAAGACCGCAATTCACCCAACGCCGGGAGACAAAATGACTCGCCTCGCTGTTTTTCTGCTTGCGCTGACGTTTATTAGTCCAGCTTTTGCTCAAGGAGGCGGCGGCGCAAATCCGGCGCTTGCCAATCCCGCGGCGCTCACCGAACAGGCGCCCGCGACCTACAAGGTCAAATTCGACACCAGCAAGGGACCCTTCGTCGTCGAAGTCCATCGCGACTGGGCGCCGAACGGCGCTGACAGGTTCTACAATCTGGTGAAGAACGGATTTTTCAATAATGCGCGCTTCTTCCGCGTGATCTCGGGCTTCATGGTGCAATTCGGCATCAATGGCGACCCGTCGATCTCGTCGCGCTGGCGTACCGCCCGCATCAATGACGATCCGGTGCAAAAGAGCAATGCGCGTGGCCTGATCACATTTGCGACAGCAGGCCCCAATAGCCGTACGACGCAGGTGTTCATCAACTTTGCGGACAATTCCATGCTCGACAAGCAGGGTTTTGCGCCGTTCGGTCAGGTCATATCTGGGATGAATGTGGTCGACGGGCTCTATAGCGGCTATGGCGAGGGCGCTCCTTCGGGTGCAGGGCCCGAGCAGGGCCGTGTACAAAGCGAAGGTAATGCCTATCTCACAGCATCATTTCCCAAGCTCGACTACATCAAGTCGGCGACCATCGCGCCGTAGCGTCTCGTAAGTGCGATACCAAGAGAGGAACGAACATCATGGCCGAACAAAAAAGCGTGGACTTGCCGGCGGGCATTGATCCCGAGAACACGCTGGTGCTCGACACGACACCAGGCCGCATCGTCATCAAATTGCGCAACGACGTTGCGCCCGGTCATGCCGACCGCATGAAACTTCTGGCGCGCGAGCAATTTTACGACGATGTGCCGTTTCACCGCGTCATCGAGGGCTTCATGGCGCAGACCGGCGACGGTGAATTCGGCAACGGCACCGGCGGCTCGGAATACCCCGATTTGAAGGCCGAGTTTTCCGACGTGCCGTATGTCCGCGGCACCGTCGGCATGGCGCGGACCAGCAATCCGCATTCGGCCAACAGCCAGTTCTTCATCATGTTCGATGAAGGCTCGTTCCTCAACGGCCAATATACCGTGGTCGGCGAAGTCGTCAGCGGCATGGACATCGTCGACAAACTCAAGCGCGGCGAGCCGCCGCGCGATCCCGACAAGATCGTCAAAATGCAGGTCGCCGCCGACCTCAAATAGGAGGTGCTATGCCGATGCTCCGGAGCGTCATCGTCGCTTGCGGGGTGTGTTGGGGGCTAGCGCTGAACGGGACCGCAAGTGCAGAGCCTCTGCACTTGCATCAAGGAGGTTTGCACCTGGGCGCGCGTTTTGGTGCGCACTTCGGCGCGCCGTTTGGCACGCATTTGCGTCCGCAGTTTGGCGCGCCCTTGGGCGTGCACCTGCACGAGCCCGATTTGCATCTGCAGCAGCAAGGCATCTGCAGCGTCCTGGGCGGCCCGTGTCATCCGTCGTTCTGCAGCGTGTTCCAGGGCGGGCCGTGCATACCGTATTATTGGCCGCCGCTCGGCGAGAATTTACAGCTCACCATCACAACGACCGACGATAACGATCCGGCGAAAGCCGGCGGCAAGACCAAAGACGGCGATAGCAACGAGAACGGCGGCAGCGCCGATCAGAACAACACTGATGCCGACAAGAACAATGGCGACACGAATAAAGACGCTGGCGATACCAACCAGGCTCAGCCGAAGCCGGTCGACACAATCGGCGAGATGTTTGCAGCATTGCGCGCCTGCTGGGTACCGCCGCCGAAAGACGAGGCGCGTCAGGGCATGCAATATACCGTGCGCTTCTCTTTCAAACGCGACGGTCAGATGGTGGGGCCGCCCTTCGTGACTTTTGTCAGCCACGATGCGCCGGCCGACACGCGCGGTGTCTATCGCGACGCGATCGACGAGGCGCTCAATCGCTGCATGCCGATGCATTTCACTGACGGCATGGCGGGAGCGGTCGTCGGACGTCCGATCGCTGTCCGCTTTGTCGACAATCGTACCAGCGATAACTCGGTGCACTAAATTCTTCGTTCGGGCATGATCTTTTCCGAAAACCGGTTTCCGCCCTCGGATCAAGTCCAAGGGCATGCTTTTCGGGATCATGCTCTAATGAGGGCGAGCCTGGGCCTTCTCGCGCCCGAGATAAGGCGCGATCTGTTCGAGGGCCTGCGCCGGCAAAAGCCGCGTCATGCCGTCCGGTGTCATTCCCCCCGGCGGCACGATGGCGTGGATGCGCTTTGAATAGGTCAGCACCGGCGTCGAACCGAACAGGCCAAACGCATCCGTGCCGCCGGCGACGGCGAGATTCATTGGTGCCGAGCTCGGGCCTACGAACAAGTCGGCATGGCGCAGTAGCGCGGCCGCTTGGGGTAGGCCGAGATCGCAGGCATTGACGGCGAGGGCGCCGGCACTCTGCGCAATGCAACGTTCGGCACGCCCGCTGTTCATGCCTCCGCCCACGAGAAAAACACTGCCTTGGACACGCTGGCGCAGGCCGGCCAGGAATTCCGCCCAGTGCGAATCCGGCCAATCCTTGTCGGGATGCGAGGCGCCGAGCCCGAGCGCGATCCAGGGCCGCGGCGAGCCAGAGAATTTCGCGCTGATCTCGGCCAGCGTTTCCGGCGGCAGGTGCAGGTTCGGCTCGGTCGAGGCCAGCGGTACCTGCATTGCCGCCATCAGCGCCTTGAGCCAGTCGACCGGCTGATCGTGGAAATGGCTCCGATCGATGCCGGGATTGGTGATGAACAGGTGCTGCGCGCCGAGCCCGAGGCCGATACGCTCGCGGATTCCGGCGACTGTCGCCGCGAGCGCAGGCCGCAGCGTGCGGTCGAGGATCCAAACCTGGCCGAAAGCCTCCCACCGTAGCAGCGCGACAAGCTTGGCCAGATTGACCGCGCGCTTGAGTTCGGAACCGTCGTGCTCGAAATAGATCGTTTCGGCGACACAGGGATCGGCGGCGAGCAATTGCTCGGCACAGCTCGAGGGTGGCGCGAGGAAGGTGACTTGCCGCCCCGGCGAGACGGCGGCAATGGCTTGGATGAAGGGCAGGTGCCAGATGACGTCGCCGATGCCGCGTTTCACCTGGACGACCGCGACTTTGCCTCTCCCTTGGGCCGTCCCTTGCATGACCGCGCTCGAAGACACGTTGATGGCCGCGCCGAAGCTTGCGATATGCGCTTCTAGAGCATGATCCCGAAAAGTGGAAACCGGTTTTCGGACAAGATCATGCTCAAAAGCAAAATCCAGACCCTGATCCGATTCAATCGAACTGGATCAGGGTCTAGAACATGATCCCGCAAAATGGAAACGCTGCCCGTGTCAATTCAGGCCGGTTTGTTGCAGGAGCGGCTTCCAGCGCTGAATTTCCGCGTTCAGATAGCGCGTGGCGGAAGACGCGCTCGACTTTGTCACTGACACAAAACCAGCATTGGTAAAGCTTTCTTGCAGGTGTGTATCCTGCATCGCTTGCTGTGTGACCGCTTCCACCTTGGCCAAGATCGTCAGCGGCGTGCCCGCTGGCGCAAACAAGCCGACAAAGAGCCGGGCGACGAGGTCCGGATAGCCTTGCTCGGCGGCGGTGGCGATTTCGGGCATTGCGGCCAGGCGCTGCTCCGATGCAACGGCGAGCACTCTGACCTGACCGTGGCGGTGCAGCGCGATGATCGTCTGATCCATCATCGGGGTCATGATCGGAATATTGCCGGCGATCAGATCGGCCATCGCCGGATTGCCGCCGCGATAGGGAACGTGCGTGACATCTGACAGGCCGCTCAGGCGCTTGAAAAGCTCAGCAGCCATATTCGAGACGGTGCCGGCGCCGGCTGAGCCGTAAGAGAGACTACCAGGTTTCTTTTTCGCATAAGCGACGAGTTCGCCGAGATTGGCGGCTGGCACGCTCGGATTGACGACGATCGCGGCAATGGATTCACAGATGATCGTGACCGGGGCGAAACTCGTGACCGGATCGTAGGACTGACGGCTAAGGAGAGGGCTGAGCACCAGTTCGCTTGTGGTGCCGAACAGCAGCGTGTAGCCGTCTGCTGGCGCTCGCGCGGCGAATGCCGCGCCGATAATCCCGCCACCGCCGCCCATGTTCTCGACATAAGTGGCGCCGAACGTTGTGCCTACCGTGTTGCCCCATTCCCGGGCGATAACATCAACGACGCCGCCGGCAGGACGCGGCACGATCAGTTTCACCGCGTGATCAGGATAGGTCGATTGTGCCTCCGCGGTTCGCGAACAGATCGCCGTAGTCGCCGCGACTGCGCCGAGGTGCAGGAATTCACGCCGGTCCAATGAAGAGTCCTCTCTCGACGCGATGGTGCGATCTGTTCCGGCTTTTCGGAGAGTGGATCGCAATTGTCCGGATCATGCTCTAAATCTCCTCGCCGAACGGCATCTCGGTTCCGAGCCCGCGGCTGCGGGCGCGGTGGTAGATCCAATGGCCAATACCGGCGTCGAGCAAACCCAATCCGGCGCATTCATAGAGGATGATCTCGTTTTCGGCCGTGCGGCCGGGCTTTTTGCCGGAAACGACGTCGCAGAGGTCGGCGATGACGTCGTCCGGACCAAATCGGCCGTCCGCGACCAGCGCCGCGAAAGGCTTGCGTGGCGGAGTATCGCCTAGCACCTGCTCGATCGCGGACAGAAAGACCCGGGACCGCAACACTGTCTGCTCATCGAACTCGCCGGGCGCGAGCGACATCAGGAGCATGCCGGGCTCGAGCCAGTCCGCCTCGAACACAATGGTGTTTCCGGACGTGGCGGTGATCGCGATATCGGCGTTGCGGACGGCGTCGCGTCCGGACGAACAGCCCACGACTTCAATGCCGAGCTTGGCGCTCATGGTTTCGCAGAAATTCCGCACGTTCGCCGGGTCGCGGCTGAAAGCCTGGATCCGATTTATCGGCCGCACCGCGCAGACAGCCTGTACCATACCGCGCGCGTAGCGGCCGGTTCCGATGATCCCCAAGGTGGAGGCGCCGGCGCGGGCGAGATACTTGGCCGCCACGCCATAAGGCGCGCTCGTACGCACGGCATGCAGATGAAAATCGGAAATGATGGCGGACATCCTCATATCGGCCCAATCGAACAGGCAGATAACTTCCGATCTATTGGTGCCGCGATAGCCCGAATAGACGCGTACCGCAGCGGCGCCGAGGTCCGGCACCATGCCGGGCAGAATGCGAATATTGTGCCACAGATGTCCGGGATGGGCCGGATGCGTCATCGTATAGCGCTTGAGATGGTAGGTGCTGCCGGCCGATTGCTGCTCGAAAACCCGGGTGATGACATCGACGGCTTCTTTGTAGGCATCGCCGTCGGCAAGAGCGGACAGCACATCCTGTTCGGTCAGAAAGAGCATTGAAATGATCCGATTTTTGTTCCGCGTCCGATTGTGGCAGAGGTTTTGGCATGATCTGACCTTGTACAGAAGGCTGGTAGCGTAAAACTGCGCGGCGCCTGCACGTGGCGCGCGAGCGCGGACCGATGCACTACGGCGCGCTTGCAGGTATATCGCGACACGGATATTTCGGATGCGAACGGAACTATTCGACTTCATATTGCCCGACGACCGCATCGCGCTGCGGCCGATGACGCCGCGCGACGCCGCGAAACTCCTCGTGGTGCGCCAGAGCGCGGAGCTTGGCGCCGCTATCGAGGACCGCACCGTGCGCGATCTGCCGGCGCTGCTGCAGCCGGGCGATGCCGTCGTCGTCAACGACACCAAGGTGTTTCCCGCAAGCCTTCATGGCCGCCGCATCGGCCGCGGCGAGCACGAGCCCGCGATCTCGGCGACGCTGATCAGGCGGCTCGATGGCTCCCGCTGGCAGGCTCTGGTAAAACCGGCAAAGCGCCTCGCCGTGGGCGATGTCATCCGCTTCGGCGACGAAGGCCGTGTCTGCTTCCTCGGCCAGCTCGATGCCACGGTCGAGCAAAGAGGCGAGGGCGAGGCCGGCGGCGAGGTGACACTGGCCTTCTCGTTCCACGGCGCCGCGCTCGACCAGGCGCTGGCCGAGCGCGGCGGCATGCCGTTACCGCCTTACATAGCGGGTCGGCGCGGGGTCGATGAGCGCGACCGCAGCGATTACCAGACCATGTTCGCGGACGAGGAGGGCTCGGTGGCGGCGCCGACCGCCGGACTGCACTTCACCGATGCCATGGTTGAAGGCCTACGCGCCCGTGGCGTCGGACTTCATCGCGTGACGCTCCATGTCGGGCCGGGCACGTTTCTTCCGGTGAAAACCGACGACACCGCCGATCATAAAATGCATGCCGAGTGGGGCAGCGTCAGCGCAGAGACGGCGGACGCGCTCAACGCCGTGCGTCGTGCCGGCGGCCGCATTGTCGCCGTCGGCTCGACCTCGTTGCGGCTTCTTGAAAGCGCGGCGGCCGCGGACGGCACGCTCTCGGCATTCTCCGGCAACACCGCTTTATTCATCACGCCCGGCTATCGTTTCCGCGTCGTCGATGTGATGCTGACCAATTTCCACCTGCCGCGCTCGACGCTCTTCATGCTGGTCAGCGCCTTCTGCGGCCTCGACGTCATGCGAAAGGCCTATGCGCACGCCATCGAAAGCGGCTATCGCTTCTATTCCTATGGCGACGCCTGTTTGTTATTTCGCTAATTGAATAGGTTATATGGATCCTTTTGCCTTCCGTCTCATCGCAACCGATGGCGCCGCTCGCACCGGCGAGATCGCGACCCCCCATGGCCTGGTGCGGACGCCTGCCTTCATGCCGGTCGGCACGCAGGCGGCGATCAAGGGCGTGCATCCCGACGATGTGCGCGCCTCGGGCGCCGACATCATGCTCGGCAACACCTATCATCTCATGTTGCGTCCATCGGCGGAGCGGATCGCCGCGCTCGGCGGCCTGCACGCCTTCATGCGCTGGCCATATCCGATTCTGACAGATTCCGGCGGCTTCCAGGTGATGTCGCTGTCGGCCCTGCGCAAAGTGACGGAGGAGGGGGTCACCTTCCGCTCGCATATCGACGGCGCCATGGTCGATCTGACGCCCGAGCGTTCCATCGAGGTGCAGATCCTGCTCGGTTCCGATATCGTCATGCAGCTCGACGAACTCATTGCGCTCCCGGCCGAGCGGCCAGCCATCGATCGGGCGATGCAGCTTTCGCTGCGCTGGGCGGAGCGCTGCAAGCGCGCCTTCGAACATGCGCCGCAAGGCCGCGCACTGTTCGGAATCGTGCAGGGCGGTGATGATAAAGACTTGCGCGAGGCAAGCGCGCAGGCGCTGGCGGATATCGGTTTCGACGGCTATGCCATCGGCGGATTGGCGGTCGGCGAGCCGCAAGACGTGATGTTCGACATCGTCGCCGCGACCGCGCCGGTGTTGCCCGTCGACCGGCCGCGCTATCTGATGGGTGTCGGGACGCCGGCCGACATCCTCGGTGCGATCGCCCGCGGCGTCGACATGTTCGATTGCGTCATGCCGACGCGCAATGGCCGGCATGGGCTGGCCTTCACCCGCTTCGGCCCCATCAATATCAAGAATGCGCATCACGCCGAGGACCCGCGGCCGCTCGACCCGGAAAGCCGCTGCCCGGCCGCGCGCGACTTCTCGCGCGCCTATCTGCATCACCTGTTCAAGGCCGGCGAGGCGCTGGGCGGCATGCTGCTGTCGATTGCCAACCTGTACTACTACCAGGACCTGACGGAGGGCGCGCGCACAGCGATTAGAGCGGGCCGCTTCGACGACTACGTCGCGCGAACCAAGGCGCAGTGGGCGGCCAAAACAGACAAGTCCGCCGGCGCGTGAAAGGCGCAGCGGAAACTCAAAGCGCGAACGAAATTCAAAAGTCACGGCCCTGATCCGATTCAATGGAATTGGATCAGGGCCTGACTGAGCATTTCAGCCGACAAATGACGACTGGTAATAACGCAACAGACCAGTGCGCTTTACGCTTTCACGAGCTGGCCGCGTAACTCGCCACCAGGATTCGCGGCGGTGTGAATGTTGGCGTACATCAGCCCGGCCTGCAGGTCGGAGGCTTGCGCATCCGTGAGCGTGGCCGTGCCTTTGAACGGGCTGTCCAGCGTCTTGCCCTTTTCCGAAATCCAGATCGCGACGCCGGCATTCTTGCCGGGCTCCGCCGGGCCGTGGAAATGTGCGGCCGTGGCGGGGCCGGTAAGGCCCGAAAAGCTGCCTTCCCAGGTCAAGACCTTGGTCGCAGGGTCGAAGGTTGCCGTAACGGCGCCGGTGCCCGCGGTCTGGTTCGCCGGCACCTCGGTCGTGCCGTTCATGGCCGCCTTGTAATTGACGGTAGCGGCCTGCGACGGCGCGGCTGATCCGAGCAACACCGCACCGGCGGCGCCGCCGACGCAATAACTCAAGACCGAGCGACGGTCGTATGTTTGTCCCAATACGTGATCCAATGATTTAGCCATATGCTCCTCCTTTTGGACGGCGCCCAAACTTTGCAACTCCACCAACACCGCAAAGTTACATTTTATTGCCCGTAATTATTGCGCGCTATCGCGGCCGGGACCAGGGGCGGTGAATTGCCGCTCCTGACACGCTGATATGCGAACACGGGGACGCAGGGTTACTCGGGGACAGGGCTACTCGCGGACGCAGGGTTACCCGTTAGGGCGTCGCGACACCCCGACGGACCACACGGCCGGGGTCGGAGACGCCCACCGGATGAAGGACACCGAAAAGATGGCAGGGAAGCTGTTCGCGTAACCGAACGGACGACGCAACCAGTTATCAAGCAACCAAGCTAACAACGCGGCACAGACACAAACAACGCCCAAGTATCTCAACAACGCCCAAGTATCTCAACAACGCCTAAGTATGTCGGCCCGTTCCGTCCAGAAACCTTCTAGCGCGGCAGGAGCCGGATCGAGGTCACGAATTCATGGCCGCATTCATCGCAGGACCAAGCGTGGTCGATACGGCCCCGGATGTTGAAGCGGGATTCCTCGGCGATGAGCAGGATGCTACCACAGCGCGGGCAATTGGGTCGTCCGAAGTTCTGCGTGGCGCCGCTGCGGTTCGACAAATCGACACAAGCGGGTTGGCAAACGGGTTGGACAGTCATCGTCGGCTCCTCCTCGACGCCCTCACCGCACCCTGCATTACCATGCACGAGGTCTATGGCGTCACAGCGACGAGGGCGTGAAACTCTCGTGGCGGAATCCACAGATTTCACAGCCCAGTGCACTCCTGCGCAACGTCGCTAATGCGTGTCGATCGGGGCGCAATTGGTGCGGCCGGACATCAGACAATCCTGAAGTTTGCCGCTGGTATAGAGCTCGTGGGCCAAAAGCCAGCCGACCCCAAACAGCACAACAACGACGACCAGCGCGACAATAGGCCCGCGCCTGTTCCCATCGTCTTGTTGGTCAGCCGCCATTGTTCGATTTTCGCAGATTGTTTGTTTGGAATATTTTTCGTGTAAAGGAACCAGCCCGCATCATTTATATTTGATTCAAACTTCGTTGCGCAAAAGCGCAAACGATGTCGGGCGGAGTTCAAGCACGTCGACTATCCGGCGTCGAGTGAATTCCCGGTCATGTTCAGGCGGCGACCCGGTGCATGCCGCGGCTGTCGCGCGCGCCGCGGATGGCTTTGACCGACTTTTCGATGGCAATCCAGAGGCGCGCGATCTCGGTCGCCGCGCTGTCGCCCGCGTCGTATTCCTTGGCGCCTTCTCCGCAGGCAAGCGCGAGCGAATAGGTCGCACGGTGCGTGATTTGGCCGCCCCAGACCGGAATCTCCAGCTTGTTGAGACAATCGCGCGCCGACGTGACGGAGGATGATTCGGCGCTGCCGCGTCTGGGCGGCGCGCCATTGATGACGACCGCGTAGGGCGTGCGCGCCTCGCGCGCCATGGAAATCGTCTCCTGGACGGCATCGAGATCAAAAATGCCGGGCCGGCAGGGGATAATGAGCAAAGTTGCCGCTTCGACAGCTTCCACGACGCTGAGCGATGCGTTCGGCGGCGTATCGACAAAGACCCATTCGGTCTCGTCGTGTTTCGCTGTCTTGAGCAGATCGGAAAGGTTGCGTTCCACCGTCTTGAGCGGCAGCGCATCGTAATTGCGCAAGGTGTTCCAAAGCCGCAGCGAGCCTTGCGGATCGTCATCGACCAACAGACACGGCCGCGACGGCCTGTAGATATGCGCGGCAAGATGCGCGGCGAGTGTGCTTTTACCCGACCCGCCTTTGCGCGATGCAAAGACCAGCACATTCATGCATACGCCCCAAAGCGGTTGCGGGGCGCAAACTAACCGAGGCTTTGCCGATTCGCATTACGCGCGAGTGTGGCGCGGTGGCGAATCCACCGTCATAAAAGCCACGCGTTCAATTGTGACAGTTATTTGAATGTGGGTGGGATCTGAATAAGGCGTTGTTTGATTGTGACAATTATCTGTTCTGGAGCTCGCCATTGTCCCGACAGTCGCCGCCGGCACTTGCTAATCAAAATGCATTCCGGCCTGTCTGATAATCGCGTCATAGCGCGCTGCATCGTCGCGGATCTTTTTGGCAAAAGCGCCTGGCCCGATATGTTGCGGATTGATGCCGGTATCGTTCAAGCGTCTGCGAATGTCGACATCCTCCAGAATCTGGCCGACGGCCTGATCGAGGCGGGCAACGACATCATTCGGCGTCTGCAAAGGCGCGAATAGGCCAAGCCATAACGTCGCGTCGATCGGCAATCCGCTCTCGGCCAATGTCGTCCACGAGGACGGCACAAAATCGGGTCGCTCGGCCCCGGTCAGCGCAATGACCTTGATCTTTCCCGCGCCGACAAGTCCGGGATAGACCGCCGGTGGCTGCACGACGCCGAGCGGCACTTCGCCTGCGGCGACGCCTTCGGCGGCGGCAGGACCGCCGCGATAAGCGACCGGCAGCATCTTGATGTGAGCGGATACCGCGATCCATTGCCCGACTACATTGTTGATCGTGCCTTGTCCCGGCGTCCCGTAAGACAGCCCGTTCGGATTGGCTCTGGCTGCGTCCGACAGCCCTTTGACATCGCTGAAGGGCGCGTCGCCGCTTGCAATCAGGACCATCGGACTATTCGTCACCATCGCGACCGGCAAAAGCTCCTGCATCGGGCTGAACGTCATTTGCGGCATCAGCTGCGGGATGGTGATGAAATCGCCGGCGCAGAACAGAAGCGTGTAGCCGTCCGGCTCGGCCTTTGCCACGATTTGCGCGCCAACCGCGCCGCTCGCGCCCGGGCGGTTTTCGATAACGATCTGCTCCCCGAGGACGGCGGCCAACTTGTCCTGAATGATGCGCGCGACAAGGTCGATGCCGCCGCCTGCGGGATAGGGCACGACCAATCGGATTGCTTTGCTTGGATAGCCGGTGGCACCTGCAATATCTGTTGCGGATACGATTGCGAGCGCCGCGAGTGCCGCAAGCGCGCGCAGGCAGGTCAGGACTATCGGCCGCATCCGGAGCAGTTCAATGATCCCCAATGCCAGTGTCTTCAAGTCCGCGTCAGGCCCCGTGCCGGCGCAAGTCGCTTTTAGGTAATAGCTAGCTTTTACGTGACAGGTGGTTTTGAGGTAAGGGAATGCCGCATTGGCATTTTCTGCGGTGCGTGTAGCTCCACCCGCGACAAGACGAAACCTTTGGCGCCAGTATCGCGCGCCGCGATGGCTGCGATGATTCCGGCCAGACCGACCCGACAGCGTCGTAATATTCCCCCATCCGCTGTTCGCTTTTCACGATAATGGCTTGTTATTTCGCGTTTTGCGACATATCGCCATGCAATATTGCGGGTCACAAAACTGAAATCTCGCGCAAAATTTGGTGTTACAATACGTTACGCAAACATCCCGCATGCGGGGAGGTGGGACTATGACTCGAAGGCGCCGACGAGTTCAATAATGTACGTCCGGCACGGACATAACATCCCGGTCGTGCTGCTTCGCTCCTTCATCGCCATAAGCGGACATGGAAGTTTCACCAAGGCTGCTGAGGAGCTGAACCTCACACAGCCGGCGATCAGCGCTCAGATCAAGCGCCTGCAGCGCTTGGTGGGGGGCGATCTGTTTTTCAAAAAGGCGCAAGGCGTCGGGCTTACCGAACTCGGCACGATGGTTGAGAGCTACGCGCAGCGTATCCTCGCGCTCAACGACCAGATCTTTGCCATCGCCGGACAGGCGCCTGCACACGAAACTGTACGGCTGGGAATCCAGAACATATTTGCCGGCCACGTTTTGGGCGATGTCGTTCATGAAGTGCCGCATGACGGGCATTATCGTTTCATTTGCGGCAGCGCGCCGTTCCTCGCCGAGAAGCTGAAGGGTGGCTACGTCGATCTGGTGTTCATGCTTGCGCAGACGGAATCGCGGCGCAACGTTCTTGCGGAATGGATCGAGCCGATCGTGTGGGGACGCGCACCTGATGTGTTTCCCGTCGTCGAGAACGAGCCAATTCCTTTAGTCGGACGTGAAGAGGGCTTCATCGACCGCCAGGTCATGCGGGTGTTGGACGAACTCGACGCGCCCTACAAGATTGTTTTCAATGCGGGTGATCTGTCCGCGCTCGCGGCCGCCGTCGAAGCCGGCATCGGCGTTATGGTCGCGCCCAAACGCGCCCTTCCGCCATCGCTGACCGTTGCCAGGGAGCGCATTTTGCCGAAGCTGCCCGAGCTGCGCTCGGCCGTGTTTCACAAGGAAGGATTCGACGTCAAACGCCACAGGACGCTGGTCGACGCTTTCATCACCGCGGTCAGTCCGCATGACACCACCGCCAAGAAGCTCGTCCAGCGTGCTTAAGAGGCCGGTGGCTAGACCGCTGTTGTTGCATAATTTCTTCGTAAATTTTGATAGACTATGAATTTCTATTTTCTTCCCAAGTCACCGGTGCTGCGCCATGTTCCCGATGAGGGCTTGGGGGGACTACATCGTGGACTGCGAAACGCAGGACGAGCGAACGGCTATCGCTGACTACATCTCTGCGATGGCGGCCGAATTGGCGGTGATGGCGGCTTGGGCAGAGCATGCCGATCTCGCCCGCATCCTGGAAATGGCGCGCCTTGAATCCGAGCGTCTATGCGGTCGGACGCCGGGTGAGGCGCAGTCCGCTGCCGATGACCCGCCTCGGGCGCAAGAAGCCGCGGGCGGATTTCAATCGACAAATGTCGTGCTGTTATCGGCGCTGCGCTCGGCGCGCCGGCAGTAAGGGGACTTTTCGTTTTCCAGCCGGCTTGCCCCGGGCCGTGAAACAGGGCTGCGAAACCGCAGCCGTTCACTCGCGTTCCGCCGTGATGGCTTCAACCATCCTGACGATCGAGCGGCGAAGGCTGGCATCCTTGATCTTGACGAAGGCCTTCACCAAAGCGAGTCCGTCCGAAGTCGTGAGGAAATCGGTGACGTAGGCAGGCGAGGGATGCTCGCTGAGCCCGGGCACATCCGGCCCGTGGTCGCCCTTGGTTGAGTGCGGCGCACCGTCGAAAAAGAAATGCACTGGCGCGTCGAGGATCTGGGAAATCGCCTGCAACCGGCTGGCGCTGATGCGATTGGTGCCCTTCTCGTACTTCTGGACCTGTTGGAAGGTCAGCCCGAGCGCATCGGCAAGCTTCTCTTGGCTCATGCCGAGCATCATGCGGCGCATGCGGACGCGGCTGCCGACATACTTATCGGTTGGATTAGGAATTTTCGCCATTCAAAGGGTCACGCGGTCTCTTAAATTGCTGTCATCCGTATTCAAACCGAACCGGCCGAATTCACCTCAATCAAATATCCCGCTGCGGGCGCGGCCACGAGGGGCGCCCGAGCGAACCGGCCTTGGCTGCGTGGTGGCCAGCACCGGCGTCACCGGCGTGGACGCGAGCGAGCTAACACAGATTAACGAACACAGAGACAAGACGACGCCCCAATCCAGCTATTGATGGACCCTAGCCCATCTCAGGCTCGCGTGTCAGCCACCTTTGGCGCGAGTTCTCTGCTACCGTAAGTAAATGGTGAGCCGGCTCGGACGAGAACCCGGGACCCCATGATTAAACGCTAAAGCATCCAGCCATTTCTCCAATGATTTCAGCGAAAATGATTGGCAATAATGACCCCTTTAGCGGGCTCGAACGGGCGGGTAAATAGGCAAAAATTGCCAACTATCGTCCGCTCTCTCAACCGCGAAATTTCTGGCGCAACGGTAGCCGGCCGCAGGCACAGCCTAGCGGCTCGTGTCGGGTCGTCGCTGGAAGATCACGCGCGCAAAACTATGCAGCGCGTCGGCGAAGGCTCGCCTGGAGCATGATCCGGAAAAGCATGCCCTTGGACTTGATCCGAGGGTGGAAACCGGTTTTCCGAAAGGATCATGCTCCGACGAACAAACTAGACCATGATCCGATTCAACTTGATCGGATCATGGTCCAGGGGATTGGCGCTTATTCGACACTTCGGAGGTAGTCCGTGCTCAGAATTGCCGAGCACCGTCCGGAGTCCCATCAAGGTTATCATCAACCGGTTAGCACGCCCTCGTTGTTGATCTCGATGTGGAATATTTCGGACAAGCCCGCCCTTCCGGACGACGTAAGTTGGAGCGCACGGCTGCCCGACACACATTTGAGCCATCCGAGCTCCAATAGACGATCCAGAATCCGAGCTCCGACGAGTCCCTTGAGGTGATAACGACGCTCGCTCCAGTCCAGACATGGCTGACAGAAAATCCGCCGAGTCCGCGGCGTCAGATCTGCGCCGAACGCGGAAAAGAAACGCCCGCCCGAAGACGTGACCTCACCGCCTTCATCGGTGAGTACGATGTGCCCCATGGCCACAAGTGCATCGGTAACAGCTACGCCGACCTGGCCAGCCAGGTGATCATAGCAACTTCGGGCAAAACGGAGTGCATCGTCATTGACTGACCGTGGCTGGCGGCGGGGTGGCACCTCTATGGCCGCGACGACCTTCATGCTCTCCAGCATTGTCGCGACCAGCGGCGACGCGATCCGATAATAGCTGAAGCGGCGCTTGTGACTAACAGTCAAAAGCCGCGCGGCAACCAGCTTGCTCAGGTGGCCGCTCGCCGTCGAGCGTGAGACACTGGCGCAGTAAGCAAGCTCAGTGGCCGTCAGCGACTGGCCGCCCATAAGGGCGTTGAGCATCGTCGCTCGCGCAGTGTCACCCACGAGAGCGGCCACTTCCACCAGATTTGCCGCGGCGACCATCCTTGATCCTATCGCTGATACCGGGCGCCTATCAATCGAAGACAGTTCGACATGGGCCGAACTGTTGGCGCGAGACAATTGCGAACCTCGCAGCAAGGATGCGCTGCAGGGAGCTAAACGTCATGTTGATCCGCACCCTTTATTTCGAGCAGGCAAGTATCATCGCTGCTGTGGCTTGCAGCTTGGTCGTCGCCGGCTTCCTGAAGGGGATCATCGGGGTCGGCATGCCAGTCGTCGCGCTGCCGCTGCTGTCGCTGTTCATCGATATCAAATCAGCGGCCATGCTGCTGAGCATGCCTTTGATCTTCAGCAACTTGCCGCAGGCGCTGGAGGGCGGAAAGACTGGACGATGCCTCATGCAATTGATGCCGGTGATTCTCGGCATGATTCCCGGCCTCTTCCTTGGAGTTGGAGTCCTATTGGCGCTCGATGCGAGTGTTGCAAAGATGATCGCAGGCCTGGTGCTGATGGGTGTCGGCGGCGTCACGCTGCTCGCGCCGAAGCTGCAACTTCAGTCTCGCTTGGTTTTACCGACCGGCATCACATTCGGATTTTTCGGCGGGATTCTGGGCGGCATCGCAGCGATGCCGGGACCGCTTGTTTTCATATTTCTGCTGGCAAAGGGACTGCGCGGAAAGGCGTTCACAAAGGAAGCATCGCTCTATCTCGTCGTTTCCGCCGGCTTGCTGGCAATTCTTCTGATGGCCAGCCGCCAGTTCAGTTGGCTTGACGTTGCAGTCTCGACGGCTGCGATGTTGCCAGTCGTGCTCGGCATGTATGTCGGCCAGCATATGCGCGATAAAATTGCACCGGAGACATTCAAGAAGCTGGTGTTGATCGCGGTCATTGCCGCGGGCGCCGATCTGCTGCGACACGGTTTCTTCAGTTGACGGGCTTGCCGGTGCCGCTGCGGTTGGTGCGTCAAGCGCGCCTGAGCGCTCAAGGTTTCACGAGAAGTGAAGGAGGACGCTTTTTAGAAAAGGCGCAAAGAGCATTGCGCTGCCCGCCGGCAACACGGCGTCATGACTGGTGTTGAAGATCGGCGCCATGGACCGTCACTCCGAACTCAGCGGAAGCGTCAAGGAGCCATTCGCAGAAGCTTCCGGCAAAGCTGCGGAACACGGCGAAATCATAAGTCGGCGTCGCGTCGCACTGCCATAGATGCACATTTATATGCGCGACTATTGTCATGGCCGTGTCGTCTGGGCCAAAGGCGCGCGGATCGAGGTCGAGCGGAACGCCTTTGGCCAGCGCCTTGCGGGCCTTCGGCCCGCCGATGCGGATGATCGTGCGCCCGTCGGATTGGCTGGTCACGGAGGCGAGCCCCGCCAGTGCGCCACGCAGGTCGCCTTCGAATGTCACTGGCGATTGGTGCAGCGCGGCCGCGAGCCATCGGCCCGGGCCGGCCCATATAAAGTGTATTGGGCCGCCGGCGGCGCGGCGGGGTGTCATCGGCAGGTCGATGGCGAAGCGCTCTTTGACACGCGCGGCGAGCTCTGAGGTCTTCCCCCTGCGCGCCATCACACTCGCCAGCGCCAGGTCAGTGTGCTCGGAAATGGTCACGCCCGGAGTTTCAGCCTCAGCGCCGTAGTGCCCGGGCACGAGAACGCGATCGAGTGCGGAGCTTGGGGTGAGAACGAGATCAGACACGCAACCGTTCTCCCTGGGGATCGACGAAGACCGGGGAGCACACCTCGACTTCGTGAAATGCATCGCGCATGAAATCGACCATCATCACTGTTTGCCCGAGCCGCTGCGGTCCGCGGGCGAGGAGCGCAAGTCCGACCCAGTGATTGAGGCTCGGCGAGAAGGCGACGGAGGTGATGACGCCCTCGTCATTGTCTGCGGTCAAGGCGGCGCCGATCGGGAGCAGATGCGCACCGGCATAGAGCCGCTGCGCCGGATCGCGAGCGCGCAGTCCAACGAGCTTCGGCCGATGCGCATCGCACAGACCGGGGCGGGTGCTCATGACCCGGCCGATAAAATCTTTCTTCGCCGACATCATGCGGCCAAGTCCGAGATCGTCGGCAGTGGTGCGGCCGTCGAGCTCGTTGCCGGCGACATGGCCTTTCTCGATGCGCATCACGCCCAAGGCCTCGGTGCCATAGGGCGCGATGCCGAATTCCTCGCCGGCCTGCATCAGCGCGCGCGCCAGCGCGTCGCCATAGCGGGTCGGCACACCGATCTCGTAGGCAAGCTCGCCGGAAAACGACAGCCGATAGAGCCGCGCCGGCGTGCCGCCGCATACAGTGCATTCGGCAACGCCCATATAGGGGAAATCGGCATTGGCGATACTGAGGGGCGCGTCGATGAACTTTTGCAACGTCTCGCGCGAACGCGGCCCGGCGACCGAAAATTGCGCCCATTCATCGGTCGCCGAGACGAATTGCACATCGAGTTCCGGCCACAGCACTTGGTGACAGAACTGCATGTGCTGGTACACACGCCCGGCATTAGCGGTGGTGGTCGTCATGAAATAACGATCGTCGGCAAGGCGCGAGGTCGTGCCATCGTCGAAGGCGATGCCGTCTTCGCGCAGCATCACGCCATAGCGCGCGCGGCCGACCGGCAGAGTCGAAAAGGTGTTGATATAAAGCCGGTCGAGAAAAACGCCGGCATCCGGGCCATGCACGTCGATCTTGCCGAGCGTGGAGACGTCGCAGAAGCCGACCGCCGAACGCACGGTGCGCACTTCGCGCTGCACCGTCTCGAACCAGCCCGCTTCGCCGCCTCGAGGAAAACATTGCGCGCGCAGCCAGGGACCGGTCTCGACGAAAACCGCGTTCTGCTCTTGTGCCCATTGATGCGATGGCGTCAGGCGGAACGGGCGAAATTCCGCGCCGCGATGGTGTCCCGCAAGCGCGCCGATGGCGATCGGGCTGTGCGGCGGCCGATAGGTTGTCGTGCCGGTGGCCGGAATGCTTTCGCCGGTGAGCACCGCCATGATGGCAAGACCGTTGACGTTGGACGTCTTGCCTTGATCGGTCGCCATGCCGAGCGTGGTGTAGCGCTTGAGATGCTCGACCGAGCGAAAGCCTTCGCGCGCGGCGAGCGCGATATCCGCGGCGGTCACATCGTTCTGAAAATCGACAAAGGCCTTACCGCCGTTCACATGCCAGCCGCTGACATGCCACATCGGCGTGATGGCGCAGCTTTCGTCGTCGACGGGCGGCGGTGACGATGCGGTTACGGTGAAGCCGGCGTCTGCGGCGGCGGCGCCGCCCGCCTCGGATCCTTCGACGAGACAGCCGCTGAGCAGCATCTTGCCGTTGGCAGCGCCCGCGACGGTTACGCCGGGTGGCGCGCTCTTGGGGACAAATGCCGCGATGTCCTCGTTCCATACCGGCCGCGCGCCGTGGTGGCAGGTGAGGCTGACGTCGGGATTCCATCCGCCCGACATCGCAAGCGCATCTGCCGCGATTGTTTCGGCGCCCTCGCGCGTCGTGACGGTGATGGCGCGCAAGCCATGCGCGCCTGATGTCGCCGTGACCTGGCCGCCTTTGATCACGCGCGAGCCGGCGCAGGCCGCAGACAAATGATCAGGCAGCTCCAGCCGCGTATCGATAACGGCAGCGATCTCGACGCCGCGCGTGGTCAAGGTTTTGGCGGTCCGCCAGCCGTCGTCGTTGTTGGTGAACAGGGCAATGCGTTGGCCGGGTGTTACGGCGAAGCGGTTGACGTAACTGCGCATCGCGGACGCCATCATCACGCCGGGGCGATCATTACCGGCGAATACGACCGGACGCTCGATGGCGCCTCCCGCCAGTACGGCGCGCTTGGCGACGATGCGCCACAGCCGCTGCCGCGGCTGATAGGGCGGTGGTTCCGGCAGATGATCGTTCACGCGTTCCACGGCCCCATAGGTGCCGCCGTCATAGACACCGAAGACGCAAGTGCGCGGCATCAAGCGTACGTTGGACATGCTGCGCAATTCGTCGATGACGCTTTGCGCCCAGACATGTCCCGGCATGCCATCGATTTGGCGGTCATCGGCGAGCAGGCGTCCGCCGAAGGCGAAGTCTAGCTCACAAAGAATGACGCGCGCCCCCGAGCGTGCCGCGGTCCGCGCGGCGGCAAGGCCAGCCGGTCCGGAGCCGATGATCAGTACATCGCAGAAAGCAAAAGCCTGCTCGTAATGGTCAGGGTCACTTTCTCCCGAGGCGCGGCCGAGCCCGGCGGCGCGGCGGATCAGCGGCTCATAGACGCGCTCCCAGAACGACGCCGGCCACATGAAGGTCTTGTAGTAGAAGCCGGCCGTGAACAGCGGCGCCAGCAACGAGTTCAGCGACAGAACGTCAAAGCGCAACGAGGGCCAGCGGTTTTGACTGGAGGCTTCGAGGCCTTCGAACAGCTCTGTTGTCGTTGCGCGAGAGTTCGGCTCGCGCCGCGCGCCGGTGCGCAGTTCGACGAGCGCATTGGGTTCCTCCGGCCCGGCGGTCATGACTCCGCGCGGCCGATGATATTTGAAACTGCGGCCGACGAGGCGAATGCCATTGGCCAGCAAAGCCGATGCGAGCGTATCGCCGGCAAAGCCGCCAATATCCTTGCCGTCGAACCGCGCGCGCAGTGGCTGCGACCGGTCGATCAATCCGCCGGGCAGCCGGTATGGCTGGCGCTTGTCGGTGGCTTGCCTGCTTGAGGCACTCATGTGGCGGCCTTGCATGAGCGCGCGCCGGTGATCGCATGCGTGCGGGTATCGCGTTCGACGACGAGCCAAGCCTGGCATCCGGCGCCGTGGTACCAAAGCTCGGAATGCGGGCCGAGCGGGTTGTCACGGATGTAGACGTAGGCGTTGAATCGATCGACCGCGTCGGCGCCGTTCGGATCGGGTCGCGCCGGTTTGGCGTCGCCGAGATAGCTGAACTCGCGCACGTCGCGTGTGCCGCAATGGGGGCAGGGAATACGCATGGGTTCAGTGCAGGTTCGGCTGCGGGCCGGCGCCGCGCTCGTCGATGACAGCGCCACGCGCGAAACGGTCGAGCCGGAGTTCGGTGGCGGCCGGATGCGGCTCGTCGCGCGCGATCAGATGGGCGAAGCAGAAACCCGAACCGGGCGTCGCCTTGAAGCCGCCATAGCACCAGCCGGCATTGAGATAGAGACCTTCGATCGGCGTGCGATCGATGATCGGCGAGCCGTCCATCGACATGTCGACGACCCCGCCCCAGGAGCGGAGGATGCGCAGCCGGCCGATCATCGGCATCAGCGCCATGCCGCCTTCGCAGACATCTTCGACGGTCGGCAGATTGCCGCGCTGCGCATAGCTGTTATAGCCCTCGATGTCGCCGCCGAAGACCAGCCCGCCCTTGTCGCTTTGGCTAATGTAGAAATGTCCGGCGCCGAAGGTGATGACGTGGTCGATCAAAGGCTTCACGCCTTCGGAGACGAAGGCCTGCAGCGCATGGCTCTCGATCGGCAGGTGCAAGCCGGCCATGTCGCCAAGCCGTGAACTGTTGCCTGCGACGACGATGGCAACCTTGGCGGCGCGGATGCGGCCGCGCGATGTCTCGACGCCGGTCGCGCGGCCGTTTTCGATCGCGATGCCGATGACCTCGCAGTTCTGCACGATGTCGACGCCGCGCTCCGATGCGGCATGGGCGAAGCCCCAGACGACGGCATCGTGGCGCGCCGTGCCGCCGCGCCGCTGCAACAGCGCGCCGTGAATCGGAAATCGCGCATTCTCATAATCGAGATAGGGCAGGAGGGCCTGAAGCGCCGTGCGGTCGAGGAGTTCGCCGCCGGCGCCGTGCAGGCGCATGGAATTGCCGCGGCGGGCAAAAGCATCGCGCTGGCTGTCGGAGTGAAAGATGTTGAGCACGCCGCGCTGGCTCACCATGGCGTTGTAGTTCAGATCCTGCTCGAGGCCTTCCCACAGCTGCATCGAGCATTCGTAGAAACGCTCATTGCCGGGCAGCAAATAGTTGGAGCGGATGATCGTGGTGTTGCGCCCGGCATTGCCCGAGCCGATCCAGTTCTTCTCCAGCACCGCCACATTGGTGATGCCGTGCTCCTTGGCGAGATAATGGGCGGTGGCGAGGCCGTGGCCGCCGCCGCCGACAATGACGACGTCATAGGCTGCTTTCGGCGACGCGTCGCGCCAGACCGGCTGCCAATGTTTTTGGCCTGTCAGGGCATTCCAGGCCAGCGCCCATGCAGAATATCGCATCCCGGCTCGTGCGCTCAGCAGTCGAGCGTCGTCTGACGTTCCCAGTCGGTCAGGTGGCGAGAATAGGCGTTCCAGTCGTCGTGTTTGAGCTTGATATAGGCGGCGAGCGTCTTCTCGCCGAAAGCGTTTCTTAACACCGCGGAGTCTTCAAGGGCGCGCAGCGCATCGAGCATATTGAGCGGCAGCTTCTTGGCGCCGTTGGCCTTGTAGCCTTCGGTGTACATGTTGATGTCGAGCCGATCGCCGGGTTCGCGATTGCTGCGGATACCGTCGAGACCAGCTGCCAGGATCGCGGCCTGCAGCAGATACGGATTGGCTGCGCCGTCGGCCAAGCGGAACTCGAAGCGGCCGGCGTCGGGAATGCGGATCATGTGGGTGCGGTTGTTGCCGGTATAGGTCACCGTGTTCGGCGACCAGGTGGCGCCCGACAGGGTGGGGGGCGCGTTGATGCGCTTATAGGAATTCACCACCGGATTGGTGATAGCGCACATGGCTTGCGCCGAATGCATCACGCCGCCGATGAAGGCATAAGCGGTGCGCGACAGGCCGAGCTCGCCCTTGGCATCGGCAAAGACGTTATTGCCGGCCTTGTCCCACAGCGAGGCGTGAACGTGACAGCCATTGCCGGTCAGATTTGAAAACGGCTTCGGCATGAAGGTCGCGCGCAGTCCGTGCTTCTCCGCAATCGACTTGACCATGTATTTGAAGAAGGTGTGCTTGTCGGCGGTGCGGAGCGCGCTGTCATATTGCCAGTTCATCTCGAACTGGCCGTTGGCGTCCTCGTGGTCGTTCTGATACGGCTTCCAGCCGAGCTCCACCATCGCGTCGCAGATTTCAGCGATGACATCGTAGCGGCGCATCAGCGCCTGCTGGTCATAACACGGCTTTGACTGTTGATCGGCATTGTCGGAAATGGCCGTGCCGTCGGGCGCGATCAGGAAGTATTCGCACTCGACGCCGGTCTTGAGCTCGTAACCGCTTTCGGCTGCGTCTTTGACGAGTTTTTTCAGAATCTGCCGCGGATTCTGCTCGACCGGCGCGCCGCCCATGAACAGATCGCCGGTGACCCAGGCAACTTCCGGCTTCCACGGCAACTGGACGAGCGAGTCGATCTCAGGGATCACCAGCACGTCGGGATCGGCCGGCGTCATGTCGAACCAGGTGGCGAAACCAGCGAAGCCGGCGCCGGCCTCGGCAACATCGTCGATCGCACTCGCCGGCACGATCTTCGCCCGAACCGTACCGAACAGATCGACAAAGGAAATGAGGAAGTAGCGGATACTCTTCTGCTTTGCGACTTCACCCCAGGACGGCATAGCTCTTCCTCGTCATTGGATGACTCTCTTCAGTCTCGGGCCCGCCCGGGAATCCAGTCGGTTCCCGCCAGAGGTACGCGCGCCATGGCGGCGGCCTCGACGGTGAGCGCGACCAGATCTTCAGGCTCGAGATTGTGGACATGCGACTTGCCGCAGGCGCGCGCGATGGTTTGCGCCTCGAGTGTCAAGACCGAAAGATAATTCGCAAGCTTGTGGCCGGCGATGATCGGATCGAGACTCGCGGCGAGCACCGGATCCTGCGTGGTGATCCCGGCCGGATCGCGGCCCTCGTGCCAGTCGTCATAGGCGCCGGCGGTGGTGCCGAGCGCCTGATATTCCTTTTCGAGATGCGGATCGTTGTCGCCGAGTGCGATCAGCGCCGCAGTGCCGATCGAGACCGCATCGGCGCCGAGCGCCAGCGCTTTCGCGACATCGGCGCCATTGCGGATGCCGCCGGACACGATCAACTGCACTTTGCGGTGCATGTCGAGGTCTTGCAGCGCCTGTACTGCCGGCGGAATGGCGGCGAGGGTGGGAATGCCGACATTCTCGATGAACACGTCCTGGGTCGCCGCGGTGCCGCCTTGCATGCCGTCGAGCACCACGCAATCGGCGCCTGCTTTCACCGCGAGCGCGGTGTCGTAATAGGGGCGGGAGGCGCCGACTTTGAGATAGATCGGCTTCTCCCAATCGGTGATCTCGCGCAGCTCCTGAATCTTGATTTCGAGATCGTCCGGCCCGGTCCAGTCCGGATGACGGCACGCCGAGCGCTGATCGATGCCTTCGGGCAGCACACGCATCTCGGCGACGCGCTTTGAGATCTTCTGCCCGAGCAGCATGCCGCCGCCGCCGGGCTTGGCGCCTTGGCCGACGACGACCTCAATGGCATCCGCCTTGCGCAGATCGTCGGGATTCATGCCATAGCGCGACGGCAGCACCTGATAGACCAGAATGCTGGAATGCTCGCGCTCTTCCGGCGTCATGCCGCCATCGCCTGTCGTGGTCGACGTGCCGACCGCGGAGGCGCCACGGCCGAGAGCTTCTTTCGCCTGTGCCGACAACGAACCAAAACTCATGCCGGCAATGGTGACCGGGATTTTCAACGTGATGGGCTTCTTGGCGTAACGCGCGCCGATGGTGACGTCGGTTGCGCATTTCTCGCGATAGCCCTCGAGCGGGTAGCGGCTGATCGAGGCGCCGAGAAACAGCAGATCGTCGAAATGCGGCAGCTTGCGCTTGGCGCCGGCGCCGCGAATGTCATAGATGCCGGCGACCGCGGCGCGGCGGATTTCGGCGATCGAAGTATCGTCGAAGGTCGCAGATTTGCGCGGCGGGGTGTGAATCCAACGGTCTTGCGTCGTCATCAATACGCCCCGACATTGTCGATGTGGAAGTGATAGAGCTTGCGCGCGGAGCCGTAACGGCGGAATTCGCCGATATCGACCTCGCCATTGATGCCCGCCGTATCGAGAAGCCGTCTCAGATCGGCCCTGTGGTGATCCTCCATCTTCTTCTCGATGCAATCGGCGCCGAGGCTGTGCACCTGGCCGCGGACATAAAGCCGCGCTTCGTAAATGGAATCGCCGAGCGCTTCGCCGGAATCGCCGAGCACGACCAGATTGCCGGCTTGCGCCATGAAGGCGGACAGGTGGCCCACGGAGCCTTTGACGACGATATCGATGCCTTTCATGGAAATGCCGCAGCGCGCCGAGGCATTGCCGTCGATCACCAGCGTGCCGCCGCATCCGGTGGCGCCGGCGGCCTGCGATGCATCGCCCTTCACCCAGACTTTGCCGGACATCATGTTTTCGGCGACGCCCTGACCGGCATTGCCCTTGACGACGACGGTCGCCTGCTTGTTCATGCCGGCGCAGTAGTAGCCGACATGGCCGTCGATCTCGACCAGAACCGGGCGCTCAAGGCCCGCGGCGATCGCATGTTGCCCGCGCGGGTTGAAGACGCGCCAATGCGTCTCGTTGGTGTCGGCGGGCAGGGCGTGCAACGCGGCGTTCAGCTCGCGCACCGAGCTACGGGCGAGATCGATATCTGGCATCAATGTAATTCCCACCGATAGACGCGAGCCGGTTCGGGCTCCCAGACCCTGGCGGAGGCGATGCCCGGCAGATCCACCAGCGCACGATATTCCGTTCCGAACGCCACCCAGCGTTCCGTCTCAGCCATCACGGCCGGCTTGCACGCGATCGGATCGCGCAACACGCCGAAACCGGATTTTGTGCCGATGACAAAAGTGTAGAAGCCGTCGAGCGCGCCAAGCGAGGATTCCATCGCTTGTTCGAGCGAGCAGCCGCCACGCAGCTTCGAGGTGATGAAGCCGGCCGCGACTTCGGAATCGTTTTTGGTCTGAAATGTAAGGCCCTGCTTGATCAGCTCGCGGCGCAGTGCGTTGTGGTTGGAGAGCGAGCCGTTGTGAACCAGGCATTGGTCGGCGCCAGTGGTGAAGGGATGGGCGCCCTCGGTTGTGACCTCCGATTCCGTTGCCATGCGGGTATGGCCGATGGCGTGCGTGCCGGACATGCGGGGAAGCTGGAAGCGGCGCGATACGTCGTCGGGCAGGCCGACCTCCTTGAAAATCTCCATGCGCTGGCCGGTGCCGACGATGGCCACCTCCGGGAAGGCGGCGAGCGCGTGGCGGGCGAGCGCTTCGCGATCGGCCGGCAGGGACACGACGACGTGGGTGTCGTAGTCGCGATGCGCGACCTTTTCGCCGACCGCCGCACGCAGGCTCTTGAGCACGGGGTCGAAATCGAATTCCAGGGGGCCGCGAAGGGTGAATTTCAGATCGCCCGGGGTCTCGCTGCCGTAGACGGCAAATCCCGCAGAGTCCGGGCCGCGATCGCTGAGCGGAGACAGCATTCCCGCAAGCAGGGCGCCGAGGTCACCTTCCAGCGCACGGTCTTTGAGAAAGAGCCCGGCTATGCCGCACATGCCATTGCATCCCCACAGGCCGGCAGGTCGCCGTGGCCACCTTGCAACCTTCGCATCCGACGCATGCCAAGTCAACTGCGAAGCACATATGTTTCCTTATAGGAAACTTATAGCCCGACCCGGCGGCCCTACGTTTTGGGCGTTTCGGATCGGTTTTTCGCGTTTGTTGGCGGCGGGAGGCGTGCCGGTATAGGCTTTCGCCTGCCGCCGACTCGGAGAGGATTGGAAATGTCCAGCCGCACGGCCAATGGGCCCAGCGAAACCGCCGCCAAACGCAAGACGAGCAGCCCGCAAAAAGCGGCGGGACGCGAATTGCGCACCGGCTCGCTCGCTCCGGACCATGCGCCGACCCGCAGCATGGAGCAGAATATCGGCAACGAAGTGCGCCGCCTGCGCAAGTCGCTCGATCTGACGGTCACCGAGCTTGGAGCGGCGGCAGGCATTTCCGCCGGGATGCTGTCGAAGATCGAGAACGGCTCGATCTCGCCGTCATTGGGTACCCTTTCGGCTCTCGCGCACGCGCTGAATGTGTCGATCAGCAGCCTGTTTGCCGAGACCGACGAACGGCGCGACTGTTCATTCGTGCGGGCGGGCTCCGGCGTGCGCATCGAGCGGCGCGGCACCAAGGCCGGCCACCTCTACGACCTGCTCGGGCACTCGCTGTCGGGCGAAATCGGCGTCGAGCCTTACCTGATTACGCTGAAGACCGATGCCCAGCCCTATACGAATTTCCGCCATGCCGGTGTCGAGTTCATCTACATGCTGACCGGCAAAGTGCGCTATCGCCATGCCGACCGTACTTACTTGCTCGAGCCCGGTGACGCCTTGTTCTTTGACGCCGCCGCCCGGCACGGGCCGGAAGAACTGATCAAGACGCCGATGACATACCTATCGATCATCATTTATCCGCGCCGCTCATAAAATTCAGCGGCGCAGCAGCAGGATCAGCGTTAGCAGAAACGCGGCGGCAAAGATCAGCGTAGCCATCTGCCAGACGCGAACGGGTGCGATGCACAAGCCACCCGCCGGTGTGGCAGGCTCCTTGGGCAGCCTCAGATTGGCCTGGTTCAATCCCTGTTCCAGCGCCTTGGCGAATTCGCCCGCGTCTTGAAAACGCTCGCTGCGATCGATCTCGAGCGCCTTTTTCAAGCATTCGCCGACCCAGGCCGGCAGATCCGGCCGCTGCCGCCGCAGCGGCACGGCTTCGCGTTGGCCAAACGGAAACGCGCCGCCGGAGAACAGCCGGTAGATCGTGACCCCCAGCGAAAACACTTCGGAACATTGATCGGCTGGCACTTTGCGGAACAGTTCCGGCGCCATGTAGCGCGTGGTGCCGCCGAGGCGATCGTCATCCGGCTCGTCGACGCCGGGAAGATAGGCCATGCCGAGATCGATGAGCTTGATCTCGCCAGCTGAAAGCAGGAGCACGTTGTCGGGTTTGAGATCACGATGGACGATTTGATACGCGGCCAGATCCTGCACCGCCGCGCACAGCTTCAGTGCGAGCCCGACCCCTTCGAGATAAGGAATGGGCGGCGGCCGGGTCAGCCGCGCCTCCAGCGTTTCGCCGCGATAATAGGGCAAGACGAGATAGAGGCTGCTGCGGCGTTCCGCCGGCACGTCGATATAGCTTGCGATCCAAGGACTATGCACCGCGGCGCCGACCCAGGCCTCGCGCAGAAAGCCGGCACGGAACACCTGATCGTGCAGCATCGCCGGCAAGGGGATTTTGAGCACGACGTCGCGATCGTTCACCGTGTCATGCGCGAGTTTCAGCGTCGTATAGCGGCTGCGATAGAGCGTGCGTTTGAGAACAAAGCCGTCCCAGTTCTCGCCGTCGCGCGGCGCGCCGCGCAGCGGCAGTTTCTGGAAGGTGGCGGATAATTCGTCGAATCCTGTTTCCGGAAGGCCGACGATATCGAGTGCGACGCAAGTGGCCTCTGGGGTGCTGTCGTTTGCCCGGTCGGCAGGTGCGAGACTCTCGGCAAGCGCTTCGGGCGAAACGGGTGCGAGAAGCCTTTCTGCAAGATCCGCCGTTGCGGCATAGGCCCCTTTGCTGAGAATGACATAGCGATCCGAGCGCTGCGGTTCGTCTTCGCTGTAATCGATGTGCAGTTCGGCATCGCCGCCGATGACGCGTGTGAGGATCGTCGTGCGGTCGTCAAGCTGCCTGGTGTGATCCTCGATCAGGGGTGTCACTTGCCTGTCGCGGATGCGATAGACGCGGCAGTCTCCGACATTGATGACGCCCACATGCCGCCCGGTGAAAATGAGCGCCGCAAGCACCGCCTGCATGCCGTGCGTTCGTTTCACACGTGATTGGCTGAACATCCAGGAATTGGCGCCGGTCAAGGCGACAGCCGCGGCGCGGCGCGCGCCCAGCGTCACTGCGGCGCCGAAATAGCCCTCCGTCAGCAGATGGATCGCGATATGGGCAGCCTCGTTGGACGGCCCGATGCCGCGCGCGACGGCAGCGAGTATGCCGCGGGCAGGGCGGTCAAATTTCTCGCCGCTATAGACGGCGAAAATATCCGCGCGTTCCGACGTCTGCGGTGAGGATGAAGAGGCGCCCAGTTGGAGCGTCCATCCGCAAGCCGTGAGCGTCGATTCTTCCCCAGCCAGTCGGTTGCCTGACTCGTCCATCAGGCGGCTAACGTAGTCGCGGCGGGCCGAAAAAGTCTACGCAACTTCTTGCGGCACAACGCACAAAAAAGCACCCCTTCCCGACGGAGGAAGGGGTGCGAAAGCCGCCCGCCGGGGGTCAGCGGTGGCCTAGACCTTGATCCAATTCACTCCGCCGGCGATGTGCTGGCTTCGAGATCGTGCTCGATGCCGAGCAGCGCCTGCGGCATCCTCGCCTTCAAGATGAAGAACCAGAGGACACCCAAGAGCAGATAAACCGCGAAGAAATAGGGGAAGTAATTGTAGGGCGATGCCGGCACCGGATAGACGCTGCCGACCAGTGACAGGATCATGGCGATGGCGCCGAGCCCGCCCACGATCTTATCGCCTGCGGTTGCGCCGCCGTTCTTGGCGAGAAAAACCGGCGCCGCGACCGAGCACAGGAAATACACGACGATGAAGCCGAACGAGGCGATCGTGCCGTACCAGCCGAACGTGTCGGTCTCCGCCTGGCCGGCGAACGCGGCGCAGACGATGAAGTTGATAATCGCGCCAACCGTCAGCGCGACATAAGGCGTTTTGAAGTTCTTGTGCACCAGACCCATCGTGGTGTGGACGAACTGATAGCGGCCGAGCGAGAATAGCATCCGTCCGTAGGCGTTGAGCGAGGCGAGTGCGCAGGCGAAGCCGGAGATCGCGGCGCCGAAATAGACCAGCGCCGTCAAGCTGACGCTGATATTGGTCGTGATATCGGCGAGCGGGGCGGAACTGGCGCCGAGCTTGGTGGCATCGTCGTCGAAGCCCTGCACGATCAGATAGGTCGTCAGCACGAAAAAGACGCCGGCCGAGATCGCCGTCGCCACGATCGCCTTGGGAATGCTGATCGTCGCATTCTTGGTTTCCTTGCCAAGCGTCGCCGAGCTCTCGAAGCCGACATAGGAAAAGATGGCGAAGACGATGGCTTGCGCGGCGGTCTTGTAGTCGATGCCTTCCAGGGTCACCTGCTTCGGATCGATCTTGAAGCCGAAATGGGCGAACGTATAGACGCAAACAAAGAGGATGATGGCGACCGAAATGACTTCCAGCGTCAGACCGATCCGCGCCGAGATTTTGATGTCACGGCAGGCGAAGGCCCAGATCCCGACCGAGATCAGGAAGTAGAGCAGCGTACTGGGGATGGCGCCGCTGAAACCGAGCGACGTGAAGAAGGTCTTGATGAAGATCGAGGTCGCGATCGTCAGCGCCATGGCCGTGAAGATATAGGCCGCCAGCATGGACCAGCCGGCCAGCATTCCGTAGGACGGGCCGAGCGCGCGCGACACGTAGATGAAGAACGACCCGGCGGCCGGGATTCTACCCGCGAGCTTGCCGATATTGATGCCGACGATCAGCAGCGCAATCGTGGCGAATACATAAACAAGCCAAGAGGCGCTCCCGGCCATTCCGGCGACGACCGCGACAGCCAGCGCTGGCGTCAGTGTCGGCGACACATTGGCGACCGACTGACCGAGCGCCTCGATAAAAGATAGACTGTCTTTTCGCAGCTCCGACATAGTTCCAACTCCCCGTTCTGCGCCGCGGCCGCCTGCCCGTAATGACCACCGGCACGCTCACCCCGCGGTTCGGCGCCAGCACCATGTTTCCTATGACGCAAATAAGTTTCCTATACGTCGTCTATGCGAAAGCAAGGTCTATGCCGCAGGGGAAAATCGTTACAAAGCAGCGACGTGGGACGATCAAGCGCGGGCGTGGCGCACGCGCTCTGAGCAGCACCGCTATAAATTTAGGCGAATGACGCGCTCTGAAGCCGGATCACGACGCACTCAGCTGCAGCGCGCGAGGGTCTTCGCGCAAAAGCCAAAGTCGCAACCCATTACGGGCACGATGGACTAGCCCGGTCTATTGCCGATGACCTTGAGGCGATCAAAGCTGCATGATGCCGTTGCTGTCATGAGCGACAACGACGGCACCGTGGCCGTTCAAGGCACGATAGAACAGGGAAGGGGCGGCTTCCGCCGCACGTTTCTTCAGCCACAAAAACCGAAACCTCCAACCGACACACAGAAGCCTGAGCCGCAGCCTCCACAGCCTCCGCAACCGCCGCAGCCCCTACACCCGCCACAGCCGCGCGCACAGCCCCTGCATCCGTGGCATCCGCCGCAGCCGCGGGCTGCGCAGCCTCTGCAGCCTCCATGGCCGCACCCTCCTCTGGCAAGCTGCACGCCGCGATCATGTGTTCCGGTGTTTTCTTTGTCGTAGACGTAGAAAGTCGAGAGGCTCACGTCTGAAATTTCTTCCTCACCAAGAATCATTGCCGGTGCAGTGCTTTCCGTCGATATACTCTCTGTCGGACCAATGATTGTCGCCGAGGCGCCGCCTACCGCTGACAGCAATCCAGCTACGCCCAACATAGTCGCAGTCCGACGCTTTCGCTTCGAAGCCTGTTTCGTACGCGACATGGTACGACCTCCTTCGGATGCACGGAGCTCCACTGTAGCAGTTTTATTTACCGTCTGCGCCTCTGACCTGCCCTCGCGCGGGGCGGGCAGGCGCTTGCCTCGCGCCTTTGGTACGGCGCTACTGAAGTTTGTCGAAATTATCGTGCAATAGTTAGGATGCTAAGGGACTAAATGTTTTCCCAACTTGCTCCTTAGTCCGGTCCCTACGGCCGGGGCTTCTTTCTTGGCCGATGCGATTTTCCTGTCGCGAGTGCGGTCGTCGACAGTGCGCCATAGATCTGAGCGCCATTGCGGCGCGTAGAATTTGGCGTGTGACAGACGGAGGTCGTCATGAGGAAGCATCACGTCATTGCTGTCGTTGTCGTCTTGCTTATCGGCTTGGCGGTAAAGCAGTATTTCTATCCGCCCGTTAAGGCAGAAGCTGACATAAATGCTGACCCAAGTTCCACGATGAACGTGATGCAGATGCACATCGATCATCCTAGCCCGCCGGACCAGAAGATGCATGACATGACATTCGTGTTCGACAGCGAATAAATCCGGGTGTTGTAGACGCGCAGCTATCGGGGCCCGGTCACTCGAGGCCCTCAAGCATCTGCACCATCCGCAGCGCGATCGATAGCAGCTCGGGGTCGGCGTCGGCCGCGGCTTAGCTGAACTCGGCCTCAACGTGCCGCTACGCGCTCAACTGCGGTCGCTCCTTCGGCACGTGGGCCAAGAAGTCGCGTCCATCGGCAAGCGTCGACAGCCGCGGGAATTCCTTGCCGTTATCCAGGACGCTGAGCGGGCCGGGCCTGGGCAGAGGGCGGGATCAGTTGGGGCGAGGCATTAGTGGATTCCAGCGGCTATTGGGAGCCGCATGCGAGGAATCCTTAAGCATCCGGTTCTGTTTACGGGAAATTTCGTTGAATGTCGCAATTATGGTTCTAGATTTGCTGTACACCGCGTGACTCAACGACCCCGTGGAGCGCGCGGTCGGACCCCGCCCTGTCCCACCGGCGGGGTTCTCTGTTTTTGAGCGACTGTTTTCGACCGACGCAGGGCCCGGATAGAGTGCCCATTGAGCCTCATCGTCAACCGGCTGGCTGACACGACTGTCCGGAGGATTTCCCGTCCACGGCGGCGGCGCTCGCTACCCACAGAACAGAGATCGTAGGCATCGCCGGCGAGATACGCGAGGAGCACGGCAAGCGGCTGTCGGACAACGGTAACGCTTCGTAAATTCCACGCCGGTAATCTGGGAAAATGCGCCGCATTGTCTTTATTGCGGTGTGTGTTGGCATCCTCTGGGGCTTCGATAGCCTGGTATTCAATGGTCGCTATCGGACGAAAATTGCAGAGGAGACGAACTCCGCCGCGTTGAAATTCAATCGGAGTGTCGACGGCTGGCTTGATCGGCTGCGCTTTCCATTGCGCGGCTAGTCATCCGCCCTCGCAACCATCATTGCGCTGAACATGGCCGGCGCGTGTCGGGCGAGTAAGTGATCCTGACCCAACCTGTAGTCCCGTGCAGTGGCGCCCGACCATATTTGATGGGTGTGGCGAACATGCCGCGATCGGTGGAAATTGCTCCTTAGCCGTTGACCGCCACAAAAAAACACTCCGACGCTGTCAGCATCAGAGCGTTGAGTCACGGGGATTCAACTGTTGGACTTCTGCGTCGAGCGGGTGTGTGTCGGGGGATGGGGACTCGCTCGACGCGGTCCAATGGTATTGCTTTTACTGAACGGCGGCGACTAGTTCAATGCACGAGCGCGTGACCTAGCATCGCACCCTATCCGGCTACCGTGGACTCGCGCGGTTGTTTTTGCCCGCCGTTGTTTTTGCCGTCAGTGCCACTCGATGACTTCGCCTGACGATAAGCCTATTAGCTCGATGTCGTGCGCAGATATCGGCGATGCAAAGAAATCGGCATCCGGATCATAAAGTCTTTTGACCATTGCGATCGCAGTCGCGCGCTCGGCAACCGCGACCACGTATGTAGATCCCTTGTATCCGCGCGCGCTTCTGACCAGGACAACGAAGCCCTGCGGCATAGAGCGTCACTCCCCGATAGATTCGAAGTTTACACGGAATATATACCAGCAAGAGCGGCGAAAAGTTTCAACCTTAGGCTAAGCGTCGTCGAGCACAGCTGGTGAAGCCTCGGCAATTCCGGCCGCAAGCCATCCGCAGCGCCAGTATGCGCCGGGCCCTCGATCGCTGTGGAGAACGGCAGGAAGCTGTTGGTACGGCTCCTCTTTGTCGGTATATGGTTTACTGTACTATAACGCGCCGACGGAGAGAGCGGGCCATGTTTCTCAGGGCTTTTGGCGTTGGTTGCGCCTTAGCGGGACTTTTTGTCCTGGTCGAGTATGCATTAGGCGCGTGAAACGCATCGCGATGCCCGAAGTGTGTCGATCTGGTTTCTTAAAGAATAAAAACGCGACTATTTTCGTTCGGAATCAAGCAGCACGAAGTCTGTAGAAGCCGGTGCGCTATGACGCGCTATGGTGACCTGATCTTCCTGTTTTTGGCATTCGGCGGCAGCACCATACTGACGTGCTGGATGGTCGTGCTCCATGTGCATTAAAGGCCGCTGCCCTTGGCGGCCTTTTCATTGCACCGTGATTTGTCTCAGTAGCAACTAATCCAGATCAGCGTATGCTTCTTGTGGAGGCTCGCTACGGCCTTCCAGTTGGAATGGTTTTCCCGAGAATGCTCTTGGCCCCGGTGCCGCAATGCCGGGGCTTTTTTTGGCGCACGCAGCGATGAAGCTTCCCCGCTAGCGACCGTCGCCAACCGCGCGGAAACTGCCAAACGAGTGATGACGGGTCGCTCGTCGGAAGCCCTAGCCAGAAGCGTCTGGGTCGCCCCATTGCACCAACTCGAGGGTGATGCCCTCGGGACCCTCGAAGAGCCGCAGCTTTCGGCTGATGTAGTCCATCTCGTCGCTCAGCATGGCTACGCCGTTGGCCACGAGGTGCGCGGTGGCCGCCTCGATGTCGTCGACGCGGAACGCGAGGTGGTTGAAGCCCCGTTGTCGCAGATTCGTCGGGTGCACACCCGGATCGGTCCCTGGGGTCGGGTCGAACTCGAGCAACTGGATCTCGAAATGAGGATCCGCTCCCTCGAGTGCGAGGGTGATGTGCTGCGCTTTCATGCCCGGCATGCCCATGTACCGGGCGGGAAGGCCACCATCGATCGTCGCGACGTGCCCCTTTCTGAAGCCAAGGAGCGCGAAGAACTCGATCGCCGGGCCGGCGTCGGCGACCGCGATAGTAACGTGATCCGGATTGAGTATCATCTCTTACTCCCCGTCATCATACGGGACTCAAGCGGGCCGTGGGACAGGGCAAACAGCTTGGGAGGCCGAAAGTCAGCCCGCCATTGAAAAACGAATCCAGAGTCACTTGCCGGCCAAGAAGGGCATGTCGGCCGTCGCCAAACAATGCGGTGTTGGGCAACGGCACGGCGCATAAAGCGAGAAATGGAAGCGACGGGCGCGCCGTGACGAGGCCGCCAATTATCCAAGCACGCCGTACATACGAGCTCCCGCCGCACCTCTCAGTGCACTCACATATATTTCGCCAAGCTCAGCGAATGTAGCCATTTTTGCTTGGACAAAGTCGGTCTGAATCTTCATGACGTCCTGGATATCCCGCGCCTGGCTTATTTGCTGTACGTAAAGTTGGGTAGTTGCGATGTTTTGCTCCCAATTGCTTATGAGCTTTTTCGTCAGCTCGTTGTCTGCCCATTGCGACCCTGACATGGTCTTCTGCAGCCACTCGAAATAATTTTGCATCGCGTTCTGACTTTGCTCCATCACCTTTTCGGTCGCCTTTTCCATCGTTGTGCTCATTTCTTCAACGGGCTTCAGCTGAGTTGCCATTGTCGACTCCTATTATTTTTTAAAGGCATTTCGTCCATCAAAACACTTCCATTTCAGCGAGGGTCGCGTCGAGCGACTTTACAAGCACCTTCAACTTGGCAAGCGCTGCCCTCCTTTTTTCGTTCTCCGACCGATCATCTCGGCCGCCCTTGGCTCGTTCTATTGACACTTCCGCGTTGATTTTTCCCTCATCGGAGGCGAAGAGGAATTTGTAATGATTCACTGGCCAAGGAAGTGCAATTAGAGCTATGTCCGGCATTGCTCATGCTCGCCCTGACGTCGCCCGATGATGTGAGAATAACATTGTCGGACGCGCCGCACACCACCACACGGCGTACTTGCTCGGCAAACTTCGCAACAGGATAGGTGGGGCGAACGGCGTGGGCGCTCGTCGCGCGTCATGGCGCGGCAGTTTGCAGACGACCATTATCGTGCGCAAGGTCGCGGGGTACCACCAACGCGATGCGCGAAGTGCACCGGCGGCGCGTGCTGGGCGATAGAAAGAACAAGCAGACGGCGCCGCCAGCGTTTGTGGGTGAGGGGCTGGGGGGCCAAAGGCTGAGCGGCGCCGTCCGTCTGAGTGGTTAATCCAGTCAATAAGCGAACGTTCCGTAGCGGGCGACATTATCAGAGTGGGTTGGCGCCGGGAGTTTGATATGGCGTCGAGAGCCGAAGCCTATGAGGCGAATGCGCGGGTCTGTGAGCAGCAAGCCGAGCTTTTGCACGACCCGCAAGCGCGCGAGGCTTATTTGGAGCTCGCCAAGAGTTGGCGGCGGATGGCGCGAGACTTCGACCTAATGGAACGGGGCTCGTCAGCGAACGACAATGAAGCTCCCGACTAATTCCGGCACAGGGGCGAGTTGAGCCCAGCCACCGGCTCTAAGGACGATGTAGGGGGAAGGTCCTCGGTTGCCGGGCTCGGTAGAATGGTCGCGCAAATTCGGCTTGGAGCCCATCGGTCCAAAAGACGCAGGGCTTGACCGTGCGATACGGCCGTATCGCAACTAGTACGGCGACTCCAGCCGTAGCCAAATCCGCCCCTCGGCGCGGGCATCAAGTTTTCCGGCGGGAGCTTCATCCGCTACCGGACCCCACCGCTAAAGCTTTTGCGAGCTACTGCATCGAGTTTTTAGCGGCGGAGGGAATACCGTATGAACGCAACGAGAATAAGCGCGCAGAAGGTGCGACCGCCCGAAGCGGCAGCCGCTCGATGTCGGCATCGTCGCACATGGCACACTCGAAGGACTGTGATGACGAGGCGGATCGGCTCGTTCGCATCAGGAACCCGCAGCGCGGGCAAGTTGGCGGACAGCGAAAGTTGCTGCGCATGAATCCCCAGCTCGGTATACGCGATACCCCACAACCCCAGGGTCATGCCAGCGGCCGGTTAGCGGAAGATTAAGGGCGCCGGCACGCGCTGGTGCGATGGGTTCTCGGCCGTTCCGCCACCGCCGCGCGCGCGAATACTCGGCCCACGCCGACGCGCCGGGCGACGTGCTGCGCCAGCGCGCCCGCTGCACCGCGTGCGGCAGCAAAGGCGCAACGATCCAGCATCCGACCTGGGGCGGCAACAGCGTCGGGTTTTTGCCGTTTCCTACCTAGAATGGCGGAAAGGAAGGCGTCGGCGGGCGGCTCGCATTCCGATCACGTCGGGGGCCGCTTTTCGCCTTTGCGGCCTCGTGGCATATTAGAAAAGCCTTTCACGGAAACCAGATGTGACTAGAGCGGACGAATTTCGCAAGGAGGCCGATGAAGCTAGTCGGATGGCCGCCCATTGCTTGCAGCAGGAAAATAAAGCGGTCTGGCTCCGACTGGCTGAAGCCTGGAACAAACTCGCCCAGGCAATCGACAAAACTGCCGACTCGATGGGTGAGCGCTGACAGGCGTCGCCGACGAGATGCGCGCGGAGCATCGGCGGCGCGTGGTGGGTGCGGAGGGTCGCCTTTTGCTACATCCGCTTGCCGCGCGCCAGTTTATTGACGACAAATTTCTATCGTGAAACGCTGGACCGCGGGGACTTCGCTCTGAAGAAGGCAACATCCATGCGCATGCTCGCAGCGTTGATCTTTACTTCTGGAATTCTTTGGTCAGGCGTCGCATCCGCTCAAGACAAATATTATCAACTCTTGCCTCTGCCAACGATTTCTCCAACCGTGGGCACCACGAGTTACTCAGCCATAGTTTTGAGCTTCGCCGACAGCAAAATCTATTGGTGTACTGTAAGCCTCGATTCCTCGAGGAAGGAATTCTCACTCAGCTGCCCGCAATATACAGGCTTCGTGGGCACTCTTTTGAGCGGGGCTAACGTGGCACCGGCAGTGCTCGCGCCGGGGCTCAACCCGGGGATCACAACAACGCCGGGACAGGCCCTTTGGCAAATCGATCAGACGTCGGGTCAAGTCCAATTTTGCGAGATCGGGTCACCGCCCTTAGGATCCAAGTCAAGTTGCCTCAAAGCTAATCTCTGAAAAACCCACGATGAGGGCGCAGGTCAGCCCTCAAGCCACAGCTGTCTGAGCTTCCGCAATTCCGGCAGCACCCAGATGAGCCCGCCCGCTGCAATTGTGAGCGCGCCAAGCGTCGCGACGAAGGCGTGCATGGTCCTTCCTCCCGCATGCGAAGGTCAGACAATGCCGCTAAACCGTAAGCCACGTGTTAAGGCTAGGCCGGCGACAGGTGCCGCCAGTTTATTTCTCGCTTGTCGGCCGACGCCATTTTTCCTGGTCGAATTCGGACCATTTCGTCCATTCCTCGACGCGCGTATCGATATAGCGCAGCAAGGCTTCCTCGCCGTCGTTGCGGGTCGTTAGCACCATCACCTGCCTGTTGCGGCCGTCTTCGGTGCATTCGTAAAATTGGCCGAAGCGGAAGGACATGCCGGCATTCCCCCATGTCAGCGCGAAGTGGAGAGTCGCCAAGCCAGGTCCAGGCTATCGCGAGAAGCACCGGCGGAGGAGTGCTAGGCCAATAGGTGATTACGCCTTATCCACCGGGAACCTCACCATAAAGCCGTCGCGCGGCTGCACCTTCAGGCAACACAGCGTCGCCTATCACGCCGAGAAGAAGGAAGCATACGAGCGGCTCTCCACTGAAATCGAGAGGATCGTCAGCGCAAGCGCCAAGCATTGATGGTGCTTCTCCTCTATTGCAAGCCGCCAGATTCCAAATAGGCCGCCTCAGTTGGCGGCCTCTTTGATTTGATATTTCCGTGGGCGGGCGGTGCTTGTCGCGCGTGGCAGCCCGCCCCCCAAAGATTTCAGCGTGCCGATGTGCTTAAATCAGCAGAGGGGGGTGCTCAAACGTATGGAGCATCGTTCATGCGCCTAAAGCTAGCTATCATCATCGCTGCCGTCATCGCGTTGCCGATTGCCGCGCAAGCTAGAAACCACAAGGCGGCCAACGGGCATCATAAATTGAAGACCATGCAGGGCAAAATAAAAGGCCAATCGACCGTCGATCAGCCCAAGGTCGACATGCCCGGAGATAGCTACAGCCTAACCCGTTAAACGCGCGCTGCTTAGCACCATCTGCAGCGCCGCGTGGGCGGCAGGCACTTGCCCCGCGCTCGTCCCGCGACGCGATCTTCCGTCACTGCCCAGGCGGTGCTGATGGCGCCGGCGGTGCCGCTGGAGGAGGCGCATAAGCGGAGAAGGGCGGTTGCGACGAAACATAGGGATAGGGCGATGGCGCCGGCGGCGGTTTGTACCCGGGAGCGCATCGCTGCTCTGCAAGCGTCGTGAGGTATTGCTGACGCGCCTGCAACGCGGCGGCGTCCTTGGCGGCAGCGCCCTTCCAATCCATACCGAACCAAACGGGCCAAATAACCAGACCAACGACGCCGGTAGCGACGTTTTGTGCAACCTTCAACCCTGCTCGTTGGATAAATCCGTGACCTTAGCGTTATTAGCTTCGATTTCTGCTCGGATCATAGTGCAGTCAGCGTACACATCCCGCGGCTGTACGCTTGCAATAGGTGCCGGATCGCGGCCCGCGCACGCCGATACGACGAGGCCAGCGGCCATCGTCCAGATTATCTTTTTACGCATTACACCCCCCAGTGCCTTACCCCGATCATCGAACAACCGAGGCGGGAGTGCAATAGGGCTACTTCACAACCTCAACGCTCTCCAGCATCAGCACCATCCGCAGCTCGATACGAAATTACGGGGCGGGCGGGCGCTTGCCCCGCCAATTTTTTGACACACCCGCGTACGATGGTACCTCCGAGGGGACTGCGCGTGGGCGTGTTGCGGGGATGCAGTGTACGGAAGCAAAAGGCGGACGGCTGAAATAAGAGATCTACGTAAACGCGGTGGAAGTTGGCTTAAGGCGGCGCGCGAAAAGGTTGGGCTTTCGCAGCGGGAACTCGCGAAAGCACTTGATCTGCCGTACTACACTTTCATCTCACAAGTAGAGAACGGCGTTGCGCGAATTCCGCCAGAACTTTACGAGGCATGGGCGACCGCTCTTAAGGTCCCGGTTTCGGTTTTCGTGCATACGATGCTCGTGCATTATGATCCGATAATCTTCGGTCTGCTGTTCCCAGCAGAGGCGAGAAAAGTCGCCTGATGCTTGACGTCCTGACAGGGGCCAGTTGGCGGCCTCCTTCTAGCGCGTCAGTCGCAACAAAAATATTGCGATGCCGATCGCGAGCGCGGCCATCGCAAAGTATTTCAGCGGTTCGGGCAGAGAACGCTTAGGCGACAGGAGTCACTTTGTTTTAGTCTGGGTAGTGGCGCTGCTATCGTTGTTAGGAGCCGGTTTCATCGCGGTGAGAATGGCACTTCGAAAACGGTATCGCGGTTTTACAATCCAGATCATTCGCGAGATGGTGTCCTAACTCATAATCACGGCAGTCCTAAAGCTGTCGCCGCGAAGCATTGCCGATGAGATGTGCGAGGAGCATCGGCGGCGAGTGCTCGGCGAATAGCCCCCGTCACCGTTGACGCTGGGGTGAGCGCGGTCCTCGCCATTCGCGCCGAGGTTGCTTTGGCCGCTCCGGCGTCTGGCTGCCGTTGACGAACAAGCGATAGCCTTTCCCTTGGCACTCATTGCATACGCTCCCGTGACGAAGCCCTGAGGCGCGACAATGCTCGCACGGGGCCGGCAGCTTTTCGTCCATTCAATTATCCTGTCGGTAGAGTATCACTGAAGAGATGCGCGGAGAGCATCGCAAGCGGGTGCTGCGGCAATCGATTTGCCAACACAGTGCCCACACACGGCCTTTCTGATTTCGTAAGATTATCTACTAAGCCTTTGTTTTTGCTGGTGAGCCCGGTGGGGCTCGAACCCACGACCCCGTGATTAAAAGTCACGTGCTCTACCGACTGAGCTACGGGCTCGCCAAGGCGGCGACAATTGCCGCATCAGCAATTTCAGGCATGATCCCTTTTGGGAACCGACTGAGGCGCCCGGATCAAGTCCAGGCCCCGCCCGCTTCCCGGTCATGCACGGCGGACCAATACCTTGAATCCGGCAGCGTTTTCCAGCCTTCCGCAGGAATGGTGATCGCTCGCATTGGCGCTGGAACGGTGCGTATATAGGAGCCGAGGCCCGACGGGAAGAGCACAATGCAAGCGGCTGTGGGCAGAGCGGCCGGCGGTGAGGGGGCCGTTGGAGCTTTGTGCGTCGGTTGCCGTTTTCGGGGCAAAGCGCCGGTACAAGCGCGTCCCGCATTTGTTAGATTAGCGCGCCATCATCTGGGCCCGCGACGTGAGGATGCCGTCCCATGCCGATCGTCAATCGTGTTGCCGACCTTCACAACGACATTATTGGCTGGCGGCGGGATTTTCACGCCCATCCGGAGCTGCAGTTCGACGTGCACCGGACCGCGGGCGCGGTCGCCGATCTGCTGCGGAGCTTCGGCTGTGACGATGTGGTCCCCGGCATTGGCCGCACCGGCGTCGTCGGCGTTATCCGCGGCCGCAAGGCCGGCAGCAAAAAGGTGATCGGCTTGCGCGCCGACATGGACGCGCTGCCGCTCGAGGAGGAAACCGGCCTGCCCTATGCCTCAACGGTGCGGGGCAAGATGCATGCCTGCGGCCATGACGGGCATAGCGCGATGCTGCTCGGCGCCGCGAAATATCTTGCCGAGACGCGCAATTTCGCCGGCACCGCGGTGGTGATTTTTCAGCCGGCGGAAGAGGGCGGCGGTGGCGGCCTGGCCATGGTCAAAGACGGCCTGATGACCCGCTTCGGCATCGACGAGGTCTATGGCATGCACAATTATCCGGGCCTGCCGCTCGGGGAATTCGGCATCCGCCCGGGCGCAATGATGGCGTCGGCCGATCACATCGAGATTGCCATCGAGGGCAAAGGCGGGCATGCGGCGCGGCCGCATCTGACGATCGACACGGTGCTGGTGGGCGCGCAGATCATCAATGCGCTGCAATCGATCGTATCGCGCAATGTCGATCCGCTGGAATCCGGCGTGGTGTCGATCTGCGTGTTCCAGGCCGGCCATGCCGACAATGTCATTCCGCAGCACGCGCGGCTGCGCGGCACTGCGCGCAGCCTGACGCCGCAGGTGCGCGATCTGTTGCAGAAGCGGATCGGGGAGGTGGCCGAAGGTACGGCTCGGCTTTACGGCGCCAGCGCCAGGGTCACCTATCATCGCGGCTATCCGGTGCTGATGAACCACGCCCGCGAGACGTCCTTTGCGGCCGGCGTGGCGCGCGAGATCGCCGGCGACGCCAAGGTGGACATCGACTACACACCGGTGATGGGCGCCGAGGACTTCGCCTATATGCTGGAAGAGCGGCCGGGGGCTTTCATCTTTGTCGGCAATGGCGACGGCGCGAGCCTTCATCACCCCGCCTATAATTTCAACGACGACGTGATTCCGTTCGGCACGTCCTACTGGGTGCGGCTGACGGAGAGCGCGTTAGCTGGCTGAGCATTCCGCCAAAGCGGGACTCCGGCTGAACCGTCCGGAAACATCTTGGTCCCCGCTTGCGCGGGGACCAGCTGCTAGCCGAGTCACTGGGCTGCTTCGACTTTGTCCGAGGACTTCGCCGGCTCGATGACGGGCTCGATGACCTGCGTGACTTGGGTCATGACCTTCCGTGACTGTGGCAGCAGCACAGCGGCCACACTGGCGACCTTGGCTTCGACAGCGCGCCAGAACACGAAGCTGTTGAGGCGAGAGCCTTCAATGCCGGCAAGCACGACGGCGGCGAGGAAGGGTAGGCTCTGCACCGCAAGCACGAGCGCGTAGATATTGATCTCACGCACCTGCTTGTAATTCGTCGCCACGAGCATGATCGCGCCGACGATCAGGAGACCCGAAATCACCGCTTCCCAGAACGCCGAGAAGTCGGGGCCCTTGCGCGCCATGCCGCCCTTGGCAGTGCGTAGGAACGGCGCATGCGTCGTGATGATGCCAACCCCGACAGCGCGCGCCACAGTCCATTGCAACGACATCGCCGCGACAACCGCACCGGCCATCTCGCCCAACGATGCGCGCACGCGCAGCCGATAAAGCGAGACAAAGTGGGCGACCGACACCGCGAAGGCGGCAATGATCGGCAGCGTCAAAACACGATCCGGCACGGCGCCAAAGCGTGCCAGCGTCTCGGCGAATTGGGCGAGCCAGTCGCAAAAATACGCAAGCGACGTCGCCAGCTGGCCGAACATGCCGGTGTCTTGGGCAAGCTGGAGTCCCCATTCGCGACACACGCGAGCGATGGTCACAGCCACCCCGCTGCTGGAATAGGCGACGAACGGCACCCAGAGGATGTTGAGGATCGCAACCACGACGCCGATCGAGTCGCCGCCCATCCAATTGAGCCAGCCGATGCCGTATTCACGCTTCTGTTCGCGGGTGAAGCCGTCGGCTCGCGGCAGCAACTGCTGCCAATGCTTGCGCAGCAGCTGGAAGCCGCCATAGGCCCAACGGTGGCGCTGGCGCTTATAGGCGTCGAAAGTATCGGGCAGCAGGCCGCGACCGTAGCGATGGTTGGTGTAATGCGCCACCCAGCCGTGCTCGAGCATGCTCATGCCGAGATCGCTGTCTTCGACGATGGTGTCGCTCGACCAGCCGCCGGCGCTGTCGAGCGCGGCGCGGCGGAGGAGGCACATCGTGCCGTGCATGATGATGGCGTTGACCTCATTCCGCTGCACCATGCCGATGTCGAAGAAGCCGGCATATTCGGCATTCATTGCATAGTGCATGACCGAGGCGTCGCCGTCGCGGTGATCCTGCGGCGATTGCACGAAGCCGACGCGGGCATCGGCGAACAGCGGCACGAGATCCTTCAGCCAAGCCAGATCGAGAACGTAATCGGCATCGATGCAGGCGATGATTTCGGCATCAGGCGCGGTGTGCGCGAGAGCAAGCCGCAGCGCGCCGGCCTTGTAGCCGACGAGCTTGTCGATACGCACGAATTTGAAGCGCTCGCCGAGCGTACGGCAATGTTCTTCAACTGGCTGCCACAGCGCAGGGTCCGGCGTGTTGTTGATGACCACCACGCATTCGAGGTTCGGATAATCAAGCCGCGCCACGGAATCGAGCGTGAGTTTCAGCATGTCCGGCGACTCGCAGCAGGCCGGAACGTGCAGCGAAACCTTTGGCGCAAAACCTTCCACCTGCGGCGCCGCGCCATGCGGGACGATCGACGGCGCATTGGTGAGCCGGCGCGGCGGCCGGCCAAAGGCGATGGCCGCGATCTCATCGAGCCGCGATAGCGCGATCGCAACCAGCGGCACGAGCAGGACAACGCCGAGGCCGAGCGCAAAAGCCGAGCCCCAGACGAAATAGTGGCCGTTCCAGAAGGCAACGATGGCCGTCAGCCAGGCGCCCAAGAGGTTGGCACAGACGGCCAGCATCGCCGCCTGGATCACCGTTACGCCGGCAATGGCCAGGATCGGCAGCGACAACAGCAGCCCGAGCAGGACGGCGAAGCTTGCCTGCTCGAAATAGGCTTGATCCGTGATCGGACCGCTCCAGGCAAATTTCGGATGCCGGGATGCGTCGAGAAGTCCCCAATAGGGGCCGACGCCGCCTTCGGATGTCTTCCAGGGCTGATCGATGCCTTCGATGACGTTGTAGTCGATGTCATAGGCTTTAGCCCAATTCGCGAAATCGCGAATGATCATCGCCTCCGGAATGCGTCCGGGATCGGCGCCCTGGTAGTTGTAGCCGGCGCTCGGCCAGCCGAATTCCGCGATCACGACGCGCTTGCCGTGAAAGGCCTGGCGCAACTGGCTATACTGATTGATTGTCTGGTCGACCGCCGCCGAGGCACCGGTGCCGCCCCAGTAGGGCAGGATATGCGCGGCGACGAAGTCGACCGCCCCGTTCAAATCCGTATCCTTCAGCCGCAGCCAATCATTCCAGATTTCTGCTGTGGTTACTGGGACGAGGCTCTTTTTCTTCGCTCGTTGGATGAGCTCGACAAGACGCTTGACGGTCACGTCCCCACGCAACTGGGTCTCGTTACCGACGATGATCGCGTTGACGTTGTTGTAGCGACGAGCGAGATCGACGGCCTTATCGACCTCTTGCTCATTACGCTCCCTGGCCGCCGTATCGTTCTCGTCTTTTTCCTTCCCGATCCAGGCACCCACCGTGACTTTCAGCCCGAACTCAGCCGCGATCGGGGGGACCAATTCGGCGCCATTGGTCGCGGTATAGGTGCGGATGGCCCGGGTATAGGGCGCAATTGCCTTCAGGTCGGCCCTGATCTCCTCGGCCGTCGGCCGGGGGCCGGAATTAGGATCGTCGGAGTGTGCGAATGGGGTGTAGGAAACACTGGCCAGCCGCCCTGTGAAGTCCGGAGCAGTCGCCTGCGGCCTCACCAGAGCCCAAATGCCGGCTTGCACGCACGCAACAAGCGCGAGCACGGCAGCGACGGTGCGCATCTTCTTTTAACCACGTGGGGGCGAGACGACACAGGCCCGAACCTGTCCCCAAGGTTCGAAAGTGGTCGTAAGGAACGAGGCAACCTTGCGAGCGGCAAAGCGAAATTAATTCGAGGGAATGGCAATTTCAAGACAACAGCTTGCGACCAATGGTGCCGCCGCCATTGTGCGTCGCGATATAGCAAACAAATCGCTTAGCGCGCACGTCTTGCTTAGCGCGCATGTCCCCGAAACATGTCCCGGAAAAGTCGGGCCGGCTTTCCGATGCGGACATGCGCGAAATCAGAGAATCTAGCGCGCCACGTTCGGGGCTGCTGCAGCCGGAGGGGCTGCGGCTGGATTTGGAGTAGCCGCCGGCGCTGGGGTTGGATTTTGGGCAGCCGGGGATGCGGCGGGTTGCTCGGGCGCCGTCGGCGTTGCCGTCGCCGCCACCGGCAAAGCCGGGTTGATCCAGCAGGCGTCGACCGTTCCGTCGAGCACGGTAGCTTTTGAATCGTCTGGTTTCCGATCTTCCGTGGCCGGGTGCAGCAGGAGACAACGATAAGCGGCCTGAATATGAGCGCTCGGGCAACCGAAGCGGTCATAGAGATCGAGGTGGCGGAAGGCGGTGTCGATATCGTCCTGCGATAGCCGGAAAAGCGCTTTGGTGCCGAGGTCAAAGCACTCCGGATTGCCAGCTGCGCCGTTCAGGGTGCGCTGGGCATTAAGAAACCTCTGGACTTTGGCCGCCTCCTTATTGGCCGCCGACTGCTGCTGGTCCGCTGCCGGCGGCTTGTCGGCGTTCTGCTGCGCCAGAGCAGGCACAGCTGGCAGAACGAGAGATACCGCAAGGAGGGAGGTCGGCAAGCGGCCGGCAATGCGAAGAATACGAACGGGCATGGTTCCCTTGGTCTGCTAGCTTCTGTTGGGCTGATCATCAGCCGACGGAATCGAGATGGACGGACGCTTTCCCTCAACGAGATTCTGGGGCCGAGATCAGGCTGCCGGGGTTCTGGCACCTCTGAATCGGCTTTTTTGGGACTGTCAGGCGGGGCTCGCCTGTTCCTTTGTGGAATAGCCAAGCCCGACAACACCCCAACCGCGGTGTTTTGTCCAGCGCATAGCATGACGCGCTTGGCACAGGTTGGCGGCAAGGCTAATCCCGTGCCGTGGCTGGTACTTTTGACCCCAATTCGACGACCTCGGCGCTTGCGCATTTTGCGCTGACCGCGCTTGCGGTTGCTTTGGCCTGGATGTGGCTCGGCGCTCCGGTCAAATTGCCGCCGTCACCCCTTGCCGCCAATGGCAAGCTTTATTGCATTTCCTACGCGCCGTTCCGCGACGGTCAGGATCCGCTGGTTCCAGGAACCATGGTGAGCGCCGAGCAGATCGACCAAGACCTTGCCCTTCTCTCCCGTTACACCGACTGCATCCGCACCTATTCCAATGCAAACGGGCTGGCGCAGATACCCGCCATCGCGCAGCGTCACGGCCTGAAAATGCTGATGGGGTTATGGCTCGCCAACAATGCCCCATTCAACCGGCAGCAGATCGCGACCGCGATCGATCTGGCCAAGAAATATCCCGACGTCATTCGCGCCGTCGTGGTCGGCAATGAAGTCTTGTTGCGCGGCGAAATGTCCGCGACCGATCTCGGTGCCATCATCCGCGAAGTTAAGTCGCAGGTCTCGATGCCGGTCACCTATGCCGACGTCTGGGAGTTCTGGCTGCGTTACAAGGACCTGCAGAACGACGTCGACTTCGCCACCATTCACATTCTGCCGTACTGGGAGGATGTCCCGCTGCCGGCGTTGGCTGCCGCTGCGCATGTCGACGACATCCGCAAGAAAGTTGCCGCCGCGATGCCGAATAAAGAAGTCCTCATCGGCGAAATCGGCTGGCCGAGCGCCGGCCGGATGCGCGAAGGAGCCCGACCGTCACCGTCGAACCAGGCGCGGGTGATTACGGAAACGCTCGCGCTCGCCCAGCGCGAGAATTTCCGCGTCAATGTCATTGAGGCTTTCGATCAACCCTGGAAGCGCGCGCTGGAAGGCTCGACCGGCCGCTATTGGGGGATTTTCGACCGTGCGACACAGGCTCCGAAATTCAGTTTTGGCGGATCGGTTTCCGATCATCCTTATTGGCGCGAACAGGCCGCAGCCGGGATCCTGGTCGCTGTTCTTGCCTTTGCCGGCGCGTGGATCTTTGGGCGCGGCAAGAGCGTGGCCTCGCATCTGTGGCCGAGGATCGCCGTGATGACATTCCTGCCTGCGGTTCTGTTCGGCTGGACGCTGGAGACTGTTCCGGTCGACAGTATTGGCATTGGGGGTTGGGTGCGGATGCTTGCCTTCGCGGCTGTTGCGGCACTGGCTCCGATCCTTTGCGCGGCCGCCTGCGCCAAGGGTCGTCCGCGCCTCGCCTTTGCCGCGCTGCTTGGCGGGCCCGAGCACTGGGGCGACGCGCTCGATATCGCGCTTGGCGTCGTCTTTATCGCGCTGACTTTGCTTTCCGTGGAAACCGCGCTCGGGCTGGTGTTCGATCCGCGCTATCGCGACATTCCCTTTGCGCCGCAGAGCGGCGCCGCATTGGCCTATCTGGCGCTGCTGGTTTCGGCGCCGCGGCCGGCGGGCTTTCGTCCGGCTGCGGAGACACTTGCGGCCGCAGTGCTTGCGGTCTGCGCCGTCTACATTGCGATCAACGAGACTTTCGCCAATTGGCAGGCGCTTTGGCTCTGCGCTGGCCTGATCGGCCTTGCCATCACGCTGACGCGGACGCGGGCCGCGCCAGGCTGAGGATCAGCACGCCGGCGGCAAGGGCGGATAGATCGGCATTATGCAAGACAATGCCGAAGCCCGCCGCGACCAGCGCAAAAGACGTCATGAGGATCGACGGCCGCCATAGATTGATGAGCGCCGCGACGAGCGCCACCCAGCCAAAGACCTCGTGATTGAAGAAGACAATCGAAATCCGGAATGCCGTGCACAGCCAGGTTTGCAAGCCGGCCTGACACGCCAATTCCGTGTTCAGATTCTCGATCGCCATGTAGCGGATGTAGAGCGCCTGGCCGACGGCAAGGAAGGCGACGATCAGAAGCCAGTTCGTTTGGCGTGCGGTCGGGAGAAACAGGGAGCGGCGCATCATGTCGTTCCGGGGGCGAACCCGAGATTCATAAGCACAAGACAAGCCTGTTTGTCACTTCTGTGCCAGATGCTGGCCATCATAGACGGTGGTCTGGCAGAACATGCCGAACATGGTCAGCGCCTGACACAATTGCGACGCGGCGCCGGGCTGCGGGAGGGGACCGACCACGAGGCGCAATTCGATCTTGCCGTGCACCGTTTCCCGCACCGTGACGATCGGCTGCATGCCTTCAAGAAGCGCCGCGTGTGTCGTGCGCAGGGTCTGCCAGCGCGCGCGCAAAGCCTGCAGCGACAATCCGCTGCCGATATCGACGCCATATTGGGTCGGCGGCGGCGCCGACGGCGTGGCCGGTTCGCTCTGCGAAAAGGACGGTGGCGGCGGCGGTGGATTGATCGGAGCAGCCGAGGAGGCGGTCAGCGAAGCAATCGCCGAGACGGTCGGGCCGTCATCGGCGCGCTTGGCCTCGCTCGCCGCAGCGACTTGCCGGATCGAACCTGTCACGTCGTCCAGATCGTGCTCGATCGCGACAACCCGGGCGCGCGTCTGGGCGTCATTCGACGCCAGTACGCGCACAGCTTCGGAGAGCTGCCGCGCCGCGTTTTCCGCGTCGAATTTGGCGGCGCTTGGCTGCGGACGGCTCGGATGGAATATGGCGGCGAAACGCTCGGCGCCGACTTCGCTGCGCCCCGCCAGGATCGCGAGCGCGACGGCGGCGGCCGTACCCATGGACCAGAGCGAATAGCTGCGGAGCTTACGCAGGAACGTAAATGTGTTGGGCGCCGCCGCGGTCTTCCGCGGCGGTGTCTCATTGACGATCTGTTCTCTCACAGCTTGTGCGAGATCCAGCATTCCGGCCTTAGTGCTCACCGACGAGAGCCCGCTTCCAGGCGAATCAGTCGTAAAAACCTAGCAGATTCGCGCATGCGGAACCGCTGATGGAGCATGATCCCGAAAAGCATGCCCTTGGACTTGATCCGAGAGTGGGCACCGGCTTTCGGAAAAGATCATGCTCCAAAGAAGAATCTTGACGTTGATCCGATTCAATCGAATGGGATCAAGGTCTTAGCGTTTTCGCCGCATTTTTGCGGCGTTTGCCATCGTTCAATGCGCGACTTTCGGCGCGCGCGTGGCTCGGATAAGAGGACCACGGAGGTTCCAGGATGACCGCTCGAAGCTGCCTTGCGATCGTGCTCGCCGCCGGCGAGGGCACCCGTATGCGCTCGGCGAAGCCCAAAGTGCTGCACGAGGTCGCGGGCCAGTCGCTGCTGGCGCATGTCCTTGCCGCGGTCGCCAAAGCCGGCGTGACATCATCCGCGGTTGTTGTCGGCCCGGGCCAGGACAAGGTCGCGGCCGAAGCCAAACGCATCATTCCGGATGCCGCAATCTTCACCCAGCATGAACGGCGCGGCACCGCACATGCCGTGCTCGCGGCCAAGCCGGCGCTCGAACAGCCCGTCGACGACATTCTTATTGTCTATGGCGACACGCCGCTGATCCGGCCGGAGACCTTGTCGCGGCTGCGTGCGCCGCTGGCGCAAGGTGCGGCTCTTGTGGTGCTCGGCTTTCGTCCGGCAGATCCGGCCGGTTACGGCCGGCTCATGATGGCGGGCGACGAACTGACCGCCATTCGCGAGGAGGCCGATGCGAGCGAGGCCGAGCGCAAGATCAAGCTTTGCAACGGCGGCATTATGGCCTTCGCCGGCAACAGCGCGCTCGCGATCCTGCAAAAGATCGGCGACGCCAACAGCAAACACGAATTCTATCTAACGGACGCCGTCGAGATCGCGCGCAGCATGAAGCTCCGCGCGGTGACGGTCGAAGTCGAGGAGGACGATGTGCGCGGTATCAACACCAAGGCGCAGCTCGCCGAAGCCGAAGCGGTTGCGCAAAAGCGGCTGCGCGATGCGGCCCTCAATGCCGGCGTCACACTGGTCGCGCCGGACACCGTGTTTCTCTCGGCCGATACCAAATTCGGCAAAGATGTCGTGGTCGAGCCCTATGTGGTGTTCGGCGAGAAGGTGACCGTCGACGATGGTGCCGTGATCCGCTCGTTCTCGCATCTCGCCGGTGCGCATGTCGGCAAGGGCGCGATTGTCGGTCCGTTCGCGCGGCTGCGTCCCGGCGCGGAGCTGGGGGAGGGCGCGCATATCGGCAATTTCGTCGAGATCAAAGCCGCTGTGATCGAAGCCGGCGCCAAGGCCAATCACCTGACCTATATCGGCGACGCCTTTGTCGGCGCCAATACCAATGTCGGCGCCGGCACCATCACCTGCAATTACGACGGCACCGACAAGCACCAGACGCGCATCGGCAAGGACGCCTTTATCGGCTCGAATTCGGCGTTGGTGGCGCCGGTCGAGATCGGCGATGGCGCCTATATCGGCTCGGGCTCGGTGATCACGGAGAACGTGCCGGCGGACGCTTTGGCGCTCGGCCGCGGCCGGCAAGTCGTTAAGGAAGGCTGGGCGTCGCGCTTGCGCGGATTGAAGCGGCTCAGCAAGAAGAAGGCTTGATAATGCGCCATTGCCCTCTATTTGCTGTTGTCAGGAAGCGAAAGCTAATTTGATTTTTGCCTTTGTTAACGCTGCGCTTTAACCAGGACTCGTCAATCGGCTGTACGGTGTCAGTAAAATAACGAGTTCTCGTTACTGATGACGCCGACCGATTGCTGACCAGGGGTTCTTCTGAAGAATGTGCGGCATTATCGGCATTATCGGCCCGGAGCCCGCGGCTCCTCAGCTCGTCGACGCGCTCAAGCGGCTCGAATATCGCGGCTATGATTCCGCGGGCGTGGCCACGCTCGAGCAAGGCAGGCTGACGCGGCGACGCGCCGAGGGCAAGCTCAAGAATCTGGAAAAGCGGCTTGAGCTCGAGCCGTTGTCCGGCACGATCGGCATCGGCCATACCCGCTGGGCGACGCACGGCCGGCCGACCGAAAACAATGCTCATCCGCATGCGACCGAAAAGCTCGCCGTCGTGCATAACGGCATCATCGAGAACTTTGCCGAATTGCGCCGGGAGCTCGAGGGCAGGGGCGCGAAATTTTCAACCGAGACCGATACCGAAGTCGTCGCGCATCTTGTCACGGAAGAAATGAAGCACGGCGCTTCGCCGGCCGAAGCGGTGAAAGCGGCGCTGCCGCGGCTGCGCGGTGCTTTCGCGCTCGCCTTTCTGTTCGCCGGCGAGGACGATCTTCTGATCGGCGCGCGGCGCGGTTCACCGCTGGCGATAGGCTTCGGCGACGATGCCATGTATGTCGGCTCGGATGCGATTGCGCTCGCGCCCTTCACCGATACGGTGAGCTATCTCGAAGATGGCGACTGGGTCGTCGTCACCCGCAAAGGCGCCGAGATCCACGACGCCGACGGCAAACTCGTGCAGCGCGCGAAGCTGAAATCGCAAGCCTCCGTTCTGCTCATCGACAAAGGCAACCATCGCCATTTCATGGCGAAGGAAATTCACGAGCAGCCGGAAGTCGTCGGCCACACGCTGGCCCATTACATCGACATGACGGCGGAGCGCGTGGCGCTGCCGATGCAGCTGCCGTTCGACTTCAAGAAGCTGCAGCGCATCTCCATCGCCGCCTGTGGCACCGCCTATTACGCCGGCATGGTGGCGCGCTATTGGTTCGAGAGCTTCGCGCATCTGCCGGTCGAGGTCGATATCGCGTCAGAATTCCGCTATCGCGACGTGCCGCTCGGCGATGGCAATCTCGCGATCTTTGTGTCGCAGTCAGGCGAGACTGCCGACACGCTGGCGTCGCTGCGTTATGCGCGCGCGCACAAGCAGCATGTCCTGTCGGTCGTGAATGTGCCGACATCGAGCATCGCCCGCGAAAGCGATACAGTGATGCCGACGCTCGCCGGACCCGAGATCGGCGTGGCCTCCACAAAAGCCTTCACCTGCCAATTGGCGGTGCTGGCGACGCTTGCGATCGCCGCCGGCCGCGCCCGCGGCGTGCTCAGCGAAGCCGATGAGAAGGCGCTCGTGCGTGCGCTGATCGAAATTCCACGTCATCTCAATGAGGCGCTCGCACTCGAGCCGCAGATCGAGCAGATCGCGCGTGATCTCTCCAAGTGCCGCGACGTGCTCTATCTCGGCCGCGGCACCAGCTATCCGCTCGCGCTCGAAGGCGCGCTGAAGCTCAAGGAAATCTCCTATATCCATGCCGAAGGCTACGCGGCCGGCGAGCTCAAGCACGGTCCGATCGCGCTGATCGACGAGAATCTGCCGGTGATCGTGATCGCGCCCTACGACAAGGTCTTCGAGAAAACCGTCTCCAACATGCAGGAAGTCGCCGCGCGCGGCGGCCGTCTCATTCTGATGACGGATGCCAAAGGCCAAAGCGCCGCCGGCCAAACCGCCGAGACGATCACGCTGCCGGCCGTGCATTCCGCCGTGGCGCCGCTCGTCTACGCCGTGCCGGCGCAGCTCCTGGCCTACCACACCGCCGTCATCATGGGCACCGACGTCGACCAGCCGCGCAACCTGGCGAAGTCCGTGACGGTGGAGTGAGGGGGCACGGCCGAACTCAACTGGGCATGTGAGCTTCGATGAGCTTATCGACCGCCCAGGACAAGGTCGCGGCCGGCCCGTCGCGTCCGCCCAGGGTCTGACTGCTGGCGTAGGCGCCTTCAATCAAAAGAAACAGCGCGTCCGCTAATTGAGCAGGGCGTCGCGCGCCAATAGCCTTTGCCAAGTCGCGCAGGCGCTGCCGCATTTCTTGCTTGTTCTCTGCCACGACCCGATGGCCCGGGTGAGACGCATCGGGGAATTCCGCGGCGTAGTTGATGAACGGACAACCGCGATAGCCGGGCGTGGTAACCCTGCCGGCAATGTGGTCGACCAGTGCACGCAACTGCGCCCGCGGATTGCCGTGCTTCGGGGCGATTATTCGATCGACATTGCGCCAGTAGCCGGCATTCCTATTTTCGAGATAAGCAACAATCAAATCATCTTTCGACTGAAAGCTCCTGTACATGCTGATCTTGGCAACGCCCGCCTGCTTGACGATCGTTTCAACGCCGACCGAGCGAATGCTCTCCCGGTAAAACAGGTCGGTTGCCACCTCGAAGACTTTTTCGCCCGCGCGCTTTTCGCCCCCCGCGCGGGCTTCAGTTTTTTTCGCCTCGACTGATGGCCTGTTCATCGGCTCTGTTCCCGCTTGACATGTAACCGACCGGTTCGTACCACTACGCATATTCAGGGTCAATGCGATCAAAGCGCGCGAGATGAGGACGCCATGAAACACTTTCTCTTGGAGGGAGAGCACCTTGTGCTATTTGAACAGCGCGCGCCGGAACTGATCGCCGCGCACCGCGAATTTCTGCAGCAAGGTTACGATCAGGGCCGTTTCTTGCTGTCCGGCCCGTCCATTCCACCGACAGGCGGAGTTCTCGTGGCGCGCGCAGAGTCGATCGATGAATTGAACGCCTTCTTGGCAGACGAGCCGTTCTGCAAAGCGAGGGTCATGCGCTTTGCCAAAATCACCGAATTCGACCCTGTTCAGCACCAGCCAATTCTGCAGAGCTGGTTCGGCAAGTGATCCGGCAGCTTTCGTCGCAGCTCTGGCGCCAACAGTGTCAGACCGCCGACTATGTCAGATAATGTGCATCGGATGAGCTTCACAGGATGAGCTTCAAACCTGGGCGCCAACGTTGAGCGCGCGGTTCCATCGCAGTCCGGGCGTGTGATCGGCGGAACTCGTCGCAGCGAGCGGCACGAGACCCGCACAACTTCCGTTATCACCGCCGCCGCTGTTGTCCCCCGCTTTCACAATCACGACATCAACCCTTTGCGCATCCGCAACATGACGGCAGCACGGTGTGCGCGCCGTCATGACTGTGCGCCCCGGCGTTTGGCCACATCTGGAGATGTGGCCGGGGTAACGTCACGAGTCAGTTGGCGGGTGACGTGGGGAGATTTCTGTGAAGAAACACATCGAAAAGCTGAAAGCCGGTTATTCGTCATTCTATTTTTGCGCCGGCCTCGCGGTCGCGCTTGCCGCACTGAGTGTGGTGCGTGTTCCAGCGCTCGCGGACGATGACGACGATGCGCACTTCCGTCCTGGGAATTTGCTCGTCAGCCGCAGCGTCTACGATAGTAACGCCGTCAATATAGTTGCCGGTACCACGCTTCTGCCGCCCGGCTGCGCGGGATCGGCTTGCGTTGCCGCAGTGGCTGGCAGCGCTTATCCGCAAGTCTGGAACAACGACACTGTTGACGGCAGTTTCGGCATTACCTCGAAGATCGTGCTCGATCAGCTGACGCGTTCGGGCCAATTGGTGAATTCCGTCGACGTTCCCGATAGTTTGGACCACCACGCGCAGTCCCTGGGCCAGATGGTCACCAGCTTTTCGTCGAAGTCGGAGATTGCGCTCAACCTCTCGAGCGACAAGCGGTTCGTGACGTTCATGGGCTATCTCGCCCCCGTCGGCGCGCTCGATGTCTCCAACTCAAACACGCCGGATGTCGTCGATCCCACCAATCCCGTTCCTGGACAGTACTATCGGGTGGTCGCCCAGGTCGATGAGCACGGCAAGTTTCATTTCACCAAATCGAATGCCTATAGCGGCAATAACGGCCGTGCGGCAGTCTTGAACAACGATCACGGCGCGAAGCTCCTCTACATGGTGGGCAATGCCGGAAACGGCGGCAATCCTCAGCCCAACGGCATCATCGTCGGCGCCGGCGCTCAGATTGCCACAGCGCAAGATCAGCCACTCAACGCGCAGCCGGATCCCGGCCTGCCGACGCCGGTCGGCAGCTTCAACATCACCCAGCTTGGTGACAAAGCGGACAAAATCGGTAAGGACACCAACTTCCGCGGCCTCACGTTCTTCAACAATGTGGTCTATTTGACCAAAGGCAGCGGCGGCAACGGCATCAATACCGTTTATTTCATCGACACCAGCGGCTACGACAGCAACAGCAACCCGCTGGCCTGTCCGAACGGCGTGGGCCTGCCCAACGCGGCCGCCACGGCACCGACGAGCCCGATCGTCTACAACGCCGCGCTGCTTCAGACCAAGGGCGTGTTTCCCTACAACATGTGCGTCCTGAAGGGATTCCCGACCACGCTCGCGAAATCCACGACGTCCTTCCCGTTCGGCGTCTGGTTCGCCAATCCGACGACGGTCTACGTCACCGACGAAGGCGACGGCACCAACACCTTCGATGCTGCCAGCGGCACCTACACGGCAGCCGCCGCGCAAACCACCGCGGGACTGCAGAAGTGGGTTTTCGATGCCGGGCAGGGCGGCTGGAAGCTGGCTTACGTCCTGAATGCCGGACTGGGCCTCGGTAAACCCTACACGGTGAACGGCTATCCGACCGGCAACAATGCGACGACCAGTCTGCCATGGGCGCCGGCCACCGACGGGCTGCGTAACATCACTGGCCAAGTCAATCACGATGGCACTGTCACGATCTACGCCATCACTTCCACAGTCAGCGGCAATGGCGATCAGGGCGCCGACCCGAACCGGCTCGTTGCGATCACAGATAAATTGGCGGCAACGAGCCCGGCTGCGGGTGAAAGCTTCAACACCCTGCGCACCGCTCGCTCCGGCGAGGTGCTCCGTGGCGTCTCCTTTACGCCCGGCACTGATGCTGATCACGATCAGCGGGCTGACCGTTGAGCCGGTCTTAGCTCGTAACACGGAACCAAATGACGATCCTGCTGTTGCGTCAAATGACGCAACAGCGAAGCCAGTATGGTTCGAGCGCGTGGTGAGTTTTTCCGCACAGGTGTGGCCGAATGCTATGCGGCGGCCCAAAGCGTCCACGATTCAAAGATAAAGCAGGCCTATCTGGAATTAGCGCAGGGCTGGCAAGCGCTTGCCGACGGGATCGAGCATCTCGGCTCGCAAATATGGCGACCGCGGATCTATAGCGGCCGCGCATTGCCTCATCGCTCCCTTGATGATTTCTATGAATTTCGGCCCGCCGGCCCTACACGGCGACACCGGAAGCATGCCGTTGAGCACCCAGCACTTGAGCACCCGGCATTTGGCGATCGAGCCAAAGCCGGCGTGGCCGGCAGCGCGACCTCGCTGCCGCGGCGAAAAGTTGGCCGGATGCGGGCGGATTCGCTGTAAAATCAGAAAACCGGGCGGCGATTTTCAGTTTGGTTCTGGTCTTTTTCCTGCCGTCGCAGTGCTGCGTTAAGGCTTCGCGCGCCGTTGACGCGCGCGGTCGCGCGAAAACCTATATACTGCGCGCCGGGGCGTCGATCGAGAGCAGGGGAAGACGGCAAAGTTGTCCACCAACAGCGAAAGGCCTACGCCCGGTTTCATGCACCGCATCCGCACCTATTTCCTGACCGGCGTTGTCGTCGCCGGTCCCGTGGCGGTGACGCTGTGGCTGGTCTGGTACTTCGTCACCTGGGTCGACAACCTGGTGCGGCCGCTCATTCCCGCCGACTACCGGCCCGAGACCTATTTGCCGGTGAACGTGCCGGGCTTCGGGCTCATCATCGTCTTTGTCGCGCTCACGCTGCTCGGCTTCCTCGCCGCCAACCTCATTGGACGCAAGCTGGTCGATTTCGGCGAAAGCCTGCTCGGCCGGATGCCGATCGTTCGGCCGATCTATCGGACGACACGGCAGATTTTTCACACGCTGTTTTCGAAGTCGGATTCGAGCTTCCGCAAAGTGGCGCTGGTCGAATTTCCGTCGCCCGGCATGTGGTCGCTGGTGTTCTTGACTCAATCTCCGACCGCGGAGATTTCCGGTCGCTTGCCCGCGGGCGAGCACGTCTCGGCCTTCATGCCGTGCACGCCAAATCCGACGACTGGATTCTTCTTTTATGTGCCGAAGAGCCAAGTGATCGAGCTCGATATCACCGTAGAACAGGCGATGACGGTGATCATGTCAGCGGGCATCGTGCAGCCAGGCAGCGATCCGCAGGGCAAGATCGCGGCGCTCGCCGAGACTGCCCGCGCCGCACAATTGGCGCGCAAGGTTGCCGGCAAGATAGCCGAAGAGCCAGCTCCGGCAATCGTGGCTGAGCCGAAGTAGCCCTCTCACAACCTCACCGGTGGAATGCCCGCTTTTAGCCTTGTCGTGCAGCTGACAAGCTGATCTGCTTGGCTACTTGCCGCAGCCGTTGTCTGCGGATTGGGGAAACGCGGGCAGATAAGGGCAAACGCCGGGCAAGCCAAAGGCCATCACGGGGGCTAATCATGACCTTCACTGACGCCATCAAGTCGGGATTTTCGAACTACGTCAATTTCACCGGTCGCGCCGCGCGTTCCGAGTTCTGGTACTGGGCATTGTTCACGTTTCTGGTCGGCATCGTAGCAAACATATTGGATTATTTCGTAGGTTCGAGCAGTGGACTTATCGGCGAGCTGTGGGGGCTGGCCACGCTGCTTCCCAATCTCGCCGTTGGCGCCCGCCGGCTGCATGACACCGACCGCTCAGGCTTTTGGCTGTTTCTCGGCCTGCTGCCGGTGATCGGCTGGATCGTGCTGATCGTGTGGTGGTGCTTCAAAGGCACGAGCGGAAGCAATCAGTACGGCCCCGATCCGCTGGGCGCTTGATCGCCGTCAGCCTGCACGCATAGTTAACCTGCACGGATGAGGCCGATCGCCTCATCGCGCGCGAACAGATACAGCAAATTGACCAGCGCCTCGCCGCGCGGCGTTTTCAGCTTCGGATCGCGCGACAGGATTAGCGCCGCATCGTCGCGCGCGGCCGGCAGCAGCTTGCCGTGAAATTCGATGCGGGCGATCCGGAAGCCCGGCATGCCACTTTGCCGCGTGCCGAGCACATCGCCTTCGCCGCGCAGCTCGAGATCCTCTTCAGCGATGCGGAAGCCGTCGTCGGTCTCGCGCAAGATCGCAAGCCGCGCTTTGGCGGTCGGCCCGAGCGGGCCGCGATAGAGCAACAGGCAGGTCGATTTTTCGAAGCCACGGCCGATGCGGCCGCGCAATTGATGCAATTGCGCGAGCCCAAACCGCTCGGCGTGTTCGATCACCATCACGCTCGCTTCGGGCACATTGACGCCGACTTCGATCACCGTGGTGGCGACGAGAAGCCGGCTCTCGCCCGACGCAAAGCGCTCCATGGCGCGATCCTTGTCGGCACCGCGCATGCGGCCATGCACGACATCGGCCAGCGCGCCGAAGCGCTTTTGCAAAGCCTTGTAACGCTCCTCGGCGGCCGCGAGATCGGTGCTTTCGGATTCCTCGATGAGCGGACACACCCAGTAGACACGGCGGCCTTCGTCGATGGCCCGTGCCACCGCCTCGATCACTTCGTTGAGCCGCTCCAGCGGCACCGCGCGCGTGTCGATCTTTTGCCGCCCAGCCGGCTTCTCGCGCAGCTCGGACACATCCATGTCGCCGAAATAGGTCAGCACCAGGGTGCGCGGGATCGGCGTTGCAGTGAGCACCAGCAGATCGACCGCTTCGCCCTTGCGCGTCAAAGCGAGCCGCTGATGCACGCCGAAACGATGCTGCTCGTCGACGACCGCCAGCGCCAGATCGCGGAACGCGACGTTCTCCTGGAACAAAGCATGCGTGCCGACGATCAGATCGATGTCGCCCGCGGCGAGCGCCGTGAGAATATCGTCGCGGTCGCGGCCGCGCTCGCGCCCGGTCAGGATAGCGACGCGGATTCCCGCTTTGGCCGCAAGCGGCGCGATCGTCGCCAGATGCTGCCGCGCCAGAATTTCGGTCGGCGCCATGAACGCTGCCTGCCGCCCGGCTTCGATCACGTGCGCCGCCGCGATCAGCGCCACCACGGTCTTGCCCGAGCCGACATCGCCATGCAGCAGCCGCAACATGCGCTGCGGTTGCGCGAGGTCGGACGTGATGTCGGTAACGGCGCGCTCCTGCGATGGCGTCAGCGCATAGGGCAAGGCGGCGAGAATGCGCGCCCGCAAGCGCCCCTCGGCCGAGGTGCCGCGGCCGGCGCGCGTGCGCATATGGGTGCGCAGCAAAGCGAGCGCGAGCTGGCTTGCCAGCAATTCGTCATAAGCAAGCCGCGACCAGGCGGCGCCTTCCGGCGCAATGTCGCCCGGGTCTTGTGGCCGGTGCAGCATGTGCAACGCATCGGCGAAGCTTGGATAGCCGTTGCGCGCGAGCCACGCCTCGTCCTGCCATTCCGGCAGTTTAGGCAGCCGCGCGAGCGCGAGATCAACCGCCTTGCGCAGCTGGTTCGGGTGCAGCCCCTCGGTGAGCGGATAAACCGGGTCGAGCAACGGCAGGTCGGCAAATCCCGCCGCGTCGACGACGCGGTCGGGATGCACCATCTGCAGATGGCCGTCATAGAAGGTCGCGGTGCCGGAGACGTAACGCACTTCGCCGACCGGCAGGAGCTTCTGCAGAAAATCTTTACGCGCATTGAAATAAGTGATGGTGAGCGTGTTGGTCTCGTCGCTCGCCTCGATATTGTAGGGCGCGCGCGGCTGGTTCGGCGGCGGCGGCCGGTGCTTCTCGATGGTGACGGCGACGGTCACGACCGTGTCCGGTGTCACCTCGCTCAACTTGGGCTGATTGCGCCGATCGACAAAGCCCGTGGGCAGGTGGAACAGCAGATCCACCACGCGCGGCGACTCCTCATCGCGCCCGACCAGCCGCCCGAACAGCTTTTCGAGCTTCGGTCCGACGCCCGACAGCGCCGACAACGACGCAAACAGCGGATTGAGCAGTGCTGGACGCATTGAGTCTCGTCGTTCCACCGATCTCGGGTGTTCCCGAGATCGGCATTTTAATGCCCAAGTCGGCAACAGCCGACGTGGGATGGGGGGCGAGCACGATACTATCTGCAACGCCTTACCGGTATTACGAGAGTAACGAGGTTGGCGGGTCGGGAAATCAGGCCGTAACGCGTGAACTCTCTTTTGGCGGCACCGCGGCTCAGCCGCAGCGGACGACGCTCCAAGGGAGAGCCAGCATGCGCCTGGAATATATCTTCGACTTCCCGAGTCCTTACGCCTATCTCGCCAGCACGCAGCTGCGAAAGCTGACGGCCGAGGTAGAGTATATTCCGATCGATATTCTGACAGTCATGAAGGTCGTCAACAATCAGCCCACCCCCGCCTGCCCGGCGAAGTTGCGCTACGCCGCGGTCGATGCGGGGCGCTGGGCGGCGCGGTATGGCGTTCCGTTTGAGATCAACCGGGCTCTTCTCGACGCCGCCAGGGACGGCGCGTTTAAGTGGCAGCTGCTGACACGCGGGGCGATCGTGGCCCAAGATGCCGGGCTCATGACGGAATATATTGCGGCGATATTCCGGGCCGTCTGGGCAGCGCCGGCCGATTTGATGTCCGACGAGGGCCGACGGGCCGTGCTGTGGGACGCTGAGATCGACATTCCAGATCTTTGGGAGCGAGCGTCGACTGCGGAAACCGAAGCGCGGCTTGACGCCAATAACCGCGTAGCCGCGGAACGCGGCGTGTTCGGAGTGCCGACATTCTTCGTCGGCGGCGAACAGTTCTTTGGCAACGACCGGCTCGACATGGCGCTGGCGCGTTTGAACGGCTCGGCGCTGCGACTTGTGGTTCGGCACTAGACCCTGATCCATTTCCGATTGAATCGGATCAGGGTCTAGATTTTGCGTTTGAGCATGATCTTTTCCGAAAACCGGTTTCCACCCTTGGATCAAGTCCAAGGGCATGCTTTTCGGGTTCGTGCTCTAACGAGCCGAACCAGGCAGGACCGTCGCCAGCGTTCGCGATCGAAGCCGTCATAGGTCCGGCCGAAGGCTGGACCTTCCGCTCCGCTCCCCGGAATGACAAAGGCTGACAATCCCCGTGCCGTTCTCTATATACGCCCCGCCCGGCCGCGTCCGGGCTTTTGGCGTCGGCGTATGATCTGGAAAAGCATGCCCTCGGACTTGATCCGAGGGTGGGTACCGGTTCTCCGAAAAGATCACGCACAAACGAAACGCCGCAGCAGGGAATTCGAGGCCGTCATGACGGAACGATCGAGCGAAGGACTGGATGAGCGCCGGCGTAAGTTGTTGTTCCGGGCCTGGCGGCGCGGCGTGCGCGAAATGGACCTGATCGTCGGCCGTTTTGCCGACGTCTATATCGACAAATTCGACGAGCCGGCGCTGGACGAGTTCGAGCGGCTGATCGAAGTGCCCAATGCCGAGCTCTATGCCTGGGTCACCGGCGACGAAACCGCGCCTGCCGAGCAGGACTGTACCGTGCTGCGGCAGCTGATCGCGTTTCACTCTCAGACAAGCACGCAACGCGCGACTGCCGGGGAGGGGCGCTGAGCGTGCAACGGAATGCCTTGTTGACAAAATCGCCCGCCGAACGCCTGAAGCCCGGGCGGCCGGTTACGCTTACCGGCATTGCCGACGGCGCCGAGGGCCTTGTCGTTGCCGATCTCGCGCGCACCATCGCTGCGGGTAAAAACGCGCCGGCGATCAGCGTCGCCGTCGTCTGCCGTGACGGCGCCCGCATGGCGATGCTGCATCGTGCGCTGTCCTTCTTCGCGCCCGACATCGAGGTTTTCGAATTCCCGGCCTGGGACTGCCTGCCTTACGACCGCGTCTCGCCGCATGCCGCCATCGTCGCGCAGCGCATGATCACGTTGGCGCGGCTCGCCCGCGTCCGGGGTCGCGAGCATCCAGCGGTCTTGCTCACGACCGTCAACGCCATTCTGCAGCGCGTGCCGCCGCGCGACCTGGTCGGCCGGCAATCGCTTTCTGCCGCGCCAGGCAACATGCTGCCGATGGCCGGCATTGTCCAGTGGCTCGACCTGAACGGCTTCAACCGCACACCGACAGTGCGCGAAGCCGGCGACTATGCCGTGCGCGGCGGCATTGTCGACTTGTTCGCGCCGGGCATGGACGAGCCGGTACGGCTCGATTTCTTCGGCGACACACTGGAATCGATCCGGAGCTTCGATCCGGAAACCCAGCGCACCAATATGGAGATGAGTGCGCTCGATCTCGTGCCCATGGCCGAGTTTCAGCTCACCACCGACACGATCCGCCTGTTCCGCACCGGCTATGTCGCGGCCTTCGGCGCCGCCGGTCCCGACGACGTGCTCTATGAAGCGGTCAGCGAAGGCCGCCGCCATGCCGGCATGGAACATTGGCTGCCGCTGTTCCACAAAAGCATGGACACGCTGTTCGATTATCTGCCGGGAACGCCTATCGCGCTCGAACCGCTCGACGAAGAGGCCGCGCACGAGCGGATCGCCCAGATCGCCGACTACTATCAAGCTCGCAAGGAGGCGATCGAGCACGCGAGCGGCGGCGCGCCCTATAAGCCGCTGCCGCCCGACCGGCTGTACTTTTCTGAAAACGAATGGCGCGAGCGGCTCGGCGGCTTCGCGCTGGCGCAGCTGACGCCGTTCTCGGCGCCGGAGAGTGCCGGCGACGTCATCGAGATCGGGGCGCATGGCGGTCACAATTTCACCGCCGAGCGTTCCGCGCCCGGCGCCAATGTCTTCGAAGCCGTGACCAAACATGTCGGCGCGCTGCAAACCGCCGGCAAGCGGGTCGTCATCGCGCTGTGGAGCGAAGGCTCGCGCGAGCGCATGGGCCACGTGCTCGCCGAACACAAGCTGGTCAATCTCACGCCTGTCGCCTCATGGCCGCAGGCGCTGACGCTGCCGAGGCACGAAACCGCACTCGCCATTCTCGGCATCGAGTCCGGCTTCGAAACCTCCGACATCGCGCTCATCACTGAAGAGGACATACTCGGCGAGCGCCTCGTGCGCCCGCGGCGACAATCCAAGCGCGCCGAGAATTTCATCGCCGAGGTGACGAGCCTGTCCGCCGGCGATCTCGTCGTCCATGTCGATCACGGCATCGGCCGGTTCGTCGGTCTGCGCGCCATCGAGGCCGCCGGCGCGCCGCACGATTGCGCCGAGCTGCACTATGCCGGCGGCGACAAGCTGTTCCTGCCCGTCGAGAATATCGAATTGCTGTCGCGCTACGGCTCGGACGAGGCCGGCGCCGAACTCGACCGGCTTGGCGGCACCGCGTGGCAGTCGCGCAAAGCACGGATGAAGAACCGCATCCGCGAGATCGCCGGCGAGCTCATCAAGATCGCCGCCGAACGCCAGCTCAAGGAAGCGCCGCAGCTCGCAGTCGGTGCCGGCCTCTACGACGAGTTCTGCGCCGGATTTCCGTACGAGGAGACCGACGATCAGCTCGCCGCCATTTCCGCCGTCATCAACGACCTCTCCTCCGGCCGGCCGATGGATCGGCTGATCTGCGGCGATGTCGGCTTCGGCAAGACTGAAGTGGCGCTGCGCGCCGCCTTCGTCGCCGCGCTGGATGGCAAGCAGGTCGCGGTCGTGGTGCCGACGACGCTGTTGGCGCGTCAGCACTTCAAGACCTTCAGCGACCGCTTCAAGGGTTACCCGGTCAATGTCGCGCAAGCGTCGCGACTGGTGTCCAATACCGAGCTTGCCAAGACCAAAAAGGGCCTTGCCGAGGGCATGATCGACATTGTCATCGGCACCCATGCGCTGCTTGGCAAAAGCATCAAGTTCAAGGATCTCGGCCTTATCATCGTCGACGAGGAGCAGCATTTCGGCGTCGGGCACAAAGAAAAGCTCAAACAGCTGCGCGCCGAAGTGCATGTGCTGACGCTCACCGCAACGCCGATCCCGCGCACCTTGCAGCTCGCTTTGTCCGGCGTGCGCGAAATGTCGATCATCGCCACGCCACCGGTCGACCGGCTGGCTGTGCGCACCTTCGTCTCGCCGTTCGATCCGGTCGTGGTGCGCGAGGCGCTGCTGCGCGAACGCTATCGCGGCGGACAGGCCTTCTATGTCTGCCCGCGCATCGAAGACCTCGCCGACACCAAGGCCTTCCTCGACAAGAATGTGCCCGAAGTGCGCGTCGCCATGGCCCATGGCCAAATGCCGCCGTCGGTGCTCGAAGACATCATGTCGGCCTTCTACGACGGCAAATTCGACGTGCTGCTCTCGACCACCATCGTCGAATCCGGCCTCGACATTCCGACCGCCAACACGCTGATCGTGCATCGCGCCGACATGTTTGGGCTGGCGCAGATCTATCAGCTGCGCGGCCGCGTCGGCCGTTCGAAGGTGCGGGCCTATGCGCTGCTGACGCTGCCGGCTAATCGCAAGATCACGCCGCAGGCCGAGCGCCGGCTCAAAGTGCTGCAATCGCTCGACACATTGGGCGCAGGCTTCCAACTCGCCTCCCACGATCTCGACATCCGCGGCGCCGGCAATCTTCTCGGCGACGAACAGTCCGGGCATATCAAAGAAGTCGGCTACGAGCTCTATCAGCAGATGCTGGAAGAGGCCGTGGTATCGATGAAGGCCGGCATTGCCACGCCGGTCGCCGACAAATGGTCGCCGCAGATCACCGTCGGCACGCCGGTCCTCATTCCGGAGGAATACGTCACCGACCTGCCGGTGCGTCTCGCGCTCTACCGCCGCCTGTCCGAGATCGAGAACGACCGCGACATCGATGCCTTCGGCGCCGAGCTCGTCGACCGCTTCGGGCCATTGCCGGACGAGGTCAAATATCTCCTGCGCATCGTCGCCATCAAGGCGCTGTGCCGGCGCGCCAACGTGGAAAAGATCGAAGTCGGCCCGAAAGGCGCGGTGCTGTCGTTCCGCGACAATACCTTCGCCAATCCGGAAGGCCTCATCTCCTACATCAACAAGCACGCCGTCGGCGCCAAGGTACGCCCCGACATGAAAGTCGTGTTCTTCGACGAATGGAACTCGCCCAACGAACGCATCAAGGGCGCCGAAGAAATTCTGCGCGCGCTTGCCACGATCGCCGAAAAGGGCGCGAAAGCGGCCTGAGCCTCGCTGTGTGTCGGGGTTCTGCTCCGCAATTCATGCGCGGTTCTCAAATTGACGTGACGCAATCGCCGCGCCGATGCGCCGGTGGTAGGCTTCTCCTGTCGGACGGAGTTCCGATAGGGAGAAAATATATGACAAGAAAACTGAAAATTCTTGGCATGGTCGCCACTGCAGCAATTCTCTGCCTGTCTCCTTTGTCGCTGCGGTGGTCACCGACGAATGCGCCATCCGTGTCGGTCGATAGAGCCGAGGCTCGCGTCGGCCGGCCGCTCACGCCGGGGAGTGTGGCTGGTGTCAATCGCAGAGTGAATCGGCGCGCGTACCGGCGTGGCGCTTACTATGGCGGAGCCGCGGCTGTGGGCGCTGCGGCTTACTATGGCGGGGCGAGTTACTACCACGGTGGGCCTTGCGGGTATTATCCCTATCCGGCTTGCTGATCGAGGCGGCGGAGCCGATCGGCGGGACCGCAGCAAGCGTAATCTCGCGATAAGGCCGATAAGGCAAGGAACGCCGCCGCGCTGGTCGCGACAGTGCAGAGGCGAGCGTGGCCGGAAACGTGGGCCTATCGGCAATCCCGCCAGCCCGCGCATTACTAGATTGCATGCAGTGAAGCTGGACGGATGACGCGGGTTACGCCGCCATCGCTGCAGCATTCGCGCGTTTTCAACGAATAATTCAGCAAATAGGACGGATCAGATGGATCTGACGCATATCAATGCCTTCACCGCCGCCATGGCGCGCAAGGATCTCGACACCATGCTCACCCACATGGCCAACGACATCGTCTTGAAGACCCCGCTCGCCGCTGAGGCTTTTCAAGGCAAAGCGGCGGTCCGGCCAGTCGTCGAGGCGCTGTTCAAGGTGGTCGACACCTTCGACTTCCAGGAAATCATGCAGGGCCCGCGGCACGTGTCTTCCTTCTTCAAGGTCACGTCCGGCGCGACCGAACTCGACGGGGTCGACTTTTGGCGGCTCAACGAGGCCGGTTTGATCGAGGAAATGACGGTGCTGTGGCGGCCGTTTCCGGCGGTCGCCGCAGTCCACGCCAAGCTCGGATGATCCGCCGGCGGTGCGGTGAGTACCGCATGGTGCCGCGTGGGTAAAATCGTCAGAAAGCGCTGCCCACGCGGCTACTATGCCGAGGCGTCGGCGATCATGACCACCGTCGTCAAAAGCATCACTGCGGCGAATGCAACACAGATCAGCCACGGCGTGCTGCGGCGGATGCTGAAGCCTATGAGCGCGAGGATCAGTAGCGCGGTGGCGATGACTTGGCCAAGCAGGGCGGCGCCCTCAAATTGAAGCATGCTCCGAACATGGAGACGCGCGAACCGAGTCGCGAGATGCTTCTTTGTCGCAGCATCAGAGGAGGCGTCTAGACTCAACCAATTTCAGTCGATGCCCAGTTCTCGAAAACCAGAGATGCTATTGCTCTATAATAGTGATCTCGATTTGAGTAATCCCTTCATCTTTCAAATTCCTTTGAAGAATAGGATTTTCCAAGAGCAATCTGCCCTTAGATTCACTTTCGACCCGCACAATTACAATGGCGACGTGACGATCAGACTTATCATGTCCGTACGCAAGAACCTCTACACCAAAATCTTCGCGGCTCTTAGCACCAGCCTCAAACTGTCCAGCCCATCTCGCATAATCGGGAACTCGCAATTTCGATATAATCGTAATCATTAGCCGGTCCTCCGGCGCGTAGTGGGATAAATAATACTGTACAGGCGCGACGCCACCCGCCACGACCGATGCGCCCACAACTTCATGTCCGCCATCTGTATCGCCGCAACCGTTATCTTCTGGCTTTGATCAATGAGTCCTGAGCCTAGAGCATGACCCCGAAAAGCATGCCCTTGGACCTTGATCCGAGGGTGGAAACCGGTTTTCGGAAAAGATCATGCTCAAATGACGAAACCCGCTGGACCTTGATCCGATTCAATCGAATTGGATCAAGGTCTAGCGGGATGAATTTTGCCGCTTGGTGAGCCCGACACGCTCCACGATTTCGCGCCAGAGAGGAATTTCGCGCAACACCCGCTCGTGCAGCTCGTCCGGCCCTTCATACTCGGCGGCAAAGCCGGCCTTTTGCAGCTCGGCCTTGATTTCGGCGCGTTGCAGAATTTGCCGGGTCGCATTGGTCAAAGTGTTGATCACCGGTGGCGGCGTTCCGGCCGGCGCGGCGAACATCTGCGAGGTCTCGACCACGGCGTCCGTGATACCGGCTTCCGCCATGGTCGGTACGTCCGGCAAATCGGGCCAGCGTTCCTTGCCGGTCTGCACCAACACCTTGATGTTGTGCACGCGCAGCCGGTCGATCAAGCCGCCGATGCCGACCGCGGCGATGGTCGTGGCCCCCGACGTGGCGGCCATGAAGGCCGGCTCGGACCCGTCGAACTCCATCTGCATGACGTCGATACCGGCGCGCTCCTTCAAAAGCTCGAGCGCAACCTCCGACGAACTGCCGATGCCCGGCGAGGCGCAAGTCAGCTTACCCGGATTAGCTTTCGCCCAAGCGATCAGGCCGGCCACGCTGTCGATGCCGGACGATGCCCCGGTGACGACGACATTGGGCGCAGAACCAAGATAGGCAATCGGCGCGAAGTCCTTGGGCGTGTCATAGGCCGTGCGCGGCAGGCTCTTGTTGATCTGAATATTGATCAGCGCCGCGTTCGTCGTCACCAGGAGCGTATAGCCGTTCGGCGCCGCGGCCGCGGCTTCGCGCAGCCCGGCGGTGCCGACTTCGCCGACGACATTCTTGACGACGACTGTCTGTCCGATCATCGGCGCCAGATGCGTGGCCAGGATGCGGCCGAGCAGATCGGTGGCGCCGCCGGTCGGGAAGGGCACGATGATGGTGACAGGATGCTCAGGCCACGCCGCAAAGGCCCCGCCGGCGCAGACGACGAGCGCGAACGTCCACGCTGCCGCTGCCGACATCGCCCAACGCAATATTTTCGTCGCTTGTATCGTCACGCCAGCACCATGCGATGTGTTCGCTGGGATCAGGCTGCGCGCATCAAGACGATTATTGGAGCGGTTATATGTAACAAACAGGTGACGGTTTCGCGCCTGACGGTGGATTGCCGCAATGGCCTTGTAGCCCGACCTGAGACAGGCGCCTTCGGCTGTCCGCACCGCGGATGCCAAATGCGCCCCTCTCGATGCGCTCTTGAAGCTCTGATTGTTGCGAGCCGTAGCCCGGATGGAGCGCAGCGTAATCCGGGAGCAGCATATTAGCGTCACCGCCGTCCCCCGGATTGCGCTGCGCTCCATCCGGGCTACGGGTCTTCGTGCGTGCGGGGGATGTTGCGGGCGTGCCTCGTATCACCAGCGGCGTCGCATGGCGATCTACACGTTCTGGTTATTATTTTAAAAAATACACTTTATCAGGGAAGGCAAGTCCGATAGTCTGTCGTTTGCGTACCTCTTGGGTGACGGGGCTTCCGAGATGGATCGCATTCTCTCGTTTCTTGCGGACTATGCGGGGTGGCTGGGCGCCGCGCTCGTTTGGCTCATTCTATTGGGCTTTGTGCTTTGGAGAAGAGCGGCCACTCGTTCCATACGCATCGCTCATAAAGTGGATGTCGGCATCAAGGTCGGAACCGGGAGCGAGCCTTCCGCGAGGCCTGCGCCAAAGACCGAAGAGTCCCAGGAAGGTCCTCAAGCGGCGCCGCTTGGTCTGCCGCCGCGGACGATTCGACCGCGTTCTTTGGCCCGCGTGACTCGCCAATACACCGGTCCGATCATCGACTTCGATGAACTGCAAATCGACAAGGACCGGATCGACACCGCGCCAGACCAGCGGCAATTGCCGCAGGCACAGCAACGCATTGAGCCGCCGGCTACAGACGGACAGGAAGCCGATCGCTACATCAACCTCGCTTTCAGGCGCGGCAATACCGGGCAAGCCGTGCCTTGGCAGCAAAGCCTTCCGCCCGGTGATCCGGGCTATGAATTGCGTATCAATATCGGCGCGCTTCTGGCGGATCGCATTCCTGATGGCCGCGAGATGCGGCCCTCGGTCTTTCCCGCCTTTGCGCTGCCGCCCGCCGCAGCAGGACATTGGCTCGAAGTCGTCACGGCGAGCCGCGATTTCACCATTTCGCAGCGCGCCAAGGCGCGGCTGTTCTTGCCACACCAAGGAGCGAGTTGGGTTTGTGACTGCGATCCGCGACAGCCGCACCACTGCACGCCGCAAACGCGAAAGCAGTTTCTCGCAATCCCCGTGCAGACTCCGCCGCAGGAAGGCGACGCCGATTTGCGCATCGGCGTCTATTTCAAGAACAACCTGCTGCAATCATGCCTCGTGTCGGTCCGGATCGCGCGCACGGAGACAATGGCTAAACCGCAATCTGTCCTGACCGACTACACCATCAACGGCACGCTCAGCGCACTCGGCAAGCTCGACAACAAGACACTGAATATTCTGTCGGCGAAAATCAAAGGCGGTGATCAGGGCTTCATCGTCAATGGCGATTTCGACGATCTGGTCGAGTTCCGCCTCGCGGAAGGGCAGTTGAGGACCGCCGGGGACGCCGCTCGCCAGCGTCTGCGCGATATCCACATGAAAGAGGAAAGCGTGCTCTTTGGCGCGAGAACACGCATCACCAGTAAGCTCGACGCCAATAACGGCAAGAGCAAAGCCGATTTCATTCAAGATTTGCGTGACACGGCGCCGCTTGGCGCCCAGCTTTTGACGAGCCTATTTCAGCAACCCGAGTTGCAGGCGAAATTGCGCGACGATGTGCTACGGGAGCCGTCTACCATTCAGATCGCGCGGGCGTCGACCAACTTCGTCTTTCCCTGGGGCATGGTCTACGACATTCCACTGCAGCCCGGCGAACCGGATCTGTTTACTCCCTGCAAGATCGTTGAAGAGTGGCAGGAGGGCAAAGGCCTGCCGATCGAGGGGCTCGCCAAATGCCCGCACGAGGCAACGCACGAGCTCAATACGCTCTGCCCATTCGGCTTCTGGGGCTTGCGACATATCATTGAGCAGCCGCCATCGGTGGCGTCAACCAAAGCGCTGGCGTCGGAGATTCGCGTAACCGTTCCGCCGGCGCGGCTCGTGACCTGCATCAGCAACGACCTCGAGCGCGAATATACCGAACCGCATCTGGCGGCGATCCGCAGCGGTCTGAAATTCGGCTTCGAACCTTGTGACAGCAAGCCGGCTTTGTTGAAGCGCCTGAAAACGGTCGATCCGGGTGTCGTCTATCTCTATTGTCACGGCGGATATCAGTCGCTTCCTGGCGCAGCGGCCGCACAGCCGTCTTTGAGTGTGGGCAAAGGCGAAAAGCTGATTCCTGGAGACATTGTCGCCACGTTGAAGGACGATCGTTCCGCCGCGCTGCTTTGGGACGTGGCGAATCCGCTGATCTTCATCAATGGGTGTCACACGGTCGAGATCACGACCGATGTATTGGTCAATTTCGTCGATACGTTCGCTGCCTTTAATTCCTCCGGCGTCATCGGCACCGAGGTGACCGTGCACCAGATCCTGGCTAACGAGTTCGGCGCCGAGTTTCTCAAACACTTTGCGACCGAAACCGCCGGCGAGGCGCTGCGGCGCACGAGAAATCGTTTGCTCTGCAAGGGCAATCTGATGGGACTTGCCTATTCGGCCTATTGCCTCTCGGCTCTACGCATCGCCGATACCGCAAGCCTGACAACAGCAAGTATGGGTTCAGTCAAAGCAGGATGAATCTGCAGCACGGGAGGCGGCAAATGACGTTTGAGCTTTGGGGTGCACTTTTGTTTGGCGTCGTCGTCGGTTGGATTTGCTATCGCACGCTGCGGCGCAGCACCGATCCGGCAAAGCTTTCGGATCTCGCGACTGTCGTCGGCGTGATCGGCGGCGGCGTGGTAACGGCGCTGTTCAAGTCCGGCGATCTGTTCGCCAGCTACGCGATCGGACTGGCGATCGGCTTCTTTCTCTACTTGATTATCGGCTTCCTCAACGAAGGCCGATCCGCGACAGCAGGCTGGATGTTCGACAAACCCAAATAAGATGAATTCACGCCCGCAACCGGGCTTGGCGTCCTGCGGTGCGTTCGATGGCGCTTGCCAGATACTCCGGCGATTGCGCGCCGGTGACGATCACGCTGCCGCCGAAAATGAAGCAGGGGACGCCGTCGATGCCGGCTTCCTTGGCGCTGTTGGCCTCGCCTTCGATGCGGTCGACATCAGCGTCGCTGGCCAAAAGCCGGCGCACCAGGTCGCCGTCCATGCCGCAATCGACAGCGGCCTGGATCAACACTTTGGCGTCGCTCAGATCGGCGCCCTCAGCAAAGTAGAGTTCCATCAAGCGCTGCTTCATCTGTCCGGGATCGGTTGCGCTGCGCGACCAAAGGATCAGGCGATGGCAATCGAGCGTATTCGGCTGCCGATTGATCTTGTCGGGCTTATAGACGAGGCCCTCGAGGGTTGCCGCCTGCACGATGCGTTCAGCGATCACCGCATAACGATCGGCCGAGCCAAATTTCGTTTCGAGATACGTTTGCCGGTCGATTCCTTCGCGCGGAATCCACGGATTGAGGAAATAGGGCCGCCAATTGATGCTCACATTGACGTCGGGCAGCAGCGCGATGGCCTCTTCGAGCCGGCGCTTGCCGATATAGCACCACGGGCAGACGACGTCGGAGACAACATCGACATGCACGGATGGCAAATCACGTGAGGATTCCAAATCACGCGAGGATTCCATGTGAAGGCCCTCTGTTCTATGAGGTTTTCGGCTTGACGCAGGCGGTGTGGCCCTGCGGATTTGCCTCCCGGCGAGACCTTGAAATGGCGATCGCTCTAGCTCGCCGCAACCTCGCCCACGACTCTGGCGATGAGCGTGTCAACGCTGTCGGTCGGTTTCAAGGTCGCAAGCGTCACCGCTGTGTCGATTTTGCCGGGCCGTCTATCCGGCGCCAGCATGGTGTTTTTCAAGATGCTCGCGATCCGGCGCGCCACGACATGGGCGGCGCGGAGATCGGTTTCAGTGAAAACGGCAAAAATCGAGTTGTCAGCTTCGCGGCAGGCGAAATCGACCTGCCGCATCAGCCTGCGGACCAGTCGCGCCGCGTCAAGGCTGACCCGGCGGTCGCCGTTATTGAAGGAAAAGCGTGCAATTGTCAGTCCGACGCCGCGCTTGTCGGCATCGTCGACGGCGCGGTTGAGATCGCGCCAGAAGGCTTCCTGGCCCAGGAGCCCGGTATCCGGATCGATCATGCCCTTGGCGTCGAGCGATTTGAGCATGCGTTTGAGACGCTCGCCGAATGCGTGCTGGCGGACATAGGGCAGGAAACGTGCGACCAGCCGTTCCGGTCCTTCGGAAATGCGGTCGAGATTGGGAAGGCGCGCGACAAACGGCTCGATGACGCCTGGATGGCTGCCGAGCACGATGACCGGCAGGTCGCGAAAGCGCACGTCCTCGGCGAGCACCGTGAGCAACGCTTCGATAACGCGGGGGCTGAATCCGTCGCCAATCACCAGCGCGTTGATATCGCGGGCATTCAGTGCGCGCGCCGCGCTCTCGATGCTGAGCGCACCGACCAGACCGACTTGCTCACCGACCGCGACCGAAAGTGCGGGATAAACGCGCCCGCGGCCGGCGACAAGCACGGTGGCATCGTCCAGCGGATCGTTCGTCGGCAATTCGGGGATCTGCTGGCCGTGCGAGACGAGCGTAGCGACGCGCCGCAGCACCGTGCCGTGCAGCGTGCGGATACGCAGCGCCGCGGTGAGCCGGCCGATGATCCATTCGGGCGGCAAATTGGCGGCGATCGTCAGCGCGTCGCTGATAAGGGCTGCGCCATCATCGCGGGCGCAAGCAAGGAGCGGCATATAGAAGCCGCTGCCTTTGATCTGTTGTGCGGCAAGCGCTTGGGCAACCGCATCCGCGGTCGGCTGATCGGGACAAGGCTCGGCAGCAACGACTGCTTCCGGTTCGACCGATGCCAGCGCCGCAGGCGCGTCGGCCCAGCCGGTCTCGACAACCGGATAGGCGCCCGCTTTGCGCAACGCCTCGACGACGTCCGGCGCCGGGCTATCGGCAATAACGGCAAACGGACCTTGCAGCGCCATGGTCGGCTAATACGTGAGAGCGAATTCGATCGGTCAGGGTGAGCAACCATGCCAAAGGGCTGTTAATGCGGCGTCAACGACGGCATGCAGTTTCGGCCAAGTCTGTTTGCGCCAAGTCTGTTTGGGCCAAGTCAGTTTGGGTCAAGTCAGGTGAGGGCGTGCGTTCAGCCGGCAGCGGCGGCCCTGTGGACTTCTTGCGCGCCGGGTTCGGCAAAAGCTGCGGCGATCAACGGGTTGAGCCCGAAGGCGCTGAGCGCGATGCGCATGGCCGCGGTATCGCTTGCGATGCCGATCAGGCGATGACCGACCAGCGGATCGGGCACGGCGGTCAGCGTGGCCGCGGGATCGATCTTGGCAATGGTTTCAAGGAGCCTTTGCAGCGGAAAACGATAGCCGCCGACCGTGATAAAGCCGGGCGGCGGCCCGGTCACGACCAAGGATTCTCGCACCGGATCGACGCGGCAGGCATAGCCGCTGTCGACATAGCCGTCCGTGCCGATGGCAAAATGCGGCAGGTCGCTGCGTTCAACCCGCCGCGGAAAGTGGTGATACGGCACCATCGGCCCGCGCAGCGCGACCGTGTTCATGGCGCTGGGCTTAAGCTCGGCGAAGGCGACGGCGCCGCGGCCCTGGCGCGGCGACAGTGCGGGTCCAACTGGAATTGGCACGGGCCTGCCGTCTTCACTGCGGCGGCCAGCAACCAGTCCAGTCTCGCCGAACACCGCCACATCGACCAGCGCGGTATTCTTTTCGTGCCACAAGAGGCTTGCGGCGAGCCGGTCCGGGGCACGCCATTCCGCCACCAGCGTGGCCGGCTTTTCGCCGCCGAACAGTCCGCTCTCGGCAAAACGGAAGACCACGGGCGCCGGCAGGATCAGCGTGCTGCAGCCTTCGTCCTGGCGCTGCGCTGCAAACAAATCAGCGTTGAAAGTGTGATGCAGAACGAGTGTGCCTCCGGCGAGGAGCCAAGGCACAAGTGTCAGGCTGATGCCGGCGAACGTGGCCGGGGTAATGGTCGAGAGGACGCTGCCGCGCTCGACAAATCGTGCCTCGGACAAAACGCACATGCCGCCCGACAGCAATTCGAGATGGCGGCGCGCGACCGGTATCGGCCCGTCCTCGCCGATCTCGAAAGTGATGGCCGCCAAGTGTGCCGCGGCATTGTCATCGCGATAGAGCAGCGGAAGCGGCTCGAGCCTTTCGATGGTGAAGAGCTCATCGAACGGTACGACACCGTCGGACAGATTGTCGCCGAAGCCGCAAACGTAGCGGATCGAAAACACATCCGCAGCGATGCGGGTGGCAAGACGAGAATGCTCGAAATTGCCGACGCGGCCGCAGGTGATCAGCGCCTTGGCGCCGGCCCGCGCCATGGCCGTGACCGCATCGGCGCTGCGCCACAACAGCGGCATCGGCGCCGCGATCATTCCGGCACGCAACACGCCGAGAATGGTCAAGACGTTCTCGACGATATTGGGCAATTGGATGCCGATGACAGTATCGATCGGTAACCCCATGCGCGCCAGCCGGCCGGCGATCGCCGACACCATGCGGTCGGCTTGCGCGAAAGTCAGCCGCCGCGGCTCACCGTCGGTGAACAGCCGCCGGTTCGGCGCATCCACAAGCGCGATCGCATCCGGCCGCCGGGTCGCGATCCGGCGAAATAATTCATCGATGGAGATGCGGCTGCCGTGCTGCGAGACGGGTGGTGCGTCGCCAGGGATCATTGCAAGGCCTGTGCGGGCACGCGCCACCAGGTTTCGGGCAGATAGCCATACAGCGACGTGTGCGCCGGATGCGCAATCGTCTTCCAGCGCGCCACCCACTGATCGGGCAGGTAGAACAAGGGCACGACGTAGGATCCCGAAATCAAAATCCGATCGAGCGCACGCACGGCGGCGACAAAATCCGGACGTTCGCGCGCACGCAGCAAAGCTGCGATCATGGCATCAACCGCTTTGCTGCGCACGCCCATATAGTTGCGCGATCCGTTTTGATCGGCGGCGGCCGAGCCCCAGTAGAAGGCCTGCTCGTTGCCGGGCGAGAGCGATTGGTCCCAGCGATATTCGATCATGTCGAAGTCGAAGGAGGCGAGACGCTGTTGATATTGCACCGCATCAACCAGGCGTACCTGGGCGGCGACGCCGGCACGAGAAAGCTGATGGGCAAAGGCCAGCGCCAGGCGCTCCTCGTCGCGCGTGGTCACCATGATCTCGAATGTCAGCGGCTGTCCGGTGGAGCGGTTGCGCAACATCGTGCCGTTGAGCTCGTAGCCGGCCGCTTTGAACAGTTCGAGCGCGCGGCGCAATGTGTTGCGGTCGCGATCGGAGCCGTCGGTGACCGGCGGCGACCAGGTGCCGTCGAGCACGTCCGGCCGCACCGCGTCGGGATAGGGCGCGAGCAAGGCGCGCTCGCGTTCGTCGGCCGGGCGTTGATAAGCGGACAGTTCGGAGTCGTCGAAGAAGCTTGCGCTGCGTTTGTAGAGATTGAAGAAGAAATTGCGATTGATCCATTGAAAATCGAACAGCAGCGCAATCGCCTGCCGCACACGAATGTCGGCAAATGCCGGCCGCCGCGTATTGATAACGTAATCAGAAGCGAATTTCGGGAGACCGTTGGGGATCGCTTCCTTCATCACCCTTCCGTCTCGCACGGCAGGAAAGTCGTAACCGGTCTGCCAGCGTGTCGGATCGGTTTCGCTGCGCACATCGTAGAGTCCGGTCTTGAAGGCCTCGAAATAGGAATTGCCGTCGCGATAAAAGTCGAACCGCACTTGGTCGAAATTCCACAGGCCGCGATTGATCGGAAGGTCTTGACCCCAGTAGTTCGGATTGCGTTTCAAGCTGACGCTTTTACCGACGTCGATCTTGTCGACGACATAAGGTCCACTGCCGATGGGTTTGGCGAGCGACGACTTCTCGAAATTGTCCACGTCGACGGCATGCTTGGGCAATACCGGCATAAGCCCAAGGATCAGCGGCAATTCACGGTCGCCGCCATTCTCGCCGGTCGGGACAAAATCGAAGCGGATCGTCAGCGGATCGACGATCTCGGCTTTGGCGACCTTGGAATAATAGGTGCGATAATTGGGCCTGCCGTGATCGCGAAGCAGTTGCCAGGAGAAGATGACATCGTCCGGCGTCACCTTTGTCCCATCGGAAAAGCGTGCCGCGGGATTGAGCGAGAACGTCACGTAGCTGCGCACATCGTCGGTCTCCACCGTGCGCGCCAGCAAGCCGTAGAGCGAGAACGGCTCGTCATAATCGCGCGCCAGCAGGCTCTCGACGACGTAGCCCCTGATCGCCTGCACCGGAAGACCTTGGACGATGAAAGGGTTGAGACTGTCGAAAGTGCCGAGCACGCCTTCGGTGATGGTCCCGCCCTTCGGCGCATTGGGGTTAGCGTATGGCAGCGATGTGAAATCATTGGGCAGGAGCGGGGTGCCGTGCATCGCGATTGCAGGCAGCGCGATCGCCGGCGTCGTCAAAGTGTCCGAGACTGCCGCATGCGGCGCAAAAATCAGGAGCGCCAGGGCGTGGCACAGAGCCACCCGCAGGAAAAGACCGGCCTTGGTCGTGCGCAAGCCTTGCATGTTGGAGAGGGCGTAAGCGCGATTCGGTTGATCCGTATGAATGTAGCATGACAAACCGCGGGCGCGCCCATTGCCGACATCCCACTGCTGCTGTTTCATTCTGCCGTTCCTGCACGATCGGACTTTATCCTGCGCCGCATTTGCGCTATGGGGCCGAGCCGGACGTCATGAGGTGTCACTTTGTTGCCTTAATATGCGCCGATTGACCGTCGTTCGGGGGACGGCGCGGCGAATGATGTCAGGTGCGACATCAACTTACTGAAACGCCAATTTGACCGGGTAAATCACCTTGATCCAGGCGGATTTGGGGTCGGTTTCCGGGTGGCAGTACGAGAGAGGTTTTTCATGAAGACTCGGAACGCGCCGGCGCCGGCTTGGCCGGTAAGCCGCACGCTCGCTGCCATTGGCAAGACGGTCGGCAAAACGATCGGCCAGACAGCGATCCTGTCCGCGGCATTGGCTGTGGCGACGGTCCCCGTCGCGTTGGCGCAGCAGCCGCCGGCTCCTGCGCCTGCTGCTCCCGCCGTCAAGCCGAAGCCGGCTCCCGCCAAGCCGAAACCTCCAGCGGCGGCAGCGAAGCCTGCAGCTCCGGCGCCTGAGGCGCAGCAACCGGCAGCGCCCGCCGAGCAAGGGCAGCCGCAACAAGCCCAAGGGGGCGAGCAGCAGCAGCAAGCGCCGCAGCTGATCTTCTCGCCCTGGACCAAGTTCTGCCTCAAGGCCAATCAGCAGGATCCCAATTCCAAACAGGTCTGCTTCACCGGCAAGGATGCGCGTATCGAGTCCGGCATGCCGGTGGTCGCGGCGGTGCTGATCGAGCCTGAGGGCGAGCCGAAGAAAATCCTGCGCGTCACCCTGCCGCTCGGCATGCAACTCGTCCATGGCACCCGCCTGATCATCGACCAGAGCCAGCCGATGACCGCGCCTTACGTGATCTGCTTCACCAACGGCTGCATGGCCGATTACGAAGCCACGCCGGACATGATCGCGAAGATGAAGAAGGGGCAGGGCTTGGTCGTGCAGGCGATCAATTCGACCGCGCAGCCGATCAGCCTGGTTCTGCCGCTGTCGGATTTTGGCAAGGCCTATGACGGCCCGCCAACCGATCCGAAGGTCTTCGAAGAGCAGCAGCAGAAGCTGCAGGAAGAGCTGCAGCGCCGCGCCGACGAAGCGCGTAAGAAGCTCGAACAGCAACAGGGTGGCGCGCCGCAATCCTCGAACGCGCCGCCGCAACAATAAGCCAAACTCTATTCGCTGCGATTGCGTCACCAGTCGCCGCGGTCGCAGGCAACGTGTAACAGCCCCGGATTTGATGTCGCCATTCGAGGCGCGTCACATCCGGGGTTTTCTTTTAGCGTTCGAATGGCTTTAGTGAACCGAGGCCGTGCGCGGGCGATAGCCGCCTTTGCCGTCTTTGACGAAAACCTCGGCGACTTGCGGATGGCGCACTGGCTCGCCGGTCGTATCCGGCAATAGATTTTGCTCGGACACATAGGCGACATATTCGGTTTCGTCGTTTTCGGCGAACAAATGGTAGAACGGCTGATCCTTATGCGGCCGGATTTCGGCAGGGATCGACTCGTACCACTCCTCGGTATTGTCGAAGCTCGGGTCGATATCGAACACCACGCCGCGAAACGGATAGATGCGGTGCCGGACAACCTGGCCGATCTGGTATTTGGCGATCCGAATCTTGTTCATTCCGGTCCTCAGCTTACTGCCGAAAGTGCCCCCAGGTACATTGCTACGAAGGTAGCTTACGGCTCTCTAGCACGCTCGAATAGCCGGGCAACACCAAAATGAACCGCTGTTCATAATCCGTATCTTTGCCCCATTTCGGGGTCTTTCTCTGCCACCAGGCCGGCCAAATCGACCAGAACCTTGGCCTGTTTCCAGGTCGCGTCGTCCTGCATTTTGCCATCGATCATGACCGCACCGCTGCCGTCGGGCATGGCGGCGATGATTTTCTTGGCAAAGGCGACCTCGCCCGGGTCGGGCGAGAACACGCGTTTGGCGATAGGCACCTGGCTCGGATGCAGCGTCCAGGCGCCGACACAGCCCATCAGGAAGGCATTGCGGAACTGTGCCTCGCAGGCGGCACTGTCGGCAAAGTCGCCGAACGGGCCGTAGAACGCCTTGATACCGGCTGAGGCGCAGGCATCGACCATCTTGGCAATGGTGTAGTGCCAAAGATCCTGCTGGAAGCTTGCGCGCGGGGCATCGGGCGAAGCCGCGTCGGCGAGCACCTTGTAGTCGGGATGACCGCCGCCGACACGCGTTGTCTTCATCGCGCGCGACGCGGCGAGATCGGCCGGCCCGAGGCTGATGCCGTGCATGCGCGGGGAGGCGACAGCGATCGCGGCGACATTATCGACGCCTTCGGCCGTCTCGAGGATGGCGTGGATGAGGATCGGCTTTTTGACGCCATGCTTGGCTTCAAGCTGAGCCAAAAGCTGATCGAGATAGTGGATGTCCCACGGGCCTTCGACCTTCGGCAGCATGACGACATCGAGCTTCTGCCCAACGGCGCCAACGATTTCGGTGAGGTCGTCGAGCACCCACGGCGAATTCAACGCATTGATGCGCGTCCACAATCCGGTCTCGCCAAATTCACAGGCCTTTGCCATCGTGATGAAGCCGTTCCGTGCGGCCTCCTTGGCATCAGCTGGAATGGCGTCTTCAAGATTGCCCAGCACCACGTCGACCTGGACGACGAGCTCGGGCACTTTGGCGCGCACTTTTTCGATATGCGGCGGCACGAAATGGATCATCCGCTCGAGCCGCGGTGGCAATTCGCGCAGTGGCGCCGGCGCGCCGATCGCGAGCGGCTTAAAGAAATTGCGTGGGAGTTTCATCGGCTTCGGTTCATTTGGATGTTGAATGGCCCAACCCAGGATCAGACAAGGCTAGGATGAATGGCACGACCGCGCCAAGCCGTTTTTGACGTCAGTTCCGCCTGGAGCGGGATGATATTTCGTTCAATCATGACCCCGCTCCAGGTTTTTGGTTGAGCATGATCTTTCCGGAAAACCGGTTCCCACCCTCGGATCAAGTCCAAGGGCATGCTTTTCCGGATCGTGCTCTAGGAATGGCGCCACGGCCGGTGGGCTCGTCACATCATTTCGCCACGCATCAGGCGCGGTTGCGAGGCAGCCGGCGCCACGCCTTCGCGCATCATGGCGCGGCGCAATGGGCCGATACGGTCGAGAAGATAGAGCGACAGGCCGCGCGCGCCGTGCACCGGCACGAATTCGGTCAAGAGGCTGCGGTTCAAAAGATCGACTGCGATGGCGCGGGCCGTGACATCGGCGCGGCGCTGGCGCTCATAGCGTAAGAGCACCTCAGGCGAACCGACGTCCCGGCCATCGCGCCGCGCGTCGGCGACGATTTCGGCAATGGTCGCAGCATCGCGCAAGCCGAGATTGAGCCCCTGGGCGCCGATCGGCGGCACAACGTGAGCGGCTTCGCCGACAAGCACAATGCGCTTGCTGGCGAAGGTGGCGGCCGTCTCGACGGCCAGCGGGAACAGGCCGCGCCCGGGTTCGACGCTCACCTTGCCGAGATGCGAATGCGCGCGGTGCTCGATCTCGGCCGACAATAGGGCGTCGTTCATCTCCGAGAGTGCGGCCGCGCGCGCATGATCGAGCACGCAAACCAAGCTCGATCGCTGGCCGGGCAGGGGAACGAGCGTGAACGGGCCGCTTTCAGTATGAAACTCCGTAGACGTGTCATCGTGCGGACGGCTGTGGCCAAGATTGAGCGTCAATGCCGCCTGCGGATAGGTGCGGCGTCGCGTCGAAATGCCGGCTTCCGCACGGCAGAGCGAGCGCGCCCCGTCTGCGCCGATGACAAGTCGCGCCTGCACCTCGCCGCCAGCGTGTTTGATCGTGACGTGTTTGCTGTCGTGCGTCACCGCAAGCGCCGGAGCCGCAACCCGTGGAAGCTTAAGGTCTTCGATGCGTGCCTCGAGCGCCGCCACGAGATGCCGGTTCTCGATATTGTAGCCAAAGGCATCAAGCTCGATTTCGGCTGCGTCGAAGAACGTTTCGGGCGCGCGAAACAGCCGTTGGGTATCGTCGACGATGCGGAGCTTGCGCAATGGCGCGGCTTGCTCAAGACATGCCTGCCAGACGCCGAGCATTTCGAGCCCCGCGACCGAGCTTGCCAAGAGCGCGGTCGTGCGATGGTCCGGTTCGGCCTTGGCCGCGATCAGCAGCGTGTCCGCGCCGGCGGCCGCCAGCGCGAGAGCGGTGACTAGGCCCGCCGGGCCGCCGCCGACGACCGCCACATCACTCGTCAGCGTCTGATTTACGCCATTCACAACTTCAACCATTCTCTTAACTGCGATCCGCAGATCGATCCGCTATATCCCTGATTTATGATCAAAACGGCACTCGTGACAGAGCCGTTCTGTCGGATTTGCATTTTCATGTGTAACCTTAAGCTATGAACCCTATCGAGCCATCGAGCCGCAGCGCAGCTTTGTCAGACACCAAACCGCCTTCCGCCCCGCAGATAACGACGGCCGCCTTTGCCGTCCATGTCTTTACCGCGTCGGGCGCAGCCTGCGCGCTTCTGGCGCTGATTGCTGCGGTTCGCAACGATTGGCCGCAAATGTTCATTTGGCTGGGCGTTGCGCTGTTCATCGATGGTGTGGACGGAACTTTTGCCCGCCGGCTGCACGTCGCCGAAGTGCTGCCGCGCTGGTCCGGCGATGTGCTCGATCTCGTGGTCGATATCCTCAATTATGTTTTTGTTCCCGCTTATGCGGTGGTCGCGAGCGGGCTCGTGCCGTCGCTGGTCGCAGTTCCGCTCGGCATCCTGATCGTGGTCACCGGCTCGCTTTATTTTGCCGACCGGTTGATGAAGACCTCCGATTATTATTTTCGCGGCTTTCCAGCGATCTGGAACGTCGCGGTATTTTATCTCTTCGTGCTTAAGCCCGGGCCGCTCGCGACGACGCTATCAATCGTGGCGTTGGCGCTGCTCACCTTCATGCCTTTCCATGTTGTGCATCCGATGCGGATTTCGCATTTGCGCGAGATCACGCTTCTTGCGCTTGTCATCTGGGGGCTGCTCGCAATCTACGCTGTCGTCACTCATCTCGATCCCGGATTTTGGACGCAAGCGGGCCTGAGCTTGCTCGCGATCTATTTCATCGCAATTGGATTCCTGCGCCGCCATCATCCATGACGCCGCCCTCACTTGATCGGGCCGCGGCCAAGCTGTCTTATGCACCATCGCCACAGTGAAGGAGTGCCATATGCCGCGACCTGTTCTGCTCATCGCCGGCGGCAGCCGCGGCATCGGCGCCTCGACGGCGAAGCTCGCGGCGGCGCGCGGTTATGACGTTGCGATCAACTACGTCCAGAATGCCAAGGCCGCTGCGGAAGTGGCGGAAGCGGTGAAAAAAGCTGGTGGCAAAGCCGTAACCTTGCAGGGCGATATGGCGAAGGAAGAGGATATTCTGCGCGTCTTCGATCAGACGACGCAGGCGCTCGGTCCAATCACCCACTTCGTTCACAGTTCCGGAGTAGGCGGCAAGAATTCGCGGCTTGATGCGGCAAGTTCTGCAACCATCCGCGAAGTGATCGATATCAATCTGTACGGCGCCATTATCTGCGCGCGCGAGGCAGTGCGCCGCATGTCGACCGCAAATGGCGGCCAGGGCGGGTCGATCGTGCTGCTGTCCTCGATCGCAGCCGTCACCGGCGGTGCGACGGAATATGTCTTCTATGCCGCCGCCAAAGGCGGCGTCGATGCGCTGACCAACGGACTGGCGCGGGAAGTCGCCAAGGAAGGCATCCGCGTTAATGCCATTCGCCCCGGTCCGACGCGGACCGAGATTCATGAGCCCGGACGGCTCGAGCGCATCACGCCGCTGTTGCCGATGGGGCGTCCGGGCGAACCCGATGAAATCGCCGAAGCTGTGCTGTACCTGCTGTCTGATGCGGCGTCTTATGTCTCCGGCGCCGTGCTCAACGTCTCGGGCGCGCGCTAATGGAATTGTCGCGTCGTTACTGCCAGGAGGAGCCATGCGCGAGAACCGAATTGATTACGATGACCACGGCGATCTCGACGACATCGTGATCGATAAGGTCACGCTTTTCCACATGGAGTGGATGGACAGTGGCCAGGTTTGGATTCGGCTCCATCGCGAAGGTGAGAAAGACGTCGTGTTCTGGCTCAATTCAGAGCAGAAGATTGAAGGCAGGCACGACTTCGTTGGCAATGACGTGATTGATGTACCGGTTAATCAGTAATCACGCCGCGGTTCACGTGGCGCTCGCGACCTGCTTGTCTTCGAGTTGCGGCTGCCTATGATCCCGGCCGAGCCTTTCAGGGGAAAATTTCGAAACCGTCGTCGAAGGAGAGGAAAATGGTTGCGGCTGTACGCGTTCATAAGCCCGGTGGCCCCGAAGTCTTGACCTATGAGGAGGTCGAAATCGGCGCGCCCGGGCAGGGCCAAGTCAAGGTCAAGCAATATGCCTGCGGCGTCAATTTCATCGATACTTATTTCCGTATGGGTCTCTATCCGGCGGCGGGCGGCATGCCGTTCATCGTAGGCAACGAGGGTGCCGGCGAAGTCGTCGCGGTCGGGCCGGGGGTTACGGACCTAAAGATCAGCGATCGCGTGGCTTACGTTGTGGCGTTAGGCTGCTATGCCGCCGAGCGCCTGGTGCCGGCCGATCGGGCGGTGAAACTGCCCGCGAACATCTCCTACGAGCAGGCCGCCGCGATGATGCTCAAGGGCATGACGGCGGAATATCTGCTGCGCCGGACCTTCAAGGTCGAAAAGGGCATGAATGTTCTCATGCATGCCGCGGCTGGCGGGGTCGGCCTGATCCTGTGCCAGTGGGCGAACCATCTCGGCGCCAATGTCATCGGCACGGTCGGATCGAAAGAGAAGGCCGAACTCGCCAAGGCCAATGGCTGTCACCACACGATCCTCTATCGCGAGGAAGACTTCATCGCCCGCGTGAAAGACATTACGGGCGGCAAATTGTGCGATGTGGTCTACGACGGCGTCGGCAAAACGACATTTCCGGCCTCGCTCGACTGTATCCGTCCGCTCGGTCTGTTCGCCAGCTTCGGCAGCTCATCTGGCCAGATCGACGCGTTCAATATCAATATCCTGCAGCAGAAAGGCTCGTTGTTTGCGACGCGGCCGACACTGAATACCTACGCCGCCAAGCGCGAGGATCTGCTTGCCATCGCCAACGATCTGTTCGACGTCGTCGGCAAGGGTGCGGTCAAAATTCCGATCAAACACAAATACGCACTGCGCGATGCGCAACAAGCTCACCGCGATCTGGAAGGGCGTGCCACCACTGGCTCGATCATCCTGGTGCCGTAGAGCATGATCTGGAAAAGCATGCCCTTGGACTTGATCCGAGGGTGGATACCGATTTTCCGAAACGACCATGCTCCGTCAAAATCGTAGAGCGGCAATCGGTTCGATATGAAAAGATTTCGCTCTAAGGAACATCAGTTAACGCGATGAAAATTTGGGGTTACTGGGCAACGCTGGGGTGGGCGATCCTCGCCTTCCTGGCGGGCCAGCTTGCCGGCTCCGGCGCGCTGCTCTGGCAGAAGGCCGGAGCGTGGAATTCGTTGCTGGAATCGCCATATGACGGCGTTTCGGTCACGCTTTTCATCATGATCTCCAATCCGGTCACGATTGCCGTGATCATGCTTGCGGTGTGGTTCGCGAACGCCAACCAGGATGATTATCTGGGGCTGCGATGGCCGCCAAAGCGCGACGTGATTTTAGGCATTGTCTGCCTCATCGGACTGATCGCGGCCTGCGACGCGCTGCTTTACCTGAGCGGGCGGTCGCTGGTGACGCAGTTTCAGTCGCAGTCCTACACCACGGCCGCTGCCGAAGGCTGGCTGTTGCCGATGTGGCTCGCGGCCATCATCGTGGCGCCCGCGGGCGAGGAAATCATGTTTCGCGGATTTCTGTTCCGCGGTTGGGCGCGCTCGGCTCGCTCGGTATGGCCCGCGGTCTTCGTGATATCGCTGCTGTGGTCGACTTTGCACGTGCAGTATGACTGGACAGGCGTCGCGCAGATCTTTGCGATCGGCTTGTTCCTAGGTTGGATGCGCTGGCGCAGCGGCTCGGCGATATTAACGTTTTTCCTGCATGCGCTGTTCAACCTGGAAGGCACGCTCGAAACGGTGGCGCAAATCCACTTCTTCGCCAAATGAGTCAGTATTTTGATTGAGCATGATCTTTCCGGAAAACCGGTATCCACCCTCGGATCAAGTCCAAGGGCATGCTTTTCCGGATCATGTTCTGATTCACGAATGCCCGCCGCGCAGCTCCGCATAGGCGCGGTTGAGCGCCTTGTCGGCGCTTGCATCGGCGGGAATGTAAGACTGCAAGAACGGCTTCTTCGGGCCGGACGCCGTCACGCTTGGCTTCGCACCGTCAGGCATGTCCTGCTGCACTTCGATGTCGGGCGAAATGCCCTTGGCCGTGATCACGTGGCCCGACGGCGTAAAATATTGCTCAGTGGCAAGGCGGAGCACGCCTTGACCTCGGCCAAGCGGCAATTCGGTGAGCACCTCGCCCGCACCATAGCTGCGCGTGCCGATCAGCGTTGCGCGATGGTTATCCTGCAGCGCGCCGGCGACGACTTCGGCAGTTGCCGCAGAACCGGCATTGATCAGGACAATGACGCGTTTGCCGTTGCTCAGATTGCCGGCCTTGACGCGGATATGTTTGGCATTTGCAGCGCTGCGGCCGCCGACCGCGACAACATCGCCGCTATCGAGAAAAGCGTCGCTCGCGGCAATCGCGCCGTCGAGCGCGCCGCCGGGATTATTACGCAGATCGAGCACATAGCCCTTGAGCTTGTCCGCCGGGACCGCATCGGCGATGGCGTCCATCGCCTTTTTCAGCTCATCGCCGGTATTGTCGTTGAATTGCGCGATGCGGATATAGCCGATGTCGCCGCCCTGGACCTGCCAGCGCACCGAGCGTGGTGCGACGTGATCGCGAACCATGGATAAGTCCAGCGACTTGTCTTGTCCTGGACGGAGCGCCGTCAAATGGACCGTCGAACCATCATCGCCGCTGAGCATCTGGCTGACCTGATAAGCGCTCAGACCGTCGAGCGGCTGATCATCGATCGAGGTTATGACATCGCCTGTCATCAGACCGGCTTTGGCGGCGGGTGAACCGTCGATCGCCGTTACGACCTTCGGCAGGCCATCGGCGATCGTGAAGCGCAGACCGATATCAGCGTTGGGGCAGGGGTTCGCGCCCGCCGGGCAGGCGACCGAATGGCTCACGGCCTTGGTGTCGAGATAATAAGAATCACCAAGCGCAGCCATCATGCCGTTGATGGCGTTCTCGATCAGTTTGTTGTCGTCGGGCCTCTCGACATAGTTCTGCCGGACCTGCTCGAACGCATCATCGAACAGCTCCAGCACCCGATATTCATCGAGATGGCCGGAGGATTTTGCCACGGCATTGATCGGAATTTGCGTGGCGAGAAGGGCGAGGGCAGTCCCAGTCGCCGCACCCACGAGAACGTAACGAAATTGCTTTGCCATAGTGACATTTCTATCGAGGCGGCGGCTGCTGTCGACTCGACATTTCAGCGCGTCCGGAGGGGTGGGCTATGTTGACCCGGGCCCGCCAAAGATACGGTTGAATGCGGCAACGGTACGGCCGGTTTTCTCATCCATTTGGGTTTCCGAGCCGCCGGACCGGTATCTTTGCCGCGGCAGGCCGATCACCGGGCCGGTAAAACGGGCGATCGCGTCGACGGTATCCGCAAGCGGCACGGCAGAATGCGGCGTTTCGCTGACAATGGTGGCCAAGACCTTCAAGTTCCGGCGAAACAGCGCGTCGAGCGCGGTCAGGGTGTGACTTATGGTGCCAAGATAAGAGCCCGCGACGAGAATGAGCGGCAATTTCAGGGCCATCATCAGGTCGAGCACGGTGCGCTGATCGTCCAGCGGCACCATGATGCCGCCGACACCTTCGATCAGCAGGATGTCGCGGCGCTGTTGAATCGCGGTCTGGCAAAAGGCGATAACGCTATCGACGTCAATGGTTTGTCCCTCAAGCCGCGCGGCCATATCGGGCGACAGCGCGGCCCCATAGCGCCACGGTGCGATACGCGCGATGTCCTCGAGCGTGATCGAAAGCCCAAGCGCAGTCAGGAGCACCCCCGGATCGCTGGTCGCCGGCATGGCCGGATCAAAGCCGCTGACCACCGGCTTGAGCGCTTCGACATTCCGGCCCATCCGCCGCAAATGCCGGATAAGGGAAGCGGTGACGTACGTCTTGCCGACGTCGGTCCCGGTTCCGGTGATAAAGATCGCGCTCAAGCGTCAATGCCTTAGAACGCGCTGTCGCACGATGTCCGCGAGGCGTTCGATCTCGGATTCGGGGTGTTGCGCAGTAAAGGCAAAACGCAGCCGCGCCGTGCCGGTCGGCACCGTCGGCGGCCGGATCGCGACGACGAGGAAGCCCTCGTCACGCAAAAGCTCGGAAGCGGACAACGCGGCCTCGGTCTCGCCGACGATCACCGGCACAATGGCGCTCTGCGCTTCGGGCAGATTGAGCGCGCGGGTGAACAGCCGGGCTTTGCGCAGAGGCTCCGCAGCATAAGCCGATTCGGCCTCGATGATCTCGAGGGCGACAATGGCAGCAGCGATCACGGGCGGCGGCAGGCCGGTCGAATAGATGAAGGTGCGGGCGCGGGTGCGCATGAAATCGATGACCGCCTGGGAGGCGCACAAATAGCCGCCATAGGCTCCGACGGCCTTCGACAGCGTACCCATTTGTAACGGCACGTCGACAGGCGCTTTGCCGCCGGCCGCGAAAGTCGAGCCGCGGCCGCCGCCAAGGACGCCCAAGCCATGGGCGTCATCGGACAGAAGCCAGGCATCGAAGCGCTGGGCCAGGCCCGAGAGTTCGCGGAGCGGCGCCAGATCGCCGTCCATGGAGAACACGCCGTCGGTTGCGATCAGCGCGCGTTTCCTGCCGCCGCGATGCTCCACGAGGAGCGATTCGGCGTGGGCCGCGTCGGCGTGGCGATAAAGCAGGACCATGGCGCCGCTAAGCTTTGCGCCGGCGTGGATACAGGCGTGCGAGAGCTCGTCGAGGACGATCAGGTCGTCCGGCCCCACCAATGCCGGGATGATGCCGGTATTGGCGAGATAGCCGGAGCCGAAAACGCAAGCGGCATCCGTGCCTTTGAGCCGCGCCAGCCGCTGTTCGAGCTCGGCATAGAGCGGATGATTACCGGTGACCAGCCGCGAGGCACCGGCACCGATGCCGTAGCGCAGTGTCGCCTCGACCGCGGCTTCTATGACCTTGGGATGCTGACCAAGGTTGAGGTAGTCGTTGCATGAAAAAGACAACAGCCGCCGGCCATCGCGTTCAGCCCAGATGCCCGAACGCGCAGTAATGGCAGGTGAGCGGCGAAGCTTAGCCTCTTCCAGGACGCTCAGCTTCGCGGCGGCAAAATCGTCAAGCGAGCGCATCGCCTTCCCTAAACAACTTTACAACCAAGAGTGACTTCGACAGGTGGCTTCAAGCCTGCCCGGAAGGCACAATGGCTATTTATAAGTTCCATGAAAGCGCCGAATGTCAGGCAAAGCCAGCGAAAACAAAGGGGTAGCCACACCCAACTGGTACCAGGCCGGGCTCGGCCACATTTGGCTGCCCTACGCGCAAATGAAAACCGCGGCGCCACCGCTTGCGGTTATAGGCACAAATGGCAGCCGCATCACACTTGCCGACGGCTGCGAGCTGATCGACGGCATCGCGTCGTGGTGGACGGCGTGCCACGGTTATAATCACCCGCATATCCGCGCTGCGGTGGAACGCCAATTGGCGGATATGCCTCACGTGATGTTCGGCGGCCTGGTCCATGAGCCCGCACTCACTTTGGCCGCCCGGCTAACAGCTACGCTCGCTCAAGATGAGCCGGGGTGCGATCTCGACCGGGTGTTTTTCAGCGATTCCGGCTCAGTCGCCGTCGAAGTCGCGCTGAAAATGGCGGTGCAGTACTGGCGCAATCGCGGGATTGGCGGGCGCTCGCGCATCGTGGCCTTCGGTGGCGGCTATCACGGCGACACGACCGGCGCCATGGCAGTGTCAGACCCGGAAGGAAGCTTCCATACAGCTTTTCGCGGCCTGATTCCGCAGCAAATCGTGGTCGACCTGCCGGTCGACGAGGCGAGCACGGCGGCGCTTGAGGCGGTCCTGGCGCAGCGCGCCGAGGAGGTCGCGGCCATCATCGTCGAGCCTTTGGTTCAGGGTGCCGGCGGCATGCGCTTCCACGCGCCGCAAGTTCTTAAGACTCTGCGAGCAATCGCAGATCGTTACGACCTCCTGCTGATCTTCGACGAGATGTTCACCGGCTTTGGCCGGACGGGTGCCATGTTCGCCTTCGGCGAGGCCGGCGTCGTTCCCGACATCCTCACGCTGTCAAAAGCCCTGACGGGCGGCACCTTGCCGCTGGCTGCGACTATCGCGCGCCGCAGAGTCTTCGATGCGTTCTGGTCGGACGATCCGGCGCAGGCGCTGATGCACGGACCGACCTTCACGGCGAATGCGCTCGCTTGCGCAGCCGCCAATGCTTCGCTCGATCTCTTCGAACGCGAATCTCGGCTGGCACAGGTCGCCAAAATCTCTGCCGCGCTGCGCGAGGGTCTTGAGCCGTGCCGGAACCTGCGTGGCGTCAAGGATGTCCGGGTCAAGGGCGCGATCGGCGTGGTGGAATTGGACCGCATCGACGATCTCAACGCCCTGCGGCAGCGCTTCATTGCCGAAGGCGTGTTCATCCGGCCGTTCGACAATGTCGTCTATCTCACCCCGGCCTTTACGATCGGCGAGGACGAGCTCGGTTGCCTCATGGACGCCATTCGCCGCGTGGTCGCCGATCGCTAAGCCTGCTCACATGATTGGTTTGCCGCGGGCGTCGACGGCGCGGTCGATCTTGACCAGAACGCCGATGCCGGTGTCGGCGCCGACATGGGTCTGCTCACGCGGCAACAGCAGATCAAAGATCGCGTTGTGAATGGGGCCGCTCTCGTGCAATTCGGCGCTGCCATAGAAGCGCAGGAATCCGCTCTCGAGCACGCCGTCGCGCTGCGCTTTGAAATTCGCGTACATGACGCAGATGCGCTTGTCGTGAGCGAGATTATCCAGCGCCGTGCGCTTGGACCGCTCCCAATAGGCGAGGTGGGTGTCGTCAAACACGACCATGCTGCCCTTGGGGCTGATATTGGGCCCCTGCACGCCGGAGGTTGCGACGAGGCAGGGATAGCCGTCGTCCCAGGCATTGCGAATAAGCGTTTTGATCGTGTCGGAAAGCGGCATGAAAAAAACCTTTGATGTTTGAACAGGGTGCAAATCGATAAGGAGGCTTAAGTGGGACGATAGTCTTAGCCTAGATTATTTGTAGGAGCATGATCCTTTCCGAAAACCGGTTTGTGCCCTCGGATCAGGTAAGTCTCCCCCTCTTAAGGGCATGCTGTTCCGGATCGTGCTCAATAGCCGACGACCGTTCCATGAAGATCGTAGGCATCGGCCCGCTCGATCTTCACGGTGGCAATTTCACCGACGCGCAGCGGTCGGCGGCTTTGCACATAGACCGCGCCATCGATTTGCGGCGCGTCGCCTCGGCTGCGGCCCTTGGCGATCCCCGGATCAAGTCCGGGAACGGGGCCGATATCGTCGATGATCACCCGCTCGCGGCTTCCGACTTTGCGCTTGAGGCGCTTTTGCGAGATCGCCTGCTGATGCTGCATCAGGCGGTGCCAGCGCTCCTCTTTCACGTCATCCGGCACCGGAGCGGCGAGATCGTTCGACACTGCGCCTGCGACCGGCTCGTAGCGGAAGCAGCCGACGCGATCGAGCTCCGCTTCATCGAGCCAATCGAGCAGCTGTGCAAAATCTTCGTCCGTCTCGCCGGGAAAGCCGGCGATGAAGGTCGAGCGCAGCGTCAGGCTCGGGCAGATCTCGCGCCACCGCGCAATGCGATTCAATGTCTCTTCCTGCGCCGCCGGCCGCCGCATGCGTTTGAGCACGGCCGGGCTCGCATGCTGAAACGGGATGTCGAGATAGGGCAGGATCTTACCATCGGCCATCAGCGGAATGACCTCGTCGACATGCGGGTAGGGATAGACGTAGTGCAGCCGCACCCAGACCCCGAGCTCGCCGAGCTCTCGCGCCAGATCGAGGAATTTCGCCCGCACCTCACGGTCCTTCCAGGCGCTCGCTGCATATTTGAGGTCGATGCCGTAGGCCGAGGTATCTTGCGAGATGACCAGGAGCTCTCTCACGCCGGCGGCGACCAGCTTTTCGGCCTCACGCAACACGTCGGCGGCCGGCCGCGAGACCAGATCGCCACGCAATTTCGGAATGATGCAAAAGGTGCAACGATTGTTGCAACCCTCTGAGATTTTTAAATAAGCGTAGTGCCGTGGTGTGAGCTTGATGCCTTCCGGCGGGATCAGGTCGGAATAGGGGTCGTGCAGCGGCGGGGCGGCTCGGTGCACGGCGTCGAGCACGCTCTCGTATTGTTGCGGGCCGGATACCGCCAAAACTCCGGGATGCACGGAGGTGATCTTTTCCGGCTCAGCACCCATGCAGCCGGTGACAATCACCTTGCCGTTCTCGGCCATCGCCGCGCCGATCGCCGAGAGCGATTCCGCCTGGGCGCTGTCGAGAAAACCGCAAGTGTTTACAATGGCTAAGTCGGCCCCTTTGTGTTCGCGTGTCAGCTCATAGCCCTCGGCGCGCAGCCGCGTGATGATGCGCTCGGAATCGACCAGCGCCTTGGGGCAACCGAGCGAAACAAAGGAAATGCGGCAAGCAGGCTTAGTGGGTTGGCGGTCGTCCATCGTCCGGTTTTGGCTCGGAATTTTCAGGGGCGGTTCGCGAAGCTGTGCTCATAGCACGGCCCGCAATTGCAGGTTCAACTCTTAGATTTCGCGTCGGAGCATGATCTTTTCCGAAAACCGGTCTCCACTTTCCGGGATCATGCTCCAAATGCGCCGTTGATCTGCCCCTTCAAGGTCCCCGCTGCCATGAAAAAGCCAGCCCCCGTCCGTGAAATGAGTTGTCGGGCTCCGGGGGAGCATTGGTTAACGTTTGTTCGGGGGAAATTAAGGATTTAGCGGTCTGCTCGGACTGGGACAAACGGCGGATGGCGATTCGATGCGCCATACCTCTGATTGCTGCGCGGTCGTGTTCGGCCATTGCTTTTATTGCCCGACAGGCATCGCCGCGATTGACGTCTAACGGGGATCGGCGGATCGGGATGGTGCAATCGAAACAAATCGGCGTGCTTCTGCTTGCCGCGAGCCTGACCGGCTGCGGCAGCTACGCCATGTTCGACGCATCTTCATACATGTCGCCGGGCTATACGTCGGGCAAGTCATCCGATTGGAGGAATGCGGCGGCTGGTTCGTCGGACAACGCGAATTCCGATAGTACCGGCTCCACGACCGCAGCGAACAGCCAGCAGAAGAGCGACAGCGAGGGCCTCAATTCGTTGTTTGCGCGCGCTGCGCAGAACAAGGCCGCGACGCCGCAAGATCCGCCGCAAACCGCGCCTACACCTCCACCCACATCTGGACCCACATCTGCACCAAGTGCCGTCGCAAAGCCCGTCGTCTACGCCGATGCTCGCGACACGCCGGCTCAGCCCGTGCCGCCGCCTGCTGCGGCGACTGTCAAAGTGGAGCCGCACGGTCGCGCCTATCTGTTCCGCGGTATTGCCGGCCTGATCTATTCGCGCGGCATGGACAAGTTGGCCGAGCGGATCCAGCATGCCGGCATTCCGTCGAGCGTGGACACCTATCTGGTGTGGCGTCCGATCGCCGATCAGGCGATCCGCGACTATCGCCGCGATCCACAGCCAATCATCCTGATCGGTCATTCAATGGGCGGCGACGCCTGCCTGGCCTTTGCCGAGCTGCTCAACTCAGCCGGCATCCCGGTGAACCTGCTCGTCACCTATGACCCAAGCCGCCTTGCTGAAGATGTGCCGCCCAATGTCGAGCGCTACATCAACATTTTCCAATCCTCAAACGTGATGGGCGGCGGCAATGTGGTGCAGGGCTCTCGTTTCCATGGCCATTACGCCAGCTACAATCTGAAGGACCACCGCGAACTCATTCATATCAATATCGAAAAAGCCGACCGCATTCAGGAGCAATTGGTCAGCAAAGTCGTCGAGCTTGCCTCAACGCCCGCGACCGGTGAGGGCGAGGCAATCCCCATTCGCTTCGAGGTCCCGGCCGACGCCGCCGTCGAATTGTGGGATTCCGGCCTGCCGGTGACAGCGCATGAGGGCGACACGCTCAAGACCCTCGCCGACACCTATCACGTGCCGCTGTGGTCGGTTGCCGAACTCAATCCATCGGCGGCGCGCACGTCTCTCACAGAAGGCCAGCGCGTCATCATCCCGCGCCACCTCGTACCGATGACGACACCTGCGGTGGCGACGAGCGCCGTATCGAGCTACGCGGCGCCTGCCGGCCATTAAAGTCTAGGCGATAGTCAGCAGTGCGGCGCGAGACAGAGGCCGCTCGGCTGGAAGCAGCGCCAGAACGGCACCGGCGTCGATTGGCCATTGGTGCAGGTGTTGACGATGCACCAATTGAATTGATCGCAGTCGGATATGCAGCGCCCGTTCGGTTGCGCGCAGGCGCCGGACATTTGCAATCTTGCATGTGTCTTTGCCGCGAGCGCCGGCGACAGCGATGCCACGGCAAGTGCACCGGCCACAATAATTTTCACGATTGAACAACGACGCATGAAGAGCCTCCCCAAATATGCCCGCGAGGGAAGCTCCCATAATCGTGTAACGTCGACAAGCTGCAGCCGCTGGAAAAGACTGCCTGCGCAAATCAGTGAAAAGACGCGTGCGATGAAATTGCCCGATCCGCCATTGCTTCTGGTCACCGATCGGCGTCAGGCGCGCCGTGCGCTGACGGAGATCGTGGGTTCGGCGCTCGCCGCCGGCTGTCGCTGGGTCAGCCTGCGGGAAAAGGACTTGCCGGGGGACGAGCAAGTTCTCTTGGCGCGCACGCTCTTGACCATGACGCGCCGGCACGACGCCCGCTTGGTCCTGCACGGCGAAGCGGCGCTGGCCAAGCTCGCTGGCCTCGACGGGGTGCATTTGCCCTCGGGCAGTGATCCAGCGGCGGCGCGCAAGCTCCTTGGACCGGGGAAGCTGATCGGACTATCGATCCACACGGCGCCCGAAGCGGCGTCGATCGATCCCGCCTTTACCGACTATGCCATCGCCGGGCCGGCATTCGAGACGCCGAGCAAGCCGGGCTACGGCCCGGAGATCGGCCGCAAGGGTTTGCGCGAGATGGCGGCCGCGGCGCGCGTGCCGGTGCTCGCCATCGGCGGCATCAATTCGGCCCGCGTCGGTGAAGTGATCGCCTCGGGCTGCGCCGGCATCGCGGTGATGGGCGGCATCATGCGCGCCGCCGATCCCGCGCGCGAGGTCAAGGCGCTGACAGCAAGCCTCAACGGCGCGCTTGCGACCAAAGCCTGATCGCGCGCGGCTCGGTTTATCTTGCGCGATAGGTCGCGACGCCCTGGTCGGGAACCCAGACGCCTGGCGGCAATTTTCCTGCCTGCCAGAACACATCGATCGGCATGCCGCCGCGCGGATGGAAATAACCGCCGATGCGCAGCCATTTCGGCTTCAGCAGCGCGACCAGCCGCTTGCCGATATCGACCGTGCAGGCCTCGTGGAAGGCGCCGTGATTGCGGAAGCTGTTGAGATAAAGCTTCAGCGACTTGGATTCGACGAGAAAGCCCTTCGGCACATAATCGATCACGAGGGTGGCGAAATCCGGCTGGCCCGTGACCGGGCAAATGCAGGTGAATTCCGGGAAGGTGAAACGCGCCACATAATTTGCATCGGAGTGCGGATTGGGCACGCGGTCGAGCACCGCCTCGTCGGGAGAAGCGGGAATCGACGAGGGGCGGCCAAGCTGGAGCGCCTTTTGTGACGGCTTTGTTGCCACTTTTGTTCCCATGGCTGGACTGCATGCCTCGTTTTAGCGGGGCATGACAAGAGGCTCCCCGATCCTGTAGAAGCGCCTTCGCGGCGCGCGGGCTCATGGGGTCGCGCGCCGTGCGATTTCAACAGGGGAAATGGCATGACCGCGATCGTCGACATCATCGGCCGGGAGATTTTGGACAGCCGCGGCAATCCGACCGTCGAAGTCGATGTCGTGCTTGCCGACGGCTCGCGCGGCCGCGCCGGTGTGCCTTCCGGCGCTTCGACCGGCGCCCATGAGGCGGTCGAACTGCGCGACGGCGACAAGACGCGTTATCTCGGCAAAGGCGTCCGCAACGCCGTCGAAGCGGTCAATGGCGAAATTTTCGACGCGCTCTCGGGCATGGATGTCGAGGAACAGGTCAAGCTCGACGAGACCATGATCGCGCTCGACGGCACGCCGAATAAGAGCCGGCTCGGCGCCAACGCCATCCTTGGCGTGTCGCTTGCCGCGGCGAAGGCAGCCGCGAACGCCAATGCCTTGCCGCTCTATCGCTACGTCGGCGGCACTTCGGCGCGCCTACTGCCGACGCCGATGATGAACATCGTCAATGGCGGCGCGCATGCCGACAATCCTATCGACTTCCAGGAATTCATGATCGTGCCGGTCGGCATGACGACCTTCGCCGATGCGCTGCGCGCCGGCTCGGAGATCTTTCATACGCTGCGCGGCGCGCTGAAGGACGCCGGCCACAATACCAATGTCGGCGACGAGGGCGGCTTTGCGCCGAATCTTGCATCGGCCGACGCGGCGCTGGATTTCGTGATGAAGGCGATCGAGAAGGCCGGCTACAGGGCAGGCGACAATGTCTGCCTCGCGCTCGACTGCGCCTCGACCGAATTCTTCAAAGATGGCACCTATGTCTATGAAGGTGAAGGGAAAAAGCGCTCGCGCCAAGAACAAACCAAATATCTCGCTGATCTCGTCGGCAGCTATCCGATCGTGTCGATCGAGGACGGCATGGCCGAAGACGACATCGAAGGCTGGACCATGCTGACGGAAGCCATTGGGCAAAAATGCCAGCTGGTCGGCGACGACCTCTTCGTCACCAATGTGAAGCGGCTTTCCGACGGCATCGCCAAGCACTACGGCAATTCGATCCTGGTCAAGGTGAACCAGATCGGCACGCTCACGGAAACGCTGGCCGCCGTCGAAATGGCCCACAAGGCCGCCTATACCGCGGTGATGTCGCATCGTTCCGGCGAGACGGAAGATGCCACCATTGCCGATCTCGCGGTCGCCACCAATTGCGGGCAGATCAAGACCGGCTCGCTGGCACGCTCCGACCGCACGGCGAAATACAATCAGCTGCTTCGCATCGAAGAGGAACTCGGCAGCCAGGCCGCCTATGCCGGCCGCACGGCGTTCCGGGCGCTGCGGTTCCGCAGTTGAGCGGCACGCATAAGGGCTGTACCCTCTACTTTCTCGCCGGGATGGGTGTGTCATGGACCAAACGCTCGAATTGAAGCCTGGAAATCGGCGGCTCGCCGTCGAGAACCTTTGCGACCACGTCGCCGCGGCGGTCGATGCTGCGTCTTCGTTCGATGCGCCGTTCACGCATCTGATCCTCGATCGGGTTTTCCCCGAGGACGTCTACGCCGTGATGCTTTCCAATATGCCGGAGGCGCGCGACTACCGGCCCATGCACGGGCGCAGCAAAGGCCACGATCTTGAAGACGGCACCCATACGCGGGTGAAGATCGACCTGTTTCCGGAATATATCCGGCACCTGCCGCCGCAGAAGCGCGCGGTGTGGGATGTCGTCGGTCGCGCTTTGTGCTCACAGACGGTCAAGGAAGCCTTCATGCGGAAGCTTAGTCTTCCGCTCACGCGCCGCTTCGGCAAACGCGACGTCGGCATGTATCCGATCCCGATCCTTACGCGCGACATTCCGGGCTATCTGATCACGCCGCATACCGACACGCGCTGGAAGGGCATCACCGTGCAGCTCTATCTGCCGCGCGATGCTTCGACGACGCATATTGGAACGATCTTCCACGACAAGCTTGCCGACGGCTCGCTGCCGAAGGTCAAGCAGATGAAGTTCGCGCCGAATACCGGCTACGCCTTCGCGGTTGGCACCGACACGTGGCATTCGGCGGACGCGGTCGGCCCGGAGGTCAAGACGCGCGACAGCATCCTTCTGACCTATTTCGTCGACGCCGGAGCGCTGCGTTTCTTCCGCAATCGCGGCAAGCGGTTCGGGAATTTTCTGGCGAGCGAAGTGCGCAACCGGCTGCCGTAGGCATTGCTTCCCGAACGCGCTGCAGCGCCCGGGAAACAGTAAACCCATTAAGCCCGCTTTAAGCGAACGCCTCGCATGGTGGGAGCATGGTCACCCGCAAGCGGCTTCGGACTATACTCAACGCGCTCGCGCTATACGTGCTGGCGGCGCTGTTGATCGGCTATTTCGGCGTCAACGCCTATAGCGGCGATCGTGGGCTGAAGGCCAAGGAGGACATCGACCGGCAGATGGCCTCGCTCAATGCCGACCTCACGCGGCTCAAGCTGGAGCACGCCCAGTGGGCGCGCCGGGTCGCGCTCCTGAAGTCTGATGCCATCGACCCCGACATGCTGGACGAGCGGGCGCGCCTGCTGCTCGATTACGTCGACCCGCGCGATTTGACCCTGATGTTTCGTCCGGCAGGGGGCCCGGCTGCTGCGCCGCGTCCGTAAATTACACGGCGACATTTGACCCTGCACTTGACCTCAGCCATGGCGATCACGAAATTGGTTTTCCAACAAGCATTTGGCTGGTAGCAGCTATCCTTCTGCCGGCAACGCTCCGGCTTCCGCCGCCATGCGAATTCCGCTATTGGAGGAGGCCCGCCTGCCCGAACGCTTCGTCATCCTTTGAGGACACTGATGGCCGTTGCCCAAACTGCTCAAACCACTGACAAAACAAGCCCGGGCGGGGGAAATGGCGCGAGCCCTCCGGGCGCCGCCAAGATCGCTGAATTCACCAAAGAACAGGAGCTGCAGGCGCTCCGTCAGATGCTCTTGATCCGCCGTTTCGAGGAGAAGGCGGGCCAGATGTACGGCATGGGCCTGATCGGCGGCTTCTGCCACCTTTATATCGGCCAGGAAGCGGTCGTCACCGGCATGAAGCTCGCAGCGCGCGAAGACGATCAGATGATCACCGGCTATCGCGACCACGGACACATGTTGGCCTGTGGCATGGATCCCAAAGGCGTCATGGCGGAATTGACCGGCCGGCGCGGCGGCTATTCCAAGGGCAAGGGCGGCTCCATGCACATGTTCTCGCTGGAGAAGAAATTCTACGGCGGGCACGGCATCGTCGGCGCGCAGGTGCCGCTCGGCACCGGCCTCGCCTTCGCCAACAAGTATCGCGGCAACGATTCGGTCAGTCTGACCTATTTCGGCGATGGCGCTGCCAATCAGGGCCAGGTCTACGAAAGCTTCAATATGGCCGAGCTGTGGAAGCTGCCGGTCGTTTACGTGATCGAGAACAATCGCTACGCGATGGGCACGTCGGTGACACGCTCTTCGGCGCAGACCGATTTCTCCAAACGCGGTGTCTCTTTCAACATTCCGGGCTCCCAAGTCGACGGCATGGATGTGCGCGCGGTCAAAGCCGCCTCCGAGGAGGCGATCGCGTGGTGCCGGGCCGGCAAAGGTCCGGTCATTTTGGAAATGATGACCTACCGCTATCGCGGCCACTCGATGTCGGATCCGGCGAAATACCGGACCAAGGAAGAAGTCGACAAGATGCGCACCGAGCACGATCCGATCGAGCAAGTGCGCAAGCGGCTTCTCGACAAGAAGTGGGCGAGCGAAGACGACTTGAAGAAGATTGACGCGTCAGTCCGCGCCGTTATCAACGAGGCCGCCGAGTTTGCGACCCACGATCCCGAGCCTGACGCCTCCGAACTTTACACCGACGTCTATCGCTAAGCCGCGATCGACGCGACACCGTGAGCCACAGAGTGAGCGCCGAGTGAGCAACAATGCCGACTGAGATTCTAATGCCCGCCCTGTCGCCCACGATGGAGAAGGGCAACCTTGCCAAATGGCTCAAGAAAGAAGGCGACGCCGTCAAATCCGGTGACGTGATCGCCGAGATCGAAACCGACAAAGCCACGATGGAAGTGGAGGCGGTCGACGAGGGCACGCTTGGAAAGATTCTGGTACCAGCGGGCACCAACGACGTAGCGGTCAATACCCCGATCGCCATGATCCTCGCTGACGGCGAAGATGCCTCGGCCCTCAAAGACGGCAAGCCTGTATCGGCACCACCGCCCAAGCCCGCTGAAGCCGCACCGCCAGCCGCAAAAGCCGAAGCCCCCGCTCCAAGTCCTGCCGCCAAGCCTTCCGCCGCCCAACCTGCCGCTCCAATCGCTCTCGAACCTGAAGTGCCCGAAGGCACTGAGCTCGTCACCATGACCATGCGCGAAGCCTTGCGCGACGCCATGGCCGAAGAAATGCGCCGCGATCCCGACGTGTTCGTCATGGGCGAGGAGGTCGCCGAATATCAAGGCGCTTACAAAGTCACCCAAGGCCTGCTTGACGAATTCGGCGCACGGCGCGTCATCGACACGCCGATCACCGAGCACGGCTTCACCGGCGTCGGCATCGGTGCCGCTTTCGATGGGTTGAAGCCCATCGTCGAATTCATGACCTTCAATTTCGCCATGCAGGCGATGGACCAGCTGATCAATTCGGCAGCCAAGACCCGATACATGTCGGGCGGCCAGATCCAGCTCTCGATCGTCTTCCGCGGACCGAACGGCGCCGCCTCCCGCGTCGCCGCCCAACATAGCCAGGATTATTCTTCCTGGTATTCGCACATTCCCGGCTTGAAAGTGATCGCGCCATCGACCGCGGCTGATGCTAAGGGACTTCTCAAAGCCGCGATCCGCGATCCCAATCCGGTGATCTTTCTCGAGAACGAAATTCTCTACGGTCACTCTTCGCCGGTGCCGAAGCTCGACGATTACGTGCTGCCGATCGGGCGCGCTCGCGTTGTGCGTCCGGGTAAGGACGTCACCATCGTCGCTTGGTCCATGGGCATGACCTACGCGCTCAGAGCCGCCGAAGAATTGGCCAAGGACGGCATCGACGCCGAGGTGATCGATCTGCGCACGATCAAGCCGATGGATACCGCGACCATCATCGAGTCGGTCAAAAAAACCGGCCGCGCGGTGACCGTCGAGGAAGGCTGGAAACAATCCGGCGTCGGCGCCGAGATCGCCGCCCGCCTGATGGAAGAAGCTTTCGATTATCTCGATGCGCCGGTCATGCGGGTCTGCGGCAAAGACGTGCCGATGCCCTATGCGGCGAATCTCGAAAAGCTCGCACTGCCGTCTGTTGCTGAAGTTGTCGAGGCGGTGAAAGCCGTCACCTATCGCTGAATCCTTTCTTGGTGAGATTGCCGTTCCATGCCCATCAACATCCTCATGCCGGCACTGTCGCCCACAATGGAGAAGGGCAACCTTGCCAAGTGGCTCAAGAAGGAAGGCGACCCGGTCAAGACCGGCGATGTGATCGCCGAGATCGAGACCGATAAGGCGACGATGGAATACGAAGCCGTCGATGACGGCACGCTCGCCAAGATCGTGGTGCCGGAAGGCACGCAGGACGTTGCGGTCAATCAGCTCATCGCAGTGATGGCGCAAGAGGGCGAGGACGTGAAGGCGGCTGCTGCGGCAGCCGGGAAGGGGACCACTTCCAGCGCCGGAGCCCCCTCATCCCCCCCTTCGCCCCCTGGGGGAGAAGGGGCTGCCCAGCAAGCCGTTTCGCCGTCACCAAGCAGCCCGCAAACCAAGCAGGAAGCGAAAGCTCCGCCCCCGCCGATGGCACCGCGCGCTCCCTCTCCCCAGCGGGGAGAGGGTGGGGGTGAGGGGGCTCTGACCAATGGACATGCTCCTGGCCGCGTCTTCTCGTCGCCACTGGCGCGCCGGCTGGCGAAGGACGCCGGCATCGATATCGGCCGCGTCCAAGGCACCGGCCCACATGGCCGGGTCATCGCCCGCGACGTCGAAACGGCCAAGACCGGCGGCGGCCTGAAGGCGCCCGCAGTGCCGGCCGCAGGCACGACGCCGATGATCGCGCCGTCGATGTCGGATCAGCAGATTCTCTCTCTCTACGAGCCGGGCAGCTACGAGGTCGTGCCGCATGACGGCATGCGCCGCACCATCGCGCAGCGGCTCACCGCGTCAGTGCAAACCATTCCGCATTTCTATCTCACCATCGATTGCGACATCGGCAAGCTGCTCGAGGCCCGCGAAGAGATCAATGCGCTGGCGCCCAAAGGCAAAGACGGCAAGCCGGGCTACAAGCTTTCGGTCAACGACTTTGTCATCAAGGCGCTAGCGCTGGCGCTGCAGCGCGTGCCCGATGCGAATGTGAGCTGGACCGAAGGCGGCATGCTCAAGCACAAGCATTCCGACATCGGCGTTGCGGTGGCGATGCCCAACGGCCTCATCACGCCGATCATCCGCAACGCCGAGACTAAATCGCTGTCGATGATCTCGAATGAGATGCGCGACTTCGCTGTGCGCGCGCGCGACCGCAAACTCAAGCCGCATGAATATCAGGGCGGCACAACGGCGGTGTCCAATCTCGGCATGTACGGCATCAAGGACTTCACCGCGGTGATCAATCCGCCGCATGCGACCATTCTCGCGGTCGGCACTGGAGAGGAGCGCGCGGTGGTGCGGGACGGCAAGATCGTTGCCGCGCATATCATGAGTTGCACGCTGTCCTGCGACCATCGCGCCGTCGACGGCGCGCTTGGCGCCGTGCTGATCGGCGCTTTCAAATCGCTGATCGAAAATCCGGTGATGATGCTGGTGTAGCCAACGGGTGTAAGAATGCCTCTGGTACGCATCGATCTGCGACGCGGCAAATCGGCGGCTTACAGGAAAGCGATTTGCGACGGCGTCTATCGCGCCATGACGGAGCGCTTCGGCGTGCCCAGAGACGATCGCTTCATGATCGTCAACGAGCACGATGCGGAGAATTTCATCCACGCCGATACCTATCTCGGCCTCACTTATAGTGACGATCTGGTGCTGATTCAGATCACCGCCAACGACACGCGCACAACCGCACAGAAACAGACTTTTTTCGCGCGCATCGCCGATCTGCTTGCCGAGAGCCCTGGCCTGCGCAAGGAAGATGTTTGGATCAATCTTGTCGAAGTGAAAAAGGAAAACTGGTCCTTCGGCAACGGCATCGCGCAATACGTTTGATTGCCGTGGGCTCGGCCCGTTCAGGCGGGCTCAAGCCCCTTGGCGTGGAAGGCAGCAGCAGCTTGCGGCGTGCGCAAACTTGCGATCAGGGCCTTGCCGTTCTCGGCATGCTGACAATCAGGCATTAAGCCCGCCACAAAGGCGGTGATCAAATTCAGATCTCCGGGCAGGAAGCCGATGACTTCAACGCCGGCGACATGGAGAAGCTCCGGCTTCTGCTGGACGGCAAGTTCGGCTTCGCCGGAGATGAGAAGAGTGGCCGAGAAGCCGCCCGCTGGCGGATATTTGGTTTTCGGCCGCATCTCCTCGGCGATACCCATGCGCTCGAGCAGCTTGGCGAAGTAGACCCCGCTGGCGCCGCCAGCCGATGGTTCGGTGTAGGAAATCGATTTCGCGTTGAGCAGCGTCTGTTTGAGCGCTTCGGGTGTGGAAATATCAGGCTTCGGCGCGCCGGCTTTTACTGCAATGCCGACGCCGGAACTCGCCAGTGGCGTCTCCGATCCGGGTAGGACCTTGCCTTGTTGGCTCAAGGTGTCGAGTCCCGCACGGCTTAGGATCAGCACATCCGCCGTCTCGCCGCCCTCGACCTTTTTCACCAGCATGGGTGCGGTGCCCCAGGTGACGGCGAGCCTATGGCCGCTTGCAGCCTCGAATTGGGAAAACAAATCTTCTGCAGCGCTGCGCACGCCAATGGTGCTGTAGACCTTGAGGTCAGCCATAAGCAATGGTCGCTGTTTGTGCCCCCGCGGCGAGCCCCGACAGTACACACCGGATCCCGGCCGCATTCAACCAGGGGCGCCGCATGCGGCTGACGCGGCACTCGTCTTGCTTTGCCCCGCCTTCACAGGCAGGAGATGTGGTTGCCATATTTGACTGCTCAAAGGCTCCCGATGGACGATCTGATCGCAGGCTATCGTCGTTTCCGCGCCAGCACCTGGCAGACGGAACGGAGCCGCTTCGAGGCGCTGAGCCGGCTCGGGCAGCGCCCGCGCGCCTTGATCATCGCCTGTTCGGACAGCCGTACCGATCCGCAGATGGTCTTCAATGCGCGGCCCGGCGAGCTCTTCGTGGTGCGCAACGTCGCCAATATTGTTCCGCCTTACGGCCCCGACGACCAGCCGCACGGCGTGAGCTCGGCGATCGAATTCGCCGTACGTTCGCTCAAGGTGCGCGAGATCGTGGTGTTGGGCCACGCCATGTGCGGCGGCATCCAGGCGCTGCTCAATGGGGTGCCGAGCGAAGTCTCCGACTTTGTCGGACAATGGGTCAGCATCGCCGAGCCGGCGCGGCAGCGCGCGCTGAAGGCGCCGCCCGAGGAGCGGCAACATGTGTGCGAGCATGAAGCAGTTCATCTCTCGCTCGACAATCTCTTGACCTTCCCATGGATCAAGGACGCGGTCGAAGCCGGCCACACCGCGCTTCATGGCTGCTTTTTCGACATCCGCACCGGCGTTCTCGAACGGCTCGGCGAGGATGGTGTATTTCGGCCAATTCCCGATTAAGAAAGCTGCTATGAGACCGCACGCCGCGTCCCCATATATGGGGAGCGAAGGAAGGCGGGTATAACGAGGGTTGAATGGCTGAGACGAATTTCGACATCATTATTATTGGTTCGGGCCCGGGGGGCTACGTCACTGCGATCCGCGCCGCACAGCTTGGCTTCAAGACCGCGATCGTCGAGCGCGAATATCTTGGCGGCATCTGCCTCAACTGGGGCTGCATCCCGACCAAGGCGCTGCTCCGTTCCGCGGAGATCTTCCACTACCTGCAGCACGCCAAGGATTACGGGCTGTCGGCGGGCGAAGTGACCTACGACCCGAGCGCCGTCGTGAAGCGCTCGCGCGCGGTGGCGAAGCGCCTCAATGACGGCGTCGGCTTCCTCATGAAGAAGAACAAGGTCTCGGTCATCTGGGGCGAGGCGGTGATCGACGCGCCGGGGACAGTGACGGTGAAGCCTGCCCGCAATGAGGCGCCCAAAGGCGCACTCGGCGCCGGCACTTATGAGGCCAAGCACATCATCATCGCCACTGGCGCGCGTCCGCGCGTACTGCCGGGGCTCGAACCGGACAAGAAACTGGTCTGGACCTATTTCGAGGCGATGGTGCCGGAGAAAATGCCGAAGTCGCTGCTCGTTGTAGGTTCAGGCGCGATCGGGATCGAGTTCGCTTCCTTTTATCGTACTCTCGGCGCCGATGTGACGGTGGTCGAAGTGCTGCCGCAGATCCTGCCTGTGGAGGATGCCGAGATCGCGGCCTTTGCGCGCAAAAGCTTCGAGAAGCAGGGCATCAAGATCTTCACCGGCGCTAAGGTCACCAGGCTCGACAAGCGGACCGACAGCGTCACCGCCACCATCGACGACGGCAAAGGCAACACGCAGATGCTGACCGTTGATCGGGTCATCGCCGCTGTCGGCGTCGTTGGCAATATCGAAAATCTCGGCCTGGAAAAGCTCGGCGTGAAGACCGATCGCGGCGCGATCGTGATCGACGGCCTGTGCAAGACCAACGTGCCCGGCATCTATGCCATCGGCGACGTCGCCGGCCCGCCGCTGCTCGCGCACAAGGCAGAGCATGAAGGTGTCATCTGTGTTGAAGCCATCAAGGGCTTGCACCCGCATCTGATGAACAAGCTGATGATCCCAGGCTGCACCTATTGCACGCCGCAGATCGCCTCGGTTGGCCTCACCGAGCAGGCAGCAAAAGACAAGAAGCTCGACATCCGCGTCGGCCGCTTCCCTTTTGTCGGCAACGGCAAGGCGATTGCGCTCGGCGAAGATCAGGGCATGGTCAAAGTGATCTTCGACAAGAAGACCGGCCAGCTTCTCGGCGCACATATGGTGGGCGCCGAAGTCACCGAGCTCATTCAGGGCTATGTGGTGGCGATGAATCTCGAGACCACCGAAGAAGAGCTGATGCACACCGTGTTCCCGCATCCGACCTTGTCGGAAATGATGAAGGAAGCGGTGCTGGATGCTTATGGGCGCGTGCTGAACATCTGACGGGAAGACTGCTCGCTCACTCGACCAGCCGGAGCCGTCGGCCCGGCTGGTTCGGCACGTCGGTATTCACATCGATGTAAACCTCATCGACGCAGCTTTGCGTCGTACGATGCTCGGCATCGCCATACCAAGGGCCGTCGCGGACCTGCGCATTCTGTATTTGTGAGAGATAGAAGCAGCGCCATTCGCCGCGAACCGAGCCGCTTCGTGCGCTCCCGCCCGCGAACTGAAAGACAAGAACGGTTTCTTTGCCGTCTTTGTGGCCGAGGATATAGGGGCAGACTTCGCGGTGCTGACCCTTATAGGTCAACGTCACCTGCTGGCGCTTGAGTATGGCGCGGTGAAAGAGCTGAAACGTCGGGCTAAGCGGGGCGCGCACCGCGGAAGTGTATTCTTTAGGAACGTTTTTCTCTAGGAGACAACCAGCCCCGCCATCGGCTTTGCGGCATCGCTGCCAGGGAAGACGTTCTGCGCCAGCACACGCTCATCCGCGCGCAGGTGATCTTTGAGTACGCCTTTGATCACAGCACGCAAGTCGGTGGTCGGCTTGAGGTCGCGGCTCTCGTAGAGGTTCGCCGCTTTGAGCCCCGGCCAGTCGGCGACGACGCGACCGCCCTTGAGTGCGCCGCCGGCCAGAAGCGCGACGGTCGCAGTGCCGTGATCGGTGCCGTCAGTGCCGTTGATATGCGCGGTGCGGCCGAACTCGGTGGCGAGTACCACGACGGTGTCTTTCCACGCCGGGCCCATATTGGCTTTCACCGCAGCGAGCGCATCGTCGAGCGATCCGAGTAATTGCGAGAGGCGGCCGCTGGCGATGCCCTCGTTGACATGTGTGTCCCAACCATCGAGCGCGAGCGCGCCGACGCGCGGCCCGTCGGGCTGCGCCAGGAACTTCGCGGCATTGCCTGCGGCTTCCGAGAAATAGGCGCGCACCTGGGCACCCGCTTGGGCGCCCGGCTTCTTGGCTATGTCGCCCGCATGCTCGATCGCGGTCAGCTTGGAATTGTCGTCCAGCACGGCCGCAAGCTTCGCATCGGAGTGGCGGTAGAGATCGAGAAGGCGCGCCATCGTGTCTTCGCTCGCCGGCATGATCTGCTGCGGCGACCAGGACAGGACCGGCGCCGAGCCACGCGCGATCAGCGGCGTCACCGGGCCGACGGCAAACACGCGGCTGCCCCGCGGGTCGACGCGGCCGCCCGGCGCGAGACCGGCCAGCGCGCGGTTGAGCCAGCCGCTATCGCTCGGCGCCACCTTGGCGAGGCCGCTCTCGAGCAAATCCTGACCGTCGAAATGCGAGCGCTCGCGATAAGGCGTGGCGCAGGCATGAACGATGATCGCCTCGTTGGCCTGATACATCTTATGCAGGTTCGGCATCGCCGGATTGAGGGCGAAGAAGTCATTGAGCTTGAGCGCCGGGACCTTGCTGTTCAGCGTGAGCGCATTGTCGCCGCGAAGCGCGACCCAGTCCGGATCGCCCACCGGCGCAACGGTCGCGAGCCCATCGAGTGCGCCGCGCAGAATGATCGCGAGAAAGCGCGGGTCGCGGCTTTCGGCGTAAGCGACCCGCGGCAGATGGGCCCAGGCGAAGAGCGTACCCGAGGCGAGCAGCACTTCGCGACGCGAAGGAGCGTGCAGGTTCATGACTATCTCCGCAAAAATTCAGGCGACATGACCAGAAGCGCCAAGGCTTGCGCACGGGTCTCGGCGCGCGCGACCGTGTCGCGTGTCTCGCGCGAGGCCAAGGGACCAAGCCCGCTGTTGAGCAGCGCCAACGGATCCACACCTTGAGCGCGGCCGGCAAATTCATTGGCGACATCAACCCGGTGCGGAATGCCGTCGATCCAGGCCGCTTCGGTGTCCGGCCAGCCGTTCGGCGCCGGTGGACGCCACAACGGCGCGCCGAGCGTCGCTTGCGCATTCATGATGCGCCCGACCGGGATGATGGCTTGCGTGCCGCTCAAGCGAACAACGCCGGCGGTCCATTCGCCGGGCGGCTTGAGCTTTTGCCGCTGCGGTGTCCAGGATTCGTCCGCCGTCACCAGAGTCTTGGCGACTTCCTTTAGATTGCCGTCGCTGTCACGAAAGGTCTTGGCGAGCTTGCCGACAAGGCTCGGAGGCGGGTTGTCGGCAACGAAATGGGCGGCGAGCTTCTCGGCGATGTGCTGCGCGGTGCCCGGATGCCGCGCCAGATCGGCGAGCACGGCACGGCCTTGCTCGACACCTGTATCGGGATAGTGCTTGCTGAGCACCACCTGTTCGCCAGGCTCGTGCAGCCGTTTGACGAAAGCAAATTCGCCGCCGTGCTCCGGCTCGAAGGGTGGGATCCACGACCAGCCGGTGAGCACTTTGGCGAAGCTCGTGACGTCGGCCTGCGTATAGCCGCTGCGGACGCCGAGCGTGTGCAGTTCAAGCGTCTCGCGCGCCAGATTTTCATTCAGCCCCTTGTCCTGATTGACACCGGCGACCGAGTTCGGCCCCATCGACTGGACATTGTCGAGATAGAACAGCATCGCCGGGTGGCTTTCGACCGCCGACAGCAAGTCGGCGAAGCGGCCGAGCACATGTGGGCGGATCGCCTCGCGCTCGTAGGGGCCGGCCATACCGACGACCTTGTCGGCGGAAATGCAGAAGTGGTTCGACCAGAACCACGCCAGACGTTCGACAAAGCCGATCTCGGACGTTGCCGCTGCGTCGAAGCGCGCTTTGGCTTCGCTGAGCAGAAGCTGCTGCGGCAGCGGCGGCTGGTTGGCGGGCCTTGGCGGCGGGGAGGGCGGCGGAAGCGCTACCGCGGTCGTCGCCTCTGACATATTTGACGCAACATTGGTGACGCTGGATTTCGTTGCCGCATTGCCCGTGTTCGCCGCCATGTTTGTTGGCGCGGCGGCTTTAGCGTCGGCTTCTTGCTTGGCGCGCTGTTCGAGTTTGTGCTGCGCCTGCTGCGCGGCCTGGAAATCGGAGACTTCGCGCGCCGACTCTGCGCTTGATGGCAGAATGGCCGCGATCTGACCGGCGCCGGGGCGCTCGAGATCGGCGAGCAGAGCCCCCATTGGATCGCTGGCGATTGCCGAAATCGAATCGCCAACTGGGCCAAAACCGAACCGGTGAAGGGCAAGCGCTGCTGCCTGGGGACCCTTGGCGGCCATCATTTCCTCCCGCGACACGCCCCTGCGTTGGTAGCTTGCATCGCGACAAGGTTCAGTATGCGTTTTATTGTGGCGAAAGTTATGGTGAGAAACGGCGAAAAACCCGCAAAAACCTAACGTTTTGTTCATGCAGCGCGAGCATTGCCGGGAAGCTGCAGGCAGTGGAGCCGATACCTTGCGGGGGAGCAGTTGGGGCCGTAAGTATCCAAATACGCAAAGACACCTTCGCCGACCAAATTGAACAATGGCCGTTTTAATAGACACGCTCCGTGATGCGGCAAGCCGTCCGCGCCATCCTGAAAAGGCGCATCGGCCGGACCAGCCCATTTTGCAGAAGCCCGACTGGATTCGCGTCAAGGCGCCGATCTCGGCCGGCTACAATGCGACCCGGCAGATCGTGAAAGAGAACGGGCTGCACACGGTGTGCGAGGAGGCCGGCTGCCCGAATATCGGCGAGTGCTGGGACAAGAAGCACGCCACCTTCATGATCATGGGCGACACCTGCACGCGCGCCTGTGCGTTCTGCAACGTCAAGACCGGGCTTCCCGGCGCACTCGATCCGGCGGAGCCGGACTACGTCGCGGAAGCGACCGCGAAGCTCGGGCTTTCCCACATCGTGATCACTTCGGTGGATCGCGACGACCTTAACGATGGCGGCGCCGCCCACTTCGCGGCCGTGATCCGCGCCATTCGCGCGCGCTGCTCCACGACAACGATCGAAGTGTTGACGCCTGACTTTCAGCGCAAGGACCGCGCCGCCGAAACGGTGGTCGCAGCGCGGCCCGACGTGTTCAACCACAATCTTGAAACCGTGCCGTCGAAATATCTCACCGTCCGGCCCGGCGCGCGCTATTTCGGGTCGATCCGCCTTCTCCAGCACGTCAAGGAAATCGACCCGACCATGTTCACCAAATCCGGCATCATGGTGGGCCTTGGCGAAGAGCGAAACGAGATCCTGCAAGTGATGGACGATCTGCGCTCGGCCGACCTCGACTTCCTCACGATCGGCCAATATTTGCAGCCGTCGCGCAAGCATCATCCGGTGATGCGCTTTGTGCCGCCCGATGAATTCAAATCGCTCGAGACGATCGCCTATGCCAAAGGTTTTTCTCTGGTCTCGGCGAGCCCGCTGACGCGCTCCTCACACCATGCTGGCGAGGATTTTGCGCGGCTGAAAGCAGCGCGGGCGGCGCGATAACCAATGCCGCAATTTTCGACCAAGCGGCGAGTGCAGCATTCGGCGTCCGACATGTTTGATCTCGTTGCCGATGTCGAGCGCTATCCGCAATTCGTGCCGCTGTGCCAATCGCTGCGGGTGCGCAAACGCACGCAAGAAGCCGACGGCAAAGAGGTGATCGTCGCCGACATGACGGTCGCCTATAAGTTCATCCGCGAGACCTTCACCAGCCGCGTCACGCTCGAACGCGATAAATTCGAGATTCTGGTCGAGTATCTCCAAGGCCCGTTCCAGCAAATGCACAATCGCTGGAGTTTCCGGCCGGCGGGCGAGCGCTCTTGCGATGTCGAATTTTTCATTTCCTATGAGTTCCGCAGCCGCACCCTCGGCGCCCTGATGGGCGCGATGTTTGAAACCGCGTTTCGGCGTTTTTCCTCAGCCTTTGAGCGTCGCGCCGACGAGGTCTATGGCGTCGCGTAGCGATCTTCGCCGCTTAACTATCTCGGCTATTTGATCGCGTGGGCACTCGATTTCGTCCCCGCCAACGGCGATAATCCAAATGCCGTCCACGCAATGCATGAGCCGCCTGGATGCCTTTCAGAAAAGCACTCGCTACCGGCGCTGTGGTTGTGCTTGGGCTCACTTTGGCTCAGGTCGATGCCGGCGCGCGCGGCGGCGGCGGCCACGGTGGCGGCTTCGGCGGGATGGGGCATGGCGGGATGGGCCCGGGTTTCGGCAACGGCTCTTTCGGCGGCCATTTTCCGCAGCACAATTTTGAACGTCACGGCGGCTTTGACGAGCATGGCCGACAACACGACGGTCGCGAAGGCCGTGATGGTCGCGACAGCCGCGCGGGTCGCGAGGGCCGTGACCGGCGCTCGCGCATGGCGGGGGACAGCAGATTCGGTCATGGGGAAGGGCCTGCCTTGAGCGGCCATTTGGGCGCTTGGCAGCCGGGCCATTGGAACGTCGCATCCGGCTTCGGCGGTGGCGGACGCTTTTCGCCCGGTCTCCAAGGCGTCTGGGGCAGATAGCAACGGTCAGCGGCGCGGCTTCGTCGCCAGCGCTTCAAGCATCGCAAGCGCCTGCGCAACCGAAAACGCACGCACGCGGCTGCGGCCGATATTGCCGTAAAGCCGCCGCTGCGCGAGCAGCTTGCCGCCGCGGCGCGCGGCCGCGAAATGGACCAGCCCCACAGGTTTTTCCTTCGAGCCGCCGCCTGGTCCGGCGATGCCGGTGATCGATACGGCAATATCGGCGAGCGAGTTCTTCAGCGCGCCTTTGGCCATCGCTGCAGCAGTCTCGCTGCTGACGGCGCCGTATCGCTTCAATGTTGAAAGCGGCACGCCAAGCATCGCTTGCTTCGCTTCGTTGGAATAAGTGACGAAGCCGCGATCGACCACATCCGATGAGCCCGCGATTTCCGTCAATGCCCCGACGACGAGCCCGCCGGTACATGATTCTGCGGTCGCAACATGCAGCCCGCGCGCCCGGCAAAGATCGAGAACATGTCGCGCCATCCGGCGCAGTTCCGCCGCTGTCACTGAACGCGTCATCTCAGACCGACCATGGCAGACGGACAGTCGCCGTCGCCATTGCCACGATGCCTTCGCTGCGGCCGGTAAAGCCCATTTTCTCGCTGGTGGTCGCTTTGACGGCGACGCGATCGGGGGAAATGCCGGCGATCTCGGCGATGCGGGCGCGCATGGCATCGCGGTGCGGCGAAACCCGCGGCGCCTCGCACACGACGGTCACGTCGAGATTGGCAATGATCCCTTTGCGGGCGCGCACGCGTTCGCAGGCGAAGGCAAGAAAGCGATCGGACGAGGCGCCTTTCCATTGCGGATCGCTTGGCGGAAAGTGCGAGCCGATATCGCCGTCGGCGAGCGCGCCGAGAATGGCGTCGACCAGCGCATGTAACGCAACATCGGCGTCGGAATGTCCGGTCACACCGCACGCATGCGGAATGCGCACACCGCCCAGCATGACATGGTCGCCGTCGGCGAACGCGTGCACGTCAAAGCCGGAGCCAATGCGGATGTCGGCCAGACTCGCGAGATGTGCCAATTCAGCGCGCGCAAAATCTTCGTTGGTCGTCACTTTCACATTCCCGCTCTCGCCTTCGAATACGCTGACACGCTGGCCTGCCCATTCGGCGAGCGCCGCATCATCGGTAAAATTTTGCAGGCCGGCCGCGGCGGCGCGGCGATGTGCTTGCAAGATCGGATCGAAGGCAAAGGCTTGCGGCGTTTGAATAATGCGCAAACGGTTGCGGTCAAGCGTTTCGGTCACAACGGACGCCGCATCGATTTGCTTCACCGTATCGGCAACGGCAATGCCTGGCACAGCCGCGCCGCTGGCGCGACCCGCCGCGATGGCGCGATCGATCAGCGCCGGACTCAAGAACGGGCGCGCGGCGTCATGAATGAGAACGAGGGCAGGGGAACGACTGGCAAGCGCCTCCAGCCCAGCGCACACCGAAGCTTGTCGGGTCGCGCCGCCATGAACAGGCTGTGAGATCTTGTCCAAACCAGTCGCCGCTATGCGAAACGCATCCTCGTCCGCGGCGCCGATGACGGGTTGTACGATGTCGATACCGGCATGATCGAGAAACGCCCGCAGTGTCGGCCGGATCATCGGTTCCCCGGCGATGGCGCGATATTGTTTTGGGACACCGGCGCCAGCGCGCTCGCCCCGGCCTCCGGCGACGATGACGGCAGCCACTAGATTTGTCATGAAATATTCTGATCCCGATTTGGGCAGTTAATTCGTAGTCAGTTCCCGGTCGTTTCGCGGGCATGCCTTAGCGCATGTCGCTCCAGTGTCGAAGCGACTTGTGGGCAATTTCGCCCCTGGAACTGCTGGATTCGGCTTATCCCGGCCAAATCGTCACGGATTAGGGATATTGCACTGCAGCACTTGCACTGAGCGCCGATTTGGCTAAACTATATGCAGCCTCTGCACAGTGCCTAATGCATGTGCATTGACCGAATGAGCGCAGATCTGGTGTCAGCTCTTGATGGTTACGTACTTGACTTCACATAGCTTTTGCCACGGCAACGGTGCCGGCGGAAGCAAGCCTTTGAGGGCCGCGGCATGAGCGCGGTGGAGCCTTTGCTAACCTCTTCAGCGGCCGACGCAGTCCTGAACGCTCTGCCACATCCTGTCATCGTCGTGTCATCTGACGGGAAGGTGGTCGACGCCAATGTCGCCGCGGAATCGTTTTTCGAGGTCTCGGTGTCGCTCTTGCGCCGGCATCTGTTGCGCGACCTTGTGCCGTTCGGCAGCCCTCTCATCGCCTTGATCGAGCAGGTGCGCCGCCGCGGCGCCGCCGTCAATGAATACAAAGTCGACCTCGGCACGCCGCGCAATCCGGGCGACCGGCTGGTCGATCTTCATGTCGCTCCGCTTCCAGAGCGGCTGGACCACGTCGTGGTGATGCTGCAGGAGCGCACCATTGCCGACAAAATGGACCGCCAGCTGACCCATCGCAGCGCCGCGCGCTCGGTGATCGCGCTTGCCGCCATGCTGGCGCATGAGATCAAAAATCCGCTGTCGGGCATCCGCGGCGCTGCGCAGCTGCTCGAGCAATCCGTTGATGACAACGACCGCACGCTGACGCGTCTGATTTGCGACGAAGCCGACCGCATCGTGAAGCTTGTCGATCGCATGGAAGTCTTCAGCGACGAGCGTCCTGTCGAGCGTGAGCCGATCAACATTCACGTCGTGCTCGACCATGTGCGCCGCCTCGCACAGTCGGGATTTGCCCGCCATATCAAATTCGTCGAGGAATACGACCCGTCGCTGCCGCCGGTTCTGGCGAACCGCGATCAGCTGGTGCAGGTGTTCCTCAATCTGATTAAGAACGCCGCCGAATCGATTGGCGAGAACACGACCGGCGGTGAGATCGTTTTGTCGACGGCGTTTCGTCCCGGCGTGCGGCTGTCGCTGCCCGGTGCCAATGCGCGCATCTCGCTGCCGCTCGAATTCGGGGTGCGCGACAACGGACCCGGCGTGCCCGATGAGCTGATGCCGCATTTGTTCGATCCCTTCGTCACCACCAAGCGCACGGGATCGGGTTTGGGTTTGGCGCTTGTCGCCAAAATCGTCGGCGACCATGGCGGCATCATCGAGTGCGAGTCGCAGCCGCGACGCACGATGTTTCGTATCTTGATGCCGAAATTCGAACCGCCGAACAGCAGCGAAGGCGCCGAGCCGGACGGTGCCGCGAAATCACAAAGGGATCATTGATGCCCGCGGGTAGCATTCTTGTTGCCGACGACGACTCCGCGATCCGGACAGTGCTTAATCAGGCATTGTCGCGCGCCGGGTATGAAGTACGCTCGACTGGCAACGCCGCGACACTGTGGCGATGGATCAGTCAGGGCGACGGCGATCTCATCATCAGCGACGTATTGTTGCCGGACGAGAGCGCGTTCGATCTGTTGCCGCGTATCAAGAAATCGCGGCCGGATCTGCCGATCATCATCATGAGCGCGCAGAATACGTTCATGACCGCCATTCGCGCCTCGGAGCGCGGCGCCTACGAATATCTGCCGAAGCCGTTCGATCTGAAGGAACTGATCGCCATTGTCGGCCGCGCACTGTCGGAGCCGAAAGAAAAAGCGCGGCAGCCGGCCAAAGTGGAGGACTTCGAGTCCATTCCGCTGGTCGGCCGCTCGCCGGCCATGCAGGAGATCTACCGCGTGCTGGCGCGGCTGATGCAGACCGATCTCACCGTGATGATTTCCGGCGAGTCCGGCACCGGCAAGGAACTCGTGGCGCGCGCGCTGCACGACTATGGCAAGCGGCGCACGGGGCCGTTTGTCGCCATCAACATGGCGGCGATCCCGCGCGACCTGATCGAGTCCGAACTATTCGGCCATGAGAAGGGCGCCTTCACCGGTGCCAATACCCGCAGCTCGGGCCGCTTCGAACAGGCCGAGGGCGGCACACTCTTCCTTGATGAAATCGGCGACATGCCGATGGAAGCACAGACGCGGCTTCTGCGCGTGCTGCAACAAGGCGAATACACCACGGTGGGCGGGCGCACGCCGATCAAGGCTGATGTGCGGATCATCGCCGCCACCAACAAAGACCTGCGCCAGCTCATCCAGCAGGGCCTGTTCCGCGAAGATCTGTTCTTCCGGCTTAATGTCGTGCCGCTGCGGTTGCCGCCGCTGCGCGAGCGCACTGAAGATATTCCGGACCTGATCCGGCATTTCTTCACGCTGGTCGAGCGCGAAGGATTACCGCCCAAGCAGATCGATCAGGCCGCGATTGATCGGCTCAAGCGCCACCGTTGGCCCGGCAATGTGCGCGAATTGGAAAATCTCGCCCGACGCTTGGCCGCGCTTTATCCACAGGAAACGATCACGGCCGCGGTCATCGACGCTGAACTGTCTCAGCCGGCTTTAGTGGCGCCTGGCGAGAGCAAAAGCGGCGACGAAAACCTCTCGGGCTCGGTCGAGCGCTATCTCACCCGCTATTTCTCCGGCTTCGATGACGGTCTGCCGCCGCCCGGCCTCTATCACCGTATTCTGCGCGAGGTCGAAGGACCGCTATTGTCGGCGGCCTTGACGGCGACGCGCGGCAACCAAATCCGCGCCGCCGACTTGCTCGGCGTCAACCGGAACACCTTGCGCAAAAAGATCCGCGATCTCGACATCCAGGTCTATCGCACCGGCGGCAACTGACAGTTCCTGCCCGATCTCTACGTCGTGTGGCGGGACAGCAGCCAGGCACTCCCTAAAACGTGCCTAGTAATTGTCGCAATTGAGCAACATTGTTGTATAAAAGCATCACTGGGGCTGGGTGGCTGGTGTCCGCTCGCCTGCGATTTCCATTGAAATTCAAAAGCGGTCGCGCGCGTTCCGGGAACCCTTTATGTCGACTGCCGAACAAGTCGCCTCGCTCGATCCGGCGGCCGCCGTACCGGTTCCGGCTGGTTCGCGGCTGATTGGCCCGATCGCGGACAGCATCGCGCTCGTCTCGGCGGCGCTCACCCTTGTGGTGCTCTCCGGGATAACTCCGATCGCGCCGGTGCCGGCATTGGCGACCGCGCTCAATTTACTGCACGCGCTGACTCAGGGCAGTGCTGCCCTCGCTGCGCCGCCCGCCGCGCTGATCCAAGCCGCGATCGTGATTTTGCTGCTCGTTGGCAACTTCGTGACCGACGCAATGCTGCTCCTGGCGCCGACGCCGATGTCGTCGCGGCTGGTTGGGGCGATCGCGCTTGGGCTGGCGCTGCTGTGGGCCACTGTCACCTTCCTGGTGCTAGGCGGTCTGACGTGGATTGCGCCCGTCGATGAGGTGGTCAAGCAACTGCTGCTTGGCAACGCCGTCACCGGCGTGCTCCTGCTCGCCATCATCGGACGGGAGGTCTGGGTTGTCGTCCAGGCACGGCGCCGCGGCCGCGCCGGTTCCCGATTGCATATTCAGATCGTCAGCCTGTTTGCGGTCATTGCCGCCGTGCCGACCATCCTCATCGCCGTGGTCGCATCGACGACGCTCGATCGTGGTCTCGATCGCTTCTTCTCGACGCGCACGCGGGCGATGATCGAACAATCGCTGATCGTCGCCAACGCCTATGTGAATGAGCACGCCGAGGCGATCCGCGGTGAGGTGCTGGCAATGGCCTACGATCTCGGCCGCGCCAAGCCGGTCTTCGATCAGGACCGCGATCAATTCCGTAAATTCCTCACCGCACAGGCGACCGGCCGCAATCTTTCGGCTGCGATCATCATCAAGCCTGACGGCTCGACGGTCGAGCGTGCCGACGTGACCATGGGGCCCAAAGTGGTCCTGCCGTCGTCGCAGCTCTTGAGCGAAACGACGGAAACCGATCCGCAGGTTGCGCTCATTCCCGAGGGCGATCACGTCGCCGCGGTCGTCAAGCTCCACGGCTATGACGACATGTATCTCTATGTCGCGCGCCTTCTCGATCCCCGCGTCGTGCAGCAATTGCGGGCCACCCAGGAGAACGTCGGCGAATATGCCAATCTCGAAGAGCGCCGGCTTGGCATTCAGGTGGCGTTCGCCTTGATGTTCACGGTGATCGCGCTGATCGTGCTGTTGTCCGCAGCCTGGATCGGCCTCGATTTCGCCAACCGTCTTGTGGCGCCGATCCGGCGGCTGATTGGCGCCGCCAACGTGGTTTCGACAGGCAATCTGCACATCCAGGTCCCGGTGCACCGCTCGGAGGGCGACCTGGCGCGGCTCGGCGAGACCTTCAACAAGATGACTCAGGAGCTGCTGACGCAGCATGAGGACATCGTCCGCGCCCGCGATCTCATCGACAGCCGGCGGCGGTTTACGGAAGCCGTGCTTTCGGGCGCCAGCGCCGGCGTCATCGGCGTCAATGGCGACGGGCGGATTTCGATCCTCAACCGCTCAGCGGAGCGGCTTGTCGGACGCGCCGAGAGCGAGGCGCTCGGATTGCCGCTTGCCGAAACTGCCCCCGAGCTCGCCGAGATTTTCCAGGCCGCGCGCAGCGGCAACCAGCGTCTCGTCCAGCGCCAGGTCGCGGTGTCACGCAATGGCGAAGAGCGAAATTATTCGGTCCGCGTCACCAGCGAGCAGACGACCGAAGCCGAGCACGGCTATGTCATTACCATTGACGACATTACCGAGCTTGTTCTGGCGCAGCGGACGTCGGCCTGGGCCGATGTTGCCCGCCGCATCGCCCACGAGATCAAGAATCCGCTCACGCCAATTCAATTATCGGCCGAGCGGCTCCGTCGCAAATACGGCAAGACAATCACCGATGATCCGACGGTATTCGAGCAATGCACCGAGACGATCGTGCGCCAGGTCGACGACATCAAGCGCATGGTCGATGAATTCTCGCGCTTTGCCCGCATGCCCAAAGCGGTGATTGCCGAGGAAGACGTCGTCGAGACGGTCCGGCAGGTCGTGTTCTTGCTGCGCGTGGCACATCCGGACATCGACTTCGAGGTCGATCTGCCGGCCGAAGTCATGATGGCGCGGTTCGACCGCCGCCTGATTTCGCAGGCGCTCACCAATATCGTGAAGAACGCGACCGAGGCGATTGCCGCGGTGCCCGCTGCGGAGCTTGAACGCGGCCGCATTTTCGTCAGCACGGCGCGCGAAGGCAAAGACGTCGTGATCAATGTCATTGACAATGGCATCGGCCTGCCGAAGGAAAACCGCTCGCGCTTGCTCGAACCCTACGTGACGACGCGCGAGAAAGGCACCGGTCTCGGGCTCGCCATCGTCAACCGCGCTTTGGAAGAGCACGGCGGCAAGCTCGAACTGCGCGACGCCGCCGAGAAAATACCGGGCGCGCGCGGAGCGTGGATGCGACTGCGCTTCATTGCCGAGCCAGTGGATGCGACCGCGGCCGGCGAAACGTTCGAAACGCGTGCGGCGGCGGAATAAGCAACGTCAAAAGACTGACCAACACGAAGTGCCGGGTGAAAGAGACTTGCAGAACGACACGAACGAAAGACCGAACAAGCGGCGGAACGGCTATAGGGCGACGGTTTAGACATGGCATCCGATATTCTGATCGTCGACGACGAAACAGATATCCGCGAACTGGTCGCGGGTATTCTGCAAGACGAAGGCCACGGGACGCGCACGGCGCGCGACAGCGACGAGGCGCTCGCCGCTGTGGTCGCACGGCGGCCAAATCTCGTGTTCCTCGATATCTGGCTGCAGGGCAGCCGCTTGGACGGCCTGCAATTGCTCGATGGGCTCAAGCAGGACCATCCCGAATTGCCGGTGGTGATGATTTCCGGTCACGGCAATATCGAGACCGCGGTTTCGGCCATCAAGCGCGGCGCCTATGACTTCATCGAGAAGCCGTTCAAGGCCGACCGCCTGCTCTTGGTCGCCGAGCGGGCGCTGGAGAATTCTCGGCTGCGGCGTGAAGTACGCGAGCTCAAGCAGCTGGCGCCGCTGGCGGCGACCTTGGTCGGGCGTTCACCGGCGGCCAATCAACTCCGCCAGACCATCGAGAAAGTCGCGCCGACCAATAGCCGCATCCTGATTGTCGGCCCGTCCGGCAGCGGCAAAGAGCTCGCAGCCCGCACGATTCACAGCCACTCCGCGCGCGCCAATGGGCCTTTCGTCGTCATCAATGCCGCCGCCATCACGCCCGATTTTATGGAAGTCGAGCTGTTCGGCGTCGAGGGCGGCAACGGCACGACAAGCCGCAAAGTCGGCGCGCTGGAAGAGGCGCACGGCGGCAGTTTGTTCATCGATGAAATCGCCGACATGCCGCGCGAGACGCAGAACAAGATCTTGCGCGTCCTGGTCGACCAAACCTTCCAGCGCGTCGGCGGCAGTACCAAGGTTACCGTCGACGTGCGGATCGTGTCCTCGACCAGCCGCAATATCGAGGCCGACATTGCGGCCGGGAAATTCCGCGAGGATCTCTATCACCGTCTCTCGGTGGTGCCGATCCGTGTACCGGCGCTCTCGGAGCGTCGCGAGGATATTCCGGAACTCGTCGAATATTTCATGACGCAGATTTCGCAGACCACGGGCCTGCCGAAGCGCAATGTCGGCGCCGACGCGCTTGCCGTCCTGCAATCGCACGATTGGCCTGGCAATGTGCGGCAGCTGCGCAACAATGTCGAACGGTTGATGATCCTCGCCGGCGGCGAACCGGAAGCCGTGATCACGGCGTCCATGTTGCCGCAGGACGTCGGCTCGATGATCCCCAATATGCCGAACGGCAATGGCGGCGAGCATCTGATGAGTCTGGCACTGCGCGAAGCGCGCGAAGTGTTCGAACGCGAATACCTCTTGGCCCAGATCAATCGCTTCGGCGGCAATATTTCGCGCACCGCCGAATTTGTCGGCATGGAGCGCTCGGCGCTGCATCGCAAGCTCAAGGCATTGGGGATCGACTGACCTCGATGTCCCGCATTGCTTACGTCAACGGCCGTTATCTGCCGCTGCGCGACGCCAAGGTCCATGTCGAGGATCGCGGCTATCAATTTGGCGACGGCGTCTATGAAGTCTGCGAGGTGAGGGACGGACGTCTCATCGACCAGCGGCGCCATCTCGAGCGGCTGCAACGTTCGCTCGGCGAATTGCGCATTCAATTGCCGATCTCGTTGCGCGCCCTTGATGTCGTGCTCCACGAAGTCGTCACCCGCAACCGCATCGGCTATGGCATTGTCTATCTGCAGATCACCCGCGGCGTGGCGCGGCGCGATCATGCCTTCCCGATCGTGCCGGTCACGCCAAGCATCGTGGTGACGGCGCGCCCCCTGAACAAAGCGCGCAACGAGGCGCTCGCCGACAAGGGCATCGCGGTCATCTCGGTTCCGGACAATCGCTGGGGCCGGGTCGACATTAAGACGATCGGGCTATTGCCCAATGTGCTCGCCCGGCAGGCCGCCATAGAGCAGGGCGCCCGGGACGCCTGGTTTGTCGATTCCGACGGTGCCGTGACGGAAGCGGCTTCCGCCAATGCCTGGATCGTCACCGCGTCCGGCACGGTCGTGACCCGGCCCGCCGATCACACGATCCTGCGCGGAATTACCCGCACCGTGCTCCTCGATGTCCTCAAGGCCCAGGGGCTGAGGCTCGAAGAGCGGCCTTTTACCCTGGAGGAGGCCTATGCGGCGCGCGAGGCCTTTATTACCTCCGCAAGCCAAATCGTGCTTCCTGTCGTGAGAATCGACGACCATCCCATCGGCAATGGCGCGCCCGGCCTGCTTGCAACCGCTCTACGGCGGGAGTTTCACCGATTTGCCGAGGTCAGCTAGCGCATGTCCCGGAAAAGTGGGAACCGGTTTTCCGCTAAGGACATGCGCGGAATCGAGAAACTCGGGCGCATCCCCGATTCATCGGGAATGCGCTCGAGGGGGTCTTGGTTAACGAATTGCCGCCAAACTGGGCTTGCATCGGTCCCCGGGCCGATTTCTAATGGTCGATCCTTCGGGTCCATCCGGCCCGACTTGGAGCATGATCCCGAAAGTGGGGTCCGGTTTTCGGAAGGGATCGTGCTCCAACGAAGAATCTGGGCTTTGATCCGTTTCAATTGAATTGGATCAAGGTCCGGAGCGTGAGGCCGAAAGCAGAAGGACTGACGAAGGTACAAGAAACGACCCGCGGCAAAGGGGTCCGCGGTACAAAAGAACGGAACAAACGGCAATGGCAGCCGACCGCGCACAAAATCTACAAGACACCTTCCTCAATCACGTCCGCAAAGCCAAAATCCCGCTCACGATATTTTTGGTGAACGGTGTGAAGCTCCAGGGCGTCGTCACCTGGTTTGATAATTTCTGCGTGCTGCTCCGTCGCGACGGGCATTCACAGCTCGTCTATAAGCACGCGATTTCGACCATTATGCCGGGTCATCCGGTGCAGCTCTTCGAGGGCGCCGAGGAAGCGCCCTCCGGGGAATAGGTCTGTTTGGAGCCACGACGTCGCGACACGCGCACTGACCGGCTGAGTCCGCAGGACTCGGCTAGCGGTCGCTTGACGACCGGCCGGGCGCTCGTCATCGAGCCGGTACTGCGGCGTGCCCAGGGGCTTGCCACGGCCGCCGACCGCACATCGGCGGCAAAGCTCGATGAGGCGGTCGGTCTCGCTCGCGCCATTGATCTTGATGTCGTGCATTCCGGGATCGTCATGCTCGGACAGTTGCGGCCGGCGACCTATCTCGGCAAGGGCAAGGTCGAGGAGATTGCCGGTCTGGTCAAATCCTTCGATGTCGGCATCGTGGTCATGGACTGTGCGCTCACGCCGGTGCAGCAGCGCAATCTCGAGACGGAATGGAACGCCAAGGTCCTCGACCGCACGAGCCTTATTCTCGAGATTTTCGGCCGCCGCGCGCGCACGCGCGAAGGAGCGCTGCAGGTCGAACACGCACATCTGACCTACCAGAAAAGCCGGCTGGTGCGTTCCTGGACCCATCTCGAGCGTCAGCGCGGCGGTTTCGGTTTCCTCGGCGGTCCCGGCGAAACCCAGCTCGAAGCCGACCGCCGCATCATCGAAGAGCGCCTTGCCAAGATCGAGAACGAGCTCGCCAAGGTCAAACGCACCCGGGAATTGCATCGCGAAAGCCGCCGCCGCGTGCCGTATCCGATCGTCGCTTTGGTCGGCTACACCAATGCCGGCAAATCGACGCTGTTCAACCGCATGACGCGGGCGACTGTACTGTCCGCCGACATGCTGTTCGCAACGCTTGATCCGACACTTCGTGCCGTCGACCTCCCCCACGGCGCGCGTATCATTCTCTCCGATACGGTCGGCTTCATTTCCGATCTGCCGACCATGCTGATCGCCGCGTTCCGCGCGACGCTTGAAGAAGTGATCGAGGCCGATGTCATCCTGCACGTGCGCGACGTGTCGCACGAGGACGCCGAAGCGCAATTGGCCGATGTCGAAAACATTCTGCGCCAGCTTGGCGTCGATCCGCACAATGCGCCCGGCGCCAAGCCGGCGCTGATCGAAGTCTGGAATAAGATCGACCGCCTCGATCCAGCTGAACGGGAGCGGCTGCAAAATATCGCCGAACGTCACGCGGAAACGAAGCAACCGATTCTGGTGTCGGCGATCACAGGCGAGGGGATCGATGTCCTCGATGCCGCGATTGAAAACCGGCTGAGCGCCGGCCGTGTGCTGATCGAGCTTAATCTCGATCCAGCCGACGGCGCGGGCGTCAGCTGGCTGCATCGCCATACCGAAGTGATTCACAAGGCCGTCGACGACCACGGCCGTATTGCCATGACCGTGCGGGCCGCCCCGGAACGGGCGGAATCCGTCCGAGCCAAATTCGCGCGAACGGCCCACTGACGCCGGCGCTGACCAGGCACTCATGCACATGCCACTCATACAGGCGGCGGTTATGTGATTAGATCGTCCGTCTCGGGGGAGATTGGGGAGAGAGGGAATGACCACCCGTCGCAATATGATGGCAGGCGCGGTCGCAGCCGCGGCCGTGAGCGTCGCCGGCCGCAGCGGCGCGCAAACGCCAACGCAAATCCGCATCTCGACCGCCGCCCCGCCGTCGGACTTCCTGACCAAGGCGCTTAGTCAGCTGAAGAGCGATATCGATCAGGGTGCCGTCGGTCTCGATATCAGCATTCATCCGGCCTCGACGCTGTTCAAGCAGGGCACCGAAGTGCCGGCCCTGCAGCGCGGCAATCTCGAAATGAGCACCATGACCACCTTCGAGGTCGCCCAGCAGATTCCCGCTCTCGGCTATTTCAATCGCGGCTATCTGTTGCGCGATTACGATCAGCTGCGCCGCGTTTTCGACGGCGCGATCGGTGCCGATTTCCGCAAGACTGTCGCCGACAAAATGGGCATCGAGATCATTGCCATGCATTACCTTGGCACGCGCCAGGTCAATCTGCGCCAGAAGCGCGAGGTCAAAAGCCCAGCCGATCTTGCCGGCATCAAAATGCGAATGCCCGCCGGGCCGGAATGGCTGCTGCTCGGCCGCACATTGGGTGTCACGCCTGTGCCGCTCGGCATGCCCGAGGTCTATCTCGCGTTGAAAACCGGCACGGTGGATGGCCAGGAAAATCCGCTGTCGATTTTGAATGCCGCGAAATTCTACGAAGTCACCGAGCAAATCGTGCTGACGGCGCACATGGTTCAACCCGTGTTCTTTGCCATGGCCAAGCCGGTCTGGGATGGGCTCAATGCCCGACAGAAAAAGGCGCTTGGCGACGCATCGCTCAAAGCCGCCAGGAGCGGCGATGAGGCCCGGCTGGCCGACGAGGGCGCGATTGTGCAGGCGCTCAAGGGCAGGGGGCTTACGGTGGCCGAGATCGACCTCGCGCCGTTCCGTACCGCCGCGGATCGGGTCTACGCGGACTCCGACCTTGCCAAACAGTGGGACGCAGCCGGCCTTGCGCGCGCACAGAATGCCTAGAGCATGATCCGGAAAAGCATGCCCTTGGACTTGATCCGAGGGTGGAAGCCGGTTTTCCGAAAAGATCATGCTCCAACGAACAAACTAGACCATGATCCGATTCAACTTGATCGGATCATGGTCTAGAGGGCGAGGACGATGGGGCACGACGGGTCACGGGAGGGGGACGCGCACCCTCTTTCCGCTTCGCCGATAGCGCTGTTGCGGCAAATCGCCGATTGGGTGGCGAGCATCATGTTTGCCGCCGTCTTTGTCATCTTCAACTACAAGATATTCACGCGCTATTTCGAGCACGACGAGGCGGTCTGGGCCGATGAAGTCCTGGTCATCCTTTTCATCTGGATCATCTTCTGGGCCCAGGCTTTCGTTGTGCGCGACAGAGATCAGATCAGTTTCGATGTTGTCGTTCGGCTGTTGCCGGAACCAGGCAAACGCTTCGCAGCGCTGGCGCGATATATCTTGATCGGCGGGGTGTTTCTTTGGGCGCTGCCGGGATCGCTCGGCTATATCCGCTTCTTGTGGCGCGAGCACACGCCGGTGCTCAATCTGCCGCTTGACCTGGTCTATTCCTGCTTCGGGCTTTTCCTCATCGCGGTCATCGTGCGCTCGTTCGTCGGTGCGGCGCAAATGCTCGGCGCGCGCTGGCGCGATCACATCTGACAGAGGACGTGCGGTGGCTGTGGGATTATGGGTCCTGCTCGGCGTCTTCACGCTCGCAGCCGTGCTCGGCGCCCCTTTGGGCCTGGCGATGCTTGTCGCCGGTTACGTCTACCTGATCGCAACACATCAGGACGTCGGCCTGGTCGTCGATCAGAACAATGAACGGCCTTTACAACAGCTACCTGCTCATTGCCGTGCCGATGTTCATCTTTGTCGCCAATGTGATGAATGCAAGCGGCGTGATCGCGCGGCTGTTGCGGTTTGGCGCCGCCATGGTCGGCCATCTGCCGGGCGGCCTGGCCCAGGTCAATGTTGTCACCAATCTGATCTTCTCCGGCATGAGCGGTAGCGCCGTGGCGGATGCGTCCGGTCCAGGCCTCGTTCTGGCGCGCATGATGTCGAAAGAGGGCCGCTACCCGGCGGGCTTTGCCGCGGCGACGTCGGTTGTTTCAGCGACACTCGGCCCGCTGATGCCGACCTCGATCCCGATGATCTTCTATGCGCTGATCGCCAATGCCTCAGTCGGAGCGATGTTTCTCGGCGGCCTTGTGCCGGCGGCCCTGATGGCGCTGTCGATGATGGTGGTGATTGCCCTGATCGCCAAGCGCCGCGACTTTCCGCGCGAGAAGCGTATCGGTTGGGCGCAGACCCTGCCGGTGCTCGGCCAAGCCTTGTTGCCGATCGCCTTGCCTGGGATTTTGCTGGGGCTGATCTATTCGGGCGTCACCACGCCCACCGAAGCCGCCGCGATCGCCGCGAGCTACGCGCTGCTACTCGCCCTTGTCGTCTACCGGACACTGCGCCTGTCGCAATTGCTCACGGTCATATCCGACACGGTTCGCGCCACGGCGATGATCGCGCTGATCATGTCCGGCGCTTTCGTATTCAACTATGCGGTCGCCAATGAAGGCGTGCCGCAACTCATTGAGGCAACGTTCCTAAAATGGGACTTGTCGCCCATCGCCTTTCTGCTTTGTGTCGATGTGCTGATGCTGCTGCTCGCCATCGTGCTCGACGAGGTTACGATTCTGCTTGTGATCGTGCCGCTCCTGGTTCCGATCGCGCAGCAACTCAACATCGATCTTATTCACTTCGGCATCGTCGTCGTGCTCAATATGATGGTCGGACTGACGCTGCCGCCGCATGGACTCTTGCTGTTCGTCATGAGCGGCTTGACGCGAACGCCGCTGTCCGAGATTTTCCGCGAGGTGCCGCCGTTCATCGCCGTGATGCTGGCGAATGTTATAGCGGTCACCTTCTTTCCCGACATCGCGTTATGGCTGCCGCGCGTCGCGGGCCTTTTGAAATAGACTCATTCGCGGCTTTTGGCCTCGTCCCACAGCGCGTCCATCTCGGCGAGCGTGACGTCCTGCGGCGCCTTGCCTTGAGCAGCCAGAGCCTGTTCGATGGACGCGAAGCGGCGCTCGAATTTCCGGTTGGTATCGCGCAGCACCGATTCCGGATCGGCGCGCAGGTGACGCGCGAGATTGACTGCGGCGAATAAGAGATCGCCGACTTCGGCTGCCGCCCGGTCGGGTGCGGCATCGAGCTCGGCTTCGATCTCATCGGCTTCCTCGCGAATCTTTTTCAGCACCGCGCGCGGATCGTTCCAGTCGAAGCCGACTTTGCCGGCTTTGGCCTGCAGCTTCAGCGCGCGCGTCAGGGCAGGGAGCGCGACCGGAACGCCCGCGAGCGCGCCCTTGTCGGCGCCGGCGTCCTTGTCTGGCGCCTTGCTCGCTTTTTCCTCCGCCTTGATGCGTTCCCACAGGCCCGCCACAGCCTGCGGCCCATGCTCATGCAACGCCCCAGCCATGTCGCCGAATACATGCGGATGGCGGCGGATCATCTTCTCGGTGATGGCCTGCACCACATCGCCGAAACCAAACGCGCCTTGTTCCTCCGCCATACGAGCGTGATAGACGACCTGCAGAAGAAGATCGCCTAACTCTTCCTTGAGCTCGGCCATGTCGTCGCGCGCAATCGCGTCGGCGACTTCATAAGCTTCCTCAATCGTATAGGGCGCGATCGTCGAGAAGTTCTGAGCCAGGTCCCATGGACAGCCGGTCTTGGGCGTGCGCAACGCCGCCATGATTTCGATGAGGCGGCCGATATCGCGCGAGGGGGTCATGGTAAACTCCTGCATGGAGAATTGATTGCAGCGCGACCGTATCAGACCCGGTGCTCCTGTTGCGAGGAGGGCTTGCCGGCCAAGGCGCCCAGTACGACCTTGATGGCGTGATTCCGCGTATCAGCCGGGGGATTGATCATGCCCGTCGCAGCCTATGTTCAATCGGCCGTCTTCTTTATCCTTGCGGCCGCCGCACTGTTTGGCGGGGCGGGAACCATCGCCATCCCGGCCTTTTGGATTTATCTGGCCATTTTAGGGGCGATTTTCGTCGCCTCGCTTTTCCTTCTCGATCCGGATCTGGCTCGCGAGCGCATGCGGCCCGGCGGCCAGAAGCCGCCGCTCGCGCTTCAGCTATTTGCGTTTGTGCTTGTTGCGCACTGGCTCATCGCCGGGCTCGACCGCGGCCGTTTCCATTGGAGCGATGATGTCCCTCTGTGGCTGCGCGTGATCGGTTTCATCGCCGTCGCTGGCGGCTATGTACTCTGTCTCTGGGCGATGCGCGTGAACCGCTTCTTCTCGTCAGTCATCCGTATCCAGTCCGATCGCGGCCAGCATGTGATCGACAGCGGCCCTTATGCGGTCGTTCGCCATCCCGGCTATCTCGCCGGCATCCTTGTCGTGTTCGGAAGCGGCCTCGCGCTCTGTTCCTGGCTCGCTTGGGCCTTCCTCTTGGTGTTGAGTGTGCCGTTTCTGATGTATCGGGTTGTAGTTGAAGACCGCGTACTCCACGCCGAGCTCCCAGGCTATCGCGATTATGCCGCGCGCGTGCGCTGGCGGCTTGTCCCTGGCATTTGGTGAGAAGGGGAGGGTCCTGGGGCGCGCGGCCGAGCCTCGAGCCGCAAAGCCAAGTGTGGGGCATTAGCCGTTGTCCACATCAAGTGCTTGCGATTGTATTGCCCAATCGCTAGCACTTGTCGTTGTCGGTATTCGATGACGGGTCTTTTGTAGAATTACATATTGGGCATGTGTTGTTCGTGTGCGGCCAGCAACAAATTCAAGGCCGCTCTGGGCTTTCGCTCGGTGACGGAGCCGCGAGCCGGGAATGGGCTTAGGGAATGGCCAAGAAGAAATTCCAGCCTGCGCCAGCGCTGGTGCTGCAGATCGAAAAGGCCTTTGCGATCTTTGGCTACAGCAAGCTGACCATGCGCGCTCTAGCCAAGGAGTGCAATTTTTCGACGCGTGCGCTCTACTTCTATTTCAGCAACAAGGAAGAAGCTTTTCGCGCGCTGGTCCGGTTTCGCAATGATTTGTCGATAACAATGGGCTTTGCCGCCGGGCAACGGGTCTGGACGACCGGCGGCAACGCGCTCGATATCCTGGCGGAGACCATAAATGTCCGTTACGGCGACACGCGGCGTGTCGCCAATGCCTCGCCGCATCTCGTCGAACTGAACGCTGAAGTATTCACGCGCTGCAACGACATCGTCACGGAGGTGGCGTTGCGGTTCGAGGAACAGCTGGCGAAATTGATTGTCAAGCTCGAGGACGCGGGTCTCCTGCAACTCGAGGCCGGCGTAACGGCAAAGCAGATGGCCGAGGCGCTTGCCAATGGCGCGCGCGGTGTGAACCAGCGCTTGCCGGCCGTTCCGCCAAAGGATCTGGCGGCGCGTTACCACGAAATGTGCCGGTTCATCCTCTACGGCGGCGCCGAAATTGAGATGACAGGCAAACGCACGCGGCCTAAAAGCAAAATGCTCAAGCACAAGTAAGGGCGCCGAAGAGAGCGCGGAAGGGACGCGCTTGGCGGTGCAGAAAATGACTTCCGGGCGGACCGGCACGGGGCCCGCTGCGCCTTGGCTATCGATTGGGGAACGGCTCGATCGCCTCGACCTTACGCATCTGCATGTTGCGATACTCGCGCTCTGCGTGTTCGGCCTTGCCGCCGATATCGGCGAAGTTGCGCTGAGCAATACGTTCTCGGCTATCTTTCTGGCGCCGCCTTACAATGCGACGCGCAGCGACGTGTCCTGGCTTTTGGCTGCCGTCTTTGCGGGGGGCGCGGTCGGCGCGCCGGCATTCGGCTACTGGGCGGATCGCCACGGCCGGCGCGCGGCATTGCAGGCGGCGCTCGTCCTTCTTGCCGCAAGCTCCTCGGCGGTCGCCTTCAGCCCGAATCTCCCCTGGATGACCGGGTTCCGCTTCGTCTCCGGCCTTGCGCTCGGCGGATACCCGCCGCTGACTGCAGCCTATTTAGCCGACGTGCTGCCGCCAATGCGCCGCGGTTTCTTGATGCTCCTTACCGGTGCGCTCGCCTTTCTCGGCGCGCCGGCGATGATTTTTTTGATTCGTTGGCTGGCGCCGATCGCGCCGCTCGGCATCGAAAGCTGGCGTTGGGCGTTGATCTGTGGAGCCGGGGTTTCGGCGGCGACGACGGCACTGTTCTTTCGCGTACCGGAATCACCACGCTGGCTCGCCGCGCTCGGCCGCGGCGCGGAGGCCGAGCGGAGTTATCGGAAATTCGAATTGGCCGCGAAGAGAACGTCTTCGCTGCAATCGCAGGACCCGCGCGGCATTGGCCGGACGCCCGATCAGAGTCCCGGGCCGCGCACCGACACAACGCAGAACCACATCGGACGCACGTTTCTCCTTGGCGCGCTCTATGCGCTCGGGCCTTGGGCGACCATCGGTTTCCCACTGCTCAGCGCCGCCGTCATGGTGCAGAAAGGCTTCCGCGTCGGCGACTCTCTGCGTTTCGCAGGCCTGTCGATGTTCGGACCGACCCTCGGCATTGGGATTGCTGCGTTCTTTATCGATCGCATCGAGCGGCGGCTCGCCTTGATCTTGTGTGCCGTCGCGATGACCGTGATCGGTCTTCTATTTGCTACGAGTCAGTCGCTGACTCCGCTGGTCCTGCTCGGCTTCGCCTTTAATCTGGCGAGCGCGATGTATAGCGTCGTTCTTTCAGTCTACGGCACGGAACTGTTTCCGACTCAACTACGCGCCTTGGCGACATCCGCCGGTTGGGGTGCCGGACGCGTCGTGTCCGCGTTCGTGCCGCTTGTTCTGCTGCCACTGCTCGGAAACCAAGGACCGCTTGCAATGTTTGTGCTGATCGCTGCGGTATTGCTGACAAGCGTTGTTGTTATTGTCGTCGCTGGACCGCCCGGTTTGGCCAAAAGGCCCGTTGAATAGCCGCGTAAGCTTGCGCGGATTCGCAGCGCAGCGTCAGCCGTCGCGTCTCGTGCGTTGCCGCAAATGCGGGCAAGCAGGCGGATCAGCGAAGCAGCGCATCAGGTGGGGGCATCCGCCTATCCGAATACCGACGCGGGTGTAACTCGCTGCGGTGAAATCGAAATTTCGCTCCGCCGCGTGGTTAGCCTTATCCCAAACCGCTACCGCTTTGGATCAAATAACCCTTGGTGAGGTTGGCAATGGTCTGGTAAGTGTACTTCACACAATTTCGAAAAGTGTGAAGTCTCCATTTCCGATGCCGTCCGTTCAGGCCATTTCCGACAACGCCGCTGACGACAATCCAGGGCCAAGCGAGGTCTCGCACCGCGCGGGAGCGAACAAATCAGATTTCGCCCGGTTGGTGACAACAGTAGCGCCTGACGCTGCCCCGATTTTCAACTCGGGCGTTGAGCGATACCGGGCTGGCGCCTATGCCGAGGCGGAGGAAATTTTCGAGCGGCTTCACGCTGCGCAAGAGTCGACGAGAAAGACAGCCGATGCGTTCCGGCCCCCGGCCGGCGTGGTGCTCACCGCCGTGGAAGTGCGGCGTTCGCTTGACGGCGCGACGCTGGAGCGGTCCGCCAATTGCAAGCAAGCAAATCTGACGCCTGCGAGCGCCAGATCTTCCGCCAGGGCTGACCTGCCGAAGATCAAGACGTATCGCCGCGCGGCCCGCCGGTAGTGCGGTCGCGCATCGAGTTCGCCAACGCAAGGAGTCACCGCTGAAGAAAATCATGACCCTCTCGCTCCCGGAAAAGATCAGCAGTTTCCTCACCAACCGCCGCGGCCGCCGGTATTGCGACACCTGCATCCAGGAGCGGCTCGGCTTGAAATGGCGGCAACAGGTTCAGCTGGTGACGGCGACATTGGCGGTGACGAATGGCTATGTGCGGGAATTGGATCGCTGCTGCATTTGCCAAATAGATAGGCAAGTGACATCGGCAGCGTCCGACTGCAGTCAGGCTGCGACAAAAACAACCGCATCCGATATTGTTGCAGAGACGGCAGAGCAGATTGCGAGCCGTCAGGCGGAGCGCACCTTATCGTTGCAACGGAACGGGGAAACTGTGCCGTAACGGCAGAGATGGAGAGGACCATGAGGTTTTGGACGGGGTTGGTGGCAGCCGGTTTGATCGCGTGTTCGTCCACAGTGACATTGGCGGACGATATCGATCTGTCGACTTTGACGTGCGGCAAATTTCAGAATTCCGACAAGGAGACGATCAAGCTGATCCTGACGTGGCTCGACGGCTACTACAAAGATCAGGATGATCCGCCGGTGATTGAAACCGATCAGTTCGTCGAAAACGCCAAAAAGCTTGGCGAATACTGCTCCGCTCATCCGGATATTGGCGTCATTACGGCGGCGGACAAGCTCTTCGCATCCGACGACGACAAGAAGTAGCGTCCTCTGCAAAGGCGAGTGCCGCAGCTCGTCGACGTAACGCCGATGACTCCAGATGCAAATTTGCCGGACACGGCCATCGCCAATGTCCGGCAATGCCTTAAGAGCATGATCCGGAAAAGTGGAAACCGGTTTTCCGAGAAGATCATGCGCCAACGAAAAAACTAGACCATGATCCGATTCAACTTGATCGGATCATGGTCTAGACGTCCTCAGTCTCGGCCGGTCACGCGCCGGAGAATTGCTTCCGCTCCGGAACCAGTATCCTCTCCGGCCCACACGACATATTGGTCCGGGCGGACAAGCACGAGGGCCGCTTCGTAGGCCTCTCGGCCGCTGTTTCTGGAGTCGGCAATAACAGTGAGCGGCACGCCCAACTTTCTCGCCGCGCTTTCAAACTCCGCTACGGCATGTTGCGGCGCGTCGAAGGCCAGCAGAGTGAACCCGTTGCCCAGGGCGTCGAAGGTGTTGTTGCCGTCTGACAGTGGGGCAGGGGCCAAATGGTGGCCCGGCCGGGCCTTTGACGCATGCACACCATGGGCGCTGTTGACGCCTCCGGGCGGCCCGAAAACAACCGGTGATCCCTCATAGTTCGGCTCGTATTGCTGGAAGCGCGAGCCTATGTCGGTCTCGCGCGCCTGCCACGCGGCCTCGAATTCCGCGAGATCCTTCTCCGGATTGTATCGCTCGAGAAAATCGGCATCGCGTTTGATGCGCGAGGTGATGAAGTCGTCCGCTGTCTCCCAAAAGACCGGCCGTCGCTCGATGCTGTAGCTGCCCAGCAAAGCGTCCGTGCCCCAGCCTTGCAGTCGGGCTGCGAGTTTCCATCCCAAATTAACGGCATCCTCCAGCCCGTTATTGAGGCCGAAGCCGCCATAGGGCGGGTGACTGTGGGCCGCATCGCCGGCGATAAACACGCGCCCGCGCTGATACTCTTCAGCAACGGCGACCCGCATATTCCACAATGAAAGATGCTCGAACTGGCAGGCACACGGGAAGCCCGCGGCCTCCTGAATGAGACCGAGCGAGTCGAAGGTCTCAAGTTTCGCATCCGGCGGCACCGGCGCATGAAAAAACCAATGGTCCGGTACCGATATGCGGCCGAAAAACTGCCAGAAACCATTCAGTTCGGGGCGCAAAACGCGATAGGTCGATCGCTCCGGGAAGCGCTTGAGCTTTTCTTCAAGATCGCTCGAGTGGAAAACAGCGAGCAGCATTGTCTGCTCGTGGTCCTGTTTGCTGCGCTCGATGCCGATTTGCGTCCGCACCAAGGAGCGCGCGCCGTCGCAACCGACGAGATAATCGCACATCAGCGTCTCTGCTGCCGTGCCGTCCTCGTTGCGGAGCGAAACGCGAACGCCGTGTTCATCCTGCTCGATCTGTTCTGCCCGCCAGCCGAATAACTTGTCGACGATGGGCAGAGTCGACAGCTTGCGCTGTAGAACCGTTTCCATCTGATATTGCGGCAGGCGCTCGTTGTCCTGCGAGTAGAAGGCGCGCACGACCTCCCGGCCGGCCGGTGCATGCCAATATTGGCTCATCAGATTGCCATAGGCGGTGAGTTCCCCGATCGCATAGCCCTCCGGCATCAATCTCGATTCGCGAAGTTCCTTATCGATGCCCCACCTGGCAAAGTGCTCCAGCGTTCGCTGCGTCAGATTCTGACCTTTTGGAATTTTGCTCAGCGCGGTGCGCGGCTCAATGATTGCGCAAGAGATTCCGCGCAGCCCAAGATTGATTGCCAGGCCAAGACCGACCGGTCCCCCGCCCACTACCACGACTGGATACTTCTGCAGCATCGAAACTCCGACCTCCCTACGAAACCGTTCGACCTTAATCGGTCGTCCGCCGCTGTCTATGCGCCATACCGTAAATTCATCAAGCACTTTCGAGGGTCGGAAACGCACGTGCCTGCGCAAGTTTGACAATGCGATACTTGTAACTATACGGTTACAACATTGAACACCGGCGGCGAAGACCGGCTGCGACGTGGAGGACCCGATGAGCGCCAAGCCGCGCATTCTCACCACCACCGTTGGCTCTTATCCGGTACCGGACTGGCTCACCGCATTGCCGTCCGAACAAGCGCTCGCTGACGCCACACGCGTCGTCATCGCAACGCAGGAGCAAGCCGGGATCGATCTCGTCTGTGACGGCGAATTATATCGTTTCGACGTCAATCACCCCGAGACCAACGGGATGATCGAATATTTCGTTCGGCCGATGGCTGGCGTGCGCCGTGATATCGGCCTTGCCGAATGGCTGCAATTCAAGAAATCGCCGGACCTGAAATTCCGCACCCGCCCACCAGGCGTTGTCGAAGGGCCAGTGGGCCCCGGAACGCTCGACCTGCCGGCGGCTTGCGCGCGCGCCAAGGCGCTCGCATCGCGGCCGCTGAAGTTCACCCTGACCGGGCCGCATATGCTGGCCAAAATGTTGCTCGATACGCATTACCGAAGCAAAGCCGATCTGGCGCTGGCCATTGCCGACGTTCTCGCCGAACAGGTCAAGTATATCGACGCCGACGTGATCCAGGTCGATGAAGCCAATTTGCCGGGACAGCCTGACGAGTGGAAATGGGCGGCCGAAGCGATGAACCGCGTGCTCGGGGCCGTCCGCACCACGCCGGCGGTGCACCTATGCTTCGGCAATTACGGGGGCCAGACCATACAAAAGGGCAGCTGGGACAGTCTCATCGATTATCTCAATGCGCTTCGCGTCGATCATATCGTCATGGAAAACGCGCACCGTCCGCCACAGGAACTCGAAGTGTTCAAAGGCCTGCGCCCTGAAATCGGCTTCGGGCTCGGCGTCATCGACATCAAGCAGACAGCCATCGAGTCGGCCGACAGCATTGCCCGCGCCATTCAACATGCGGACAAAGTGCTCGGCCCCGGCCGGGTGAAATACATCCATCCCGACTGCGGCTTCTGGATGCTCAAGCGCGGCATTGCCGACGGCAAGATCAAGGCGCTGGTGCTCGGGCGCGATCTTTATGAAGGCCGGCACTAAGATGTCACAACTGCTGAGGAAGCGCTCATCGCCGTCATCGTATCCCACGCAGGATAAGCGCCCGTGGCGAAGCCGTACTCGGCAAGCGTGCCGATAGCGAGACGCCCATCGCGTATCTTCAAACGGACCGCACCATGGCTCAGTTCATACAGATCAGAGTGTGCGACGCAGAACAAGGACTGTTCGCTTTCCGGCAGGCCGATCATGCCGTTGACGTAGTGATGGCCGTTGCGTTCGACATGGCTAAGGCCGATCAGGCTCACCAGCGCCAGATCCTGTTGCACCGCAAGCCCGGCCTGCGTCGTCAAATCCTCACCGGTCATGAAATAACGCGGTGCGCCTGCCGCCGCATTCCAATGGGCGCAGCGGGCGGCGTTGAGGACGGATTTGTAGAGCCCCTTGCAGCATTTGCTCGACACGCCCGAATAATTCAGCGCTCGCGCACGTGGGAACGCCGCGAAACCGTCGTCCGATTCATCAATGATGACCGGCTTCAGCTGCGACAGGCGTCCGACGTCCGTTTCGAGTGCGTGAGCTCGTGTCACCGGCTGCTCGATGAACAGAATGCTGGAGAGGAGCCGCCCCAGCGCCGGTGCAGCCTGAACCTGCCGCCAAAGATCGAGCAGCGCGTCGATGTCGTTATATTGCTCGTTGCCGTCGAGCGAGACGTGGTAGGGCGCAGGAAGACGGTCAAGCACTGCAGCAATCTCGGTCAGCCGCTCGAGGTCGGCCTCGGCATTGCCGCCGATCTTGAGCTTGAAGAAATTGTGGCCATAGGCGGCGACAACCTCTTCCAGCGATTCCGGCAAGCCGTCACCAACCTGGTTCGGATGACCGGCGATGACGTCGAGCAAACCCACCGTGTGCCGCGCGGCAATATGTGTTGCCGGCGTGAGCTGCGCCAGGAAGCGCTGCAGATCAAAGCCCGCGAGATCACCGAGATGCCGTGGCAGCAAAGCGGCATCGATACCGACAAGGTTCGTCTTCACCGCGTCATAGAACGTACAGTCTTGGCTGTGGCAGAAAGCGTCGAGAATGGCGCGGTCGATTTGCGCCGGGCCAAAATTGGCAACCAGCGCGTTGAGGCCGCGTGCCACGCCCGCCGCGATCTGTTCGTCATAATGGGCCGCGAAATGGCCGAAAGCGGTGCGCGGCTTGCCGGACTCCAGATAGGCCTCGGCGGCAAGCTGCAGAGAAAGCCGAAGCTGATCGAAATTCTCCTCGTTCGACAGCGCTTGGTTCTTGTCGAACCATTTGGGCACCAGCATTTCGGCGGCCGCGCCCCAATGCGACTGCCCGTCAGGGCTTTCGATGCGGGCACGGACAAAACATTGCGGTGCCTGCGTGAGCGTCACGACACCGAAGCGAAACGGCATGCGCAACCGCACCGGCCTTTCGAAGAGCCGTATCTCGCGAACCGTGAAAGTGGGTGCTGTCATTTTGTCTCGCGCAGGCACTCAAGGCAGCTATCGCGCAAGACGAAATGCGCGCGCGCAATACGCTCCGAGCCTCCGAATGCGGTGGGACGGGGCCCCCAACGAACTTTTCACTGTACCGATCTAAGCAGATAGCTAAACTGCCTGACAACCTCCCAAGCGTTAAAGTCGAGAAACCGGAGGGCAGGGAACGTCAAAGCGCAAGGGCTTCGATGCCGCGGATTGTCCGTGTCGAGATAGGGCGCTTCGATTACCGGCTGGTTGGCGAGTTCAAGTTCTTTAAAACACCGGCTCGGCCCACGGTTCTTGTCCGCCTCACCGATGAAAACGGTGTTGTTGGCTGGGGACAGTCCGTGCCTATCGAGACGTGGACTTACGAGACTGTCGAATCCGTCGAGACCACGCTCCGGCATTATCTCGCGCCGGTCATCCTCGGCGCCGATCCTTCTGATATCGCCGATGTCCACGCGCGCATGGAGCGCGCCATCCGCCCTTCGTTCTCGATGGGGCAACCGCTCTGCAAGGCCGGTATCGACCTCGCTTGCTACGATCTGTGGGGCAAGCAAACCCAGCGTCCCGTCAGTGAGCTGTTAGGCGGGGCAAAGACTTCGCAGATCAAGCTGAGCTGGACGGTCCAGTCGCCGACGATTGCCGGCGCCGAGCTTCTGCTGCAAGAGGGAAGGGCGCAGGGCTATGACAATTTCAATATCAAAGTCGGTCCGCCGCAGACGCCGGCTTACGATCTTGAACTCGTTCGTACGGTGATGGAATTCGCGCCGCACGGCTTTCACTGGGCTGATGCCAATACGAATTACGATCTCGACACGGCAATCAATATCGCGCCGAAATTTGCGGATCTGGGACTGAAAGCCCTTGAATCGCCGCTGCCGCCAAACCGTCTGCGCGATTACGCGGCTTTGACCCGGCACGGCGCGCTGCCGATCCTGATGGATGAGGGGATCGTGTCGCCGGTCGAGACCGCGGAGTTCATCGCGCTCGGCATGTTCGACGGCATCGCCATGAAGATCGCGCGCTGCGGCGGCTTGTGGAATGCATCCCGGATCGCGCAGCTGCTCTGGGATAACGATCTTCTTCTCTTTGCCTCAGGCCTCACCGACCCGGATCTGTCGATGGCGGCGACCGCGCATTTCTTTGCATGGAGCGGCCTGAAATTGCCCGCTGCGGTGAACGGGCCGCAATATCTGGCAGGGCGCGGCACGACCGATCCGCGATTCCGGCCGCAGCGCGACATCATGCACATTCCCCCCGGACCCGGTTTTGGCGTTGAATTGTCGCAGGAGGCGCAAAGCGCCGTAGCCACCGTCGCCGAGAGCAAAGATATCAGGAGCATGAGCTGCAATTAACATGACGTATCAGCGGTATAGCCGCTGTGACATACTCGGTGCCAATCGCGTGATGAATAATGCGGGGCATATAGGGAAGGAACGATGAGCTCGGTAAGCGAACCGGCGAAATTCGATTCGAGTGCGGCGGCAGGCTTTGCCTTGATCGCGATCAGGCGGCTGCTGCCACTCGTCGGCATCGTTGCTTTCCTGGCAGCCTGGCAGCTTTTCGTCGTCATCTACAATGTGCCGCCTTATCTTCTGCCGTCGCCCACAGCCATCGGCTACACCTTTTACCATCAGCTTCCGACCCTGCTGAAGAACGGCTGGGTCACCGTCTATGAAATGATCGCCGGCTACGCGTTGGCGGTCGGCATCGCCGTCCCGCTGGCGATCGCGATCACCTCGTCGAAGAAATTCAACGAACTGGTGATGCCAACGATGCTGTTCTTTCAAATTGTCCCGAAAGTCGCCATCGCGCCGCTGTTCCTGGTCTGGTTCGGCGTCGGCGCCACGCCGAAAGTGCTGGTTGCCTTTCTCATCTCGTTCTTCCCTATCGTGATCGACGCCGCCGTGGGCCTGCGTTCGATGTCGCCGGAAATGGCCGATCTGGCGCGCTCGATGGGCGCGTCGCGCTGGCAGGTGTTCGCCCAGTTCCGGCTGCCGACGAGCCTGCCTTATCTGTTCAGCGGCCTGAAGGTGGCGGCCACGCTCGCGATCGCGGGCACCGTGGTGGGCGAATTCGTCGGTGCCGACCGGGGGCTTGGCTATCTGCTGCTGGTGACGAACTCCAATATGGAGACGTCGCTCATGTTCGCGACGATCCTGGCGCTCACCATCATCGGCCTCGTTTTCTACTACGTCGTGGAGCTTGTCGAAGCGCTCCTGATTCCTTGGCACGTCACCCATCGGGTGCGCGAAGAGGCCGGCACTATGTAGATCAGCCGGTCGTGAAGAAATGACGCCGCAACAATAAAGCCAAGCGGCGCAAAATCAGGGAGGAGAGGGAATGAAACATAAAAAGCTCGTAACGCTGCTGTTGGCCGCGCTTGCGGTCACTTTGGCGTTGTCGACGGCGGCCAGTGCCCAGGAACCGGATAAATTTCCGTTCCGGCTGAATTGGACGCTCTATGGTGAGCACGCGCCGTTCTTCGTCGCGCTCGACAAAGGCTTCTATAAAGACGAAGGCCTCGACGTCGAAATCCTCGAGGGCAGCGGCTCGACCACCGTCGCGCAGCTTGTCGCCAATCAGACCAATCCAGTCGCTTACGTCGATGCCGCGACCATGATGCGTGGCGTTTCGGCCGGCATGCCGATCAAGTCGGTCGGCGTGACGCTGCAGCAGAGCCCGATGTCGTTCATCTACCGCGCCGACAATCCCCGCCCGTCCAAAGTATCCGAGATCAAGGGCAGCAAGATCGGCATCACAGCGGGAGACGCGAGCCTCGCGATCTTTACCGCCTTCATGGGCAAGCTCAACATGCAGGTCAGCGATGTGAACCTGATCACCGTGGCCAACCCGCAGGCCAAGGAACAGGCCGTCCTCAACGGACAGGCGGATGCCTTGCTCGGCTATTTCATGGACCAGGGCCCGCGCATGCAGCTCAAGAGCGGCATCAAGATGGGCTGGACCCGGCTCTATGACATGGCCGGCGTATCGACTTTGAGCAGCGCCATCATCGTCAACAACGATTGGCTGAAAGACGCCAAGCATCAGGATCAGCTCCGGCGCTTCCTGCGCGCGTCACAGCGCGGCTGGGAATACACACAGAAAAATCCGGACGAAGCTGCGGATATTTTCCTGAAGCACGCCTCGGCCTTTAACAAGGAGATCGCGTTGCTGGAGATCAACGGCACGATGACGATCATCCACACCAAGCACACCGAGGATAAGCCGCTGATGTGGTCGGCCAAGGAGGATTGGCAAGATAGCCAGGACCTCCTGCAGAAATACGCCAACATGCCGGAGCAGTCCGACATGAGCAAATATTACACCAACGAGTATCTGTCGGACTTGCCGTATATGGCGAAGAAATAAAGGCGGTCCAACAATCTCCCCGCGGCGCGGCCGCGGGGTGGAGCCCGGTGCAAGAATGGCAGCGTCGATGAGCGAACCGTATATCCGTCTGCATAATGTCGGTAAGCGCTATCAGACCAGGAACGGCGCGATCGACGCCTGCTCGGACATCAATCTCGACATCCGGGAATCCGAGTTCGTCGCCATTGTCGGACCGAGCGGCTGCGGCAAAACCACGATCCTGAAAATGGTGGCTGGGCTGTCGTCCTACACGTCGGGCACGATCACCATTGGCGGCAGGAAGGTTGACAAGCCGCAGACCGATGTTGGCATCGTATTCCAGGAAGCCATCATGCTCGATTGGCGCGATGTGCTCGCCAACGTGATGCTGCAGATCGATATCCGTAGAATGGACCGTGCCAAATACGAACCTGTGGCCCGTGATCTGTTGAAGGCCACGGGCCTCGAGGGCTTTGAAAAGAAGCGGCCCTATGAATTGTCTGGCGGCATGTGCCAGCGCGTTTCGATCTGCCGCGCATTGGTGCACGGCCCGACCATGCTGATGATGGACGAGCCGTTCGGCGCGCTGGATGCACTCACCCGCGAGCAAATCTCAATGGATATTCAGCGGCTGTGGATGGAGACGCGAAAGACCGCGCTGCATATCACCCACAGTATCCCTGAAGCGGTGCTGCTCGCGGACCGCGTGGTGGTCATGGGGCCGCGTCCGGGCCGTATTGTCGATATCCTTGACATCGACCTGCCGCGGCCACGGCGCCTCGATCGGCTGCCGGAACGCTTCCACGCATATTCGGCGCATATCCGCGATATCTTCAAGTCCAAGGGCGTGCTGGCGATGGACTGAGCGGATAACAATGCTTTAGCCCCCATCGCGACCGCGCGGGCCATCTCGCCGCGCCTTTATATAATCGTCAGTCGTCCGAACGGCAGGGCGTGGCGGCGCCCCATGAGGGTCAAAATTGTCCTTGGTCACCGTGGCGACGCGACAATCCTCGCACATCTTGAGAGCCTCGAGGCGTCCGGGCTCGGCATACATCCAATGTGTGCCGGCGAGCTTTCCTATGACGCGCTCGATGGTGCTCTTGACGCCGAATGGCTTGCCACAGCGAATGCAATGAAAAGGTTCTTCTTCTTTCAGGACGTGAGGCGGTGCACTGGCCGCCAGGAAGTTGAGCCGCGGCTCAAGGCGGATGACTTTTTCCGGACAGGTTGCCTTGCACAGGCCGCATTGCACGCAAGCGTCCTCGGTAAATCGCAAGAGCGGCCGCTCAGGATCGTCGCCGAGCGCGCCGGTTGGACAGGCTGAAACGCAGGCAAGACAAAGCGTGCAGCCGTCCGCGTTAATTGCAACGGCGCCAAATGGCGCCTCCGCCGGCAGCGCAACGGCGTCGACCGGCGTGGGCGCCACACGGTGCAGCTCCCGCAATGCCAGTTGCATCACCTCGCGCTTTGCACCCACCGGCATATAACCTGCCGGGTGAAGCGCGAACGACGTTGTGTCAATTGAAGTCAAAGCCGCGGAAAGCGCGTCGGGGTCGTCGGTTTCGATAGTCGCCACCGAGCCGTAACCGAGTACGGTGAGAATCGGCTCGGCGATTGCAATTGTTCTGGTCAATCCAGCGATGTCGTGGCGCGGCTTGGCGCGCAGGAGAAATCGAATGGCCGTCGCGCCGTAGGAAAACGCCGCCGCGATAGCTTCGAGGCCGACTTGTGTGATCTCGTTGACGGTGACGGGCAGGACGTTGGCTGGCAGCCCATCGCCGTGTCGGGCCAGGGCGTCGATCAAAGCGCCGCCGTGCGCGTCGTCGTGGAAGAGCACGATTGGACGCGAGCCGCCCGCCTCGCGGTAAGTCATTAACAGCGTGCGGAGTTGGCGCATGAGCGCGTCAGCCGCTGGCAGCGTATAAGCCGCGGCACCGGTTGGGCATACAGCCGCGCACTGGCCGCAGCCAGCGCAGACAATAGGGTCGATCGTGACGTGATCGCCGCAAGGCTCGATCGCTCCGGTTGGGCAGAGGTCAAGACAACGGCGACAGCCGACGATATGCGAGCGTGAGTGCGCGCAGAGGTCCGTGCTGAAAGCGATGTAGCGTGGCTTGTCGAAGGTGCCGACGAGGTCACGCGCTTTGATGACGGCGCGGAGGACGGCGGCCTGATCGCGCGGATCGGCGCGCACATAGCCGTCGCGAAGTTCATGTGCCGGGAACAGGGCTGCGCTGCCTGAGATGTCGAGTATGATGTCGCACCGCGACACCGCGCCGGAGCGCTCGGGACCGAAAGCGAGCGCGCCGCGCGAGGAGGGGGCCGCGGTCGCAAAATGATCGACGACGATTTCAAAGGCGCCAAGATGGCCTTTGGCTGATTGGACCGCTCCCTTGACGATTGGGAACTCATTGATCCGCTCGGGCACGACTGCCGCGGATCCTGCGATCATGACCGTCACATTGAGGTGTTGCTTGAGCAAGTCACCGGCTTCGATGGCACGCTCGTCACGGCCGTAAATCAAAATCACGCCTTCGCTGTTAAGTGTAATAAGGGAAGCAGAAGGTGCCGGTTCGCCGGCCATTGCGAGGAGCGCAGCCATCTTTGGGCCGGTGTTTTCGGCCTGCGCCGACCAGCCGGCGGTCTCACGTACGTTCACGAAAGAGATATTTGCACCCCGGCCGCTTTCTTGCGTAGTTGTGCTGAACAATGGAGCTTCCTGTGTGCAGCCGATGGTGAGCGGCGCTCCGGTCTCGACGGCAGCGCGAAACCTTTCGAATTCGGCACGGCACAATTGGTCGGCGCGTTCAATATTCATGCCCGGGCAGGTACGCCGGACCGTATCTACGTCAAGCGGCATCGTGCTCTCGCACGAGCAAAGAAATACGGTTCGCGGGCGGTCGGCCATTTATTCAAAACTCTCGCATTGTTGCTCGAGCCGTCAGGACTGGCTTAGAGTTATAACTTTAGCACTGTGGCATTACGAGTCTGGTCCAAATGAGCCCGGCCTGACGTTGTGCGCGTTGTGAGGAGCAGGTGCGTTCGTTATATGATCCTGTCCTAGATCTTCCGCCCCTGTTCCGCGCCGTGTCGCTGCGCGAGTCAGGCGACGCCTTCGCGCACGCGAGACGCATTGCGTCGGATTCAGGCGCCGGTACGCTGGTTCATGTCGGCCGGTTCGATGTTACAGAGTTTGCTGTTGTGTTGGAACCGGAAGAGCCGCTTCGCACAGCACGGCGCGCGATCTATGCGGGACTGGTTGCGCTCGCAGATGCGCTTGCCGCGCATGCACCCCCGGAGAAGCCGATCAGTTTTGACTGGCCCGACGCGATCCGTGTCGATGGCGGGCTGGTCGGCGGAGGGCGCCTTGCTTGGCCTCGCGGAGCCGACGAGTCCATGCCGCCGGCATGGCTGGTCTTTGGCGCGGTGATCCGCATGACATTTATAGATGAGCCGGACTTTAAGTCGCGTTCGCGCGGTGCCGCGCTCGACACCGAGGGTTTTGTCCTGAGCTCACATCGCTTGCTCGAGAGCTTCGCACGCTATCTCATGGCGACTACCGATACCTGGCAACAAGACGGCTTTGCACCTGTCGCGAGAAACTATCTATCTCGCCTTGCGCCGCGCCAAAGCGCATCATGCAGCATCGATGACAATGGCGATCTCCTCGAGCACCATCCTGGTAACCCGACGATGGAACGCCGAAACGTCATCGCAGCATTGGAAACATCGACTTGGCTCGATCCGACGACAGGTAATCCGTTTGAGTGACCGCGCAACGAGGGACTTCTGGTTGTCTTCGGGCCATCACCTGCTTGATCGCGACGAGCGGGGCTGGCTGCTCGCGACCGACGAGTTCATCAAAGTCTATTTGGCACGTCCCGAACTCGCCGTACCTCCGGACGCTTGCCTTGCGGAACGCGCGTTGCATGACGCGTTGCTGTCCGATCCATGGCGACACGTTGCCGCCGTAGAAATCGGCGCTATCGAGAATACCGACGCCCGGGCGAACTGGGAGTTCGTCATTCGATTCCGAGACTGCCTTGCCAAGCACCTGACTCTTGAAGCGACCTATATTGCGCTGGCGCGCCAGCACGAGCAGCTGCCGCCAATTCTTCTTGATCATCTTGTCCATCTGATCATGCGCAATGCGCTCGATCGGTGCGACGATCCGTATATGTTGCGTGCCGCCGAGTTGTTTTTTCGGCGGCAACGCGTGACCGTGCATGAAGGCTCTGTACTTTCGGCCGACGCGGAGCATCTCGATGCCTTTTCGGTGTCGCCGCTTGCAGCAATGTTCTCGTTTTCGGATGGACCGACCATCGAGGTGCTGAGCGACGAAAATGCCGAGACTTACTGGCAGCGGAGCGACGGGTTCGATTTCGCGTTGGATCTGACGTCCGGCCGCCGCGGTCAATCGGCGCTAGGGAAGGTGATTGCGCTGTGGATCAGGCACATGCTCGACATCGATGTCATCGTCGAGCCATTGACGGAGCTGCGCGACGTCGCCCTCACGTGGTATGTCGGTCTCGATGCCGCCGGCACGAAAATCGGTGACGCGCTCTGGAACGGTGCCGAAATTGACGAGGCGACGCGCGCTCGGCTTGTTGGCTTGTTCCGCTTGACGTTTCGCGACGCAGGCATTGTCATCGACCGGGTCGGCGAAGAACCGGTCTATCTCATCCTTGCCATGACGCTCGATGGAGGCCTTCGCATCAAACCACAGAATCTGCTCGTCGGACTGCCGTTGCGCGGCGAAGACGCAGGAGCCTTGACGTGACCAGCATCCAACCGCTCATGCGCATTCCGGTCGGCGTTGTCATCGAGCGGCGCGAAACAGGCGGAGTGTGGGGACAAGTCGTTTGGCGGCCAATCGCCGTGCTGCCCGGGGTGCCAAATGCCGAGCCGTGGACCACGCTTGCCGTTGACGCCAAGCGAACGGAGTTTTACGGCGGCACCGCTGAGATTGAATTGCACCGATCCGGTGCCGGCGGTTATCGCGAGAATCTGGCGACAGGAGCTGCGCTGCTATGGGTGGTGGTGCGGCCGACCGGCGATGAGCACCGAGCTCGTGAGATCGTTGCGGTCACGGCGGATCCCGGCGAAGGCGAGGCTTTTCTGGAGAGTGCGCCGGGGCTTGTCGAGACCGTGCCTATGCCGGAACCGGTGCGTGCCGCTATTGCCGAGTTTGTCGCCCGACACTACGTGGACCAGAAATTCGTCAAGCGAGAACGCGACCGCGCCGATCCAGAGATTCTTTCGCGGCGCGCAGCTTTGAAGAACGGCAAATGAGCGAGCCGACCGCTAAGAACTTTTTGCTGCGATGGTCGCGCCGCAAGCGCGCCGCCGGGGAACGGGCGGCCGGCGCCGATCTAGCGGAGCAGAGGCGGGAAACAGACACTGAAGCGAAGGCTGACGCTCAATCGCGTGAGGACCCTGTCCTTCCAGCCCTTGGTTTCGCAGATCTACCTCCCATCGAGTCTATAACAGCGACAAGCGATCTGCGTGCATTTCTCAAACCGGGAGTGCCGGAGGACCTTGTACGCTCCGCCCTTCGCCGCGCCTGGGTCACCGATCCCGCCATTCGCGATTTCATCGGCATTGCCGAGAACCAGTGGGACTTCACAAAGCCGGACACCATCCCAGGCTTTGGTTCGCTCGAACTGACACCGGAGCTGCGGCGCATGGTGGCTGATCTCGTCGGCGGTGTTGAGCGCCAATCCGAATCTCCTCAGCCGGAAGATGCAAGCTGTGGTGGCGAACAGCAGGACGTTACATCCACCCCCACAGCGTCAGCGCCGGCCAACGCGCAAGCAGCTGAGCTGCGAACTTCAAATAAAAGTGATCAGTGCGACATGCTCGCGGTTGACGTTGGCTCTGTCGCTCGCCCAAGCGATGAAAGCAGCGGGACGATGAAATGCCCCACCGCCGCGCAGACAAATTCAGGTCAATTTTACCGCAAACACGGCAAAGCCGAGCCAAGATAGGTTCAGCACAACGCTTAGGCTATTGACCCTCGCTCCACTGCAAGCCTAGCTTTCACATGGCGCCGCCCGGGGGAATAAGGCTGCGCGCACGGTCGGAGCTATGGGCGCGCTTGTTCTCTCGAATGGCGTTACGCAGTCCTCTCCCTCGGACCGGGATCAATTGCTCGCGCGCTCGCCGGCGCCCTCAATCGAAAATGTTGCCGCCGTGGATCAGGCGGATGCCGGCCCCGATCGTGATGATGGCGGGCGGCAAGCGCGCGGCATCGACGAGACGGATGCTGCGCGCGCGCGTGAATATGCATTGCTTGCAGTTTTGCTCAGACGGCCGCCAGACTCGCGGATGCTTGCCCAACTTGCGGCGCTGGAGGGTGATCGCTCTCCGCTCGGCGTCGCCCATACCGATCTAGGCATCGCCGCGGCGGCAACGAATGCCGAGCAGGTCGAACGCGAATTCTTCAATTTATTCATCGGCATTGGACGCGGCGAATTGATGCCCTACGGCTCGTATTATCTCACCGGATTCCTCAACGAGCGTCCACTTGCGCGATTGCGCGATCATCTGAGGCAGCTAGGCATCGAGCGCGTCGCAGGAGAGCCTGAACCCGAGGATCACGCCGCGATCCTCTGCGAGAGCATGGCGCATTTGGCCGGCGGCAGTCTCGGGACCCCGGCTGGGTCGGACCGCGATCTATTCGAGAAACATCTGTCGCCCTGGCTCCGCCGTTTCTTCGCCGACCTCGAGCAAGCCAAGTCAGCAAAATTGTATCGTCGCGTCGGCACGGTCGGCCGCCTCTTTATCGGAATAGAAGAAGAGGCGTTCGCGCTCATGCATTGATCCGGAAAGGGCTGCGCAGGAATCGGCACCACCGAAATCCAGGAGCAAGGGCAATGGAAAGGGACAAACGGATCCGACGGCGCGATATCCTCCGCGTGTTCGGCGCGGGCGCCACTGCTGCGGTGACCGTATCCGGGCCGCTCGGCCAGGACGCCGTTGCTGAAAGCGTGTCCGAGGATGAAAAGCGCAAGGCGCGCTACCAACCGAACTCGCCGGACGTTCAGGCGTTTTATCGCGTCAACCGTTACCCAGCGAAATAAGGAGACCGCCGTGCTCATCAAGCGGACCGAACGTCGTGTGCGGGGTGGCGCCGTGGAAAGCGCGCTGCGGGATGGGCACGATAGCGGCCTTGATCGCCGAACGTTCTTGCGCCGATCCGGCCTCACCGCCGGCAGCCTCGCGGCAATGGGCGCTTTGCAGCTTGGCTCAATCCGCAAGGCTGAGGCCGGCCCGCCGCCGCCCCCCGGCGTACAAGTCGAAATCCGCAAGAGCATGTGCACGCACTGTGCTGTCGGCTGCACCGTGACCGCGGAAGTCGCAAATGACATCTGGATAGGCCAAGAGCCAAGTTGGGACAGCCCGATCAACCGCGGCTCGCATTGTGCCAAAGGCGCAGCGGTGCGCGAACTCGTCAGCGGCGAGCGTCGTTTGAAATATCCGATGCGACTGACCGGCGGCCAGTGGACCCGTGTGTCCTGGACTCAGGCGATCGACGAGATCGGAGACAAGCTGCTCTCAATCCGCGAGCAGTCAGGACCGGATTCGGTTTATTGGCTCGGCTCCGCCAAAATGACCAACGAAGCCGCATATCTGTTTCGCAAATTCGGCGCGTTCTGGGGGACCAACAATACCGACCACCAAGCGCGCATCTGTCATTCCACCACGGTCACGGGCGTCGCAAACACCTGGGGCTTTGGCGCCATGACCAACAGCTTCAACGATATCCGCAATTCAAAGACAATAATTATCTGGGGTGGCAACCCCGCGGAGGCGCACCCGGTCTCGTTGCAGCACATTCTGGAAGGTGCCGAGCTCAATCGCGCGAATTTTGTCGTCGTCGATCCGCGTCTGACGCGCACGGCCGCACACGCGACGGAGTATGTCAGGCTACGGCCCGGTACGGATATTCCGGTTCTCTACGGAATGATGTGGCACATCATCAAGAACGGCTGGGAGGACAAAGAATTCATTCAGCAGCGCGTTTACGGCTTCGAAGATGTGCGTAAGGAGATCGAAAAGTGGACGCCGGACGAGGTGGAGCGGGTCAGTGGCGTGCCGGGCGAGCAGCTCAAGCGCGTCGCGCAATTGTTCGCCACCCAAAAGCCCGCGACGCTGATCTGGTGCATGGGCCAGACCCAACATACGGTCGGCACCGCCAATGTGCGCACGAGTTGTATTGCTCTGCTGCTCACCGGTAATGTCGGCGGGCCTGGAATGGGCGCCAATATCTTCCGCGGCCACGACAATGTGCAGGGCGCGACTGACGTCGGTCTCGATATCGTAACGTTGCCGTTCTACTACGGCCTCACGGAAGGGGCATGGAAGCATTGGGGTCGCGTTTGGGAGGTCGACTACGACTGGATGCAGTCTCGTTTCGACTCCAAAAAGAGCATGGAAACGCCGGGCATCCCGCTGACGCGCTGGTTCGACGCCGTGCTGCTGCCAAAGAATCAGGTCGATCAGAAAGACAATGTGCGGGCCATGTTTGTGCAAGGTCACGCCAGCAACAGCATCACACGTGTCCCGGAATCCCTGAAGGCGTTCCCCAAGCTTGATCTTTTGGTGGTTGCCGACCCGCATCCGACCACTTGGGCCTCGCTATCGGTCGAAGCCGGCCGCAAGGATGGCACCTATCTCCTGCCGGTCACCACAGCATTTGAGAGTTCCGGGTCGCGTGTGGCGTCAAATCGTTCTTTGCAATGGGGCGAGCAGATCGTTAAGCCGATCTTCGAATGCAAGGACGACTATCAGCTCACTTATCTGCTGGCGAAGAAATTCGGCTTCGCCGACAAGCTGTTCAAGAACATCAAAGTCGAGGACGATCGGCCGCTGCCGGAAGACATTCTGCGCGAGATGAATCGCGGCAGTTGGTCGACCGGCTATACCGGCCAATCGCCGGAGCGCCTCAAGCTGCACATGGCGAACCAGAAGGACTTCGATCTGGTCACCATGCGAGCCACAACGGGCCCGGCGAAGGGCGATTATTACGGACTGCCGTGGCCATGCTGGGGCGCACCGGAACTCAAACATCCGGGAACGCCGTTGCTCTACAACACGAACCTCAGCGCCATGGACGGCGGGGGCACGTTCCGCGCGCGCTTCGGCGTCGAACGCGACGGCATCAATTTGCTCGCGGAAGGCTCCTATTCGAAGGATTCCGAGATCAAGGACGGCTACCCGGAATTTACTTATGGCGTTCTCAAGAAGCTCGGCTGGGAGGCTGATCTCAGTCCGGCGGAGCTTGCGGTCATCCAGCAGATCGGCGGGACCACGCCGGATACGATATCCTGGTCGACGGATCTTTCCGGCGGCATTCAGCGCGTGGCCCTCAAACACGGCTGTCTGCCCTATGGCAACGCCAAGGCGCGCATGAACGCATTCGGCCTGCCGGACCCCATCCCGGTGCACCGCGAGCCGATCTATTCGCCACGGGTCGAACTGGTTGCGAAATATCCGACCTTGCCGAGCGCGAAGCAGTTCCGCCTGCCGAATGTCGGCTTTGACGTGCAAAAAGCGGCCGTCGACAAGGGCATTGCCAAGCAGTTTCCGCTGATCTTCACCTCTGGGCGCCTGGTCGAATATGAAGGCGGCGGCGACGAGACACGTTCCAACAAGTGGCTCGCCGAATTGCAGCAGGACAGTTTCGTTGAAATCAATACCGCAGACGCGGCCGAGCGCGGCATCAAGGACGGCAGCTGGGTCTGGGTGACCGGCGCGGAGAACGGCTCCAAGGCGAGGGTCAAAGCCCTTGTCACCGATCGTGTCGGCAAGGGTGTCGCCTGGATGCCGTATCACTTCGGCGGCTGGTTTGGTGGAAAAGATCTACGCGCGAATTACCCGCCGGGCCTCGATCCGATCGTGCTCGGCGAGAGCGGCAACACCATAACGACCTACGGTTACGATCCGGCCACCGGCATGCAAGAGCCAAAAGTCACGCTCTGCCAGATCATTGCAGCGTAAGGAGAGCCTTATGGCGCGAATGAAATTCCTTTGCGACGCCGATCGCTGCATCGAGTGCAACGCCTGTGTCACTGCTTGCAAGAATGAGAACGAAGTGCCGTGGGGCATTAACCGGCGCCGCGTCGTGACGCTCGACGACGGCAAGCCCGGCGAGCGTTCGGTTTCAATGGCCTGCATGCACTGCACGGATCCGCCTTGCGCGGCGGTGTGCCCGGTGAACTGCTTTTACGTCACCGACGACCATGTCGTGCTGCACTCGAAGGAATTGTGCATCGGTTGCGGCTATTGCTTTTACGCTTGTCCGTTTGGAGCGCCGCAATATCCGCGTGTCGGCAATTTCGGCTCGCGCGGCAAGATGGACAAATGCACCTATTGCACCGGCGGCCCTGAACCCGACAACTCGATAATCCAATATGAGCAATATGGCGCCAATCGCCTGGCCCAAGGCAAGCTGCCGTTATGCGCTGAAATGTGTTCGACAAAGTCCTTGTTAGCCGGCGACGGCGAGATCATCGAGCAGATCTACAAGGAGCGCGTGGCCAAACGCGGTTATGGGTCGGGCGCATGGGGCTGGCAGACTGCGTATCGAGAGACCATCACGAGCTAGAAAATAAAAGCGACGAAACCGGCAGCGTTGTCAGTTGGGCGGTGTCAGTTAGTCGGCCGCCGAAGGCCAAGGAGAGCAGTAATGACCGAGCTGTGCACCCGATTGGCCCGCATTTTTGTTGCGGTTTTTGTCATTCTTTTCATCTTCGCCGCTGCTGCGCGACCAACCATAGCCCAGCAGCCCGTCGATCCGAATGCGAATGCCGTGAAGGAGCAACAGCTCCTGCAGCAGTTCGGTCGCATCCAAGGTTTAGGAACGATCCCGGACGTCAAGTCCTATGTGATCGAGCAACCGATGGGTCGTGTGTGGCGGCAATTCCACGAGGTATGGCTGCACTGGATCGGAACGATCGCGGTCCTTGGTATGCTGGCCGTGCTCATAATCTTCTATTTGATGCGCGGCATGGTGCGGATCGCGTCCGGCCGCTCTGGCCGTAAAATCGTGCGCTTCACGGCATTCGAGCGTTTCGTTCATTGGATGACCGCGACGTGCTTCATCATCATGGCGATTACCGGCCTCAATATCACCTTTGGCAAAGAGGTGTTGCTGCCGCTGATCGGACCAAGCGCCTTTTCCGTTTGGTCGTTAGCAGCCAAATATGCACACAATTTCACAAGCTTTCCCTTTACGATCGGCGTCTTCACAATTTTTCTGATGTGGTTTGCGGGAAATATCCCCAATCGCGTGGACATCGAGTGGATCAAGCGCGGCGGCGGAATGGTCGGGGAGGGCCACCCGCCGGCCTATCGCTTCAATGCCGGGCAAAAGGGCGTCTACTGGGTCGTGGTGTTGTGCGGCACGGCCGTGGCGGTCAGCGGTTATGTGCTGATATTCCCGTTCTATGGAACGACAATCTTCGACATGCAGATTGCTCAGGTCGTGCATGGCGTCATCGCCGTGCTGTTCGTCGCGGTCATGCTCGCACACGTCTACATTGGGACGATCGGCATGGAGGGCGCGTTCGAAGCCATGGGCGAGGGGACCGTCGATCTCAATTGGGCCAAGGAGCACCACAGCCTTTGGATCGAAGAAGAACACGCCAGGATCGGTCCGGACGAACTGATGCGCCAGCCGTCGTCCACCCCGGCTGAATGAGCATCTGCTGATAGGAGAGGGTGCGCCGAGACGCTCGATTCGAGCAATACTGGGCAGGCGCTTTACTGCGAAATCTTGCAGATTTCGCCTTCGCCCTTCGGGGTGCCAAAGTCGACGAAGATCCACTCATTGGCCGTACGCACGGTGCAATCTTCGACGAGTTCGCTCGGGGCTTCGGGGATCGTCATTGCGGCTTTGGTCGCGGGGGCGCTGGTGCTGCGGAACATGGCGCGCCAACTCCACTGCGGATTAATTCGCGCGCCGTCCGTCGAGAAGGCGAGGCCGCTCGGTTCTTGCATCCTGTCGAGAAAAAAATACCCGCCGGTCCCAACAGCAACAACAGCGAGACACGCAGCCAGAAATGCACGCATGCCTTCCTCCAGGTCTCTTACACCCGTACCCGTCGGGCTATTATCAGCCCTTCGCCCCGCGGAACAAGGGACACGCACGCCCCGCGGCCCGGATCGGGCCGTCAACAAATCGTGTGTTGGGCGTCGCCAAGTGGCAAGGAAATGCCTCTTTTAAGGCCTGAACGACAATCAGCCCGGCGCAACCTGAGCAATAATTCTGCAATTTGAGTACCGGCCACCCAATCGGCACAGCAATCACTCGTTGCTTGCTCGAGCCGGATCGAAATGCCGCCGTAAACCCTGCCAACAGTCTGCGTAGTGCGCCTGCCGTTGGGGCAGGTCTGCGGCGAAACGTGTCACGCGCTGCCGAAAGCGGGTCTCAAACATGAACGCCAATGTGTTGCTCAGCTTCGCCGGAGTGAGCTTCGCGCTTGAAGCGTCTTCGAAAGCTTGTTCGTCTGGACCATGTGGCAGCATCTGATTGTGCAATGACATGCCGCCAGGGCTTGCAGCGCCGGAAGCCGGTCGCTCGCGCGCTTTCCAAAGTGTCATCCAGCATGGCGATCTTGGGATTGGCGGTGCCCGACGACATGATGGTCGGCAATAGTTTCCCATTGTCGAGACAGGATACCAGAAGTGGCCGTCCGCCGTCTTGTCGCAGGCAACGATCTGCGCGCTGCGCCGGCCTTCCGCTACCGAAAGCGCCGGATCGCCAGATCCGGGGACGCTACACGTAAGCCGCCAGCGCTGAGAGTGTCGCGAAACCGTAATGTTCGGTGACTAGCGTCGTTGCGCCGCATCGATCCCGTTTAGCGCGCGAAACTCGAGATCCTGGGCGACAGACCTTCCAGCATGCGAGCTAGAGCCGCGATCCTCTGAACTGGCAGGCGGGATAGCGATGATTGAGCGGTTCATAATCAAATTGAGATCAGGTCAAGCTGCATGTGCCATTTCTCACAGGTTTGGCTCGTGTATGGTCGTTGCAGTGGTCCTATTGCTCGCAGCGACCGCTGCCGATGCCGGCGAGGCGGGCTCACCAGCCGCAGCGGAACGGCCTGTTGTTTTCGATATTCCGGCTCAACCGCTTGCCGTCGCGCTCGAAGTCTATAGCGCGACAACGGGGATTGAAGTGTTCTATGACGCGGCGCTTGCAACGGGGCGTCGGTCAGCCGACGTTAAGGGTTCGCTTCCGGCGATGCGTGGTCTCCAAGTGCTGTTGCGTGGCACCGGTTATGTCCCGCGCGCAACAGGGCCCGGCTCGATCTCGATTGCGCCTAGTTCGCTACAGACAGAACAGCAGATCCCGGCTTCGACGCGGAATTTCGATCGCTATGAATCCTATTTAGCGATGCTGCAGGCGCGGCTCGGCCGCACCCTGTGCCGCGGCGGCAATAGCATCGACCCGACAGCCGTTCCGGTCGCCGACATCAAAGTCACCAGTAGCGGTACTGTTAATACCGCGCTCTCTATTGTCGGCTTCGGCAATCCGTACCTGCCGAAGGGCGGCGCTGCGGTGAATGTATTGTTCGGCGTTGGGCCCGGCATGAACACTGCGGGCTTCATTGGGGCTTACATCGATCCAATCACGTCCGGCGCGACGGGCGCCGCCTATGCCGACGATCTTGTCAGTTTCGTCACGCGATACGAAAGCGAGACAAGAACCCCGGTGAGCGGGAGCCTGACGGCGGCGCAAGCCTGGACGATTTTCAAGACGCTGCCGGCAAACCAGCAGCAATTGCTCGTGGAAGAAGTGTTCTTCGATATCCTCAATGCGACGGGGCTAGATTACAATATCCAATCGAGCCCCAGTTATCACCAATACAGTGCCGGTTATCAGGCGATCAACACGCTGTTCCCGGCAGCCTTCGGCTACACGGTCAATGCGCTCGGCACTGTCAACGGCGCCAACAAACTAGTGCAGACCGGCAATCTCGACATGCGCGGCTCGACCATTCAGACTCAGCAGGGCGGCGATATCTCGATCCTGGGACCGGGCGGCGGAATTCTGGTTGGCAGTTCGGTCGCTGCCCCCGCGATTAATCCGGCAAGCGAGGGCATCATCACGCTCGAGAGCGGCAATATCGACATCATTACCGACCGCGACGTGCAGGTGGCGCAGAGCCGCATCATGACCGAGCAGGGCGGCAACATCTTGATGTGGAGCTCGAACGGCAATCTCGATGCCGGCAAGGGCGCCAAGACATCGGTTTCGGCGCCGCCGCCGAAATTCGACTGCGACATCGATTGGATCTGCAGCGTCGACATCAAAGGCGAGGTCTCCGGCGCTGGCATCGCGACGCTGCAATCGCTGCCCGGCGTGCCGATCGGCGACGCCAACCTGATCGCGCCGCGCGGCACGGTGAATGCGGGCGCCGCGGGCCTGCGTGTCTCCGGCAATCTCAACATCGCCGCGCTGCAGATCCTCAATGCCTATAACATTCAGGTGCAGGGCACGATCACGGGACTGCCGACCTATAGCGGCCCGAGCATGGGCGCGCTGACGACCGCTTCGAACGTCGCCGGCGCTCAGCAAATCGCGCTCCCAGCACAATCTGACGCTAACAAAGACCGGCCCTCCATCGTTATCGTCGAGTTCGTCGGCTTTGGCGGTGGAGATAATGACATCCAGCCGCAGGATGATCAGCAAAAGAACAGCGGCAAGCGGACCGATAACCAGATGCAAGACCCGAACAGCCGCTACCAGATCATCGGAGTGGGCGAGATCACGGACGATCAAGCCAAGCAGCTGGCGGAGCAGCGGCGATCGGAAACCGGCCGATAATGCGGTGTCGATGAGTACCGCCCGTTTGGGAGGTGGGTGCTAGCCCGCCCGACAACCGTGGCCCGATCGGCGATCCTTTAGCTGAGGTCCAGCATCTGGGGCCTCAGTTACAAGTATGCGGAGCTCGTTCCGCCGCAGCGGAAGCTCGCTCAGGACCCGATCGAGATGGGACTTGATCCGTAAAACGGCGGCGCGGCGGCGCGTTCGCTGACTCTGATAGGCGACTCTGGTCCAATCAAACCCGACAGGGCGAACTCCACGGGGCCATAGCCGATTCGCATAAGACATATTATGGAATATGTCCATATGACCCCTTAATTACGGGGCTTAGTCGATTGCGATCGTCATGCCATCGAACGCCGGCGCGACATGCGCCGGCAGTTTGCCACGCAGGACCTCATAATCGAGATCGGCGTGCAGATTGGTCAGGATGGCGCGGCGCGGCTCGAGGCGTTCGATCCAGCTGAGCGCATCCGACAGCGAGAAGTGGCTTGGGTGCGGTGTGTAGCGCAACGCGTCCAGAACCCAAACGTCGAGATCGGCAAGAGCGCTTATGCTGGCCGCTGGCACCGTGTTCAGATCCACGGAGTAGGCGAAATTGCCGAACCGAAAGCCGAGCGAGTCCATGTCACCGTGCTGCTGCAGGATCGGCAAAGCGGTGAGTGGCCCTCCCTCCCCCTCGATGGTGACAGGCCGGCCGGCAACGAGCCGGTGCTCCGTCACGATCGGCGGATATTCGCTGCCGGGCGGCGACTTGAAGCAGTAGCCGAATTTGCGATTCACCGACGCGCTGGTGGGTTCGTCGAGATAGACATCGACACGGCGGCGGCGCTTGATGAAGAGCGAGCGCAGGTCATCGATGCCGTGGGTGTGGTCGGCATGATCGTGCGTATAGAATACGCCGTCAGCCCAATCGACATCGGCGTCGATCAGCTGTTCGCGCAAGTCCGGCGGCGTATCTATGAGCACCCGCGTGTTGCCGTGCTGGCCTTGCTGCTCGACGATGATCGACGTGCGGCGGCGCCGGTTCTTTGGATTGGTCGGGTCGCAGGCGCCCCAGCCCAAAGCCGGCCGGGGCACGCCGCCGGAAGAACCGCAGCCGAGAATGGTGATTTTCAGGGTCATTGCGGCTTTCAGGCAGCGGCTGCTGCGGGGCGGGGCACTTTGGCGAACAGGCGGAAGAAATTCGCGGTCGTCTGCCGCGCGATCTCGTCGAGCGCGACGCCGCGCGTTTCGGCCAGCGCTTTTGCGGTCTCGACCACATAGGCCGGCTCGTTGCGTTTGCCCCGGTATTTGCCGGGCGCGAGATATGGCGCGTCAGTCTCGACCAGGATGCGATCGGGCGGCAGTTCGGCCGCGATTTCGCGCAGTGCCGTCGAATTCTTAAATGTCAGGATGCCGGTGAAGGAGATGAACAGGCCGAGCGCCACGGCGCGGCGGGCGAGATCGGGCCCGCCGGTGAAGCAATGCAGAACAGCCGGGAAGGCGCCCTTCCCGGTTTCTTCTTCCAGGATCCGCGCCGTATCGGCGTCGGCCTCGCGAGTATGAATGACGAGCGGCAGACCGGTTTCGCGCGCGGCCGCAATATGGGTGCGAAAGCCGCTCTCCTGCGCATCGCGCGGCGAGTTGTCGTAGTGATAGTCGAGGCCGGCCTCGCCCAGCGCCACGACTTTCGGCGCCTTGGCATATGCGACGAGGTCCGCCACCGTCACGTCGAGCTCTTCATGCGAATTGTGAGGATGGGTGCCGACCGAGCAATAGACGTCCGGAAATCGCTCAGCGATTGCAGAGACTTGCGCAAAACGCTTCACCCGCGTTGAGATCGTCACAAGGCGCCCGACCCCGGCGCCGCGGGCGCGCGCAACCACGGAATCGAGTTCGTCGGTGAAATCCGGGAAATCGAGATGGCAGTGACTGTCGACGAGCATCCGTTCCTGTTCGTTCATTGCGCCGCTTGCTTCTCGGGCTCGATATAGCGCGGGAATACCGGCGCGGGCGCCGGCAGCGCCGCACCGGCCGTAATCCGGTGCTCACCGCCCAGATAAGCAAAAGTGCGCTCGTTGTCAGGGATCGCCAACAGATCGAGCAATTTTGCGGCCGAACTTGGCGTGAACGGCAGCGCAAGAATGCCGACTTGGCGCAACACCTCTGCCGTCACGTACAGCACCGTGCCCTGCCGTTGCGGATCGGTCTTGGCGAGCGCCCAAGGCGCCTCGCCGGCGAAATAGCGGTTGGCATCCGCCACCACGGCCCAGACCGCATTGAGCACGTGGTGCAATTGCTGCGTCGACATGGCCTCGCGCGCCTTGCCGATCATGGCATCGGCGGTTGCGAGGATCGCCTGGTCATTGGTGCTGAATGCGCCCGGATTCGGCAACGCGCCGCCAAACTGCTTGGCGACCATGGTCAGCGAGCGCTGGGCCAGATTGCCGAGGTCGTTCGAGAGATCCGCATTGATGCGATTGACGATGCCTTCGTGGCTGTAATTGCCGTCCTGGCCGAATGGCACTTCGCGCAACAGGAAATAGCGCAGCTGGTCGACGCCATAGGCATCCGCCAAGGTAAAAGGATCGATCACATTGCCGACCGACTTCGACATCTTCTCACCGCGGTTGAAGAGAAAGCCGTGAGAGAACACCCGGTGTGGCACAGCGATCCCGGCTGACATCAGAAACGCCGGCCAATAGACCGCGTGAAAGCGCACGATATCCTTGCCGATGACGTGCAGATTGGCCGGCCAATATTTCTCGAATTTCTCAGAGTTTGTATCAGGATAGCCGACAGCGGTGATGTAATTCGTGAGCGCGTCGACCCACACATACATGACGTGCTTGGGATTGCCCGGGACCGGAACGCCCCAGTCGAAAGTCGTGCGCGAGATCGACAGGTCCTGCAAGCCGCCGCGCACGAAGCTGGCGACCTCGTTCATGCGCTCCTTCGGCAGAACGAAGTCCGGCACGTCGCTGTACAGCTTGAGCAGCCGCTCGGCGAACGCGGAGAGGCGGAAGAAGTAGCTCTCCTCCTCGACCCATTCGACCGGCGTACCTTGCGGGCCGAGCCTTTGGCCTTTCTCGTCGAGCCGCGTCTCGCTCTCGTCGTAGTAGGCCTCGTCGCGCACCGAGTACCAGCCGGCATATTTGTCGAGATAGATGTCGCCGGCCTCTTGCATCTTCTCCCAAATGGCAATCGACGACGTGTAGTGACGCGGCTCCGTAGTGCGGATGAAGTCGTCGTTCGACGCGTTGAATTTCTTCGCCATGGCCTGGAAGTGCGGCACGTTGCGCTCGACCAATTCGCGCGGCGTCAAATGCTCCCTGCCCGCAGTCTGCAGCATCTTGATGCCGTGCTCGTCAGTGCCGGTAAGGAAAAAGACGTCGCGGCCGTCGAGCCGCATGAAGCGGGCGATAGCATCGGTCGCGATCAGCTCATAGGCGTGGCCGATATGCGGCGCGCCGTTTGGATAAGCGATCGCGGTGGTGATGTAATAGGGCTGTTTTTCCGCCGGCATTTGAACGTTAATCTACCTGGTCAGATCAGTCTGCCGGCGGGAGAGCTTACGCTAGCCAAGTACGCAGCTTTGCCGGGCGTCCACGCTTGAGGCAGGTCTGGCAACACCTCGCAAGATAGGACGTCCGAAGCCTCTTCGCGAGGCCGCGGCGCGCTCCGTTCCTGATACAGGGGTGCTAGCAAGTCTGGCCGAGGCCAGCAAGCGAGAAGACGGTATGGCAAATCCCGGAACCGGGCGCTTCAGGCGATACTCAATTTAGGAGGCGGATTCGCTAAAATTTCGCGCGACCATTCTTCATATCCCGCAAATACTTCGTGCTCGGCCCAGTCCGAGATTTGGGAATAGCCGGGGACTTGTCGCAGATCCCGCTCCAGTTCTTGCAGGATGTCCAACGCATCCCCACACTGACCCAGCTCATGCAAATTCAACACGTCGAAATCCCGCAGCGAGTCAGCGCACAAAAGGATTCTGGCCCGCATATCGGCGAGAAATGCCTTGAGGTCCGGATCGTTCAGCAGCACGTCCCGCTCGAGCAGCGCGCACTCCGCCAGCAGCGTGTGTTGGCAGAGAAAGGTCCAGAACGAATGCCAGACAAGGCGTCCCGGACGAAGCGTATATTTCCACGGCGAATAACCCAACGATCCGCGCCGCACCGGTGACGATTGGCGTTCCCGTTCGTAGAGCGCTTGGTGCATGCTCTCATGGGCAATCAGCGATGCGACCCGATAGATGCATTTCAACGGCCACGGAGCCACCATGAGCACAGCCCCGGGCGCCTGTGCCGAAGACGCGCTGAGGAGTTCGTCTTCGTGTGCGCTCTCGCCAACGACGAACGCCGCGATACTTGGTCGCTGCACTGCGGTCGAATCTTCAAGAACAAGCGGAAAACGGGCTCCGCACCAACGAAATGCTGCGCTCAACTGGTCCTGCGCCAGTTCGCGCTTCCCTTCGGGGATTGGCCGCCAGTTCAGATGTGCAAAGTGCGGTTCAATATTGAAATTGAACGAAGGCACTGCAAGATCCACCTGCCGAGGGAGATATGTGAGCGCTTTCGCAACGGCGATGTTGGTCAGCCGCACGGCCGCCCCCAACCAGCTAGCGCAGAATACCGCAACAGTCGTCTTCGGCGTCATCGGAGACGACATCCTCACCACTGACGAGTTGCGGGTGCTGATTTTGCGAGGGCGTCAGCTGCTCGAGATCAAGTGGATCTTTCGCGTCGTCAAACCAGATCAATCCGCCTTTGGCGCACAGATCGATGTGGATGTCGCAAATATATCCGGCGACTTCGTCAGTCTGATTGTGTTGACCAAATCCGAGATGTACACCCGGAATACGCTTGTTCAAATGAGAGTTTTCGAACACGGCTTCGGTGACAGCCTTGTTGGTACCAAAGCCAAGTTCACCAACGATCGTCGCATTTTTTCGCTCGAAGCACTTGGCAAGAAAATCCCTCATTTCGCGATCCGGGCAGTCGAAATCGATTAATTTGCCGCTTTCGATCTCGACGGTCACCGGACGCGTTGCCAAACGAACATCCTTGTCCAAGAGAATATTCACGTTTATCGCAAAATCCGCCACCAATGTGCCGGAGATGCTCTTGGGAAATGTGGCGACTTCGCCGGCCGGAATGACAACGAATTTTCCCGGCACTCCGACACCCCGGCTGCTCTTGTATTGAAACTTCTGATTATCGAGTTCAGCCTCCAATCGCGTGCCGCCCTTGGCTTCGATCCTGAGCGAATGCGCCTGCCGGCATTTTTCCAACAGCGTCGTGTTCAAAGCCGAAAGCTCGTCTGGCTTCATCAACAAACCCGTGACGAACAAATTTCTGCCGGAGTTGATCGCACGAATAACTTGATATTGGTCCGGATGATATTTTGCCAAAATCGATTTTATGATTCTGTTGTGCGACATCGTCTCGCGCTCAAACACGAGCAGCATTATTCTGTCGTCGCCCGACGGATATTCCGGGATGACCTCGGCCAGACGAGCGCGAAATCCAGCGTCGCGAAGCGGCCTCATCGGTACCATGGAAGGTACGAATGCCCGCTGCTCGCAGGCCAACGCCACCCAGGCCGCCGGCGTCCGTGAGTCCGATGTATAGGCAATAACGATCTTGTCGGACGGCCGCATCTGCGCATAGTCGTCCATCAAGGATTGGATGCCGTCCCAAACCTGCTGGTCCAACTCCGAATCCAAACTCATGGCTGAACCCTGTTAGTTTGGCTTAGTTGGTGTGCTCCCTTTGAATTCATGCAAAGGGCACATCGAACCGATGACAGCGCGCTTCAACTTGCAGCGGCGTCGGTCTTGTAAGCGACATACCAGAGCGCTTCAGCCTCATTTATCTTGAACTCGATTTCGCCCCCGGGCGTTCGGTCCAGATGCTGTTCCTCTGCGGCCTCCAAATCTTTGATAACCGATCTGAGCCGCACCATGATGCCTTCTGGTAATTTCGGTCGACTGGCCATGACATCCTCCTAGCGATTCTGATTTCCAACTGCGTGTTTGCAGATCGCGCGCACGTCGCCATTCGCGCGATGAATGTTCGCTCGGCTGCTTGTCTCTGGAATCAACTCAAAGGTGGCACTGAGAAGAGAGCTGCAATGCGTCAGCTTGCGGCGGCGTCAGTTTTGTAAGCGACGTACCAGAGCGCTTCAGCTTCGTTTATCTTGAACTCGATTTGGCCGCCGGGTGTTCGGTCCAAGCGCTGTTCTTCTGCCGTTTCCAAATCTTTGATAAGCGACCTCAACCGTCCCACTATGCCATCCGGCAATTTTGGTCGGTCAGCCATGGCTGCTCTCCAAACGATTGTGATTTTATAATTATAAATCATAAATTGTATAGAGTCCAGCAGTCTCGCGCGAACTCGCGAGGAGCTTAAATGCAAATGCCGCCGTTCTAACCGCGCGTGGCCTCGGCAAGCAGGCCGAAAACATTGAAAATCAGCGGCTTGCGTTCGAGATTGTAGGTTTCGGCATCGCGTGCCGCGGCATTCACGCGCTGCCAGGCGTCGGCGAGCCGATCAAGCCGACCGATATCATTGGCGCCGCCGTGCAGCCGTTGCGACAGCCAGAGATTGACGGTGTCGACAAAGGCCGCGAGCGGCTGCGGATCGGTTCCGGCGAGCGCCTCGCCCAAGACATGCAGTGCTTTGGCGTCGAGTGACGGCAGCCGGTCGAGCATAGCAAGCGCCTGTTCGCGCAGCGCCAAGGCGCCTTCGTCCATCAGCGACAAGGCGCGCGCGACGCTGCCTTCGGCGGCAGCCGCCGCGGCCGTGACTTGCGGATCATTGGTGTCGGCGTTTGTCACTGCGGCAACGGTTTGCGCGACTTCGGCATCGGCGAGCGGCCGCAGCGTGAGGATACGGCAACGCGAGCGCAAGGTCGGCAGCACGCGCGCCGCCGAATGGCTGACCAGGAGCAGGAGCGCACGTTCGGGCGGTTCTTCCAGAACCTTCAACAGCGCATTGGCGCCGGCGCGATTGAGATCATCGACCGCATCCACGATGGCGATGCGCCAACCGCCCTCGCCCGCGGTTGAGCCAAAAAACGCCACGGTGCGGCGGATGTCTTCGACCGCAATCTGCTTGTGCAATACGCCTTTGTCGTTGAAGGTGCGCTCGAGAACGAGAAGGTCGGGCTGCGCTCGAGCGGTGATGCGCCTCGCCACCGGATCGTCGGCTGCGACCGCCAACGAGCTCGCCGCTTGAACTTCACGCGATGACGGATCGGGATGGGCGAGAACGAAGCGCGCCACGCGATAGGCCAGCGTCGCCTTGCCGATGCCTTGCGGGCCGGCGATCAGGAAGGCGTGCGGCACCCGACCGGAACGATAGGCTGCGAGCAAAGCCGCCTCGGCCGCGGCATGGCCGAAGAAATCCGTCGTGGCGCGCGGATGCGGCGCGGTGTCGGCATCCTGGTCGTCTTCGGCGGCAGCGCGGGCACGGCTCATGTTCAGGCTGGGCTCCTGTTCAGGCTGGGCTCATGTTCAGGCACCGACCTCTTGACCGACGTTGCCCGCCAGCGGTGCGGTCATGGGATCGAGCCTTGCCCCGACGATATTCCAGATCAGCCGCGCCACAGTCTCTCTGCCGGCGCTGGCGTCGATCACGACACAGCGCTGCGGCTCCTCGGCCGCGATAGCGAGATAGGCCTCGCGCAGCTTTTTGTGGAATTCGAGATCCTCGGCCTCGAAGCGATCCGGCGCCGTCGTGCCGCGGCGCTTTCTCGCGCGCGCCATTCCGACCTCGACGGGAATATCGAGCATGATGGTAAGATCGGGCATCAGATCGCCGACGGCAACCCGTTCAAGCCCGCGGATCAGGCGATGATCCACCTGCCCGAGAATGCCTTGATAGACGCGCGTCGAATCGACAAAGCGGTCGCAGATCACCCATTTGCCGGAATTGAGCGCCGGCGAAATCGTGCACTTCACGTGGTCGTCGCGGGCGGCTGCGAACAGCATGGCCTCGACGTCCGCACCGAGCGGCTTCGCGGCGCCCGACAGCAGCACATGGCGGATGATCTCGGCCCCGGGTGAACCGCCCGGCTCGCGGGTCAGCTGCACGCGATGGCCGAGCGCCTCAAGGCGCAGCGCCAGCATGGCAACCTGGGTCGATTTCCCGGTACCCTCCCCGCCCTCGAAGGTGATGAACTTCCCGCGCATTCAGCAAAAACTCTGTCGGGATTCGCTTTGGGCCAGCCCGCAAAGGCTGCAAAACAATCCAAATCAACGGCTTACCGGAACGTCCACACGTTTGGTGTGAAGTCAGACTCGGCAACACCAAGCCAATATAGGCCGAACCGGTTCGCCGCGCACCCGTCCTGGACCCGTTCCTGCACCCGCCCTTGTCCAGCTGCAGCACGTCACAGCTTGCCGACGCCGGCACGGAACAAGCCGATCATCAGCTCCGTCGCCCCATCCATGGCGCGCTGCGACATCGTTCCGCTGCCGACGTCGTCGGCCGCCTGGAGCGGCGCTTCAAGTGCGACATTGTCGCCGCGCCAGACTTTGAGCTTGCCGATGGCCTGGCCTTTGGCGATCGGCGCCGGCACAGGCCCGTTATAGACGATACGCGCGGTGAGCCGGTCATTGGTGTTGCGCGGCATCATTAGACTGATGGTGCCGCGGCCGACGAGCGGCACGTAACCGTCGTTGCCGCCGAAGACTTTGGCTGCGCCGATGGTCTGACCTTCCGCGAACAGGACCTTGGTTTCAAAACCGTGGAAGCCGAAATCAAGAAGCTTCTTGGCCTCCTCGCCGCTTTCCTTGTCGTTCTTGGCACCGCTCACCACGACGATGAGGCGCAGATTGTCCTGCAGCGCCGAACCCACGAGGCTGTGGCCGGAGTCCGGCGTGTCGCCGGTTTTCAGCCCGTCGGCGCCGATGCCCATGCTCAAGAGCGCATTACGGCTTTCCTGACGGATGTTGTTCCAGGCGAAATCGCGGGCGGCGAAATATGGATAGAATTGCGGATAGGTCTGCATGATGTGGCGCGCCAGCTGCGCCATGTCGCGCGCCGTCACATGCATATTCGGATCCGCGAGACCCGTCGAATTGGTGAACACCGAGTTTTCCAGGCCGATCTCTCGCGCGCGCTTGGTCAGCATTTCGGCGAAGCCGCCTTCATTGCCGGAGAGCGCCTCGGCGATGGCGATGCAAGCGTCGTTGGCGGAATCGACAATGATGCCCTGAATCAGATCGGACACTTTGACCCGGCTGTGGATCGCGGCAAACATCGTCGTACCGTGCGACGGCGCGCCGCCTTTGCGCCAGGCGTTCTCGCTGATGATGTATTCGTCGTCGAGCTTGACGCGGCCCTGCGTGACCTCGTTGAAGACGTATTCGAGCACCATGAGCTTGGCGAGGCTGCCCGGCGCGAAAGGCTGATCGCTATTCTTTTCGAACAAGAAACTGTCGCTGCCGGCGTCGAGCAGTGCCGCTATATTGCTGCCGGTTTGAAAGCCTTCGCTCTTGGTCGCCGATGGCGCCGCTTGTGCGACCGGCAAGGACGTTGTGGCGGCCGCGGCGACAAGCGCGGCGACAGCCAAGCCGATTGCCGCCATGCGCGGCCCATCCCGAGAAAACAAATTCCAGCCTACCTTCGACAAGCCTGATCTCCGCTTTCAGCTCTTTCGTTGGAGCATGATCTTTTCCGAAAACCGGCTTCCACCCTCGGATCAAGTCCAAGGGCATGCTTTTCGGGATCATGCTCTAGCGCGACATTTTCGCAAAAATAACGCGGCGGCAACAGAGCGACTACGTCCGTGCGTCGTGGCCAGGCTTGCCTCGGCCATGACAAGCGCGGCGCGATGGCAATCCTTTCCCACGCGCAGCGCGGCGTCCGGAGAGAAATGCACCCGATCAATAAAGGCCGCGGCCGTTGAGGATTTGCACCGTATCGTCGCCATTCGACGCATCGTCCGAATGCAATAAACCGGCGATCGAGCCGGTACTGGCCACGCGGGTCCGCGGCCCCACGGTCATCGCCACCGGCACGATTCGCGTCGCAGCAGCAAACTTCGCGCTGCCGGGCACGGGTGCCGGCTCATCCTGGCGCAGTGTCGCTTCCAGGAGCCTGTCGTCCGAACCTTCGATCTGGGCCGGCCCGACATATTCCACCTTCACGTGCGTGGTGCCCCGATCGATGAAGCCGAGCAGCTGCGCCGCGTGTTTGGAGACGTCGATAATGCGATTGGCGGCATAGGGGCCACGGTCATTGACGCGCACGATGAGGGAGCGGCCGTTTTGCATATTAGTCACGCGCGCATAGCTCGGCAGCGGCATGGTGGGATGGGCGGCCGAGATGGCATCGCGGTCGAAAACCTCGCCATTTGCGGTGGCGCGGCCGTGGAAATCGTCGCCATACCAGGACGCGAGGCCCTCGGCGCGATAATGCGGATCGAGCTCGGGGATATAAAGCCGGCCGGCGACCATGTAGGGCGATCCGACGCGATAGACACCGCCGCCCTTGGGCACCGGGTCACCGGGGTCCACGATGCGCGCGCTCGGCGCGACTCCGAAGCGCGGATCGATTCTGCTGCTGTCGGAGCAATGGGCAAGAACAAGGCATAGCAAGCCGCTCGCCGTAACCGGGCCAAGCCTTCGAGCCGGGCCGAGCCAGTTACGCGCGCCGATCGACGCAAGATACCTATCTGCCGCGCGTAGCCGACGCCGCATTGTCCCCTATCCCACCCGAAAGGTATCAGATTCTAGCGTGGTTACATTGTGGCGGAAATGGGCGGGCGCCGACCGATAGTGAATAGACCCTTGCCGGCGGCCCGTTTTGCACAGAGCAACCGGTTCGGAGCCCTACTTTTCCCTTTGCAAAGGTACGGAAAGCCAAGCCGCTTGAGGCGGCCTGGCTGGGTTGGATAAATTTTCCAGAATTTACGGGTCGCTCTATGCCCGCTCCGATTTAATCGGGAGCGGCACAATGGAAGCGTGGTCGAGGGTCGCGCACGACGTTTGCAACAGTTGGCGCCCTTCCCACTCGATACGCGTTGGACTAGGAGCGATCTCGGCAAGCGCAGCATCGATTGCGGCGCGCAATGTAGTGCTCGAGGACGACCGGAGCCGGGACGGAAATTCTGTCACATAGGTCCCATCGATACGTGCCACGTGAACAACAGGCCGGTCCCGTCGCCAATCGTAGACGGCGCACCACGGATCGCCTTCGTCGCTGCAACTGCACTCGACGTCCCAATGGTAATCGATGCTGCGGCAAGCGCGCTTGAGGCGCTCGATCTGGGCAATTTCGTCGCTGCTGCCTTTGTCCCAGGCGGGCGGCGCCGATGACGAAGTTAAAGCACGCAAGTACTGCACGCGGCTCTCGCTCCAGTGCTCCCGATCCTACCAGTGAGAAATCAGCTGAGAATATGAATTGAACTGCTCACAAAGCTGCGTCTTGTCGCTCATCGTGGAACGCGCCCTTAGATGACGAGGTGTTCTCTATCGCATCCGATGTAGCCGCCAGCGTCTGATAATATTCGAGAACAAACAGACGAATGCACGACGATAGATTGCCGTGCTGGCGGTTCTGGGCGATGGATGCGACCAACGCGGACAAGGTCATCTCTTTTGCCGACGCAATTTCTCGCAAGCCCTTCCAAAATGCATCTTCAAGACTGATGCTCGTCTTGTGTCCGGCGACGATGATCGAGTGCTTCAGTACAACGGTCATTCCGTCACTTCCGTCACTCACGGCGGTGGATTTGTCGGCCCCCGTCATGCACTACTTTTATTTGTGGGAACTTAGCTTTAGCCGAAGCAACCGCTCCTCGCCCCAGTGTCGAAGATACCGCCCACAGCCGGATCGTTCAGCGACACTTAGAGACCTAAGATCGGCCTCGTCTTGACCCAAATGGGCTAAAGACCCATAACGTCCGTCACTTCGACGTGTATGGAGCGCTGATGTCAAAGTCAGCAGTGGATGCCGAACGATTGAAGCAGGTGGCCAGTCGGCTTGGCGAAGTCGCCATCGATCCGACGATCTGGCCGGATGTCATGGAACAGATAAGCGCGGCAGCAGGGGCAAGGGGCGCCGTTCTGTTACAGGGGGATTCGCGAACGCCGGACGTGCCTCGGACCGCGGGGGTGGATGAGTGCATCCGCAGTTATTTCAGCGAAGGCTGGCACCTGCGCGACATCCGCGCAGAAAGAAGCGTTCCCTTGATGCTGCGCGGCGCGCGGGTTGTTACGGATCAGGACATCGTCACGCCGGAGGACATGCGGCGCATCGGACTCTATGCCGACTCTTTGGCTCGGCATGGCCTGCAATGGTTCGCAGGGATCGGCTTCTGGGCCGGCGCCGCCCATTGGGGTCTTACAATTCAGCGGACCCCCCAAGAGGGTCCCTTCGATCGCCACGACAAGCGTATCTTTGCCGGGTTATCGCGACGGCTGACCGAGACGGCGACGCTGTCGCAGGCGGTTGGTCGGGTGGCGTTGTCGAGCGCGACCAACGCGCTGGACATGGTGAGACAGCCAGCGCTGGCGCTCGACCGATCGGGCTTCGTTTTCGAGTCAAACGCATCGGCCGAACAGCTTTTCGATGAAGAGATTCGCGTTACAAATCGTCGTCTGATTTTGGGCGATCGACGAGCACGGGCTGCATTGAGCGATTTGATCGACCGGCTTGGCATCATACCGGACACCGCCGCACTGCCCGCTGAACCTATCGTGGTTCAGCGCGCGACGCGAAGACCACTCCTCATTCGAGTTTTGCCGATCGATGGCGCCGCGCGCAATCCGTTCCTCGGCGCCCGAGTATTGCTGGTGTTCTCCGACCTAGCCCGCCAGCCGGAGCCGCGCATGGATGTGCTTGCGAAAACCTTTGGACTGTCACCCGCCGAAGCCAAGCTCGCCTCGCTGATGGCCGGCGGCATTTCGCTGGAGCAGGCGGCCGACGAACTGAAGATCGCCCGTGATACGGCGCGAAACCAATTGAAAGCCGTTTTCGCCAAAACAACGACGCACCGGCAAGGTGAACTCGTGGCTCTGCTGGCAAGGCTTGGTTAGCTCTTGGTTAGCTCAAGTCTATCCCCGACAAGGCACGCTGCGCGAGGTTGAGCGTCGCAGCGCGAATCCGGGGGCAAGGCTCGCCGCCGATCACTTAACCCTTCTCTCGCCGCCGCCGCAAACTCCTCTATAATGGCGTCCAGACCCCATTGGCGAATGGGGCAAAGTCGTCTCCTGGCGAGGGAATTGACGGCGATGCCAGTGACTTATGAGTCGTGGCTGGTTTTGCTCTCGATCGTCATGGCGGTTCAGGGCGCCTATGTCGGCTTGAGCCTCGCGGTCCAAATCGGCGCTGCTACCGGTATGCGCCGACGGTTGCTTTTGGCCGGCGCCGCCCTTTCTCTCGCGGTGGCAATCTGGACCATGCATTTCATAGGTATGTTGGCGGCACAGCCGCCATTCCAGGTCGATTACCTCGTCTTTCCGACACTGCTGTCGTTTTTGGTTTGCGTGATCGTGGTCGGCGTCGCGGTTTATGCCACAAGCTCCGGTCCGCTCACTCTGTTGCGACTAACGTTGTCTTCCTGCCTCATGGGCGGCGGCATATTCACGATGCACTACATGGGCATGAGTGCGCTGAGCGCCAGCGCCCATATGATTCATGACCGCAATTACGTTGCCGCCAGCATGGCAATCGCGATAGCCGCTTCGGGACTGGCGTTATGGCTGGCGGCGGGCCGGGGCGGCCGCCCGCCGCTTATCCTGTCCGCGATCGCTTTCGGCATTGCCGTCTCGGGTATGCATTACACCGCGATGCAAGGCCTGACGCTGTTGCCGTTTTCCTCGACAGCGGCAGCCAGCGCGCCGGCCATATCGGGCGAACTGCTCGCAATCGTTGTCGCCGTTGTGGCGTTTTGCCTTTCGGCAATATTCTTGCTCTTCCTGGTGCCGGAACCTGCACGGGCCACACCGGTCCAAGTCGTGGCCGCAAGTATTGAACCGGCGTCCGAGACAGCGGTCGCTACGACCGCGCACGCCGCTAACGGCAAAGACGCCAGTCCCGAATTCGGTCGCGGCTCCTTCGGTCCACTGGGAGGAGCCGGTGCGCCGCGCCGCTTTGCCCGGCATTTGCCGATCGAGCGCGATGGCGCGACTCATTTCGTCGCTGTCGAGGATGTCGTCGCCGTCCACGCAAACGCGCACTACACCTATATCTTCAATGGCAGCGACAAATTGTTCTGCCCGCTGGCCATTGGCGACATCGAGTCCCGTCTCGACAAGAATCGCTTTGTCCGCATTCACCGCAGCCACATCGTCAATATCGACCGCGTCGTCGGCTATAAGCGTTCCGGCGACAACGAGTTGGTCGAGTTGGACGCCGTGCGCGACTATACCGTGCCGGTGAGCAGAAGCCGGATCAATTGGCTCAAGTCGCGTGTCGCCGCGCTGACAGGTGACGACCCGTCGGCGGTCCTGCGCCGCCGCCAGCATTTTGCACCGCAATAGAATCCTCCCATTGTCCGCCCCATAGCGCGATTAGCGTCTGATCGCGTCAGGAGCACTGACGCAATTCGTGCAAATAAGCCGCCACTCGTGCGCAAAGCACCCCGCCGGTGCATTCGTCGTCTCATTGGTGCAGCCAATCTTGCCGCTGCACCGCACTCGCGGCCACCCTTCCTTTTGCAAGATTGCGAACCGGTATTCGGCGCAAAACGCGGACGGCGGCGGTGACGACCGTACAGCCGGTGCGGATGCGCAAGGGAGGATGCCCGTGATACCTGGATCCTTTAGCTATCATCGTCCCAAATCTGTCCAAGAAGCGGTTGGCCTGCTCGCCAAACTTGGCGACGATGGCCGCGCGCTCGCCGGCGGCCACAGCCTCATCCCGATGATGAAGCTGCGGTTGGCGACACCGGCCAATTTGGTCGACTTGGCCGGCATTGCCGACCTCAAAGGCGTCCGCAGCGACGGCAATGATGTTGTCATCGGCGCCATGACGACACAGCACGATCTTATCGGCTCCGATCTCCTGGCGGCGAAGGTGCCAATCCTCCGCGAGACGTCGCTCCTGATCGCCGACCCGCAGGTGCGTTACGTCGGCACGCTTGGTGGAAATGTCGCCAACGGCGATCCCGGCAACGACATGCCGGCGGTCATGATGTGCCTTGGCGCGGCCTACCACGTCATGGGCAAGAGCGGCGAACGTCGCATTGCCGCGCGCGAGTTCTATCAGGGCGCCTATTTCACAGCGCTCGAGACCGGCGATGTATTGACCGCGATCCGTATCCCCGCGCCGCCCGCGGGCCACGGTTACGCCTATGAAAAGCTCAAGCGCAAGGTCGGCGACTACGCGACGGCAGCCGCAGCTGTCGTTCTCACGACGTCGGGCGGCAAAGTGACGAGCTGCTCGATCGGACTTACGAATGTCGCTGAAACGCCTTTATGGGCGGAGCAAGCGGCGAGGATTCTCACTGGCTCTTCGCTTGACACAGCCACCGTGAAACGCGCCGTCGCCGCAGCCGAGGCGATCACCGCGCCGGCGACCGACGCACGCGGCCCTGCAGTCTATCGCACCAAGATGGCGGGCGTGATGCTCTCACGCGCGCTCGACCGCGCCAAATCGCGTGTGCGCGGCTGAGGAGAGAACAGATGCCCAAAACTCAGGTCGAAATGACGGTGAATGGCAAAAGCGTTGAGGCTTTGGTCGAGCCGCGCACGCTGCTCATCCATTTCCTGCGCGAGCAACTCAATCTCACGGGACCACATATCGGCTGCGAGACCAGCCATTGCGGAGCCTGTACGATCGATCTTGATGGCAAGTCGGTGAAATCCTGCACCGTGTTCGCAGTGCAGGCGAACGGCACCGATATCCGGACCATTGAAGGCATCGCCAACCTCGATGGCACGTTGCACGCCATCCAAGAGGGTTTTCGCGAGATGCACGGCCTCCAATGCGGTTTCTGCACGCCGGGCATGATCACCCGCGCCTACCGCCTCCTCCAGGAGAACAACAACCCGACCGAGGAGGAAATCCGCTTCGGTATCGCCGGCAATCTCTGCCGCTGCACTGGCTATCAGAACATCGTCAAAGCTATTCAGTTCGCCGCCGCCAAGCTCAACGGCGTGCCGTTCCAGGAGGCCGCAGAATGAACGACATGACCCCAACGGCCGAACAACGCACCGCCAAGCTCGAAGGCATGGGATGCAAACGCAAACGCGTTGAAGATATCCGCTTCGTCCAAGGCAAGGGCAATTACGTCGATGACGTGAAAATGCCGAACATGATTTATGGCGACTTCAACCGCTCGCCGTACGCGCACGCCCGCATCAAGAAAATCGACACGACCAAGGCCGCGGCCGTGCCAGGCGTCGTCGCCGTCCTCACCGCCGAGACGTTGAAGACCGTCAACCTTGCCTGGATGCCGACGCTTGCCGGCGACACGCCGATGGTGCTCGCCGACGGCAAGGTACTGTTCCAGAACCAAGAGGTGGCGTTCGTCATTGCCGAAGACCGCTACATCGCGGCCGACGCCGCCGATCTCGTCGAGGTCGAATACGAGCAGCTTCCCGCGCTGGTCGACCCGCTCAAGGCCATGACCGACGGCGCGCCGATGATCCGCGAGGACTTGAAGGATAAGGCAGACGGCGCCCACGGCAAGCGCAAGCACTATAATCATATCTTCTCCTGGCAGGCTGGCGACAAGGCTGCGGCGGACGCGGCTTTCGCCAATGCCGAGGTGACCATGAAGGAGATGATCGTCTATCAGCGCGTTCATCCCTGCCCGCTCGAGACGTGTCAATGCGTTGCATCCTTCGACAAGATCAAAGGCGAGCTGACGCTATACGGCACGTTTCAGGCGCCGCATGTCATCCGCACCGTCGGCTCGCTGATTTCGAAGATTCCCGAGCACAAGATTCATGTCATCGCGCCGGATATCGGCGGCGGTTTCGGCAACAAGGTCGGCGCCTATCCCGGCTATATCTGTTCGATCGTTGCCTCGATTGTCACCGGCCGCCCGGTGAAATGGACCGAGGATCGCATTGAGAATCTCTCTACGACGGCGTTCGCGCGCGACTTCTACATGGACGTGGAGATCGCCGCGACTAAGGATGGCAAAGTGCTCGGACTGCGCTGCTACACTGTTGCCGATCACGGCGCATTCGACGCCTGCGCCAATGCCAGCAAATGGCCGGCCGGCTTGTTCAGCATCATCAGCGGCTCCTACGATTTTCCGGCCGCGCACTGCCTCGTCGACGGCGTCTATACCAACAAAGCGCCGGGAGGCGTCGCCTATCGCTGCTCATTCCGAGTCACTGAGGCCGCCTATTGCATCGAGCGCGCCATGGACATCATGGCGCAGAAGCTCGGCATGGATCCGGCTGAGTTTCGCATGAAGAACCTCATTCGCCGTGAGCAATTTCCCTACACATCCGCTTTCGGGTGGCAGTACGATTCCGGCGACTATCAAACCGCGCTCAAGAAGGCGATGGAGTCGGTGAATTATAAGGCACTACGCGAAGAGCAGAAAGCCAAGCGCGAAGCTTTCAAGCGCGGCGAGACTCGTGAACTGATGGGTGTTGGGGTCGCTTTCTTTACCGAGATCGTCGGCGCCGGCCCATCGCGGGCCTGCGATATCCTCGGCATCGCCATGTTCGACTCGGCCGAAATCCGCATTCACCCGACCGGGTCGGGCATCTGCCGGCTTGGCACCAAATCGCAGGGCCAAGGCCACGAGACGACCTACGCTCAGATCATCGCCACCGAGCTGGGTATCCCGGCCGACAATATTACGGTCGAAGAGGGCAATACCGACACGGCACCCTACGGGCTCGGTACCTATGGCTCGCGCTCGACGCCGGTCTCGGGCGCGGCGACTGCCATGGCCTGCCGCAAGATAAAGGCCAAGGCACAAATGATCGCCGCCTACATGCTCGAAGTGCACGACGACGATCTTGAATGGGACATCGACCGCTTCCGCGTGAAAGGCAATCCCGAGCGATTCAAGACCATGACTGAGCTTGCTTGGGCCGCCTATCACGAAGTGCCGCCCGGCATGGAGCCTGGACTCGAAGCGATCAACTACTACGATCCGCCGAACTTCACCTATCCTTTCGGCGCCTATATCTGCGTAGTCGATATCGATGTCGATACCGGCACGACCAAGGTGCGCCGCTTCTACGCGCTTGACGATTGCGGCACGCGCATCAATCCGATGATCATCGAAGGCCAGATCCACGGCGGACTGACGGAAGCCTTTGGCATCGCCATGGGCCAAGAGATCCACTACGACAACGACGGCAACGTCACGACCGCGTCGTTCATGGACTACTTCTTGCCGACCGCCGTCGAAACGCCGCACTGGGAGACCGATTGGACCACGACGCCGTCGCCGCATCATCCGATCGGCGCCAAAGGCGTCGGCGAAAGCCCCAATGTTGGCGGCGTCCCGTGCTTCTCCAACGCGGTCAATGACGCCTTTTCATTCCTGGGCTCCACCCATATCCAGATGCCGCACGATCATTGGCGCACCTGGACGGCGGCCGAAAAGCTCGGGCTGCACGCGGACTAGAGACGGCCGGAGCACCATATGACTAGAACCAGGTGCTACGGAATGCCGGTATGAAACGCGAAGAGATTTCTGAAAAGCTCGCCGCCGTCGGCTATGTCGCCGATCACGACATCGCGACAGCGCTGTGGCTGATGGACTTTCTCAAGCGTCCGCTACTGCTTGAAGGCGAAGCCGGCGTCGGCAAAACCGAGGTCGGCAAGGCGCTTGCTGCGGTGCACGGTGCCGAACTGATCCGGCTGCAATGTTATGAAGGGCTCGACCAGAACGCCGCGCTCTACGAGTGGAACTATCAACGGCAACTCCTCGCCATAAAGACCCGTGAAGGCGTCGGCGAGAATGCCGATGCGATCGAGGAACACATTTTCTCGGAAAAATATCTCCTGGAGCGCCCGCTCCTCGCCGCGATCCGCCGGCCCTCGTCGCCGGTGCTTTTGATCGACGAGGTCGACCGTGCCGATGAGGAATTCGAGGCATTTCTGCTCGAACTGTTATCGGACTTTCAGGTCAGCGTTCCCGAGCTTGGCACCATCAAGGCGGTATCGATTCCGCGCGTCGTGTTGACCTCGAACGGCACCCGCGAACTCTCCGACGCGCTGCGCCGGCGTTGCCTTTATCATTATATCGATTTTCCGGACGTGGACCGTGAGGCCAACATCATCATCGTCCGCTCGCCTGGCATCGACACCACGCTTGCCCTGCAGATCGCCCGCATGGTCGCGGCCGTGCGCAAAGAGGATCTGCGGAAAGTACCAGGCGTAGCGGAGACGCTCGATTGGGCGGCGACGCTCGCCGGACTCGGTCTGCACGATCTGCGGCAGGAGCCGGAGGCCGTTTACGAAACCATGATCTGTCTCCTCAAGACACATGAGGACCGTTCCCGCATGACCCGCGAGGTGAGCGCGCGGCTCCTCGGCAAGGTGGCGTGATGAGTGCGCAACAATTCGAATTACTCGGAGCGCGCCGCCGCCTCGCCGGCTTTGCTCGCAGTCTGCGCGACAACGGCTTCCAGATCGGCCTTGCCGAAACACGCGATGCGTTGCGGGTGCTCGCGTCTTCGGCTGCCATGCGTCCAACTTCGCTCAAACCGGCTTTGCGCGCGTTGTTCTGTGCTACCCATTCCGACTGGCAGCGCTTCGACGACATCTTCGATGCGTTTTGGCGGGGCCGCGACATGCGGCAACGTCAGGTGCTTTCAGGCGTGCCGGGCGCTCGTCATACACCGGCAAGAAAACTCGCCGAAGCACATGTGCCGCAGGAGGCACTCGGTCTGCCGGATCGCCTTGAGCGGCGCGCCGACATGAGCGGCGAAACACCCAGTGACGGCCGCGGCCGCCGCGAGGGCGCCTCAGACGCCGAAGCACTCTCAACGACGGACCTCCGTCATATCGTCGATCCCGACGAGGTCACGGCAACGCATGCGCTCGCGGCGCGGCTCGCCCGCGTCATGCGCGCGCGCCTCATGCGCCGGGAGCAAATCCGCCGGCGTGGCAGAAGGCTCGATCTCCGCCGCACCATTCATCGCAATGTCTCGCACGGTGGCGTGCTGCTCGATCTCACTTGGCGCCGCCGCAAGATCAAACCGCTGCGGCTTGTCGTGCTGCTCGATGCTTCGGGCTCGATGAGCCTTTACACTGCATTCTTCGTGCGATTCCTGCACGGCGTCGTCGATGCTTTCCACGAGGCGGAGGCTTTCGTCTTTCATACCCGCCTCGCTCACGTCTCGCCGTCACTGCGTGACCGCGATGTGACTCGCGCCGTGGAGAAGCTGTCTTTAATGGCGCAAGGCATCGGCGGGGGTACACGCATCGGCGAGAGCCTGGCCACGTTCAATCGCTGGCATGCCCGCCGGGTCATCAATTCACGCAGCGCCGTGATGATCGTTTCAGACGGTTACGATACGGGCGCGCCCGAAGATCTGGCGTCCGAAATGCGCCGATTGCGCCGCCGCTGCAAGAAGATCATCTGGCTCAATCCGCTGATTGGCTGGCGCGATTATTCGCCGGAGGCACGCGGTATGAAAGCGGCGCTGCCCTACATCGATCTGTTTGCGCCGGCGCACAATCTGCAAAGTTTGGCGGCATTGGAGCCTTATCTCGCGAGGATATGATGAACCACGCCGATGACATCCTCGACACCATCTCCACACGCAAACTCGCGGGCACGCCGTTCGCGCTAGCAACCGTCGTGCGCACTGTTGCCGCGACCGCCGCGAAGGCCGGTGCCAAGGCCGTCATTCTTTCGGACGGCACGGTCTCGGAAGGCTGGATCGGGGGCGGCTGCGCGCGGGCCGCGGTTCTTAAAGCGGCGCGCGACGCCATTGCCGACGGCAAGTCTCGGCTCGTCTCCGTGCAGCCGCCGGACGTGCTTGATAATCAAGGGCACAAGGCCGGCGAGGAGGAAGGCGGCGTGCGTTTCGCTAAGAACATGTGTCCGAGCCAAGGCACCATGGATATTTTTGTCGAGCCGATTTTGCCGCGACCGCAAATTGTCATCTGCGGCTCGAGCCCGGTGGCAGTTGCCGTCGCCGATCTGGCCAAGCGTTCGGGGTTCGCCGTTACGGTGTGCGCGCCTGCGACCGAGCAATCAGCCTTCGCTGAGGCTGATCGGCGCATCGAAGGATTCGTGCTGCCGGTGGAAGAATTGGCGTCCCGTTACATCCTGGTCTCTACGCAAGGACGGGGCGATGAAGCGGCGCTCGCAGCAGCGCTGGCGGTCGACGTCGATTACGTCGCCTTCGTCGGCAGCCGCAGGAAGGCACAGGCGCTGAAAACAGCGCTCGCCGAGAAAGGCCTAGCGGCGGAGCGCCTGGCCAAGCTCAAGGCGCCTGCCGGCCTGGATCTTGGCGCCGTTACACCTGATGAAATTGCGATTTCCATCTCGGCTGAAATCGTCGCAGTGCGGCGGGGAAAGCTGGAAAGCACGCTGAGAACACATCGCGACATGTAAAGCTTCACTGTCGTACCTGATGATATGACATCCCGAGGACCAGATAGGTCTAACCGGGCAGAAACGCGGTTCGTGCCTTATCCGGATCGGAAATCTCCTCAACTGCCGAGCCGTATAGCCGCTCCAATTCAGCGCGGACCAGGATATTTCCAGTAGGGCCTTCGCCCAGCCGCTCGCCATTGCGGATAAGAAAGGCCCGATCGGCCGCGCGCATCGCGTGATTGGGATCATGTGTGGTGAACAGCACGCCGTGGCCCGAGGCCGACAGGTTGCGAATTTCCTGCATCACCTTTCCCTGATTGCCAAAGTCGAGGCTGGCGGTTGGCTCGTCGAGGACGATGTGGCGGGGCTCCTGCGCCAGCGCGCGGGCAAGTAACACCAATTGGCGCTCGCCGCCGGAAATCATTGTATAGGGCCGGTCTCTTAAGTGCCCAATGCCCAGGCGATCGAGAGTTTGTGTGACGATCGCTCGATCCGCGGCCGTCGGAGAGCTCAAGAGGCCGTTGTGTGCCGTGCGGCCCATCAGAACGATGGCTTCCACAGGAAACGCAAACGTCGTGACATGCGACTGCGGCACGTAGGCTAACAACCGGGCGCGCCCGGCGCTCGAATAATCCGCCAGTTCTTGGTCACCAAGACGAACCTGGCCCGCCAGCGGCGGCAGCAGACCCAGTAATGTCTTGAGAAGCGTGGTCTTGCCGCCGCCGTTCGGTCCCAATATCGCGAGCACCTCACCCGGCGCGAGCGCGATATCGAGATGGCGGCCAACCACGCGACCGCGGTAGCCGATGCTCAGATCGTAGGCGCGCAGCATCATCAGCTTTAAGCCCAAGTTTTTGAAACGCCCGCGAGCAGCCAGATGAAGAATGGCGTGCCGACGAAGGCGGTGAGGATGCCCAGCGGGATTTCGATCGGTGACACGGTTCGCGCCATCGTATCGATGAAGAGGAGAAAGCCGCCGCCCAACAAAGCCGCCGCCGGAACCAGCCGCCCGAAATCAGGCCCGACGAGCGTGCGTGCGATGTGCGGTACAACGAGACCTACCCAACCGATGATACCGGCCGTCGCGACGCTGGCCGATGTCACAAGCGTTGCCGCCGCGATCACGGCCATACGCAACGGAACCACGGGCAGCCCAAGCGCTCGCGCTTCCTCGTCCGGCAGTGACAGCACATTGATGCGCCAGCGCAGGGCCGCCAAAACGAATGTGCCGAGGGCGACCGGACCGAACAACGGAATGAGATCGGATGGGCTCGTCGCCGCAAGGCTGCCAAGCAGCCAGAAGGTCATGGCCGGGAGCTGATTGTAGGGATCGGCAAGATATTTCACGAGACCGACACCGGCGCCTAGCAGCGAACCGATGACGACGCCAGCGAGCACAAGCACAAGAACGGGATCGCGGGCGCGCACGGCCGAGCCGATCAGATAAACCGCCGCGACGGCAACAATACCGCCCAAAAATGCGAATGCTTGAATCGCAAATACGCCCAGCGAGAAATAGATGCCGAGCACGGCCCCAAGCGCCGCACCCGAGGATGCGCCCAGCAAATCGGGTGACACGAGCGGATTGCGAAAAAGGCCCTGAAAAGCGGTGCCCGCGACCGCCAACGCTGCGCCAATCAGGACAGCCGCGAGGACACGCGGGCCGCGGATATGCAGGATGACGTCAGCCGCTGCCGCCGGGACATCGGGTGCGCGTCCGGTCAGCTTCGCGGCGAGGACGTTGAGCACATCGCTCGGACTGACGGGATAACGGCCGACCGCAAATGCGAGCACTAGCGCAATGATGAGAATGGCGAGTGCGGCGAACTGCCCGGGTGCCGATGAGCGCGTCATACTTGGAAGGTATCAAGCATGGCCGCCGAGGATGGTGTCGATTTGAGCGTCCGTCGGCGTCATATGATAAAAGCGTTGAAAGAAATCGCGCGTGATCGGACGCAGATCCTCGGAAAACTGATCCGGATAGAGGGCTTTGGCGAGCCACCAAAGACCTATAAGCCGGTTGACCGATGGTGGAAAATCGACCCAACCGAAGGGCAGCGCCGGTGACAGGTAAACCCGGCCGGTTTGCACCGCTTTGATGGGCGCCCAAGCGGCATCAGTTTTCACGCTCGCGGCGAAAGCCGGTTCAATGGTGATAATGACATCGGGATTCCATGCGAGCACTTGCTCCAAGGAAACGTTGGCCATGCCGCCTTTCCGCTCGCCAGCGACGTTGTGTGCGCCCAAGAATTCGATGGTCTCGACATTGATCGAGCCGCCTTGGCCGGTTTCAAGCCCGTTTGGCCCACGGCCGTAATAGACGCGTGGCCGTTGTGCATCGGGTATCTTGTCGATGCGGCCTTTGATGGTCGCGATTGTGCGCTCGGCGTATTGTGCGAAATCTTCCGCCTGAGCCTCGCGATGCGTTAGCGCACCAAGCTTGCGATAAGTTTCCGCGCAAGCGTCGAAACGGCCGTTGAGCAGCGCGTAGGGAATTCCCGCCTGCTCCTGCACCTGGTTGGCGAGCGAAACATAGGTGTTGTTGATCGTGCCGACATCGAGGATCAAATCGGGCTTGAGCTTGAGCAGGGTTTCGAGATCCGTGGTGTTGCCGCGGCCGGTGAGCCGTCCCACTTCCGGCTTGTCGCAAGCGCCTGGGCCGAGGAATGCGCATTGCCCGGCTTCGGGCCTGCGGGTCCATCCGAGCAACAGCTCGGGCGCGAAGGTGTAGAGGAGGAGCGCGGCCGGCGGTCCGGCAGCAAAGACGCGCTCGACCTTGTCGGGGATTGCAACAGATCGGCCCGCGCCATCGGTAAAGCCAGCCGCACGCGCGATGCGCGCCGCGAGCACAGTTGCCGAAAGTCCGGTCAGTAACGCACGACGATGGATGATCATGTCAGTGTGCTTGCATCATGCCGCGGATGGAGGTGCGCTGCGGCTTTTTGGGAGGCGGTTTCTTGGTGTCGCGGAGCGCGGTCTCGAGACTGCCGAGATGGGATTTCGCTGCGCGCAGCGCAGCAGCTTCGATGGCACGGTACTGTCGTATCAATCCAGCGCCGAATTTCGTCAGCGTCGTGCCGCCGCCCTGCGAACCGCCGGGCTTTGCGCTGACAACGGTGTGATTGAAGCATCGGTTCATGTCGTCGATCAGGAGCCAGGCGCGACGATAGGACATGCCCAGTTTGCGGCCTGCCTCTGAAATGGAACCGGTGCGGTCGATCTCTTCCAGCAAACGGATCTTGCCGGGCCCGATCGAGCGGCGTGCTCCGAAATCCACCCGTAACGTCAATCGGGTATCGCTCACCAGCTCGGCTCCCATGACAGCAACAGGAAAAACCAGAACGCCGTTCTAACCGCTAATCCGCCCGACAAAGCTTGGTAGGTCTCGCCCGCGATATTTTCAAGAATATAGCGATGTCCATAAGAAAATAACGGCTCGCAAGCCCTCGCCTGCGCCGCCTACAGAATCCTAGTCGATGCCGACCATGACGTCGCTTGCCTTGATGACGGCGTAGGCCGTCTGGCCCGAAGCAAGCTTCAGCTCATCGGCGGCTTCGTTGGTGATCGACGAAGTGACGACGGACCCTCCGATGTCGATTTTGACATGGGTGGTCGTCGCGCCCTTCTTGACCTCGACGATTTTGCCTTTGAGCTTGTTTCGCGCGCTCAGCTTCATGGTGTTTCACCTTTCTCTTTCCCCGGCGCAAAGCCGAAGCTCGTCAAAATCCTTTGCCCCGCAGCAGACAGGACAAACTGGGCGAATTGTGTGGCCTGTGGCCCTGCCCCGTTCATGACCGTTAGCCCGTAGTCGGCGCCGATCGCAAGCTCCTGCGGAAGCTGGATAATCTGCTGGTCAGGATACTGCTTTTTGGCTTCCGCCGCTGCCGTACAATACGCGAGAAAAACGTCGGCATGTCCTTCCGCGATATGTCAAGGCCGTCTGGATCAAGACGGCCTGAGGCGTATTCAATGCGTTGCAGCGAGCGGTTGATAACCATGCCGCTCGAACACTGCGGCCGCCTTCGGCGATTGCAGGAACGACAAGAAGAACGGCGCGGCAGCGTTGTGGCTGTCGCGCAAGAGGGCCGCTGGAAACACGATCGGCGGGTGTGAATCCGTAGCGAAGATGCCCGCCACTTTGATCCCGGGAACGCCGGCGGCGTTTGTCGAGAACACCAGAGCCATCGGCGCTTCGCCACGCGCGACTAGCGCAACGGCTGCGGGTGGGCTTTCGGCAATGGCAATCTTGTCGGCAACCGATGGCCAGAGACCCAGAGCTTCCAAACTGGCACGGCCGAGCCTCCCGGCCGGGTCGTCGGCGGGATTGCACATGGCGATCCGGCCATTGCCGATGATCTTGTCCAGCGGATAGTCCCGGCCAACGACGGAATTCGTCGGGGCGTCGGCGTTGTCGCTGCGCGTAACCAAGACCAGGTCGGCGGTCAATAAATCGACGCGGGAACCGTCTTGGATGAGCCCACGGTCCTGGAGATACTTCATCCAATTGGCATCGGCCGAAAGAAAGATGTCAGCGGGCGCTTGATTCTCGACCTGCTTGGCCAACATGGGCGTCATTCCATATTGCGGCGCCACGTCGCCTCCGCCGTCGGATTTGTAAACTTGCACAGCCTCGTCCAACGCGGCTTTGAACGTAAAGGCCGCCATCACGCGAACAGAATCCGCTCTGGCCTGCACTGAAATCAGCATCAAGAAGGCGATAAGCGTCGCCATCAGATAGCTCTTCATCGAATTTTCCTGTGTGGGCTTGTTGCGGCGGCACCGGCCGTTGGATGGCGGAGTTGCGTCGCCATCGGTTATATCCGATGATATATAACGCTTCCTTAGGCGGCAACATCATCGGTGATCGGCAATCCAATGGCAGTTTCGAAAGCGCCTCGCGTCATTACAAGTAGCCGCCTCGCCACCTGCGGCGTGTTGAAGAAAGGTCAAGTCATCCATCTCGGATTTTTCGACGATAGTGGACAGCCAACTTCCGTCGAGCTTCCTTTTGAGCAGGCTACGTCGCTCATTTTGACCCTGCCTCACTTGATCTCGCGGGCGGTGGCGATGCAGACGAACGACCCGATGGCGCGCTGCGTCTTCGCGCTAAGGCAATGGACGGTCGAAAGGGCCGATAATGACGGCCTAATCTTGACCCTCAATACGGACGACGGGTTTGGCGTTTCGTTCCGCGTGCCATTCGACACGTGCAAAGCGATTGGCTTCGCGCTGCGCCACGAAGTCGAGTCTGCGAGCGATCAGTTCGACGAGCCGCGCCCAAGCAATCCCGCGGCTCTTAACTAGCTGACACTGTTGAATCACTCGCGGGCAACGAGTGCTTCTAGGCGTCGGTTCCTCGGGGGTGTCAGCACACCCATTGCCGATAGCGGCTGCCAGGCGTTATATTTATTTGGACATAGCGGTTTGGCAAGGGATGGCGCGCCCAAGCCGCACGCCCGCCCTTTTTGACGTCAGATCCCACGATTGCACTTACGCAGGGAGAAATGCCGATGAGCAACAACAATACAAAATTCTACATCGACGGAGCCTGGGTTGAACCTATCAGCCCTAACCTGTTTGATGTGATCAATCCGGCGACTGAAGAGGTCGCGGGCCAAATCAGCCTTGGATCGCGGCAAGACGTCAATCATGCGGCCAAGGCGGCACGCCATGCTTTTCCCAGTTATTCGCAAACGACACGCGAAGAACGCATCACCTTGCTCGAGCGGATCATTGCGCTCTACGAGGCGCGGAGTGACGAGCTTGCGCAAGCAATGACGAGCGAAATGGGCTCACCGATAACGTTTTCGAAGGAAGTGCAGACCGTCAACGCCCTCGCCCATTTCAAGGAAATGATTTCGGTCCTGCAATCGTACGAATTTGAGCGCTTCATGGGCGGCACGCTCATCCGCCGCGAACCCATCGGCGTCTGCGGCCTGATTACACCTTGGAACTGGCCGTTGAACCAGGTGACTTCCAAGTTGGCTCCGGCGCTCGCGGCTGGTTGCACCGTCGTGCTGAAACCGAGCGAACTTGCGCCTCTGAGCACGATCCTGTTGGCCGAGATCCTCCACGAGGCGGGAGTGCCGAAAGGCGTATTCAACCTTGTCAACGGCGACGGACCAGCCGTGGGTAAAGCGATATCGAGCCATCCCGAAATCCACATGGTGTCTTTCACAGGGTCGACGCGTGCCGGAATCCTGGTTGCCAAAGCGGCGGCCAGCACCGTCAAGCGTGTTACTCAGGAATTGGGCGGCAAATCGCCCAACATCGTCCTCAAGGGAGCGGATCTCGATACGGTCGTGCCGGCGGGTGTCTTGCGCTGCTACACCAATACCGGCCAATCCTGCCAAGCGCCGACGCGCATGCTTGTGCATAGTTCGCAGCGGGACGCGGCCGTCGCGCTCGCCAAGCGCACCGCGGAACAAGTCAAGGTCGGCGATCCGCTGGATCCTACCGCTCAAATGGGACCGCTGGTCGGCAAGGCGCAATTCGACAAGGTGCAAGGCCTCATTGAAAAAGGCATCGCGGAAGGCGCAACGCTTGTTTGCGGCGGGCCCGGAAGACCCCAAGGTTTCAATCGCGGTTATTTCGTGCGCCCGACCGTGTTTGCCGATGTCACCCCCAACATGACGATCGCAAAGGAAGAAATATTCGGCCCAGTATTGTCGATGATGACCTACAAAACCGAGGACAACGCCGTCAAAATCGCCAACAAAACGTCTTACGGACTGGCCGGCTATGTCCAGGCCGGCGATATCGATCAGGCACGCGAGATCGCGAAGAAAATCCGCGCTGGCCGTATTTACGTCAACGGCGCGCCCTCAAACAGTCACGTGCCGTTCGGCGGCTATAAGCAGTCGGGCAATGGTCGCGAGCATGGCGTCTTCGGCTTCGAGGAATATCTCGAAGTCAAAGCGGTGCTTGGCTATCAAACCGCCTGAACCGGCTTCATGGCGTCGCGGACCCCGTGCCCTTTTGTCGACGCAACGTCGAGAATTACTTCCGATGAGTCCCTTCATCGGAGGTAATTGAAGATTATCCTGCAATATTTAGCCGCCTGCGGCTGGAGCCGCCCATGCTCGTTCTGTCTTGTCCTTTGCCCTGAAGGCGGCAATTTGTGCGCGATAGCTTTCCGTCAGGTCGATATCGTCCCAGCCATTGAGAAGACGCGTGCGGCGAACCGGATCGATCGTGAAACGATACGTCCGGTCGCCACAGACGATACTGTGTTGTTCCAGGTCGACCGTGACCTGGAAGGTCGGCGACTGTGTCAATGACGCGATCATCTGGGCTGCTTCGTCATCCGTCACCGCAGCGGTGAGCAGACCGTTCTGTACGGCATTGCCTGCGAAAATGTCGCCGAACGACGGCGCAATCACGCAGCGGATGCCGTAATCGTAAAGCGCGTAGACCGCGGCCTCCCGCGAGGAGCCACAGCCGAAATTTCGCGCGGCGACTACGATCTTGGCATCCCGCCATGCGGGTTTGTTGAGCGGAAAATCCGGATTCTCGTCGTTAGCGGCACGGAAGCGGAGGTCGTGAAACAAAACCTTGCCGAGCCCCATCGCACGCGTCCATTTCAGATAACGCGCGGGAAGAATCTGATCGGTATTCACATTGCTCTGATTGATCGGGCATGCCGGCCCTGTGAGGGTCGTGAATTTTTCCATGATGGCTTACACCGTCCGATTGCCGAGAAGCTCACGCACATCGGCCAGATGGCCGGCGACGGCGGCAGCCGCCACCATGGCCGGCGACATCAAGTGCGTGCGCGCACCGGGACCTTGGCGTCCGCGGAAATTGCGGTTGGTGGTAGAAGCACAGCGCTCGCCAGATGCAACCAGATCGCCATTGATACCAACGCACATCGAGCAACCCGACTCTCCCCACTCAAGGCCGGCATCACGGAAGATGCGGTCAAGCCCCTCTTCCTCGGCTTGCCGCTTGACCAGCGAGGATCCGGCCGAAACCAGACCCGGGACTTTGCTGGTGCGGCCCGCCAGCACGGCCGCAGCCGCGCGTAGATCTTCGATGCGGGCGTTGGTGCACGAACCAATAAACACACGATCGATAGCAATACCGGTCAGCTTTTTTCCGGGGGCGATCCCCATATAGTCGAGCGCCTCACGCAAATATTTGGCGCGCTCGGTGTTAGATTCGCTTGCCGGATCCGGCGCGCTGGCATCGATCGGCAGCGCATCCTGCGGGCTCGTGCCCCAGGTGACGATCGGCGCGATCCGGTGTCCGTCGAGCCTGACCTCGCGATCAAATACGGCGTCTTCATCGCTTGCAAGCTTCGACCAGACCTCGACCGCGTGGTCGAATTCCGCGCCCGCCGGGACATAAGGCCGGCCCTTCAGATAAGCGAAGGTTGCAGCATCGGGCGCAACCAGCCCGCAGCGTGCGCCGGCTTCGATTGACATGTTGCAAAGCGTGAGCCGACCTTCCATCGACAGAGCGCGGATCGTTGAACCTGCAAATTCGACTGCGCATCCTGTTGCGCCGTCAGCGCCGATCTGGCCGATGATCGACAGTGCGATGTCCTTGGCGGAGATCCCCGGCGCCATTGCGCCATCCACAATGATGCGCATGCGTTGCGGCTTCTTTTGCCAGATCGTCTGCGTCATCAGCACATGCGCCACTTCGGAAGCGCCGATGCCGAAGGCATAAGCGCCGAGTGCGCCGTGGGTCGAAGTGTGGCTGTCGCCGCAGACGATCAGCAATCCGGGCAAGGTGAGCCCCTGCTCCGGCCCGACAACATGCACGATACCTTGGCGCCGGTCCTCAAGACCGAACAGCCTGATGCCGTGCTTTTTGGTGTTGTTCTCGACCTGGCGCACCATGTGCGCGATCTCAGGATTGGCTATGTCACGGCGCGAACCGCGCGTCGGCACGTAGTGATCTGCTACCCCAAAAGTCAGCCCCGGTTCGGCGACCTTGACGTCGCGATCGCCAAGCTTGGCAAAGGCGTGAAACGAGCCCTCATGAACATAGTGGCGATCTACCCACAGGAGAGACTCGCCGTCGTCGCGACGTACGATTTCGTGGCTGGTCCACAGCTTGTCGATGATGGTTTGCGGTTGGCTCATGTTTTGCAAGACCACAGGCTAATTCCATGAGTCAGGATAGTATAGCTACGGCTCCGGACCAATGTTAGGCTCGACCGATCATGAGGAGGGGCACATGTTCCGTCGGTCATTATATCTGAACCGCCGCACGTTCCTACGCAGCACCGCGCTGGGCGCGACTGCTTCTGCTGCCTTGTTGCATTCGCCGGCCGTGCTGCGCGCACAAGGCGCCGCGGTGAAGATTGGCGTGCTGCATCCGGTGTCGGGCGCGCTCTCCTATTCCGGCCAGCAAGGCCGCTTGGGCGCCACCATGGCGATCGACGACATCAACGCTGCAGGCGGCATCAAGGCACTGGGCGGCGCCAAGATCGACCCCATGCTCGGCGACGCGCAATCGACGCCGGACGGGGGCAATGCCGAAGTCGAAAAGATGAACGCCGCCGGCGTAAGCGCAGTGGTCGGGGGCTATGCCAGCGCGATCTGCCTCTCGGCGAGCCAGACCGCGGCACGTTACGACCTGCCCTATGTGGTCGATGTCGGCGTCGTCGACAGCATCGTCACCCGCGGCTTGAAGAACACGTTCCGCTTTGGACCGGGATTCGGCGTGATTGCCAAGACGGCGCTCGAGAACCTGGTGACGATCAATGATCAGGCCGGCAAGCCGGCCAAGTCCGTGATGATCGTGCACGAGGATTCCGCCTTCGGCGCAGGACTGGCCAAGCTTCTGAACGCGCAATTGCCGGACCGCGGTTTCCAGGTTTTGGACACCATCCCGCACCCGACGCCGATGCGCGAATTCGAAAGCGTAGTGCTCAAGATCAAGGCGCAGAACCCCGACCTCGTCATCCCGGCCAACTACTATAATGAATATGTCCTGCTCGCCCGCACTATGCAGCAGCAGCGTGTGCGCCCGAAAGGCATCTATTCGGTGCTCGGCGGCGCCGCGTCATCTTACAAATTCGTCAAGGAATTTCCCGAGGCCGCCCAGTACATCATGGACTGCAATCACTGGTTCGATCCCAAGAACCCCAAGGCGGTGGCGCTGAAGAAGCGCGTCGAGGACAAAGGCCAGTTCTATACCTATGAAGTCTACATGAATTATTCCTGCATGCTGCTCCTTGCCGACGCGCTTGAGCGCGCGGCGAGCGCTGATCGCGCCAAAATCACCGACGCGCTGGCAAGCTCGACCTTCAGCGGCCACTTGATGCCCTACGGGCCGACCAAATTCGTCAACGGCCAGAACGAGGGCGCGGCTCCGGTGAATACGCAGGTGCTCGGCAACGACATTCAGGTAATCCTGCCGACACAATTCGCTTCGGCCAAGCCGGTCTTCCCAATGCCGCCGACCTAAGCGTTACGCGTCGGGTACCGAGTGCCACCATGTTATCTCCGGTCATTCTGCTGCCCGCCATACTCAATGGCTTGATGACCGGAGCCATCTACGCGCTTGTGGCGCTCGGCCTCACTCTGATCTACGGCGTGCTGCACATCATCAATTTTGCTCATGGCGCGCTGTTGACGGCCGCCATGTTCGCCGCGTTCTTTGCCTATACGCTGCTCGGCCTCGATCCCTATCTCGCTGTGTTTCTGCTGGCGCCGCTGTTCTTTGGCGCCGGCTACGCGCTGCAGCGCTTTGTCATCGGACCGGCGGCGCACGACGACGACCGCAATTTTCTCTTGGTCACGCTCGGGCTTGCAGTGGTGATCGAAAATGCGCTGCTCTATTTCTTCCGCGCCGATACCCGCACCATCAACCTGCCCTATGCCTTCAATGTGGTCGAGCTCGGCCCAGCCTTTATTGCCGTGCCACGCCTTGTTGCGCTCGGCGCCGTCATTGCCGTCGCCTTGGTCCTGTGGGCAGTCATGCGATCGACGGACACCGGCAAAGCCATCCGCGCCGTGGCCAAGGAGAAGCTCGGCGCCGAGCTTTGCGGCATCGACGTCGCCCATGTCTTTGCCATCACGTTCGGTCTCGGCACCGCCTGCGTGGCGGTTGCCGCCTGTCTTCTGATCCCGACCTACTACGTCAATCCGACCGCCGGTGAAGCGTTCGTGCTGATTGCATTCACGGTCGTCGTGCTCGGTGGAATGGGTTCGGTTGCGGGTGCGCTTATCGGCGGTTTGTTGGTCGGCGTGATCGAAAGCCTGTCCAGCGTGTTTCTCGGCGCATCGCTGGGCCAGATCGGCATATTTGCACTGTTCATCATGATGCTGCTCGTGCGACCGAGCGGCCTGTTCGGCGCACGGGCGTGAAGACATATTGGCCGATCGTTGTCGTTGTAGCGCTGCTTGCCGCCGTGCCGCTGTTCACGACATCGAATGTGGTGTTCAACTTCCTCGTGGCGGCACTGCTGATCGCACTTGCCGGCCAGGGCTGGAATTTGCTCGGCGGCTATGGCGGACAATATTCGTTCGGGCACGCCGCTTTTTTCGGCACCGCCGCTTATGCGACGGCCGTCCTGCAAGTGCGCTACGGCGTCAATGCTTGGCTCGGCCTGTTCATCGGCATCGCCGCGGGCGCTCTCGTCGGCGCAATAATCGGCGCGCTGACGTTTCGCTCCGGACTGAGGGGCTCTTACTTTTCCCTGGTCACCCTCGCCTTTGCCGAGGTCCTGCGCATCATCGCCAGTGTCGCCCCGATTACCGGGGCCGGCGTCGGCACGCTGATCCCGCTCGACCTGCATCCGCGGGCCTTTCAGTTTCAAAGCCGCGTACCGTTTTATTTTATCGCGTTGGCGCTGGTCGCGCTGTCCTTGATCATCGTGCGCGTCATCGAGAACAGCCGCTTTGGCGCTTACCTGGTCGCCGTCCGCGAAAACGAGGATGCGGCGAGCGCGCTCGGCGTCGACGCCTTCTTGGTGAAACTCTGCGCCATCACCATCTCTGCGGCAATCACGGCTGCGGCCGGGTGCTTCTATGCGCAGTATTTCCTGTTCATCGACGCCGGCATCGCCTATGGCCCGTGGATCTCGATTGATGCCCTGCTCGCCCCGATCGTTGGCGGCGCAGGCACCGTCTTCGGCCCGCTGCTCGGTGCGCTCGTCATCAAGACGCTCGGCGAGGCGACCAAGCTGATGGCGGCTGACGCGCCTGGCCTCGATCTCGTGATTTATGGCCTGCTTCTGGTGGGAGTCGTCGGGCTGGCGCCGCGCGGCATCGCCGGACTGTTGAGAACGCTCTCCCGGCTGCGCCCCTCAAGCGGCTCGACCCCGGAGGGCAGCCATGGCTGAGGCACTCTTGAAAGTCGAGAATGTCTCCAAACGTTTCGGGGGCCTGCTCGCCGTCGACGAAGCATCGTTCAGTGCCGCCTCCGGCCACATTACCGCATTGATCGGACCCAACGGCGCGGGCAAGACCACCTTGTTCTCGATCATCGCCGGGTTTCTGTCGCCGGACCACGGCCGTGTTCTTTATGACGGCGCCAACATTACCGGAGAGCCGCCACACCGGCTTGCGCGGCGCGGTGTCGCGCGGACCTTCCAGATCGTGCAGCCATTCGCCGGTCTCACCGTGCGTGAGAACATCGCCATCGGTTCGCATCTGTCGCATCGCGGCCGCGGCGAAGCGCTTGCCGCTGCCGGCGAAGTAGCGCGGTCGGTCGGACTGGGTGCGCAGCTCGAGGCCCCGGCAGCGACGCTGACGGTCGCCGGCCGTAAACGGCTCGAACTCGCCCGTGCACTTGCGATCGCGCCGCGGCTTATTCTGCTGGACGAAGTGCTGGCCGGGCTGAATCCGTCGGAGATCCGCGACATGATCCCGGTGATCCGCACCATTGCCGATAGCGGCATGGCGGTGCTGATGACCGAGCATGTGATGCAGGCGGTCATGAGTCTTGCGGAACAAGTATTCGTTCTCGCGGAAGGCTGCGTCATCGCGCAAGGCACGCCGCGACAGGTCGCCGCCGACCAGCGCGTTATCGAGGCTTATCTCGGTCACGGAGCCGCCAAACAGATGGCAGCCGGAGCCGGTCATGATTGAGCCGCCGGCATCTGAGCCTCTTCTTGCCGTGAACGGGGTGCACACAGGCTACGGCGGCACCGAGATTCTGCGCGGCGTCGACTTTGCGGTGTATCCCGGCGAGATCGTCACCGTGCTTGGCGCGAATGGCACCGGAAAATCGACGCTCAGCATGACGATTTCGGGGGTGATCAAGCCGTGGCAAGGCACTATTCGCTTCAAGGGCGCAGCCATCGAGCGCGAGCGGCCAGCGGATATCGTGGCGCAAGGCCTTATCCACGTCCCTGAAGGCCGCCGCATCTTTCCGAACATGACGGTGCGGGAGAATTTGGATCTCGGAACCTACCGCCGCGCCCGCGCACGGCGCGCCGCCAATCGCGACCGCATTTTTTCCATCTTCCCGCGCCTTGCCGAGCGGCAGTCGCAGCGCGCTGGCACGCTATCCGGCGGCGAACAGCAAATGCTTGCCATCGGTCGCGGCCTCATGGCGGAACCGGAACTGTTGCTGCTGGACGAGCCGTCGCTTGGCCTGTCGCCGCTTCTGGTCGAAGAATTGTTCGCGCTGATCAAGGCCATCCATGCGCAGGGCATCGCGCTTTTGCTGATCGAGCAGAATGTGGTGCAAAGCCTGCAAGTGGCGCAGCGCGCCTATATTCTCGACAATGGACGGTTCGTGCTCGAGGGACCTGCGGCCAATGTCGAAAAAGACCCCGCGCTCAGGCGCGCTTATTTAGGATTATGAGATGGCTGAGACTGAAACCCTGCACGCGCGTCTTGCCCGCAAGCCGATAGTCGTCGCTCCCGGAATCTATGACGCCTTCACCGCGCTGGTAGCACAGCAGGCGGGGTTCTCGACGCTTTACGTATCCGGCGCCGCGATTGCCTATACAAGGCTGGGCCGGCCCGATATCGGCCTTGTCAGCATGTCGGAAGTTGCGGAGACCCTGGCGCTGATCCGCGAGCGCGTGACCGCACATCTGATCGTCGACGCCGACACCGGTTACGGCAACGCGCTCAATGTCAGGCGCACGGTGCAAGAATTCGAGCGCGCGGGCGCCAATGCCATCCAGATCGAAGATCAGGATTTTCCCAAACGCTGCGGCCATCTCGAGGGCAAGGCGGTGATAGCGGTGGCCGAAATGTGCGGCAAGATCCGCGCGGCACTGGACGCCCGGCGCGAGCGCGACACGCTTATCATCGCCCGCACCGATGCGATCGCTGCCGAAGGCTTTGAGCAGGCGATCGAGCGTGCCAACAAGTACCGTGAGGCCGGGGCCGATATGCTTTTTGTCGAAGCGCCAAAGACGCGGAATGATCTGAGCCGCGTCGTCAAAGCCTTTGGCGGCAAAGTGCGGCTGATGGCCAATATGGTTGAGGGCGGCAAGACACCGCTGCTGCCGGCCGCGGAGCTAGACGCCATGGGCTTCGCGCTGGTGATTTTTCCCGGCGGCATCGTGCGCGCCTTCGGCCGCCTGGCGACCGACTACTACGCTTCCTTGGCGGCGCACGGCACATCCGAGCCGTTCAGCAATCGCATGCTCGACTTCAATGGCCTCAACGACCTGATCGGCACGCCCGAAATGCTCGCCTTGGGCAAGCGCTACGAGGCCTAGGTCGGTCGTGAGAGATCAAAGCCCGGACATGAGCTGACACTACGGAATGAAGGGAAACTGCATGTCGAAACCATTCGATCTTGTCATCAAAAACGTCCGTGTCGTGCGTCCGAAGAAAACTTCCGTCGATTGTCTCGATATCGGCATCAAGGACGGCAAGATCGGCCGGCTCGCGCCCGACGTGCATGCCGATCAGGCCGGACAAGTCATCGACGGGAAGAACCATCTCGCCTTCCCTGGATGCGTCGACGCCCATATGCATATCGGCATCTATTCGCCGCTTGCCGAGGACGCCGTTACGGAGAGCAAAGCCGCGGCCATGGGCGGCGTCACCTCGAGCCTGAACTACATCCGGACCGGGCATTATTACTTGAATCGCGGCGGCCCTTATCGGGATTTCATGCCCGAAGTCTTCAAGCAATCCACCGGGCGGTTCTGGGTCGATTACGGCTATCACATCGCGCCGATCGAGGCCGCGCATATCGACGAAATGGAAGACCTTATCCGCGATCACGGCGTGACATCGTTCAAGATCTTCATGTTCTACGGCGGCTATGGGCTACACGGCCGCTCTTCGCACCAGAACGAATTTCTGATGATCGGCCCGGATGAGTGCTACGACATCGCGCATTTTGAATTCATCATGCGGTCGGCGCAGCGCCTGATGGAGAAATTTCCTGATAAAGCACCTTACATCAGCGTCAGCCTGCACTGTGAATTGGCCGACATTCTCAATGCGTACACCAAAATCGTCGAGCGCGAGGGCAAGCTCACGGGGCTTGCCGCTTATAGCGCGGCACGGCCGCCGCACTCCGAGGGTCTCGCGATCTGGATCGCGTCCTATCTGGCCAATGAGACGAACTGCCTGAACATCAATCTGCTACATCTGAGCTCGCGTAAGGCCATCGACGCAGCCTGGACCATGCAACAGGTCTTCCCGCATGTTGCATTCCGCCGCGAGGTCACAGTCGGGCACCTGCTGCTGGATACGAGCTGCGAATGCGCCGTTCACGCCAAGGTCAATCCGCCGATCCGACCGCGCGAGGACGTCGAGGCGTTGTGGCAGGCCGTCCTCGACCGCAAGGTCGATTGGATCGTCAGCGATCACGCCTGCTGCTCGGCGGAACAGAAATGGTCAAAGGATGACCCAGATAATATTTGGCTGGCCAAATCAGGCTTCGGCGGCACCGAATATCTGCTTTCCGGCGTGATCAGCGAAGGCAGCAAGCGCGGCATGTCTTACAACCATATGGCGGAATTGCTGAGCTTCAATCCAGCGCAGCGATTTGGTTTGCTCGGCAAAGGCGACATCGCTCCGGGCTATGATGCTGACATTGTGCTTGTCGACCCGCATGCCAGCTTTGTTGTGCAGGCGGCCGAATCGGAATCCCATCAAGGCTACTCGCCGTTCGAAGGCGTCGAACTTACCGGGCAGGTCAAGAGTACCTTCCTCCGAGGATCACTGGTTTATGATAATGGGAAAATAGTGGGCCCTCCGAAAGGCGAATATCTGCGTCGACCGCGGATACCAAAATAAAGATAGGGGTCCAGGATCCTACGCGGTGACTTCCGGGGCTCAGGTCGCCAGCACCGAACGGGAATAAGGCGACGATTTGATTGAGGCGCTGACTTCCTCAACCATAGTCTTCAGTGCGCGCAGCATAGCTGGCATCGGCGTGTCGGCACGGTGGACGAGCGATAGCTCGACTTCGGCCTTCGGCCAGGCGATCGGAATTCCAACGAGGTTACCGGCCTCGATACCGCTTTGTACCGGTGGGTATGTCGAGATTGTGTAACCTAGACCCTGCTGAACCATCGTCAGCGTCGTCGCGAAACCATTGACCTCCAGCACGACATTGGGCGTGAGGCCGACATGGTGCGTCGCCTCTTCGACAATAGTGCGATAGCCGTGCAGTGTCCTCGATCCCGGCAAAATCAGCGGCAATCCCGCAAGCGCCTTTGGGTCATAGCTGTCCGGATAACCGTGCTTTTGGCGATCGATCGCCGGCCCCACTACCAGGATACGCTCGATCAGAAGAGGTTGCAGTAACAGCGCCTCGTGGGGCTGAGCGTCATAAACCAGCGCGAAGACAACGTCACCGCGTAGCGCGCTTTCCTGATTCACGACACTCTCGCCTTCGAAAACATGCAGCCGCGCCTCGGGATAGGCGGCCCGGAAGCGCGAAACGATAGGAGCAGCAAGCAACCGCGCTGCGCCCTGCGGAACGGCAATATAGACATCCTCAGCGACGGTACTGCGCAACGATTTTATGTCCTGCTCAATCTTGCGCAGTTCAACGTCGATCTGGCTCGCACGCTGAGCCAGGATTTCACCCGCCTTTGTTGGGCGCACGCCGCGCGGCTGGCGTTCGAATAAGTTTACACCGAGCGCATGTTCGAGCCGCATCACCCGGCGGCTCAGCGCCGATTGCGCTGTATGCAGTTCCTCGGCCGCGCGCGAATAGCTTTCTAGCCGTGCGACCGCCAGAAAAGCCTGAATATCTTTGAAATCCATGGCATTGATCGAGGACGCTTCTTCATTAGGAGAGGAAACCGTTGAAGAGCAACATGACCTGGTGTCTCAAGTCAATCACTCGCACAACAGCCGTTGTATGATCAGATCCACTTGGCGGTAGCTGCTTTTGCCGGTCAATTGAGCAAGCTTAATGCATGGCTCGGCCGCCATCGACGTTAATGGTTTGGCCGGTCATGAAATCGCTGGCGCGCGAAGCCAAGAACATCACGGCGCCGACCAAGTCTTCCGGCACCTGACCGCGCGGAATCGCGCGGCCCTCAATGCGTGCGGCGAGGTATTTCGGATCTGAGCTGGCGACCTGCGTTTCGCTCTGGGTGTTGCCGGGTGTTAGGGCGTTGACGGTGACGCCGAAGCGGCCAACCTCATGAGCGAGCGCGCGCGTCAGGCCGATGACGCCCGCTTTCGATGTCGTGTAATGCAAGCGCAGCGGCGTTCCCTCCCAGACCCGACTGGACGAGATATTGACGATCTTACCGCGGCCCTTTGCCTGCATAACAGGGAACACCGCCTTGCAGCACAGGAACATGCCGCGCAAGTTCACCGCCATGACCCGGTCCCACTCTTCAATGGGAATATCGAGCCAGGAGCGGCGCGGCAACGCGCTCATCAGCGACGCATTATTGATGAGGACGTCGATCGTGCCGAAGCTTTTCAGCGCCGCTTCGACCATGCGGTCGACGGATGTGGGATCAGTAATGTCGGTATGGCTACCAATTGCCTTGCCGCCCTCCGCGACGATGCCCTTTGCCACCAGCTCGGCGCCGGCGCCGTCAATGTCGGATGCCACGACAAGTGCCCCGGCACGTGCAAACTCCTGGGCGTAGACCTTCCCCAGACCTTTACCGCCGCCGGTGATGACGACAACCTGGCCGCTGAGGTCAAAACGAGACCCGGTCATGATACTCCTCGATGAATGTTGATTAGAGCATGATCCCGAAAAGCATGCCCTTGGACTTGATCCGAGGGTGGAAACCGGTTTTCGGAAAAGATCATGCTCAAACGAAGAAACTAGACCTTGATCCGATTCAACTGAATTGGATCAAGGTCTAGTGGATGCCGTAGGTCTTCTGCATCTCGGCGATGAAGCCTGACTTCTCGAGCTGATCGATAGGCCCAAGGTCGAGATAGGAATTGACGTCGGTCGTGGTCACCTTGACGCCGGTTGCCTGCAATTCGCTGATGACGTTCTTGGCGCCTTCCACCGAAGGCTTCGCGTCGAGTGGCATCAATGCCTTGAAGGAGTCGTAGCTGGCGTCGATCACATCCGAATCCTTGGTCTTGAAGTCGGTTGCGATGACCTGCTTCGCTTTATCCGGATTGGCCATGCCCCAATAGGCAGCCTCGACATAGGCCTTCAGGAAGTGCTGAACCTCGTCTGGATGGTCCTTGATGAAATCCCTGGTCATGACGACGGAATCAAAGATCCAGGGCGTATGTGCGGCCGAAAGGTCGTAGACGACGGTGTAGCCCTTCTTCTTCGCTGCCGTTGTGCCAGGTTCGAGCATCGGCGCCGCCTGGATGCGGCCGACGGTCATCGCAGCGAAGCGCTGTGATGTACCGCCGATCTGGGTGATGTTCATGTCCGAGCGATTCACCCCCATCGCCTTTAGCGCGATTGTGAGCGCGATGTCGGTCTCGGAGCCCTGGGTCGAGATACCGATGGTCGTACCCTTGGGCAGCGGTGGGTCCATCTTGGTGGTGGTGAAAATGGTGATTGGCAGAGTGTTGGTGGTTGAGGCGATCGCACGGATATCTGCGCCCTGTGCGTCGGCCGCGACCACGGGCGAGAGGCCGACATGCATCGCTTGGATCTCGCCGGACATCAGCACCTGCACGCCTCTGGTGCCACCCTCGGTGGAGATGATCTGCGCGTCCAGGCCCTGCTTGGCATAAAAGCCGCCGGCCTTCGCCATATAGACCGGCAGAATCGAGGAGACGGGAGCGGAGACGGCGATCTTGAAGGGCGTGAGGTCCGCAGCTTGCGCGCCTGTACCGGCCATCAGCGCCAAAGATCCGAGCAACAGAGCAACCCGCTTGGTCAGTCCCATTCCCATGTCATCCTCCCCTCTGTTGTTTGTTTGGTTTGTTGCGTGTCAGCCTATCGCACCCCGGTGCTGGGTTCGAACGGAATCCTCTTGAATCAGCGCCCAGATGCGATCTTCGAGCGCGTGGAAACGCGGATCACGCTTGAGCTTAAGCGAGCGCGGGCGTTCGAGTGAAATGGCAATGTCTTCGCGCACGCGGCCGGGGCGCGCCGAAAAAACGATGACCCGGTCGGAGAGGAAGATCGCCTCGTCAATCTGGTGCGTGATGAACAGCACGGTCTTGCCGGACTTGCGCCAAATCTGCAGCAGTTCCTCCTGCATGAGTTCGCGCGTTTGGGCGTCCAGCGCCGCGAAAGGTTCGTCCATCAGCAGGATCTCCGGATCCATGACAAGCGCACGGGCGAGATTGACCCGCTGCTGCATGCCACCGGAAAGCTGATAGGGAAAGCGGTGCTCGAAGCCTTTGAGGCCAACCATGTCGATGAAATAAGCGGCGCGCGCCCGGGCTTCCTGCGTCTTCATGCCTTGGCATTCGAGTCCGTAGACGACGTTCTTGAGCACCGTGCGCCAGGGTAATAGTGAAGAATCCTGAAAGACGACGGCGCGATCGGGGCCCGGCCGGGTCACGCGTTTGCCGTCCACCAGGATTTCTCCGCCGGTCGCCGGGATCAAACCATCGACCACGGACAGAAAGGTCGTCTTGCCGCAGCCCGAGGGACCGACGATAGAGACAAACTCGTTCTCGTAGATCGTCAGGTTGACGTCAGCGAGCGCGATGAGACGGCTGGCGGTATGAGCGCCGTATTCCAAAGCGACATTGCGCGCTTCCAGCTTCTTCTTGCTCATGGCTGCTGGTCCTGAGCCTGCGGCCGCCATCGCTCGACACGGCGCTCGAAACCGCGCACGGCTTCCGAAAGCAGAAGGCCCACCACCACGAGCGTAAACACGCCGACAAAGACTTTCGCTGTCTGAAATGTCTGCCCAGCCTGGTTGATGACGAAACCGACACCGACGGGCGCGCCGTATATCTCGCCAACGACAACACCGATCATGCCGCGGCCGATCGCGAGCCGAATACCGGTCAACAGAAACGGTATTGCCGCCGGCACGATGATGGTGCGGAACACGGTCCATTCGCCGGCGTCAAAGCTGTGCGCGAGGGTTAGATATTTGGGCTCGACCGTGCGCATCGCGGCGAAACTGTTGATCATCAGCGGCACGATCATCAAGAGCGCGATGATGAAGACGCGCGCTCCAAGGCCAGTACCCATCCACAGGACGACGAGCGGGACCAGCGCCACTTGCGGCGTGGCATTGAGCGCGTTCAACAACGGATCGACTGCGTAGGAGAGATTCCGATAACGGCCGGCGACAAGACCCAACGGAATGCCAAGCGCCGCAGCAGCCAAGAGTGCTAGGAGGAATTCGAGGCTGGACACGCCGAGATCACGCCACATCTCACCCGTGACGAAATACATCTGCCAGGCCGCCGCGGCGATCGTACTGGGCGAGGACAGCATGATCGGCTTGACGCGCAGCGCCCCTATATGGAGCAGATCCGCCCACCAGCCGCGGCCGAGACCCTCCCAGAACAAAAGGAATAATGTGAAGGCAGCCATGCCCAATATGCCGCGCTCGTAAGTCAGATAGGCCCCGCGGATGTGGCGCAGCCCGCCATCTTGCCGCCGATCGGCATAACGCTGCTTGACCAGCACCGTCATAGCCTTTGGGCCTCCGGCCGCCAGCGGTCGAAATGGCGCTCGATCCGATTCAACACTGTCGTCACCGTCACGCCGGCGGCCATGAACATGACCACACCCAGGAACACAGTCGAAGTATCGAACAGGTTGGCGGCATCCGAGATCATGTGGCCTACGCCCACGGTCGATGCGTAGATCTCGCCGACCACGACGCCCAAAAGCGCGCGGCCCGCACCGTATTTCAATCCAGTGAAAAGATAGGGCACGGTGCCGGGCAGAATAATGCTGGTGAACAACTTGGTACGGCTGGCGCAGAAGCTGCGCGCGACCCGAATGAAGCGCGCCTCATTGGTGCGGACGCCAGTATGCGTCGCGATCGCGATCGGGATCACCGCGCCCAGGAACGCCACCGCGACCTTGGACCAGATGCCGATGCCGAACCACAAGATTAGGATCGGAAGGAAAGTGACGCGCGGCACCGCATTCAGCATGTCGATAAATGGCCCGCACAGATAATTGACGCGTTTGTTCCAACCAGTGGCAAGGCCGAGCGGGATGCCGACCACGATAGCGGCGAAATAGCCCCACGCAAATTCGAGCGCGCTGACCTTGATGTCCTGCCAGATGTCGCCCGAGGCGAACGGTTCGATACCGGCGGCGACCACACGTGAGGGCGAAGAGATCAGCATCGGATTAACGAAGGCCAGATCGGCGGCCGCCTCCCACAGTGCCAGCAGGCCGACGACGGTCCCGGCGCCGATGAGAAAGCGGCGCGTGCCCAAAGATGCCGTTGGGCGCGAGCGAAGCATGCCGGATACGTTACTGCCAACGGTCGCGGGCAGGCTCACGTGCTTCCCCTCCTCCTTCAGCCGCTTTCCGGCGGCCGTTGTTCGACTGCCTGGTTGCTCCAGGACTGGTCTATTCCGCCGGATGCGGATCCGGTGACTAAGTTTTTAACGTGATTTCGAGATTGAGATAGCTGTCGACCTCGGCGATCTGCCCGGGATAGAGCACGACAGTGGACGTCGGTTCTTCCAGGATTGCCGGCCCCGAGATGCGATCGCCGGCATTGAGGTCGACCCGACGATAGACCTCGGCCTCGAGTGCTCCGCGCGCCCCGAAGTGGACGCGGCGTTTCTCAATCGGCGCTGCGCGCGCGCCTCCGCTGGCTGCGACGGGGGTTAGCACGGGCTTGTCGATCTCCCCGACGCCAGTGACCTTGAAGTTGACGATCTCGATGGTCTCGTTTTCCGCCATGTGTCCGTAACGCCGCCGATGCGCCTCGTGGAAACGCTGCGCAAGTTGGGCGAGATCGCCGGCGGACGCGACATGTCCTAACGTCACACCCACCTCATAGGACTGGCCGCGATAGCGCATGCCGGCGGTGCGCAGCGTGTGCAGCCGCTCGGGCGGAAAATTCTCGCGCGCGAGATCGCGCCTGACCTCGACCTCCATCTCGGTGAAGATCGCTTCGATCTCCCTGGGCGTGACGGTCTCCAGCGAGACCAGCTTGGTGCGTGTCTTTTCCTGGTGCACGTCGGTGACCAGCATGCCCCAGGCGCTGAAGGTACCGGGATCTCGTGGCACCAATATGCGACCAATACCAAGCTCGGCGGCAATCGTGCCGGCGATTGTCGGTCCCATGCCGCCGAACGGCACCAGTGTGAATTCGCGCGGATCGTAGCCTCGCTCCACCGTGATGGTCCGCATGGCACTCACGCAATTGGCAACCAGCACAGTCAGGACGCCCCATGCGGCCTCGACATCGCTAAGCTCGAGCTTCAGCGATATGTTATCGCGCACGGCCCGCCACGCCTTGTCTGCGGCGACCGGCATCTCACCCTGGAGCAGCGCGGTCGAGCTCAAATGGCCGAGCACGACCAACGCATCGGTGAGGGTCGGCAGCGTGCCGCCGCGGTCGTAGCAGGCAGGCCCAGGTCGAGCGCCTGCGCTCTGCGGACCCACTTTGAGCACGCCGCCCAATTCGACGCTGGCGATGCTGCCGCCGCCTGCGCCGATCGTGTCGATGTCGACCGTCTGCGTGCGCAGCGGGTGCCGGGCAACAGTCATCTCGGTCTTGTAGAGCGGCCGGCCAGGGATCACCGCCATGTCGGAGCTGGTGCCGCCGGTGTCAAAGGTGATGAGGTTGTCGATTTTCTTGATGTCGCCCAGATAGCGGCTGCCGATGACGCCTGCGACCGGTCCCGACATGACGATCTGAATCGGCCGACTGGACAGCATGGCGGCACTGCCGGCGCCGCCATCCGACTTCATCATCAGCGCACGCGCGTCCGGGAAGCGCTGGTGCAGCAGTTCTTCAAGACCGGTAAGATAACGCGAGACGGGCGGCCCGATATAGCAGTTGGCAACAGTGGATGCGGTGCGCTCGTATTCGCGCCATTCAGGGTTCACGTTGCTCGAAAGTGCCACATAAATGTCCGGCGCCAGCTCGCGAATAAGGTTGCCAGCCTGGATCTCGTGCATAGGGTCGGCATAAGCGTGGAGGAAAGCCACCGCGATCGCTTCGATGCCCTGGGCAAGGAGTGCCTTGACGGCGGCTTCGACATCGCCGGCGTCGAGCGGTTCGATCTCCTCCCCCGAAGGACCCAGCCGTCCGCGCACTTCGAAGATCGCCCGGCGCGGCAGCAGCATCTTCGGGGCCGGCGCGAAGATATTGAAGACATCGTCACCGCGCCATTGACGGCCGATCTCGTAGACATCGCGGAAGCCCGCGGTGGTCAGCAGGCCGACTTTGACGCCCCTGCCCTCAAGCAACGTGTTGAGCGCCGCCGTGGAGCCGTGCAGCACAAGCGAGACGCCCTCTGGGCCGTAGTCCCGGGCGAGGTCGTCGGCGATCTCCTCCATGACCCGCATCGGCTCGGCCGGGTTCGAGGAGTATTTGCGTATCAGCGTGACCTTGGTCGCGATGTCGTCGAAGCCGGTGACGTCGGTGAAGGTGCCGCCGACGTCGATGCCGATGCGCATAGTCATTGCCCAGCCTCCCGCAGAGGCCGCGGCGCGCCACGCAACTGCACGGTCGCGCGCATGTCGATGGTCATGGTATGGGGATCGATCACAACCCCATAGTCGCGCCGCGCGCCTTCAATCGAGACGTAGTTGTTGAGCACGTCCATGAGCACCCGGTCGAGCTCGCGTTCGAAGGGATTGCCCCAGCCGCCGCCACCTGCCAGCTCCCAGGAGACGAGATCGCCCCGCTTGACGCGCAGGCCCGCGACTTTCGAACTCAGCTCGCGCTGCTCCGGCGTGCCGGGATTGAGCCATGCGCTGGAGGGCTTAGCCGGCTTGGCGGCGAACAGGCCCGGCGAGGAATATTTGAAGCGATCGCTACGCAGATTGATCGCGGATTCCTCGGCCAGGATACGCCAATGCCGGCGCGTACCTAATCCACCGCGATAGATCCCGGCGCCGGCCGAGTCCTGCGCCAACTCGTAGCGCTCGACTCGAACCGGGAATTCAGTCTCGAGCGCCTCCACCGGCGTGTTCATGACATTAATGACGAGCTCGTCCATTGCGCTGACGCCGTCACCGTTGGGCCGCGCGCCGGTGCCGCCGTTGAAGATTTCATATTGCGCGAACCACTTGCCGGTCTTTGGGTCGCGCCCGGCGCTGCTCAGCGAGCCGCCAGCTGCGCTGCCGGGAGCAGGAACGCGGCCAGGTACGGCCTTCGCCAGCGTGCGCATGACCACCGTGGTGGTGATCTGGCTCGGCCGTACGTACATATTGACGGGCGCCGGAAAGCGCGGATTGAGCAGCGAGCCTTCCGGCGGATAGGTCACGGTCACGACGCGGCTGAGGCCTGAATTGACCGGCAGCTTCGGTGCGAACACCATCTTCACCAGGCACTCGATGAAATTGCGTGAGACGCAAGGGCGAAGGTTGATCGGCCCACGCGCCTGGCCGTCGCTGTCGAGCTTGAAATTGAGTGTGTCCCCCTTGACCTCGAGCGTGGCACTGATGCGATAGCTCTTGTCCTTGTCGATGCCGTCATCGTCGATCCAGTCGGTCTCCGGCCCATAGATGCCGTCCGGTACTTTCGCGATCTCGCGGCGCAGCTCTCGCTCGACGATGTCGATCCATTGGTCCCAGCATCCGAGCACGGTCTCGACGCCATGCTTGGCGAACAACTCGCCGAGCTTCTCCAGTCCGTAATTGTTGGTCTGGAGCTGGGCGTTGACGTCGCCCCAGGTCACCTCAGGCGTGCGGGTGTTGGAGCAGATCATCTCCTTGAGATCCTCGTTGAGCTCTCCCTCGCGCTGCAGCTTGAGCGGCGGGATCAACAGGCCCTCCTGGAAAAGGTCGGTCGCATCGCCGCTATTGGTCCCGGGAACCTTGCCGCCGAGGTCGGGCTTGTGGGCGATGTTGGCGATGAAGGCCACCAGCTTGTCATCAACGAATACCGGCGAGATCAGCGTCACGTCGGTCGCGTGATTCTGGCAGGCGCGGTAGGGGTGGTTGACGATGAAGGCATCCTTGTTCTTGATCCGGCCAGCGAAGACCCGGCGGATCTCGTTCACCTGGGCAGCCAGCGGGCCGATGTGCAACGGCTGCGGTACGCCCTGCGCCACCAGCCGCCCGGACCTGTCGAATATCCCGAAAGTGAAGTCCTGGCTTTCCTTGATGATCGTCGAATAGCCGGTGCGCAACATGTTGAGCGTGAGCTCACGCGCCACCTGCAAGGTCGACTGATGGATGATCTCGAGATCGATGGCGTTCACCGGCCGATACTCCTCCCCTGGACTTGTTTTTTTGGTGCGGGCGTTGGCGACCCGCTCGTCCATGGGTTCAGCATCAACCGCTGCTATGCCAAAACAAGATCAATTTTGCGATGGTTGCCATCTCGCTTTGAGATATCGAATTCAACTGCCGTTCGGCGATTCAACCAGCGGCGCCCGCCCTGAGCCGCCGATGTCATCCCTGCCTGCCGGGACGCGAACAAGGCGCTCAAGACGATCGCCTATGGGCCAGAGCCACAGTGGTAATCCGCTGAAAAACTCCCGGCGAAATCCAACATGGATCGGACCGCCGCATGCACTCACTTCCCTTTTCGGACGCGGCGGTGCACATAGCGGCGGCTCCCCGAGCGATGCGGCGGCAAAATGGTAGCAACGCAGTCTTTTGGACTTCGCGCAGAATCGATTTATGTAGCTATATCAACCAGATGGAAGGGTGGCCGAGTGGTTTAAGGCACCGGTCTTGAAAGACGCGAGGCTTTGTTTGATAGCGTGCGCTTCAATGCTCAACAGTCCAGATTTACAGGCTTTGTGAGCCGCGCACTTTCCACTCTGTCCAACTAGTTCTATCGCGTGGTTGGGAGTTTGGGTCCGAGATTGGGTCCATGGCAATCGCACCGGGAAAACGCACGCCATGACGAAGGATGAAATTGTAGACGGAGTCATCGAACTCCTGCGCCAGCACAAAGAAGGATTGCGCGGGTCGATCCACCAAGACCCGTACAAGCACGACTTCTTTGTGCTGTTTGCGGAGGCCTTTAATGGCGGAATGATGCGGGGCCACGAGGACGTTCTATATGCGGACGGATTGGTCAACTCAGTTACCGTCCGGGCCCCCGATCTGTGCGAAGGCGAAGCTTGGAGAGCGCTATACACGTTTTGGGCAGATTGGACCTATGCGTGGGAGCACGTGGCCGAGCGGAAGCTCTGGCTAGAAGCGGAGCCATCATCCACCGGCCGCTGAACACGTCGAAGCCGATCCCCTTAGCCAGCGCCGGCGGATCGCTCTAATCTGGCTGCGGCCGGAATTGCGGAAGCTGCGGCAGCTGTGGCTCGACAGTTAGGCCGGACACTTCATATTCCGAGCCAATGGCCCAAATGCGGAAAATTGCCAGGCACACTTTGGAGGTTGTGCTGATCATGGTCCCTTTGGTCGCCGTGCTCTATTTCGGCGCCTATCCGGACAAGTTCGACGCGTTCTTGAATTGGATATTTGGGCTACACGCGGCCCCGTGAACGGCGAGCCCCGCCACCCTGGGAGAGATGAACCAGGTTATCTGTGCCGAACACCCGGCGGGCGACGGGGCTCCACAGGTATGTAGGGCCGCGGCCCCTAATACCATAGCGCCCCGGGGACTTCCTCCATGGCACCCATTTCATTGCGACCGTCGGCGGGCGGGGTTCATAGGAAACGTTCCGGTAAGTATCTGCATCAAAACGGAAAAAATGTGCGTTCCGTCACAACAATTTTGCAACTAATCTGTCACAAAAAGGTCATCCGGCAAGGAACCGAAGATGGAGGGCGCGATGCTCGCAGAGATCTTCATGCTCCACTTGGAGAACTTGCAGCGGCTTGAGACCTTGCGGCGGCAGCGGGATCACGGCTCAAGCGGCTTCAAATCTTTTGATCGTACTAGCTTCGGATCATTCAAAGACAGCGTTGCAATGAGAGGCGATGCGAGAATCACGCTAAGCACTCTGCTGCCAATCGGGTGAGTGACAGATTATCCGACTGCGCACACCGAGCTTCGTCTGCGCCTTGAGCGATTCGGGGCGTTGAACTTAAAGAGAGCCGCCACAGCGCCGACGATAACTCACTCGCCCAGCACTCGCTTGCGATGCTCCTCGCGCCATTGTCGCGTGCCCGGCTACGCTGAAGCGCAAGGAGGCCAGTTTTCCACATTTATGCACAACGCTGATTCGTACGCTGCCTTGATGCGAGTAGCCTCTTGACACCATCAAAGATCAGCCCCTCCGAGAGCGCGGCATTGACGTTTTTTGATATGGAGG
>DATAQN010000166.1:0-42323 GCA_036264635.1 Xanthobacteraceae bacterium | reverse complement strand
AGGTCGGACTTGTGAATGCTGTACATAAAGGGAAGAAAGAAATGGATGCCGCCGCGCAGGATGTCCGGCTGGAATCCGGCTTCCCCGTGCAGCGCGATGAATCCCGATTTGACCGATCCCCGCGCCGCCCAGAGCTTTTCGACGATGCCGACCTGATTGTTGGGGATGTAGCGGATGACATTCGCCATGCGAATGAGAATGATGAGGACGATGGCGGCGACGGCCCAGATGCCGTAGCCGACGATGTGATCGCCAAGATTGTCCATGATTCCCTGCCATTTTGGCCGCTGCGGCGGCCGCAACCCATAATATTTAAAATCGAACTATGACACCACTGCGTTGCAGTGAACACCGCCGCCGATGATTAATGAATCGCGGCGATGAGATGCGATTTTAGAGGGGAAATGCGACGGTTCTTCCCGCGCCTTACGGGAGCGGATGACCCTCAGCGCGCCGCGTTGCCGGCCGGAAAAATTGCCGCGCCAGCCTCGCTCGAGAGCAGCATGCCTTTTTCATTGTGACCCACGCCCGGCACAACGAGGTATTTCAGCCGCGGGGCCACGCCGCTGTCGGTCAGCTGCTGCGCGAAATTCCGTCCACGTTCGAGCCGGTTGCGTCCCTGGGCTCTTGCCGCGCAGGACTGATCCAAGATGCCGGTCGATTTCCTGTCGTTCGCACCCAATAGCAGCGTGATGTCTCGCGCCGCCAGGCCCTCCAGGATCTTGCTTGTGTCACCAACATAAGGCGGCGGCTTGTCCAATCCATATTTCCACAGATTGAAATCCGCGCAGGCGAGCGGCACAGGACGCGCCGTCACGGGATAGAGATACGTACCCGCATTTGCGATCACAAAACTGACGGGCGGACCCGGTTGCGGCCGCATCACGATGGCGTAGCGCGCAAGCATTTGCGCGCCACCACCGTGACCGACAAAGACAATTCTCTTCAGCGCGGGAAAGACCGACGCATTCGATAGCTTCGCCACCACGTCATCCAGCACATCATACGAACTGGCTGGAGGGTCGCCCGAATGCGACGACGCGGGGCTCAGTGCAGACGCGCCTTCTTCCCAGCCGCTGCGCCATCGCAAGTAGCCATCGGACAGATGATGCGCCGTCGTGTCCGTTTCGAGCAAAAATTGCGGCGCCACCACAACGGTTGCTTCACCCGCCGGGCCCGCTGCTTGTGCGAGCGCCAGCCCGGTCGCGTAATAGTCGGAAGCATTGCGCAATCTGCCGTGGATGATGATGAGCGCTTGGCGCGCCGCCGAGGAGCCCGCGTGAAGATCCACCGATGTGAATACGGGATACAGACCGGCGCCGCGACTGGGCGCAAGATTCTCGATTGTTGAACCGATATTTTCGACCGGTGGCGACGGATGCGGCGCGGACTGCGCCCTGCTCGTCACGCTGCCGCAGGCCTGGGCGATCGCAAGTGCCGCGACAAGACTTCGCGCCGAAAACGCGTGCCAACGCTGCGGACGTTCGTCGTGTCTCGTCATACCAAGCGCCTGTCGCCGCGGGAATTGATGTTATCGGCGCCAACGTCGAACGCTTCTCGGCAGAAGCCGTTCAGGCCGACGATATTACCTGTCTTGTTGTTCGTCGTAACTTGCCAGCCCTAATGATAAGCTAAACTAGCGCGTGTCGCTTTGATTCGCTGACAGGGCCTTCAACGCAGGCGGATGAGCTCTGCCGATTTCAGGCACGCCGATTTTGGGCACGTGCTTTGCGAGATATTTGCCTGCACGGCTTGTCAAAGCGGGTCCGCGGCAGTGCGATGAGCAGGTTGACGGCGCAAAGGTGCAGTTTGCGGCCAACGCGGCGGCCGCTGGCGCGAGCGCTGGCAGTCGCGGCTATCGGCATTTATTCGGCGGCGGCCAGCGCTCAGCAATTTGACAGCGGAACGCCGCCTGCGCCATCCACAGCGACGAAGCTCGAGCCGGCAAAAGAGTCCACGTCCGCATTCGACATCAATGCCGGCGCATCGATCACCAGCGACTATAATTACCGCGGCTATACGCTGTCCGATCACAGGCCTAGCGCCTCGGTCAATTTCGAGGCGACATACAACATTCTCTTCGCCGGCATAAACGGCGCATCGGTCAAGATGCCGATGCTCTCTCAATTTCAGATGACCGATTATGCCGGCATTCGTCCGGTCTTTGGGCCGCTCACCGTCGAGACCGGCGTCGCGTATTTCAGCTACCCGGGAAGCGAGATCGAGACGTCTTACGCGGAATATTACATCACTCCGCGCTACGCCCTCACCTCCAAATTTACAATCGGCTTGAACGCGTATTACGCGCCCGATTACAGCCGCACCGGCGCCTGGGAAAATTTCAACTCGATCAACGCCAAATACACTTTCGATTCAGGCCTGTCGCTCTCGGGCGAGCTCGGCCGCCAAAGCTTCGGCACCACCAGAGCAACGGCGCTGACCGCCGCCACCAAGCTGCCCGACTACACCTATTGGAACCTCGGTTTTTCCTACACTTACAGCGCCCTGACATTTGATCTGCGCTATTTCGCGACCACGCTGTCCAAGCAAAACTGCAATCTGATAACCGGAACCGCCCCGGTGGGCCTCGGATCGAACGACTGCACGCCCGCGATCATCGGGACATTGTCCTGGAACGCCGACCTATCCGGCGTGAAATAAGAAACGCCAAAGGCTTCGCAACCAACCGGGTCGGGATCAGACCGCGACCTTCTTGAGGAAGCCTTCGATCTCGTCGCGCAATTTGCCGACTGAGGTGTCAACCGAGGTCGAGGCATTGAGCACCGTCTCGGCGGCGCTGCGCGTCTGCGCGGCCGCACCCGACACCTTGCCGAGTGCAGAAAGCACGAGGCCCGTGCCGCGCGCGGCATTCGCGGCGTTGCGGCTGATCTCGGTGGTGGCGGCGTTCTGCTGCTGCACCGAAGCCGCGGTGCTCGAGGCATGCGTGTTGATCTCGTGCATGCTTTCCTCGATCCCGTGCACGGCTTCCACCGCGCCGCCGGTCGATTCCTGCACGGCGAGAATGTGCCGCGCGATCTCTTCGGTCGCTTTCGCGGTCTCCACCGCAAGCGTTTTCACCTCCGCGGCAACGACCGCGAAGCCACGCCCGGACTCGCCGGCGCGTGCTGCCTCGATGGTGGCGTTGAGCGCCAGGAGGTTCGTCTGCCCGGCGATGTTGCGAATGAGCTTGACGACATCGCCGATCTTCTCGACCGCCGAAGTCAAGCCGGCATATTCGCTGTTCGAGGCCCGGGCCTTTTCCACAGCGTGGGCGACAAGCTGCGTGGTCTGGGCCAGTTGACCGTTGATCTCGGCGATCGAAGCGGACAATTGCTCGGCCGAGCCCGCGACCAGCGTGACGTTTGCGGAAGCCTCGCCGGATTCCTTGAGCGCGCCCTCGGCGTGCTGCGTGGTCTCGTGCGAGGACACGATCAGCGCATTGGCGGTGGACTTCATCGCATTGGTCGAGGCGCTGACGGTGCCGAGCATTTCCTCGATGCGGTTACGGAAGGAATCAATCGCGCTTTCGGTGAGCAGCCGGCGGTTCTCTTGCGCCAGCATGGTCTCACGCTGGTTCTCCAGCCGCTGCTTTTCGGTAATGTCTTCGTGGGTGGCGACCCAGCCGCCACCTCGCATCGGCTGCCGGGTGACGCGGATGAGCCGGCCATCGGCCAGTTCATCCATCCGGCTCGAAATCTTGTTCTGCGACATCTTTTCCAGCGCGCCGAGCTTCTTGTCGACCGCACCGGCACTGGTCTCGCCCTTGAGGATGCCGTGGGTGACGCGATGGCCGATGATGTCCTCATGGCGCGCGCCGACCTTCAGCAATTCCGGTGGTAGCCTGTATAGATTGGCATAGCGCTCGTTCCACACCACGAGCCGCTTGTCGTCGTCGAACATGCACAGGCCGTGGGTCAGATTTTCCAGCGCGGTGTTGAAGCGCAGATTGGTCTGCTCGACCGCGAGCTGGCGGCGGATGCTCGCGGCCATGATGACGAGCTCGAGCAAGGTGAGCAGGACGACGATGGGGACAAAAATCGCTTGCCGCTGCTCCGGATTTGCCAGAGAGCCGTGATGATCGGAAAGCAGATAGAACAGGCCGATCCAAAGAACGGCAATCATTGCGATGCCCAGGAGCTGGGCAGGCCGCAACAGGGCCGAGAGCCACTCGCGGAGTCGATCGGACGGCATTTTGGGCATTCCCTCAACGAGGTATTGCCATGCAGGAAGTATGGATTTGGTAAATTTCCATACCGGCGACGCGGTGCTAGCCTGCCAGGAAACGCGAAAAACACAGGGGAGACCGCGATGTTGGCGCCCGGCGCATCGTTAAAAAGCAGAATAGCCATGTACAACAGCAATGCCCTCAAGATCGGGCTGTTTGGCGCCAATTGCTCGTCCGGGCGCACCGCCACGACAGTACCCGAGCGCTGGTCGGCGAGCTGGCCGGATTGCCTGGCGCTGGCGAAACTCGCCGACGAAGCCGGGCTCGACTTCATACTGCCGATCGCCCGCTGGAAGGGCTATGGCGGCAATACCGATTTCCACGGCCGGTCGCTCGAAACCATCACCTGGGCGGTGGGGCTGCTCGGCGCCACCAAGCACATGACCGTATTCGGCACGGTGCACGCGCCGCTGTTTCATCCGCTGATCGCGGCCAAGGAATTCGTCACCGCCGATCACATCGGGCAGGGCCGCATCGGCGTCAACATCGTGGTCGGCTGGAACGAAGGCGAATTCGACATGTTCGGCGTGAAGCAGCGCGAACATGAGGCGCGCTACGAATACGCGCAGGAATGGGTCGACATCGTCAAGGAGGCCTGGAGCAATGACGGCACGTTCGATTTCGACGGAAAATTCTTTCACCTCAAAGGCGGGCGCGCCTTTCCCAAGCCTTACAGTGACACCAGGCCGCTCTTGATGAATGCCGGCTCGTCCGATGTCGGCCAGGCTTTTGCGCTACGCAATTGCGATGCGTTCTTCGTGGCGACGGCGGGCTCCCGCACGTCGCTTGTGGCCAACGCCGCCAAGGTGAGCGAGATCAAGCGTGCCGCCAAGAATCTCGGCCGCGAAATTGAAGTCTTTACCGTCGGTCAGGTGATCTGTCGCCCGACGCAGAAAGAGGCGGACGATTATTATCAGCACGTCAATGTCGAGAATGCCGATTGGGGCGCGCTCGACGGCATGCTGGCGAACAAAGGCATGACGCCGCAAACCATGCCGCCGGACGAATATTACGCCAAGCGCCGCTACTTCGCCGCCAATGCCGTGGGCGGCTACCCATTCGTCGGCACACCGGATCGCGTCGCCGAAGAACTCGCCACGATCAGCCAGGCCGGCGTGCACGGCATCGGGGTGTCATTCGTCAATTTTCTCGACGAGGTGCCGTATTTCTGCGACGAGGTCTTGCCGCGGCTGGAGCGGCAGGGCGTGCGGGTGAAGCGCTAGGATCGGTCTCATTGGCGCCGAGGCGTCGTAGTGGATGTCGAAGAAATGCGGTATATTGGGGACAAAGGAAGACTGTCCGTGACCAAGCTCGTTCAACAGGCAATTGCTGCCATCAGCCAACTGCCACCAGAAACGCAGGACGACATCGCGCGTCTGATGCTGGCGCTGGCCGAAGGCGCGCCAACACCGCTTACACCTGACGAAGCGGAAGCCATTGCCGAAGCGGAAGCGGAAATCTCGCGGGGTGAACGCGTGCCGATTGAAACCGTTCAAGCCTTTTGGCGCTCGCACGGCCTATGAATGCCGTTTATGCGCCGCGCGCATTACGTGATCTCACTAGCATTGCCGCATATCTCATAGAACGAACCCCCGCCGGCGCCGCCAAGGTGCTGGCCGCCATCAAGTCTTCCATCGATACTTTGGGTTTCTTTCCTCAGATTGGCCGCCTCGTCGACGATGCGGGGCATGGGCGCGTGCCGGTCGTTCGATATCCCTATGTCATCTTCTATCGGATAGACGGCGACGACATTATCGCTCTTCATGAGCGGCACACATCTCGTCACGCTATCGACCCCGCCGCTGAGTTATAGTTGAACTCTCCGTTCATTGGCTCGAAATCCGAAAACGCAAGAGCAAACGTCCAAAAGGAAACATCCATGAATACCGAGATCCACCCGCCCCGCATCGGCCCGCAGCCGTGGGACGTCGTCCGCACCAAGCTCGACCTGTCGCTGCCTTTCGCCAATATGCGCGACACGCCCTATTACCGCGATTGCGTGTGGGAGCAGTTCTCCAAGGCCGAATATGAGCGCCGCTACAAGGCGCTGCGGGCGAAGATGCGCGACGAGAAACTCGACGCCGTCATCGTGCCGGGCGGGCCGAGCCATTGGAGCTTCGGCGGCGGCATGTTGTGGCTGACCGGACATTGGGAATGGCATGCGCTGTCGAGCTACGTTCTGGTGCCGCTCGAAGGCGAGCCGACCATGATCTATTCGATGGGCGGCACGCATGCCGAAGCGGTGCGGCGGCAGGTCGAGGTCGCGGTCAGGGACGTGCGCCATAGCCGCAACGGACGCTATGCCGATGTCATGGTGGAGCGGCTGCGCGAGCTGAAGCTCGAGCGCGGGCGCATTGGCCTGATGGAGATCGATCCGCGGCACGGCGATTATCTGCCGGTCAATCAATTCAACGTGCTGCGCGACAACCTGCCCGATGCCGAGCTCGTCTTCACCGTCGGCTTCCTGCACGAGTTGCTGTCTATCCACAGCGCCGAAGAGCTCGACTGCGTACGCAAGGCCGGCAAACTGTGCGAAGACGCGATGAACGCGATGGTCGCGCGCGCACGGCCGGGCGTGAAGGAATATGAGCTGCGAGCCGCGGCCGGCGCCGCCATTCTCGAAGGCGGCGGCGATATCGATTTCCTCATCATCGGCTCGACGCCGATGGACAACCCGGCGCAGATCTTTGGCAATCCGCGGCCCTCGGCGCGCGTGCTGCAGAAAGGCGACATCATCAATATGGAATTGGCGGCCGGCTATCGCGGCTATACCGCGCAGGTCGGCTCGCCCATCTGCGTCGGTGAGCCGAACGAGATGGTGAAGAAGTTCTGGCACGAGGTGACGCTACCCGGCTATCACAGGATCGTCGCCGAGATCGCGCCCGGCAGGCCAGCCGAAGCGATGCGCGAGGCGAGCAAATTCTTCCGCAACAACGGCTATCAGTCACGGCCGACGCAGTGCCACGGCATCGATCTCGTGACCGGCAAGCCGCATGTCGTCGCCGAGCACGTATCGGCGGAGAAGTTCGAGGAAATCTTGAAATCCGGCATGGTGATCATGGCCGAACCCAATCCGGTTACAGCGGACGGGCTGTTCGGGATTTTCCTGGGCCACACTTTCATTGTGACGGAGAGCGGTCACGAAGTGGTCGACAAGTTTCCGCTCGAGATTGCGGTGGCGAAGGGGTGAGAGCGTCGTTCGTCTGTTAAGTCGTCATGCCCGCGCATTGCCGTTCGAAGAACGGCGTCGCTTCGCTCGCGTATGTCGCGGGCATGCACCGACACCAAAGACGTGGACGGCCGGAACAAGTCCGGCCATGACGGCGTGAGCGGCGGCCGAGGAAACGCGGCGGCCTGACTATTGCGGCATCAGAAACTTGAAGTCGCAGCCTTCGTCGGCGCCGAGAATTTGCTCGGCAAATAGCTTGGAGTAGCCGCGTTGCGGCTTTTCCAAGACGCTCTTCGCCGCCGCCGCACGCTTTTTCAGCTCAGCGTCGTCGACCAGGAGCTCAATGCGGCGCGCTTTGACGGAAAGCTTGATGCGGTCGCCCGTGCGCACGAGCCCGAGCGGTCCGCCGGAGGCGGCATCCGGCGTGACATGCAGCACGATGGTGCCGAAGGCGGTGCCGCTCATGCGCGCATCGGAAATGCGGACCATGTCCTTGACGCCCTTCTGCGCGAGCTTCTTCGGGATCGGCAGATAGCCGGCTTCCGGCATGCAGGCCGGTGCATGCGGCCCGGCATTCTGCAGCATCAGAATGTCGTTGGCCTCGACATCGAGCGCCGGATTGTCGATGCGGGCGGCGAGGTCGGCGAGCGAGGAGAACACCACCGCCCGGCCTTCGTGCTCGAATAGTTTCTCATCCGCCGCCGAGCGTTTGAGGATCGCGCCCTTCGGCGCCAGATTGCCGAACAGCGCGACGAGCCCACCCTCGGCTTCAAGCGGCTTGTCGCGCGTGGCAATGATGGTGCGGTCGACGTAGCTCTTGTCGCCGCCATTTTTGTCCGCACCATCAAGCCGCTCGCCGAGCGTCTCGCCGGTCACCGTCATGCAGTCGAGATGCAGCAGCGGCTTCAGTTCGCGCAGCAGCGCGCCCATGCCGCCGGCCGCACAAAAATCTTCCATATAGCCGTTGCCGACCGGTTTGAGATTGACCAGGACCGGCGTCTCGTCCGACAGCTTGTTGAGCCGGTCCAGCGAGACTTTCACACCGGCGCGTCCGGCAATCGCGATGAGATGGATGACCGCATTGGTCGAACCGCCGAGCGCGAGCAGAACGCGCAAGGTGTTCTCGACGGATTTTTCGTTGACGATCACGGATGGCGTCAGCTTCGAACCGATCAGCTTCACAGCGGCGACGCCGGTCGCCTCGGCCGCGCGCAGACGGTCCGCATGCACTGCCGGAATCGCAGCAGTGCCGGGCAGGCACATGCCGAGCGCTTCGGTGAGGCAGGCCATGGTGGAAGCCGTGCCCATCACCGCGCAGGTGCCCGCCGTCACCGCGAGCTGGCTTTCGACCTGCGAGATTTCTTCGGCATCGACGTCGCCGGCGCGATAGCGCGCCCAGAAGCGGCGGCAGTCGGTGCAGGCGCCGAGCCGCTCGCCGCGATGCCGCCCGGTCATCATCGGGCCGCCGATCAGCGAGATCGCCGGACGATCGGCCGAGACCGCGCCCATGAGCTGCGCCGGCACCGTCTTGTCGCAGCCGCCCATCAACACGACCGCATCCATCGGCTGCGCGCGGATCATCTCCTCGGTGTCGATCGCCATCAGGTTGCGGAATTTCAGACTTGTCGGCGTGAGAAAAACCTCGCCGAGCGAGATCGTCGGAAATTCGAGCGGCAGGGCGCCGGCGGCGAGCACGCCGCGTTTCACCGCGGCCAGCAGTTCTGGGAAATGGCGATGGCAATTGTTGAAGTCGGAGCCGGTGAAAGCGATGCCGATCACCGGCTTGTCGAGGAACGTCCGCGAATAGCCCATCGACTGCGCGAAGGAGCGGCGCAGATAGCGCGAGAAATCCTTGTCGCCGTAGTCGGTGAGGCCTTCGTTCAGGCCAGTGACGGGTTCTGACATCTTTTCGCTATGCCCTGCTCGGTTTTCACTTTGATTTGGCGCATGTCCTTATCGGAAAACCGGTACCCACTTTTCCGGGACATGCGCTAGGCAAAAATCATCTTCGGAAATCACGCTCTTATTATGCGCATATTTTTTGAGCGCGTTGCCGACAATTCATGCGGTGCAGCGCAGCATTGGGAAAGGATTTGGTAAGCGAATATGCGCACTTTCAAGACGTTCTCCAGTACTTTTCGCTTCAATACCTTTGCCGCCGCGGAACGACGCCGAAAATGGCCGCCGAATCTGACAAAAATCAGCTGCCGGCCTGGATCGTGCTGCCGTTTCTGTTTGCCGCCACGGTGGCGGTGCTGGCGACCTGGGGAACCGGCAGTCTCTTTCTCGGCCTGGCCTGCGCTATCGTCGGCGCGGCGTCCGCCGCCTGGTGGTGCGAGCGGACGCTGCGCACCGTCATTGGCGCCATTTCGCTGATCGCCAGCGGCGATCGCTATGCCGCGCTGCCGAGCCGAATGCATGGCGGCGCCATCGCCGAAAGCATAGCCGCCGCCGAAACCATGCGGCAGGTGCTGATCGACGCCGACGCGCTCGCCGTCGACCACAAGAGCCGCGAAGCTGAGACCAGGCTGCGCCAGGCCAATCGCGGTTTCTTCACCCAGCGCTTCCGCGGCACCATCGACCAGCTCACTGGCACCTTTGCCTCCGCCGGCGAGGAGATCCGCATCACCACAGCCAATCTCGGCGCGCGCAACAAGGACATGTCGCAACGGACTGCCCATGCGGTCGACGCCGCCACCCATGCCAGCCGCGACGTCGCCGCGGTGGCGGACGCCTCGCGGGGGCTTCTCGACCTGATCGTCCAATGCACGGCGGAAGCCGCGGCCGCCAAGGATGCAACCGATCGCACCATCGCCGATCTTGGCCATACCGATTCGACAGTGCGCAGCCTCTCCGCCGCCGCCGAGCGCATCGGCGCCGTCGTCAAGCTGATCGAAGCCATTGCCTCGCAGACCTCGCTGCTCGCTTTGAATGCCACGATCGAAGCGGCGCGGGCCGGCGCCGCCGGGCGTGGTTTCGCCGTGGTCGCCTCCGAAGTGAAGACACTGGCGCAACAGACCGCGAAAGCCACCGGCGATATCAGCGCGCAAATTCACGATATCCAAGAGGCCGTTGGCAAAACTGTCGAGGCCATCGCCGGCGTGTCGTCGAGCGTGACGACGATGAGCAATGCCAACCGGCAGCTCACCGGAATCCTCGATCACCAGGCCGAGGAGATCAACCGCATCGGCAATCGCGCCGAACAGGTCGCGGCCGCGGTCGCGGGGGTGCTGCCGGAAATCTCCACCATCGCCGGCAGCGTCGAGGAGGCCGGCAACGGTGTCTTGGCGACAGCCGAAGATCTGCTCGGCCGCTCGCAATGGCTGGTCGACGCGGTGACGCGCTATTTCTCCGACCTTGAATTCGGCGCCATCAAGATCGGCATCATGCATTCCCTGTCCGGCACGCTGACCGCAAGCGAGCGGCCGCTGCAGGAACTCCTGGTGATGATGATCGAGCAGCAGAATGCGCGCGGCGGGCTCCTGGGCCGGCCGATCGAGCCGGTCATCGTCAATCCGCATTCCGACCCGAAGGCCTATCCGGAGCTGGCGAAGAAGCTCATCCACGAGGACAAGGTCGCGGTTCTGTTCGGCTGCTGGAGCTCGGCATCGCGCAAGGAGCTGCTGCCGATCGTCGAAAAGGACAACGCGCTGTTGTTCTATCCGAGCCAATATGAAGGCGAGGAGACGTCGCGCAACATCTTCTATACCGGTGCGACACCGCCGCAGCAGGCGATTCCCGCGGTGAATTTCCTGCGCGCCCAGGGCGTCGGCCGCTTCTTCCTGGTCGGCACGGATTACATCTATCCACGCACCACCAATGCGGTGCTCAAAGGCTGTCTGGGCAGCCTCGGCGTCAGCCAATGTCCCGAACGCTATGCGCCGGTCGGCCAAACCGATTGGCGGCAAGTGGTCGAGGACATCCGCCGTTTCGCCAAAGGCGGCAATGGCGGCAGCAAGACTGCCGTGATCGCGACTGTGAGCGGCGACGCCAATGTTCATTTCTTCCGCGAGCTTGCGGCCCAGGAAGTTTCGGCGTCCGAGATTCCGGTGATGTCGCTGTCGATCACGGAAGCCGAGCTGCCGCCGCTGATGCGCTCGAACATCGCCGGCCATTATGTGGCGTGGAACTATCTGCACGCTTTCGATACGCCGGAGAACCGCGCCTTCATCACACAATGGCGGCGTTTCACCGGCCGGCCTGATGCCGTGACCAACGATCCGATGGAAGCGACCTGGATCGGCTTTCATCTCTGGGTCGATGCTGTCCAAGCTGCAGGCACGACCGAGGTGGATAAAGTGCGTGCGGCGCTCGGCGGCCGGCGCTTCACGGCTCCGACCGGCTTCTCGATCCAGGTCGACGCCAAGACCAATCACCTGTTCAAGCCGGTCATGATCGGCCGCATCAGCGACGATGGCCGCATCCTCCCGGTCTCTGTCACCGAGGGGCTGGTGCCCCCTGAGCCGTGGAGCCCGTGGCTCAAGGCGTCGCGCATTGCGCATACCGGCGCGGCACCGCTGGCGCGGACCGCGGTCGGATGAACACAAAAAGTCTATGACGTTTCTTTGAGGAGCGCGCGCGTCGGACGCGACGGCGGCGAGATGATTTCGCCGCGTTGCGTCGCAATGCCCATTTCCAAACTGTCAGCGATGCGATGGGCACGATCGATGAAGAACGCCGCGGCGGCCGGCGGACAGACCTCCTGCGCCGTCTCACAAAACAATTCCAGCCAGCGATTGAAATGCGGCGTGCCGATCCCGAGCGGCAGATGCTTCGCCATCGGCCGGCCGTGATATCGCCCGCTCATCAGCGCGACCGAGGACCAAAAATCGCGCAGCCGCGCGTAATGATCTTCCCAATCCGCGACGTGGCGGTCAAAGATCGGACCGATCAGCGGATCGCGTTGCGCGCGGGCATAGAAGCTGCGCACCAGCCGTTCGATCATCGCTTCGTCGATGCCGGTGCGCTCAACGATCTCGGCCACCAAGAGATTGCGGCGGGCCTCGCCTTCCTCGTGACTTGCGCTCATGTGGATTCCGCTAGTTGGGCCGCATCGCCGCGTGCTGCTCCAGCGACAACAGCGACGACAACGATTTGTGCGGCTTGATCAGATCGGCAAGCGTGTGTGCATCGAGCACGCCGAGAAAAGCTTCCGTGGCATCGTGCAGCACGCCGCGCAACACGCAAGCGCGTTCGATGCGGCAATAGCCGCGCTGCTCGAGGCAGCCAATGACGTTGAGATTATCTTCCGTGTCGCGTACGACCTGGCCGACATTGATGTCGTGCGGCTCGCGCTTGAGCCGCATGCCGCCGTGCCGCCCGCGCACCGTATCGAGATAGCCCTTTTGGCCGAGATCGTTCACCACTTTCATCAGATGATGCCGCGAAATACCAAAGCTCTCTGCAATCTCATCGATTGTGGTCAAGCGATCGCCGCTGAGCCCGACCTGGATCAGGACGCGCAACGCATAATCGGAATGAAGCGTGAGCCGCACAATCCTCTCCCGGCATCGGCGCGATGCCGAAAACATGTATGTAAAATACATCTTTTTGTCAACCGGCCGGGCCGCTTGGAACGGCGGGAGGGCGCCCAGTTCGCTCACATTTGATCCAGCGCATATCAGCGCGACATTTTTTCTCCTAAAGGCACCTCGACAACCTCCCTGGAACGGCTCTAAAAAGACTGTCCTTGACGGCCTTCGCCGGGCAAAAAGACCAAGTTCGAAAAGACCAAAATCATGGATTACAAGGGCTTTTTCACCGGTGCGCTCGACCGCCTGCATGGCGAGCGGCGCTATCGGGTATTCGCCGACCTCGAGCGTATCGCCGGACGTTTCCCTCATGCCGTGTGGCATTCGCCGGCCGGGCCGAAAGACGTCGTGATCTGGTGCTCGAACGATTATCTCGGCATGGGCCAGCATCCCAAAGTCATTGGCGCCATGATCGAGACGGCCTCGCGCATGGGCACCGGCGCCGGCGGCACCCGCAACATCGCCGGCAATAACCATCCGCTGGTCGAGCTCGAGCGCGAGCTTGCAGATCTGCACTGCAAAGAAGCGGCGCTGGTCTTCACCTCCGGTTATGTCTCCAACGAGACTGGCATTTCAACGCTCGCCAAGCTGATGCCGAATTGCCTGATCCTGTCGGACGCCTGGAATCACAATTCCATGATCGAGGGCGTGCGCCAGGCGTATTGCGAGAAGCAGATCTTCCGCCACAACGACATGGCGCATCTCGAACAGCTGCTCGCCGCGGCTGATCCGGCGCGACCGAAGCTCATCGTGTTCGAGAGCCTCTATTCCATGGACGGTGACGTCGCGCCGGTCGAGCGCATCTGCGATCTCGCCGAGCGCTATGGCGCCATGACCTATATCGACGAAGTGCATGCCGTCGGCATGTATGGCCCGCGCGGCGGCGGCATCAGCGAGCGCGATGGCGCCACGCATCGCATCGACGTGATCGAGGGCACGCTTGCCAAGGCGTTCGGCTGCCTCGGCGGCTATATCGCGGGCTCGGCGGCGCTGATCGACGCGGTGCGCTCCTACGCGCCGGGCTTCATTTTCACCACCGCTTTGCCACCGCCGGTCTGCGCGGCGGCAACCGCGGCCATCCGCCACTTGAAGACATCGAGCTTCGAGCGCGAGCGGCATCAGGATCGCGCCGCGCGCACCAAGGCGGTGCTGTCGGCGGCGGCATTGCCGGTGATGGTGAGCGACACCCATATCGTGCCGGTCTTTGTCGGCGATCCCGAATTGTGCAAGCAGGCGAGCGACCTGCTGCTGTCGGATCACGGCATCTACATCCAACCGATCAATTATCCGACCGTGCCGAAAGGCACCGAGCGGCTGCGCATCACGCCGAGCCCCTATCACGAGGACCGGTTGATCGATGCGCTGGCTGAAGCTCTGGTCGACGTGTGGCAGCGGCTTGACCTGCCGCTGAAAGAGCGCGCGCTCGCGGCGGAGTAACGGGGGCCGAGTCCTTCAGCGCTTGTCTTTGTTCCCGCTTTGGCGGGAATGAGCGGAGTTTTTATCCGCTAGCCCTTCCCTTTCCGCCAGCCGCCGCGCGGCGATGCCGACGGTGATCGTCACCACCAGAAACCGCGCCAGATGATGGGCCCCGACATAGACGGGGTCGAGATGCAGCGCGAGCGCCAGCACCATCATCGTGTCCTGCGCGCCCGGCGAGAACGCGATCACGATATTGGCGATCGAGAACGGAAAATAATGCGCCACGATCAGGATGAAGACCGTGGCCACCGACATCGCCACCGCGAACGAGCCAAACGCGGCGCCGAGATAGCCGACCAGCATACGCGCTGACGTATTGGCGAAACGCGATCCGACCAGCGCACCGAGCGTGATCACCGCCGACGAACCGATCCACAACGGCAAGGCCGCCTGAACGAGTTCCGTGCCGTGCAGAATGCCGGAGCCGGTCATGGCGCCGAACATAAGCCCGCCAGGAAACCGCAGCCGCACAAAGATCAACGCAAAGGCCGTGGCCACTGCGACCAGCAGGACCATCTGGCCGAGCACCGCGAAATCCGCCTCACCACGTACCGCCGGAAGCGATGGAACAACCAGTCCAAACAGCGCCAAGCCATTCGGCAACCCAACAACCAGCAGCAGAACGCGGAAGGTCTGCACGATGGCAATGGCGCGCAGATCGCCGCCAAGCTCGGTCGACAGCGAGATCACCTGCGCCATCGCACCGGGACTTGCGCCCAACAGGGCCGAGAACAAGTCCCAGCCGTGCACGATCCGCAGATAGGCCATGGTCGCAATCATCATGACAATGGAACACAGCATCAGGAGCAGGATGCTGCCGGGCCAGGTGCCGATGCCATGCAAGGTCTCGGGCGTCACCACGGTGCCGAGCAAAATGCCGACGATCACGTAGCCGACGCGCGCCAGCGGCAACGGCACCCGCATCGGGCGGCCGAGCAGCGCCGCGGCGGCGACGAAGATCACCGAACCGGAAATGAACGCCGCGGGCAGATTGAGCAGGGTGAAGCTCACGGCGCCGGCGATGGCGATCGCCAACGTCTCGGCCGTCTCGACCAGCACGCGCTGTTGCGGAAGGATGGGTCGCATTGACGCCCCATGAATGCCCGCTGCGGCGAGAGCCGTCAACGCGCGTTTGTTCATTTACCGAGACTTCACAACCGCATAGCTCGCCAATGGACAGCACCGCCGAACTATGATGACCTAACTAAAATCAGGCGCAATGCGCCCCAAAATGCCGATAATTGGACGGGAGGTTTCAAGGTCGGGTCATGCTGCAAGGGTGGATCGTCGTCGCCATTGCGCTTGCCTATATCGGCCTATTGTTTCTGGTCGCGAGCTATGGCGACCGCATGCGCGGGCTCACGCGCGGCAACTCGTCCCGCCTTCTGATCTATCCGCTGTCGCTTGCCGTCTATTGCACGTCGTGGACGTTCTTCGGCTCGGTCGGCATCGCCTCGCGCGCCGGCTTCGATTTTCTCACGATCTATATCGGTCCGCTGTTGATGATCGGGCTCGGCTATCCGCTGCTCATCCGCATCGTGCGGCTCGCCAAGGGACAGAACATCACCTCGATCGCCGATTTCATCGCGGCGCGTTACGGCAAGAGCCCGGCGGTAGCGGCGGTGGTGGCGCTGATCGCCATCGTCGGCATGATCCCCTACATCGCCTTGCAGCTCAAAGCGGTGTCGGCATCGGTCTCGACCATCCTCGCCGCTTCGCCTGCCGGCACGCCGATCCTTGGCGATGTTACGCTGTTTGTCGCGCTGGCCATGGCGACATTCGCCGTGCTGTTCGGTACCCGTCATACCGACGCGACCGAGCATCAGGACGGGCTGATGCTGGCGATCGCGACCGAATCGATCGTCAAGCTTCTGACCTTTACCGCGGTCGGCATCTTCGTCACCTTCGTCATGTTCCAGGGCCCGTTCGATCTCTTGGCGCGGGCGATGCAGCAGCCGCATGTCGCCGCGATGCTGACCAGCGCACCGCAATTCGCGCCCTTTGCCGCCATGACGGCACTGTCGTTCTTCGCCATCATTCTGTTGCCGCGGCAATTCCATGTGTCGGTCGTGGAAAATCACGGCGAAGCCGAAATCCGCCGCGCCGCATGGATGTTCCCGGTCTATCTGGTGCTGATCAATCTGTTCGTGTTGCCGATCGCCATGGCCGGGCTGCTGACGTTTCCCGCCAGTCATGTCGACAGCGACATGTTCGTCGTGGCGCTGCCGCTCGCGGCGCATTCGGAACTCGTTACGCTGATCGCCTTTATCGGTGGACTGTCGGCAGCAACCGCGATGGTGATCGTGGAAACGGTCGCGCTTTCGATCATGGTGTCGAACGATCTCGTCGTACCGCTGGTGCTCAAGCGCCGCGCGGCTCTCAATAACGGCCCCAGCGACGCCGGCGCGCAACTTTTGACGACCCGCCGCATCGCCATCTTTGCCATTATGCTGCTGGCCTACATCTACTATCGGTCGGCCGGCGACGCACAGCTCGCGGCGATCGGGCTATTGTCTTTCGCCGCCGTGGCGCAATTCGCACCGGCAATGTTCGGTGGGCTCATCTGGCGGCGCGGCACGGCGCGCGGCGCCATTGCCGGGATGAGCGGCGGCATCCTGATCTGGGCCTATACGCTGCTGCTGCCGAGCATATCCGACGCCGGCATTGTGGGCCCGAGCATCCTCAGCGACGGGCCTTGGGGGCTGGCCTTGCTGCGGCCGCAAGCGCTGTTCGGCATCGACCTGCCGCCGCTCGTGCACGGCGTGCTGATGAGCCTGGGCTTCAATGTCGCGCTCTATATCTGCTGCTCGCTGCTGCGCCGCCCGACCGCGATCGAGCAGATGCAGGCGGACCTGTTCGTGCCGTCCTCGCTCAAGCCGATGGCGCCGAGCTTCCGGCTGCGCCGCGCCTCGGTCACTGTCGACGAACTGATCACCACCGTCGCACGCTACCTGGGCGAGGAGCGCACGCGCGAATCCTTCGCCAGTTTCGCCTTCACCCGCCGCATCGGTCTCGAGCCGCAGGCGGAGGCCGATCTGCAATTGCTGCAATATGCCGAATATCTGCTCGCCTCGGCCATCGGGGCGGCTTCGTCCCGGCTCGTTTTGTCGCTGCTTCTGCGCAAGCGCAACGTTTCGACCAAGGCGGCGCTGAAGCTGCTCGACGACGCCAATGCCGCGATCCACTACAACCGCGAAATCCTACAGACCGCACTCGATCACGTGCGCCAGGGCATCGCTGTGTTCGACAAGGAATTGACGCTGGTGTGCTGGAACCGGCAATTCGGCGAGATTTTCGACCTGCCGCACGGCCTCACCCGCGTCGGCACGGCGCTCGACGAAATCCTGCGCGATATCGCGCAGCAGGCCGAGTGCAACGGCAAGGACACCGAGGAATTCGTCGCCGAACGCATCGCTCATTACACATCCGAAGACGAACCGTTTCTCGAGCGCTTTGCCGATCGCGGCCTGGTCGTCGAAGTGCGGACCAACCGCATGCCGCATGGCGGCCTGGTCACCACGTTCACCGACATCACGCCGAGCGTGAAAGCGGCCGAAGCGCTGGAACGGGCCAACGCGACCTTGGAGCGTCGCGTGCGCGAACGCACCGGCGAGCTCACGCGGCTCAATGCCGAGCTCGAACGCGCCAAGGCCGAAGCCGACGAAGCCAATGTTTCGAAGACCCGCTTTGTCGCCGCGGCCAGCCACGACATTCTGCAGCCCCTCAATGCGGCGCGGCTTTATGTGACAAGCCTGACCGAGCGGCAGCGGGCGGGCGAAGACTCCGATCTGGTGCATAGTATCGACGCCTCGCTTGAAGCGGTCGAAGAGATTTTTACGGCACTGCTCGACATTTCACGGCTCGATACCGGCGCGATGAAGCCGGAGCTCGCCAATTTCCGCATCGACGATCTGCTGCACCGGCTCGAAGTTGAATTTGCGCCGATCGCCCGCGCCAAGGGTCTGAAGCTTGTCTTCGTGCCCTGCAGTCTCAGCGTGCGTTCGGATCGCCGGCTGCTGCGGCGGCTGTTGCAGAACCTGATCTCGAACGCCATCAAATATACGCCGGAAGGGCATGTGCTGGTCGGCTGCCGCCGCCGCGGCGACAAGCTGCGTATCGAGGTCCACGACACCGGCATCGGCATTCCGCAGACCAAACGGCGCGCCGTGTTCAGGGAATTCCATCGCCTCGACCAGGGCGCGCGGGTGGCGCGCGGCGTCGGCCTCGGCCTTTCAATCGTCGAGCGCATCGCGCGCGTGCTCGATTGCGAGGTCAAGCTGCAGTCGAATGCCGGTCAAGGCGCGCGGCACGGCTCGCGCTTTTCCATCGAAGTGCCGCGCGTGAGCACAGCCATTGCCGCAGCCAAGCCGCGCACCGCGTCGCGGCCCGATATCGGCCGGCTCGACGGCATAGTGGTGCTGTGCATCGACAATGAGCGCGCCATCCTCGACGGCATGGAGACACTGCTGAACGGCTGGAACTGCCGCACGCTAACGGCGGCCGATCTCACCGAAGCCTTGGCCGCGATCAATGCCTCCGGCATCGAGCCGGACGGGCTACTGGTCGATTATCACCTCGACGAAGGCAACGGCATCAGCGCTATCGCCGAGCTGCGCCGCCGCCTCGGCCGCCAAAATGATCACCCTTTGCCGGCGATCCTGATCACGGCGGACCGCTCGCGCCATGTCCGCGAGGAAGCGCGCGCCGAAGGCGTGCATGTACTCAACAAGCCGCTGAAGCCGGCCTCGCTCCGCGCATTGATCACGCAGTGGCGCGTGCAGCGCGTGGCGGCAGAATAGAAAAGACGTATGGCTGGTGCTCGGGTCTTCGATTCCCCTTACCAATGGAACCTGTATGGCGCCAGTGGAAGAACCTGGCTTGGCGGGGATTTTGGCAAGACCTGGAAGGATTCCGACGGCGGCACCTTGATCCTGTCCAAGATCTACCTGACAGGTCTATGGACAGACCGAACGAGCAAAGAGTTTGACTTCACCGATCTACGCAAGGATTTTTCGATTGAGTTGCCGCAAGCCAGTGCTAGCCTTCTTTCACCGGCACTTGCGGCCATTGGCCGGCTTCGATCTTGCCGGCGGCGATGACGGCCTGGGTGCGGCTCTCGACGCCGAGCTTTTGCAGGATGGCGGAGACATGCGCCTTGACGGTGGCTTCCGACACGCCGAGCTCATAGGCAATCTGTTTGTTGAGCAGGCCGCCTGACAGCATCATCAGAACGCGCACCTGCTGCGGCGTCAGCGTAGCGAGCCGGGCGATGACGGCGGCGCTCTCGGCATCGGCATCGCTGTGCAGATCGACATCGGGCGGCGTCCATACTTCGCCACGCAGCACCTGCGCGACGGCTTGGCGCAGCGCATCGACGCCGAGCGTTTTTGGAATAAAGCCGGACGCGCCGAATTCCATGCAGCGCCGGATCACCGCCGGATCGTCATTGGCCGAGACCACGACGATGGGCAGGCCCGGATATTGCGCGCGCAGATACATCAGCCCGGAAAAGCCCCGTACGCCGGGCATGCGCAGATCGAGCAGAATCAGATCGACATCGCCGCCGCGCTCGAGAATGTCGGTCACCTCCTCGAACGTACCGGCTTCGGCAATTCGGGCGCGATCGAACAAGCCGTTGACCGCCTCGCGCAATGCGCCGCGGAATAGCGGATGATCGTCGGCAATCAACAAATTATGAATGTCGGCTTCGCTCACAGACCCGCCTCAATTGAACACGCGCGATACATCATGTTACCGCCAATCCTGAAAAGCGCCAATCGTTGCCGCCGCCGATTACCAGCAACGTCAAAATCTGATCCGCCTGCTCCGCCGTTCAGGCGCTGTTCATGGCCAGGTTTGCTTTATTCGTTCCGCACCTCGGTGCAAGGGGGCGGCGACATCTGCCGGGGGCGACACCACCGGGAAGGAAGTCCCATGATCAGAACAACTCTGTTAAGCGCAGCACTCGTCTTCGGTGTCGCGACCGCCGCCAGCGCCGGCGTCGCGCCGGCACCGATCGGCGATTCTTCGAGCTTCATCGTCAAGGTCGCCGAAGGATGCGGCCCCGGATTTTGGCGCGGCCCCGGCGGCCGCTGTCATCCGTTTGCGGTGAATCGCGCATGCCCGGTCGGTTATCACCTCGGCCCGGAAGGCAAGCGGTGCTGGCCGAACGGATAATCGAGATAGATTAGTCTCGGCACGCGGTGCAGCGTCGCGCTGCACCGCGGAGCCGCGCTTCACTTCTCTCGGCTGCCGAAATTGCGCACGCGTTCCGCGGTGATGAAGAGCAGCGGAATGATGAAAATGCCAAACACAGCCGCCGCCAGCATGCCGCCGAAAACCGGAGTGCCGACCGCATGCCGCGTCGCGGCGCCGGCGCCGGTCGCAATGACCAGCGGCACCAGGCCGAAAACGAAGGCAAAGCTTGTCATCATCACCGGGCGGAAGCGCAATGATGCCGCCTCGATTGCCGCCGTCGTTATATCTTTGCCGAGCTCGCGCTGCTCGACCGCGAAAGCCACAATTAGAATGCCGTTCTTGGCGGCAAGCGCGATCAGCACCACCAGGCCGATCTGCGCGTAAACGTCGAAGCTCAACCCCGCGATCGCAACCGCGGCGACCGCGCCGAGGATGCCGACGCTGACCGACAGCAGCGCGGGGATCGGGATGTTCCAGCTCTCGTAGAGCGCAACCAGGAACAGATAGGCGAACAGCACGGCGAAGCCGAGAATGCTCGCGGTGTGGCCGGTCGCGTTCTTTTCCTGCAGCGCGGTTGCGGTCCATTCGAAGCTGAAGCCCGGCGGCAAGGTCGCGGCCGAGATGCGCTCCATGGCCGCTAGCGCCTCGCCGGAGCTCGCCGGCGGCTTCGGCGCGCCATTGATGACGGCGGCGCGATAGCCGTTATAACGCACCACCGTCTGCGGCCCCTGCACCAGATTGGCGACAGCGAGCGCTCGCATCGGCACCATGTTGCCTTTGGCGTTGCGCACATAGATGTTGTCGATGTCGCTGACCTGATCGCGAAACTGCTTATCGGCCTGGATGTTGACCTGCCAGGTGCGGCCGAACACGTTGAAGTCGTTGACGTAGTAGGTGCCGAGCGTCGATTGCAGCGCGTTGAAAATGTCGCTGATCTTCACGCCGAGCACCTGCGCCTTGTCGCGATCGATATCAAGATAGATCTGCGGCGTGTCGGCGGCATAGGTCGAGAACACGCCGGCCAGCTGAGGCTGCTGATTGGCGGCAACCGTCAGCCCGTTCATCACCGCGGCAAGATCGGTCGGCGACTGGCCTTGCAGCGCTTCCAGCACATATTGGAAGCCGCCGGTACTGCCGAGCCCGAGGATCGGCGGCAGGTTGAAGGGAAAGGCGATGGCGCCCTGGATCGCACCCATCTGCGGCCGCAACTTGGCGATGATAGCGTTTGCGCTTTGCGCCGGATCGGTGCGCTGTTCATAGGGCTTGAGCCGAATGACAAAGAAGGCCTGGTTGGAGGCGGCAACATAATCGATGAAATTCAGCCCGACGACCGACAGCACGCCTTCGACACCGGGGATCGGCCGCACGATGTCCTCGACCTGCTTGACCACGGCTTCCGTGCGCTGGACCGACGCGCCTTCGGGCAGCCGCAGCGCCGCAAAAATCGCACCCTGGTCTTCGTCCGGCAGAAAGCTTTGCGGCGTGCGATTGAAGACAAAGACTGCGACTGCCAGCACACCGACGGCGACAACGATGCCGATCGTGGCTACACGGGCCAGCCGGCGCACGATCGCCACATAGCCGTCGCGCGCCTTGTCGATGCCGCCGAGCACATAGCGCATCACGCCGGTGTTGCTCTGGCCGCGCTTGAGCAGCACAGAACATAGAGCCGGGCTCAGGGTCAGCGCGTTGAGCGCCGAAATCAGCATCGAGATCGAGACGGCGACGGCGAATTGCCGAAACAATTGCCCGCTGATCCCCGGCGTGAAAGCAACCGGCACGAACACCGACAACAGCACCAGCGTGATGGCGAGGATCGGGCCGGTGATCTCCGCCATCGCCTTCTTGCAGGCATCAGGGATCGAAAGCTCGGGCTCTTCCTCGATCACCCGTTCGACATTCTCGACCACGACAATGGCGTCGTCGACGACGATGCCGATGGCGAGAACCAGCGCCAACAGCGACACCGTATTGGCCGAATAGCCGATCATCAGCAAGACGGCGAATGTGCCGATGATCGATACCGGCACGGCGATCAGCGGGATGAGCGTCGTTCTGAGCTTGCCCAGGAACAGGAACACGACAATGGCGACGAGGATGATGGCGATCACCAGGGACTTGACGACCTCGACGATGGTCGCGTTCACGAACACGGTGGTGTCGAAGAAGACCGTATAGGTGAGATCAGACGGAAAGCGCGCCGATAGCGTCGTCATCGTATCGCGCACCTGCTTGGCGACCTCGACGGCATTTGAGCCCGGCGACTGGTAGATGCCGATCGCTGCCGCCGGCGCGCCGTTGAAGCGGCTGTAGCGATCCTCCGACTGCGCGCCCATCTCGACCCGGGCGACGTCGCTGATCCGCACCGTCGAGCCGTCGGGATTGGTACGCAAGATGATATTGGCGAATTCCTCGGGCCGGGTCAGCCGGCCTTTGGTCTTGATATTGATCTGAAACTGCTGGTCGGGCGATGCCGGCGCCGCGCCGATGCGGCCGAGCGCGGCTTGCACGTTCTGGCTCTGCACCGCGGTGATGACGTCGTTGGGCGTCAGATTGAGTTCGGTGAGCCGTTGCGGATCGAGCCAGATGCGCAGCGAATAATTCAGCGGGCCGAACAACTGGACTTGACCGACGCCCTTGATGCGCGCCAGCGGGTCAATGACATTGATGACCGCATAATTGCTCAGATAGACGGCGTCGTAGGTGGTCTTGGGCGAGTAGAGATTGATGACCTGCAAGAGCGCCGCCGATTTCTTGCGCACGCTCAGGCCCGAGCGCTGCACCTCGTCGGGCAATTGCGGGATGGCGAGGCTGGCGCGGTTCTGCACATTGACGGTGTTGATGTCGGGATCGGTGCCGAGCGCGAAGGTGACGTTGAGCGTATAGCTGCCGTCGGAGCCGCTCGCCGACTGATAATAGAGCGCATTGTCGACGCCGTTGACTTGTTCCTCGATCGGCTGCGCCACCGTGGTCTCGACCACTTCGGAATCGGCGCCGGGATAATTTGCCGTCAGCGTGACCTGCGGCGGCACGATGTCGGGGAATTGCGCGATCGGGATCGCCGAGATGGCGATGAGGCCAGCGAGCGTAATGACGATAGCAACGACAATGGCGAAACGCGGCCGATCGATGAAAATGCTGGAAAACATTGCGCTGAATGGCTGCTTGAGTTTCCGGCCTAATCCTGCGGCACGACATTCGCCGCTACGATCTGGCCCGGGTGCACTTTCTGAATGCCTTCGACCATGACGAGCTCGCCCTCCTTGAGCCCGTTCTCGACTTCGACATCCTTGCCGTGATCGGGGCCCGTGGTGATACGCCGCTGCTCGACCTTCTTGTCGTTGCCGACGACCAGCACGTAATGGCCGGCCTGATCGAGCAGCACGGACGACTGCGGCACCAACAGCGCATAACGCGGCTTGCCGCGCTCGACGATCACGCCGACGACCCCGCCGGGGATGAGTTGCCCGTCGGGGTTCGGCAGTTGCGCGCGGGCGGTAACCGTGTCGGTGTCGGCCTGGACCTGAACGTCGAGGAAATTGGTGGTGCCCGGGTGGTCGTAGATGGTGCCGTCGGGCAGCCTGATGTGAACGATCACATGCGGGTCCTGGTCGGTGGAGGCCGCGACCCTCTTGCGATATTCGATGACGTCGGCCTCGCTCGCCTGGAACGTCACATAGATCGGGTCCTGGCTGACGATGGTCGCAAGGAGCCCCGTCGAAGGGCTGACCAGATTACCGACCGTGTAGTTGGCAATGCCGATGCGGCCGTCGATCGGCGCAAAGATCTCGGTATAGCCGAGATTGATCTTGGCCTGCTCGAGCAGAGCTTGCGCTTGCAGAATGTCAGCCTGCGCGGACTGCTCGATGGCCAAGTTCTGGTCGACGGTCGATTGGGGCACGTTCTGGTTTTTCACCAATTCCTGCGAGCGCTTCAATTGCAGATTGGCATTGACCTCGGTCGCCTTGGCCTTGGCGACATTGGCCTCCTGCTGGTCGACCGCGGCTTTGTAAGTGTCCGGCTCGATGCGAAAGAGCAGATCGCCGGTCTTGACCATCTGCCCTTCGGTAAAATTGCGCTGCCCGATAAAGCCGGTCACGCGCGCTACGATGTCGACCTTGTTGATGGCGACGACGCGGCCGACGAAATCGCCGGTCTCCGTCACCTGACGATTGGCGACCGGGACAACGGATACAGCCGGCGGCGGCCCGGCACCCTGCGCCGAGGCTGCACCGCAGCCCAAGAGTACGGCCGCAACGACAAGCGCCACGAGATCCGCTTTCATGCTCAATCCGCGCATCCGCACTTCCCTACGCTTTGCGGAAATCTGCACTAGACCATGATCCGATCAAGTTGAATCGGATCATGGTCCAGTTTGTTCGTTGGAGCATGATCTTTTTCGGAAAACCGGTTTCCACTTTTCCGGATCATGCTCTAGACCTTGACCCAATTCAATTGAACCGGATCAAGGTCTGGATCTTTCGTTTGAGCATGATCTTTTCCGAAAACCGGTTTCCACCCTCGGATCAAGTTCAAGGGCATGCTTTTCGGGATCATGCTCTAATTTTTGCCGCCTGTCGTCAGGGTGGCAGGCGCAATTTGCGCGTATTGTCCCGCATTTTTGCGGCAAACTGCGCGTTGGCCCGCCGGTCCGAGCCGCTTTCAATAATGATTGATGTTGAAAGAACGATAACGCGAGCCCGGATCAGCTCGCGCGCCTTTCCTTCGCTGCGGTTGCCCTTGCAACCAGCACGTCCGGTGGCGGCAGCGTCGCGTCGTCCATATCGCCGTGATCGGTCTGGTTGGCCCGGCCGAAACGCGCGGTGAGAAAATCGATGAAAGTTCTCGTCTTGGCCGAAGGATTGCGGCTCGGATAGACGGCATAGACGGGGGTCTCTTGCGTCCGGTAATCCAGCATGACCCGCACCAAGCGACCGGCCTTGAGATGATCCTCGAGAAGGTAATCCGGCGCCATCAATAAGCCGCAGCCATTCAGCGCCGGCGGCACCAAGACGTCGCCGCTATTGGCCTGGAAGCGCCCCGAAACATGCGCGATCTCTTCCTTGCCGTCGCGATCGACAAAGTGCCAGAGTTTCTGCCCGCCGGGGCCGTTGTAGACGAGACATCTGTGCTTGGCGAGATCGGCGGGATGACGCGGAGCACTCTTCTTTGCCAAATAAGCCGGCGAAGCACAGAGATACGTCTCAAGCGTGTAAAGCTTGCGCGCGATCAGGCTCGAACTCTCGAGATGTCCGAAGCGGATGCCAAGATCGAAGCGCTTGTCGACCAGATCGACATAGGGATTGTCGAGGCTCAGATCGATCGACACGTCCGGGTATTTGACCAGATAATCCGCAACCGCCGGCGCCAGCCGATGCGTGCCGAACGATGTCGGCGCGGTCACTCGCAATTGGCCGCGCGGCGACGTCTGCATGTCGCCGGCCACGGCTTCTGCGTCCTCCATGTCGGCGAGGATGCGCACGGCGCGCTCATAATAGTCCTGACCTGCCTCGGTCGGACTGACGCGCCGCGTCGTGCGATTGAGAAGACGTACACCGAGACGATCTTCGAGCGTCTGAATGTGCTTGCTGACCATGGCCGGCGACATGCCGAAATGTCGGGCCGCCGCGGCAAAGCTCGCGGAGTCGACAACCTTGGCGTATACGGCCATTCCGACAAAACGATCCAAAGCAGCAATCCTTATGCGTCACGCCCGGCGAATGGCCCGAACGAGCCCTCAGCCAGGCGGTTACACCGCATCTATGAGAGCTGCGCCGTTACGCCACGGCCGGGACAGTCAAACCAGCAATGTCAAAATCGCATAAACTCTTTAATAGCCTCGCCCCTTACGCGGGTGCTTGGCGGAAAACTCGTGCTGTTCCAGGGATCGAGAGCATATTTTTCCCGAAAACATAGTTTTCGAGCACTTGCGCTAAGTGCAGCGGCCGAGAAACTGCAGAATAACCTCGCGCCGATGTGAGCGGGCCCGGTGCTCCGCGACATAAATGCCCTGCCAAGTCCCAAGCATCATTTCACCGCCCGCAACCGGGACCTGCAGCGACACCCCGTTGAGCATGGACTTGATGTGCGCCGGCATGTCGTCCGGCCCTTCAACCTCGTGCACATAGCCGGCGCGGGCCGGCGCCAGCCGATTGAGCGCCGTCACCAGGTCAGTGCGCACGTCGGCGTCGGCATTTTCCTGGATCACCAGCGACGCCGAGGTGTGCCGCAGATAAAGCAGCAAGGTGCCGTCGCGCGCCTTGGCCGTTCGAAGAAACGATGCCGCATCGCGGGTGATTTCAACGAAACCCTCACCTGACGTTTCCACGGTCAGGACCGCCGTCGCGATGGTTTCGACCGGCGTGGTCTTGACGGCCGATAATTCACTCAAAACCGCAACTTTCTATCTGCGCATGATCTTGTCCGAAAAGCCTACTCTCGGATCACATGCGAGGGCGGGCTCCTTTGGGATCATGCGCTAGCTCTTGTTGAATATCTGCTGCTGGGCCCGATCGACCATCTCCTTGAAGCGATGCCACATCCGATTGGCGAAGGCGGTCATACGGTCGATATCGGCGTCGCTCGGCAGCGGCACGGTAATGCTGTTTTGCGACGTGTTTTTTTGTGCCGCGTCGTTTTGGGTCACGTTGTTTTGTGCCGTGGGCGACTCAGGCATGACGCCCGGCGGCAGCGGCAACCCGCGCGCGAGAATGTCCTTCTTCAGCGCGGCGTTCTCGGCGCGCAGCCGCGCGATCTCATTTTCCAGAACGGCGCGATCCTCGGGCGCCGCGGTGCAAGCCCAGCCCACAGTCCGCTGGCTGCACAGCGCGACCTCGCCCGTCTTGGTATCCAGCCGCACCATGCCGTCAGCGGTCTTGTTGAACATGTAGCGGCCGCCGGCGCTGTCCGGCGTCGCGTCCTCTGCGGGAGCCGGCGCGGCGAGAATCAATGCCGCGCCCATGGCGGCAATTACGCCGGCGCCGACGATAGCGGTACTTTTCAAGATCATCATCACGACCTCCGACGCTATCTAGAACAGCAGTGATCTTAGAACGTCTTGCGAAACTTGGTAGCGGACTCGGGTAGCAGACTTGGCGGGCAGCATTTTGGCTTTGCCAAAAGTCCTGTGCACAGCGAAGTTCCGCTGTCATTTCAACGTATTAGTCCAGGTCTGCTGTTCTTGACTTGAGTAAACCCAGTCAGTATGGTCCGCGCGGCTTCAAGTGGCGCGCGCGCTGCCGTTGCTGAACGCCGCGAGTGTCGGGACCGCGGGACCGAATGTCGGGACCATGAGCGACGCACGCGAAAACGGCAATCGGGGCAAAGAGCAAACCGACGAAGCTCTCTCCGCGAGGCTGCAGCGGCTCAACGAAGGTCTCGGCCGAAGGCGCAAGCCAGACCGGCCTTCGGAAAGTTCTGAGGCGGAGCGGGCGGCAACTGCATCCGGCTACGCCAAGGGCTTTCGGCTCTCCAGCGAACTCGTTGCAGGTGTTGTGGTCGGAGCCGGCCTCGGCTGGCTTATCGATCGCTGGATCGGCACTTCGCCGTGGGGGCTGATGATCTTCCTCCTGCTCGGTTTCACGGCGGGCGTGCTCAACGTAATGCGCTCCGCGGGCGTCATCGCGGGCAATGCCCTCGACGGCACGGCTGGCCGGAGAGATCCGGGCAACCGGAAAGAATAAACTTTAGGCGTAGACCGCACCGGCGGCGTTTAGGGCGGCACAAAGGATTAGGGCAGCGCGAAGGCCATGCAGGTCGATCCGATCGAGCAATTCCAGATCCACAATTTGGCGCCGCTGTTCAACGTCGGCGGGCACGAGTTCAGTTTCACCAATTCAGCGCTGCTGATGCTGATCATCGTGGTGCTGATTTCGCTGTTCCTGATTGGCGCGACGGCGCCGCGCGCGGTGGTCCCCGGCCGGCTGCAATCGATCGCGGAACTGTCCTACGAGTTTGTCGCCAATACGGTGCGCTCGTCAGCCGGCACCGAGGGCATGCGATTCTTTCCCTTCGTGTTCACGCTGTTCATGTTCGTCTTGTTCGCGAACCTGATCGGGCTCATTCCCTATTCCTTCACGGTGACGAGCCAGCTCATCGTCACCGCGTCGCTGGCTTTGCTGGTCTTCTTCATCGTCATCGGCTACGGCTTCTACCGCAACGGCCTGCACTTTCTGAATCTGTTCGTGCCCAAAGGCGTGCCGAAGCTGATCCTGCCGGCGATCGTCCTCATCGAAATCCTGTCGTTCATATCGCGCCCGGTTTCGCACTCGGTGCGTCTGTTCGCCAACATGCTTGCCGGGCACATCACGCTGCAGGTCTTTGCCGGCTTCATCATCATGCTGGCCGGCGCCGGCATCCTCGGCTGGTTCGGCGCGGCGCTGCCCTTCATCATGGTGATCATGCTGACGGCGCTGGAATTCCTGGTGGCGTTCCTGCAGGCCTATGTCTTCGCCATTCTCACCTGCATCTATCTCAACGATGCTATACACCCGGGCCACTGACGGCCCGCGTTTCTCAAACTCGAAAGGGAGTTTTCTATGGATCCGGTTGCAGCGAAATATATCGGGGCTGGCATTGCCTGCATTGGCATGGGCGGCGCCGGCGTCGGCGTGGGCATCATTTTCGGCAACTATCTCGCCGCCGCGCTGCGCAACCCGTCGGCCGCGCAGGGTCAGTTCGGCAACCTGATCTTCGGCTTCGCCATCACCGAAGCGCTCGGCATTTTCTCGCTGCTGATCGCGCTCCTGCTGCTGTTCGGGCTCTAAATCTTAAGGCAGAGCAATCTGAGGCAGAGTGATGGCTGAACCGACCGCCCATACCGAACAGCCCGCCGGGCACAGTGCATTTCCGCCGTTCCAGTCGGAGCACTTCCCGTCGCAGCTGCTGTGGCTGGCCGTCAGCTTCGTGCTGCTCTACGTGCTGATGTCGCGGATCGCCTTGCCGCGCATCGGCGGGATCCTGGCCGATCGCAGCAAGCAGATCAGCGATGATCTGGCAGCCGCGGAACGGCTGAAAGAGCAGTCGAACGCGGCGCATACCGCCTATGAGAAGTCGCTCGCCGAGGCGCGCTCGCGCGCCCAGACGATCGCAAGCTCGACGCGCGAGAAGCAGGCAGCCGAGGCAGAAGCCAAGCAAAAGCTGATCGAGGCCAAGCTTCACGAGAAGCTCGCGGCGGCGGAGCAATCGATCACCGCGACGCGCACCTCGGCCATGGGCAATGTGCGATCGATCGCGGCCGAAACCGCCGCGGCGATCGTCGAACGGCTGATCGGCCAGAAGCCGGCGGATCACGACGTCGCCGCCGCGCTCGACGCCGGCAAAAGCTGAGAACGACCATGATGGAAACCGAAAATTGGGTCGCCTTTGGCTTCCTCTGCTTTCTCGCCCTGCTCGCTTATCTTGGCGTTTACCGCAAGGTGTTCGAAAGCCTTGATACGCGTCAGGCTCGCATCAAGTCTGAGCTCGACGAGGCGAAGAAGCTGCGCGATGAGGCCCAGGCCCTGCTCACCGAGTTCGAGCGCAAGGGCCGCGAGGCCGAGGCCGAAGCCGAGGCCATTATCGCCAGCGCCAAGACCGAGGCCGAACGGCTCGCCACCGAGGCCAAGAGCCGCATGGAGGAGTTCGTTGTCCGCCGCACCAAGATGGCAGAGACGAAGATCGCGCAGGCCGAAGCGCAGGCGCTGGCCGATGTGAAGTCCGCAGCCGCAGACGCCGCGGTCGCCGCCGCCGAGCGGATCCTTGCGGTGTCGGCCAAAGGCAAGATCGCCGAGGATCTGCTGGCCCGCGGCATTGACGACGTCAAAAACAAGCTCAACTGACGGCGCGGCGCGGCGCGGCGCGGCGGCGATCCTCGAGTCTTTGACCTTCAATCTGAAATACAATTGATGCCGTCACGCGCGCCGGTGCTTTACGCGTTGGGCTTCCGCTTGCCCTTGGCTGGCGGCGCGGGTTTCGGCGCGCTCTGCTGCGCGGAGAACTGATCGAAACCGATATAGACCACGTAGTTGCCGAGTTCCGAGCTCGGCGTCGGCAGCGGGAAGGTCAGGCCTTCCTCGATATGGCTGAACGTGGCGCCATTCTCATTGCCGATGTCGACGGGGATCTGAATTAATTTCGTCGTGATGACTTTGGTGCTGGAGGATGGCGCGTCGACCACCGCGATGCGCAGCGGCACGTCGACATGGCCTGGCCCGCCGGCCGGCCCGACGATGACGCGGCCCTGAATGCCGACCTTCATCACCATCTGGCCATTGACGACGGAACATTCGCGCGCGGCGCGCACGAAGCTGCCCTGATATTTCAGCGCCATCGCTTCGTTACTGCCATCGGGCGGCGGCGGCGGCACGACCAGGGTCGAGGCACCCTGGCGGATATCGATGAACGGACATTCCACGTCCGGCTGCGCATTGGCCACCGGCTGCGGCGCCTTATCGGACTTGCTCGAAAAGAAATCAGCGACCCGGTCCTTGAAAGATGGCGAACCTGCCGGAGCGGCTGGCGGCGGCGCGGCCGAGGTCTGGGGCGCCCCCGGCGCCGGCGTCGGTGCTGCGGTCGACGCGACCGGCGTACCGATATTGCTGCTGCCGCTGCAGCCCGCAATCAGCAGCAGCGCCGCCAGCGAAGCGGCCGGTGCGCAGGTGCTCGGCTTCATGGATAGAAGGTCGCGTGACATCCCCAACTCATCGCTATCAGTCCGAGCATAATCCCGTTCCGGGACCCCTGCTCACTCGCGATGCCCAGCATTTTATACCAAGCCAACCATGGCCATCCCAAGGCGACATTTTGCACTTAAGACGGGCTTGGTTAAGGCGCCGGCGGCCGGCGGCCCGCCCTGGCCCCCGTACCGATCGGGCGCGGTCGTGTCCGCCCGGGTCAGGGTCTGCCGGTGTCCTTGAGCCGGGCAAAGAGCAGGTGGTCCTGCCAGACGCCATTGATGCAGAGGTATTCCCGGGCATAACCCTCGCGGACAAAGCCGTTCTTCTCCAGGAGCCGAATCGAGCCGGCATTGGTCGGGATGCAGGCCGCCTCGATCCGGTGCAGCCGGAGCGTCGCGAAGGCAAAGGGAATGACGGCGTGGACCGCCGCCGTCATGTAGCCGTGGCGCACGAAAGGCAGGCCCATCCAATAGCCCAGGCTGCAGGCCTGGGCGACGCCGCGGCGGATATTGGCCAGCGTCAAGCCGCCGACCAGCGCCCCGTCGGAATAGCGGACGATCAAAAAGGCGTAGCCCTGGTCGCTGCGCAAATCCTCGGAATAGCGCTTGATCCGCCGCCGGAAGGCACTGCGGGTCAGGTCGTCGTCCGGCCAGGTCGGCTCCCACGGCACCAGGAAATCGCGGCTCGTTTCGCGCAGTGCCGACCATTCCTCGTAATCGGTCATCTGCGGTGTGCGCAGCAGCAGGCCGTCACCCTCGATGGTCGGGAGCGGCTCGGTAAAGTTGATGGTGCGGAAAAACGCCATCAGAGCAATATGCGACTGGCATTAAGACGATCAGGTGACCCCTGCGCGTGCCCCGTGCGAAACGCCAGCAGCATTTCCTCAAGCTGCACGCCGCATCAGACTTTCCGCAATCGCTGCGGCACTTTCAAGTCCAGAGCCGAGCCCCAAGACGGCGGTGGCGAGCTTGCCGCGTTGCAGGAGCCCGCGGCCGGCTGCGCGCGCGCTTTCAACCGTCACGGCTTCAACCTTCGCGACCAATTCGTGGAGCGGAATGGGGCGGCCGCGGGTGATCATCTGCCGCGCCAATTGCTCGATGCGGGCGCCCGAGCTTTCCAACGCCATGAGCAGCCCCGCCTTCATCTGCGCCTTGGCGCGGGCGACTTCGGCTTCCGAAATCGTCTCAGCGGTGCTTTCGATCTCGTCGACGACCACGCGCATCAATTCCGCGGTGTCGGCAGCGTCGGTCCCGGCATAGAGGCCGAACATGCCGACATCGGAATAGGGCACGTGGAACGAATAGATCGAGTAGCACAGGCCGCGCTTCTCGCGAGCTTCCTGGAACAGCCGGGACGACATGCCGCCGCCGAGCACATTGGTGAAGACCTGCAGGCTGTAAAGCGCGGGATCGTTGATCGAGACGCCGGCAAGGCCGAGCGCGATATGCACTTGCTCGAGTTCGCGCCGCTCGACATGGGTGCCGCCGCCGAACTGCGCCGGCTCGGGCGCCGGGCCGCGCGGACCATTGAAAGAGCCGAACCTTCGCTCGACCTCGGCCAGCACGGACTTGTGGTCGACAGCGCCGGCAGCGGCCACAACGATATCCGGCGCCTTGTAATTGCGCGTGAGATATTTGCGAAGCTTGGTGTCATCAAATGAGCGCACGGTCTTGGGCGTGCCGAGGATCGAGCGGCCGAGCGGCTGATCGGGGAACGCCATCACGTTCAGGTGCTCGAAGATGAGATCGTCCGGCGTATCGGCCACCGCACCGATCTCCTGGACGATGACGTTCTTCTCGCGCGTCAATTCCACGCTGTCGAAAGCGGGCTCGGACAGAATGTCGGCCAGCACGTCGAGCGCGAGCGGCACGTCGTCTTTGAGAACGCGCGCATAATAGGCGGTGCTTTCCGCGCCGGTCGCCGCATTGAGATCGCCGCCCACGGCCTCGATCTCTTCGGCAATATCGCGAGCGCTGCGGCGCCGCGTGCCCTTGAAGGCCATGTGTTCGAGGAAATGCGAAATGCCGTGCTCGTCATGAAGCTCGTTGCGGCTGCCGGAGGCGACCCAGACGCCGAGCGACGCCGTTTCCAGATGCGGCATTGCATCGGTCACCACATTGATTCCGGACTTCAGGGTCGTCACTTCCACACTCATGCTGCCGCTCCTTCCTGCGCCGCGCGGCTCGTCTGGAGGACGAAACGCTCGATCGCAGCTTGATCGGCCGGCAGCACTGTAACGCGCTCCGGCCGCTGATTAATGTCGGATAGCCAATCGGGCAAAGGTGGCCGCACACCGCAGACCGCTTCGACCGCATCGGGGAATTTCGCCGCATGCGCGGTGGAGAGCACCACCATCGGCACGGCAGGATCACGCGGCTCCTTCTCGGCAACCGCGATGCCGACCGCCGTATGCGGATCGACGAAGTTGCCGGTTTCGCGCTTGACCGTGCGCATGGTCGCGGCGACCTCGTCCTCGCCGGCGCGGCCGGCGGCGAACAAGCCGCGGATATAGGCGAGTGCCGGCGCCGAGAGCGTGAAACGCCCCGATTGCGCCAGCGAGCCCATCGCCGCTCGCACCGCGCTTGCGTCGCGGTCGCAAGCATCGAACAGCAGGCGCTCGAAATTCGACGAGACTTGAATGTCCATCGACGGCGACGTGGTCGCGACCACCTCGCGCGGCTCATAGGTGCCGGTGGCGAGCGTGCGGGCCAGGATGTCGTTGACATTGGTGGCGATCACCAGCCGATCGATCGGCAGGCCCATGCGCGAGGCGACGTAGCCGGCATAGATGTCGCCGAAATTTCCGGTCGGTACGGTGAAGGCGAGCTTGCGCTGTGGCGCGCCTAGCGCCACCGCGGCGGTGAAGTAATAGACGACCTGCGCGATAATGCGCGCCCAGTTGATCGAATTGACGCCGGACAGCCGCACCCGATCGCTGAAGGCGTGATGATTGAACAGGCCTTTGACGATGGCCTGGCAGTCATCGAACGTGCCTTCGATAGCGAGCGCGCTGACATTCGCGGCATCGGTCGTCGTCATCATGCGCCGCTGCACGTCGGAGACGCGGCCTTGCGGGAACAGCACAACGAGATCGACTTGACTACGATCGCGGAACGCTTCGACCGCCGCGCCGCCGGTGTCGCCGGACGTCGCGACAACGATGGTGCGCCGTTCCCCGCGCGAGGCGAGCGCATGGTCCATCAGCCGCGACAACAATTGCATCGCCAGGTCTTTGAAGGCGAGCGTCGGCCCGTGATACAGTTCAAGAGCGAAAGTATTGACGTCGAGCTGCACCAGCGGTGCGACGGCCGGGTGGCGGAACACGCCATAGGCCTCGCGCGCCATGCGGGCGAGATCGGCGGCGCTCACGGCATCGCCGACAAACGGCCGGATCACCTCGACCGCGACTTCGGCATAAGGGCGGCCGGCAAAAGCGGCGATGGTTTTGGGCTCGAGCTGCGGCCAGTTCGCAGCGCCGACATCGGGCACATAGAGGCCGCCGTCGCGGGCGAGACCCGCGAGCATGACATCGGCGAAGGTGGATGCGGAGGCCGCACCCCTGGTCGAAACGTAGCGCACCTTGTGGCGATCCCAGATGGCCGGACGGTCCAGGCCGGACGTGTAACATATTGATTCCGAACGCTATTCGCCAGAGACTGGGAGGACCAGCCCGGGCTCCAGAGGCCAGAACCGGCATCCAGATAATAGGAAAACCCAGGCCTCCACAAGGAACAGTGGAGGACGGGGGCGGGTCCGCAGCGTTGCGAAAAAAGGGGTCTAGAACGGCGGTTCCTTACCACCAGAGCGCGAAGATGTCAGCACTAATGCGATAAAGGTTGCAGCCAGGACGGCAGCGAGGCCGAACCAGGTGAGCGCATATTGCAGGTGATTGTCTGGAAGGCTGACGGCGAGTTTGCCGGGCTGCGGCAGGCCGCCGGGTGGCATGGGCGCTTCCTGCTCGACATAGAACGGCGCGACAGAACCAAGGCCCTTTGCGGCCGCGATCGCCTCCGGATCGCGCACGAACCAAAGATTATGCGCAGCATCATCGTTCGGCGTGAACCAGTGCCGGCTGTCCGGCCAGCGCATCGCACCGACCAGCGCGACCGGCCCGGACACTTCGCCCTCGCGCCGCGACTGCGGATTCTTCCGCGCGTCCGGCACGAAGCCGCGATTGACCATGACGGTACTGCCATCGGCAAGCCGCGCCGGCGTGAACACCCAATAGCCCGGGCCTGCATCGGCGACGTCAGGGCGAAAGCCTGACGCTGCGGCGAAGACCAGAGCTTCTTTGTCATTGTCGAACTGCGCGGTGAAGCGCACGCGGCGATATTCGCCGCTTGCAGCGGTTAGCGCCGGCCAATCACGTGCGGGCGGCAGTGCCTGCGGCGGCGCGGCGAGCCGCTCGGTGACGTCGGCGATCAAGCCCTCCTTCCAGGCTTTGCGCTGGATCTGCCACACGCCGAGCCCGATGAGGATGACAAAGGCGATGATTGCCGGCAGCAAAAGGCCGACCCACGAGCGGCGGCGCGTGCCGCCTGCGTCGGGTTCCGTTTTAGTCAGCATGGCTCTCTGTCAGCATTGTCGCGCCCAAAGCTGCGAGATCGGCGCAGCCCTGATGCAGCCCTCATATAGGGTGACTGCGGCGGCGTGTCTTGTGTCAGCGCGCTTGGGGCAGCGCATCACGGCTTGTCGGCGGCTTGAATACGGCCTTCCGCGGCCTTGTGGTGAAATTGCAGCGCGATCATCAGGCCCTTCATCGGCCGCAACGGACCAAGCGTCACCAGCAGAATGAGCGGCAGCCACAAAACCGCGTGTACCCAATAGGGCGGCTGAAATTCGACTTCGGTGATCAGCGCCGCGGCAACGACGATGGCGCCGCCGAGAAGCACGATGAACACCGCGGGCCCGTCGCCGGAATCGGCGAAGTCGTAATCAAGCCCGCAGGCTTCGCAACTCGGTCGCGGTGACAAGAAGCCGGTAAACAGCTTGCCGCGCCCGCAGCGCGGGCAGGCGCAAGTCAGTCCGGCCACGATCGATCCGGCAAGCGTCGTGATCCTGGGCTCGGTCATGCCGTGCCTCCGTGTCACAGACTCGGAGCCTGGGACGATCCCGGATCAGCGGCGCAGCGTGGCACGCTGCACCGCGTCCGGGACACGCGCTCTGAGTTGCTATCCCACGTGCGGGCCGCCGCCCCACACATAGATGCAGGCGAACAGGAACAGCCACACCACGTCGACGAAGTGCCAGTACCAGGCGGCGAATTCGAAGCCGAGATGCTGATCCGGCTTGAACTGCCCGGCCAAGGCGCGGAACAGGCAGACGATCAGAAAGATCGAGCCGATGATGACATGCGCGCCGTGAAAGCCGGTCGCCATGAAGAACGCGGCGCCATAGTAATTGCCCGAATAGTGGAACAGTGCGTGCCCATATTCCCAGGCCTGCACGCAAGTGAAGGTCAAACCGAGCGCGATGGTACAGACCAAGCCCCAGATCAGGCCCTTGCGATCGTTCTCGAGCAGCGCGTGATGCGCCCAGGTCACCGTCGTACCGGAGGTGAGAAGGATGAGCGTATTGAGCAGCGGCAAGTGCCAGGGATCGAAGGTCGCGACGCCCTTGGGCGGCCAGACGCCGCCGGTATAGGCGACGCGCGCCACGTCCAGGATATCGTTGGGGAACAGCGCAACGTTGAAGTAGGCCCAGAACCAGGCAACAAAGAACATCACTTCCGAAGCGATGAACAGGATCATGCCGTAGCGGTGCGAGATCTGCACCACGAGGGTGTGATCGCCGCTCTCGGCCTCGTGGATGACGTCGCGCCACCAGCCGAACATCGTATAGGCGATGCCGATCATGCCGACGCCCATGACCAGCGGCGCGTAGGTCGCCATCTGGTGCATCCACATAATGAAGCCGACAGCGGCGACGAAGGCCGAGACCGAGCCGACGGCCGGCCACGGGCTCGGGTTCACCAGATGGTAGTCGTGTTGCGGTTCGGCGTGCGCGTCGGCCATCTTGATTTTCTCCACCCTTGTCCACTTTTGGCGCGCCTCGGCAGCCGCGCCGCATTGTCTTGTTAAATACGCCCGGATTTTTCCTGGTTACTGCCCTCCGCCACCGGCTGTTCCGGCTCGCGCACCGGATAGAAGGTGTAGGAGAGCGTGATGTTCTTCAGCGTGTCCTGTTCGGAATCCGCCGCAAGCTTGGGATCGACATAGAACACAACCGCCATGTCGCGCTTCTCACCCGGCTTCATCGTCTGCTGGGTGAAGCAAAAACAATTGATCTTCTCGAAATAGATGCCGATGGTCGGCGGCGTCACGTTGTAACCGGCTTGCGCGGTCGTCGTTCGCGCCGACTCGTTGGTCACCGAGTAGTAGACGGTGACGACTTCGCCGAGCTTGACATCGATGGTGCGGCGCTCCGGCTCGAAGGTCCAGGGCAGACCCGGCGCGACATTGGAGTCGAAACGCACCGTGATGGTGCGTCCGGGAACTTCCGCAACCGGCGCTGAGGTCGCCACCTGCGTGGTGCCGCCGAAGCCCGTGGTGCGGCAGAACCAGGAATAGAGCGGCACCGCCGCATAAGCCGCCCCCACCATCAGCGCGACGAACGCGCCGCAGGCGAAGGCGACGATGAGATCGGCTCGGCGCGGCGTGTTCTGCGTGTTCACAGCGGCCGCTCCAAGACGCCCGGTCCTTTGACCAGCGTCACGATGTAGAACAGGATCGCCAGCAACGCGAGCGCAATGCCGATGGCAATCGAGCGCGATCGGCGCGCACGTTGCTGCTCCGGCGTCAGCCTGATACCGGGCTCCGGCTTCTGCGTATCGACGGGTGTGCTGTCGCGGTCGTTCATGAGATTGCTCATCGTCATGTTGCGAGATGGCCGATCAGCCCTCCCGCCATCCGATCGGCCAGCATCACGGCAAACAACAAAAACAGATAGAGGATCGAGAAGGCGAACATCTGCTTGCTCGCCTTGTATCCTTCCTTCTCGACAAGAATGCGCAGCGCCAGCGCAACCATGACGGCGCCGCCGACGATGGCGGTGGCGCCATAGGCCACACCGACATAACCCATGAGCCAGGGCGCAGCACCAAGCGGCGCAAGAATGAGCGTGTAGAGCAAGATCTGCCGGCGCGTCGCGCGTTCACCAGACACGACCGGCAGCATCGGCACGCCGGCACGCACGTAATCGTCCTTGCGGTAGAGCGCGAGCGCCCAGAAATGCGGCGGTGTCCACATGAAGATGATGAGGAACAGCATGATCGGCTCGAGCGAGACGCTCCCGGTCACCGAAGCCCAGCCGATGACCGGCGGCAGCGCACCGGCGGCTCCGCCGATGACGATGTTCTGCGGCGTCGAGCGCTTGAGCCACATCGTATAGATGATGACATAGAAACCGATGGTCAGCGCCAGCAAGGCCGCGGCGGCGACATTGACCAGAAGCCCGAGCACGACGACCGAGAAGCCGGCCAGGATCAACCCGAAGGCCAGCACCTCACCGGGGCGCAGCCGGCCCGCCGGGATCGGGCGCGCGGCGGTCCGCGCCATCCGCGCGTCGATATCGGCGTCGTACCACATGTTCAGCGCGCCCGAGGCGCCGGCACCGACCGCGATGCAGATGAGCGCGGTCAGACCGATCACCGGATGAATGTGGCCCGGCGCGAGCACAAGCCCGACCAGCGCCGTGAACACGACGAGCGACATAACCCGCGGCTTCATCAGCGCGAGATAATCGCCCGCGCCGGCGATGCTCGGCGCGATGCTTGGATCGACGCCTTGCTCTACAGCCAGTTTTGCCTGGGCAAAGGTCACACTCATCGGATCAGCGGCAGCGTCTCATATTGATGGTAGGGCGGCGGCGATGACAGCGTCCATTCGAGCGTCGTCGCACCCGGTCCCCACGGATTATTGCCGACGCGCTCTTTCTTCGCGAAGGCGAGCACCATGCCGAACAGGAAGATAAGCACGCCGAAGCCGGAAATATAGGAACCGATCGACGAAATGTAGTTCCACCCGGCGAAGGCGTCGGGATAGTCGACATAACGCCGCGGCATGCCGGCAAGACCGAGGAAGTGCTGCGGGAAGAACACGATGTTCACGCCGATGAAGGTGAACCAGAAGTGCAGCTTGCCGATGAACTCGTTGTACATGTAGCCGGTCATTTTCGGGAACCAGTAATACCAGCCGCCGAAAATCGCGAACACCGCGCCGAGAGACAGCACGTAGTGGAAGTGCGCGACGACGTAATACGTGCCGTGCAGGCTGCGATCGACGCCGGCATTGGCGAGCACCACGCCGGTCACACCGCCGATGGTGAACAGGAAGATGAACCCGATCGCCCACAGCATCGGCGTCTTGAACTCGATCGAGCCACCCCACATGGTGGCGATCCAGGAGAAGATCTTCACGCCGGTGGGCACCGCGATCACCATGGTCGCGGCGACGAAATAGGCCTGCACCGTCGCCGACATGCCCACGTTGTACATGTGGTGCGCCCAGACGATGAAGCCGACGCCGCCGATCGCCACCATCGCATAGGCCATGCCGAGATAGCCGAAGATCGGCTTCCTCGAAAAGGTCGAGATGATCTGGCTGACCATGCCGAAGCCCGGCAGGATCAGGATGTAGACTTCGGGATGGCCGAAGAACCAGAACAGATGCTGGAACAAGATCGGGTCGCCGCCGCCATCCGGGCTGAAGAACGTGGTGCCAAAATTGCGGTCGGTGAGCAGCATGGTGATCGCGCCGGCGAGCACCGGCAGCGATAACAGCAGCAGGAACACCGTCACCAGGATCGACCACACGAACAGCGGCATCTTGTGCATGGTCATGCCGGGCGCGCGCATGTTGAAGATCGTGGTGATGAAGTTGATGGCGCCAAGGATCGACGATGCGCCGGCCAAGTGGATCGAGAGGATGACGAAATCCATCGCCGGGCCGGGATGGCCGGTGGTCGACAGCGGCGCATAAATCGTCCAGCCGGTTCCGGCGCCGTTGGTGCCGGGCTCGCCTTCGACGAACATCGAGGTCAGAAGCAGCGCGAAGGACGCCGGCAACAGCCAGAACGAGATGTTGTTCATGCGCGGGAAGGCCATGTCCGGCGCGCCGATCATCAGCGGCACCATCCAATTGCCGAAGCCGCCGATCATGGCCGGCATGACCATGAAGAAGATCATGATCAGGCCATGCGCGGTGACGACCACGTCGAAGTTATGGGTGTCATGGAAGATCTGAATGCCGGGATACATTAGCTCGGCGCGGATCAGGATCGACAAGACGCCGCCGATGATGCCGGCGAAGATCGCGAACACCAGGTACATCGTGCCGATGTCCTTGTGGTTCGTCGAATAGACGAAGCGCCGCCAGCCATGCGGGATCGCGTGTCCGCCTTCGTCACCATGCACCGCGTGTGCCATCGTATCCATTTCCAGTCCCTTCGTTAGCGACCGTCCGTCGCTTTTGTCCCGTTTGACCTGACGACCCTGGCCAGCTCGACGCGCGTCAGCGCGCTGCCGGCGCAGCCGCCGCGGCAAAAGTATTTGCCGGAGCCTCGGTTGCGAATTTCTGCTTTGCCTGGGCCACCCATGCCGCGAAGTCGGCATCGTTCACCACCCGCACGGCGATCGGCATGAAGGAATGATCCTTGCCGCACAGTTCGGAGCACTGGCCGTAGAACATGCCGGTCACGGTCGCCTTGAACCAAGTCTCGTTCATGCGGCCAGGAATGGCGTCGATACGCGAGCCGAACGACGGCACAGTGAAAGAGTGGATGACGTCGGCGCCGGTCACCAGCACATGCACCACCTTGTTCACCGGCACGACCATTTCATTGTCGACGGTGAGCAGGCGCGGCTGCCCGGGCTTGAGGTCCTTCTCGGGCACCATCAGCGAATCGAATTCGAAATTGCCGTTATCGGGATAGTTGTAAGTCCAGAACCACTGCTTGCCGGTCGCCTTGATGGTGAGGTCCGGCGTCGGCACGGCGAGCTCGGTGAAGAGCAGCCGGAACGACGGCACCGCGATGAAGGCCAGAATAATGACCGGAACGATGGTCCAGAGCACCTCGATCGGCGTGTTGTGCGTGGTACGCGACGGCGTCGGATTGGCGCGGGCGTTAAAACGCAAGATGACGATGAATAGGAGCCCGAGAACGAACAGCGTAATCACGGTGATGATCACCAGCAGCACGTTATGGAACCAGCTGATCTGCTCCATGATCGGGGTCGCCGCGGTCTGCAGGTCCATCTGCCACGGCGCCGGCTGCCCGAGCTGGGCCAGCGCGATGCCGGAACTCGCCACAATGGCGGTCGCGGCAATGACCATAACGCTGGCGATGGCGGTCAAATGTGCACGCACCTTCATCTGTCGTTCTTCTCCCTGCAATCTATTTTTGGTCACGGCTGCCGGCAGCGAGCGCGGAGACAATATCAGCGCAGACCGCGACAGTATGACGTCGCCGCTTCGGACGGCATTTGAGCCTTGACCCAGAGGAGCCTCGACCCAAACGAGCCTTGGCCGTGAGCTTTGGCCTCATGTCCTTGGCGGGTAACGACGGGATAGGGAATCCCGGTTCCTCCAAACCACAAATCCGGCCTTGCCGCAATGCACTCCTCTGCATGTGCCGGACAGCGATGCACAATGATGCACAATAGTGTGGCAAGCGATCGATCGGTGGTTGCGGCACATTGCAGCGACCTTGGCAGCGACTTGACAGCGCCCTTTGCAGCGCCCTTGGCGGCGATCTTGGCGGCGACCTTCCCGTGGCCACAATGCCTTGGTCTGGATCGCGCTTGACACAGCGGGTTCACGATGTAGGCAAGCCTACGCGTGACGGGCTCCGGAAGCCGACTGATTCGCGCGTCGGTACGCCTGCCGCAGGGGCAGCGGGCGGACATACGCCCGCCCTCCGCTGAGTTTTCGAGGCCGCTTTTCTTGGCCAGCGTGTGTGGGTGGCTTTGTGTGGGCGGGTTTTCATGCCGGGGCCGGGCGGCTCCCCGAGGCACCTCCCAAGGAGAAACGTGATCATGGCGATATTCGACGGCGGGTGGCGGTTGCGGC
>DATAQN010000066.1:0-40714 GCA_036264635.1 Xanthobacteraceae bacterium | reverse complement strand
GTCGCCGGCGAGCAGGTTGACACCGTTATAATTGGCATCCGAGGCGAGCTGGGTAATCTGCGTGAGCAGCGTGTTGAAGTTGCCCTGCAGGGTGGACCGCGTCGAGCTCGAGCCGATAGCGACGTTATTGGCGGTCGAGCTCGTCGTGACACCGAGGGCCGCCGAAGTGGCGTTCGCGTCGACGGTGAAGCCGATCGGCGCATTGTTGGACTTCAGCACGAGGTGACCCGAGCCGTCGTCGGTCGCCGTCACGGTGCCGGCGCTGCCCAGACCGGTCGTGCTGTTGATGTCAGCTTCGATCGTGGCAAGGCTGGAGCTGGCGGAGATCGACACGGTGTAGGTGCTCGAGCCGACGTTGACCAGGAGGCTGCCGGCTGCGAGCGTCGTCGCACCGGTGATGTTGGACGTGGCGGTGGCCGAAGCGCCGGAGGCGAGGCCCAGGGTGGAATCGGCCGCCGCGACCGAGAAGCTGCTGGTGCCGGAACCGGTCGAAAGGATCAGATGGCCGGAACCGTCATCGGTCGCGGTCACCGCACCGGAGGTCTGAGTGCTGATCGCGGACTCGATTTGGCTTATCGTATCGCCGGAAGCGAGTGAGACGGTGGAGACAGCCGAGCCGATGCTGAGGGTCAGGTTGTTGGCGGCGGCCAGCGTCGCGACGCTCGTCGTGCCGGTCGTGCTGCCGGCGACGGTGGAGCCGAGGTTCACGCTGCCGGTAGCAGCCGCTGCAGTCGTCCAGTTCGAGGACTGCGCCTGCTGCACCGTCGACAGCGCCTGCTGCAAGAGGCCGGTGAGGCTGGTGAGGCCGTTGGTGGCCTGCTGAATGGTCTGGGAGCCCTGGCCGATCTGATCGAGCAGCGCGCTGATATTGTTGGCGCTCTGGGTCAGGTTCTGCGAGGTGAAATAGGAGCTCGGATTGTCGGCAGCGGAGTTGACCTTCTTGCCGGTGGCGAGCGCTTCCTGAGTGCTCGTGAGGTCGTTGGAGGTCGTCTGGAGCGCGAGCAGGTTCGAGCGAATGCCCGAGGTTAATGTAATATCACTCATAGCTATACCCTTCTGGTTACAGGTCGTACTGGCGCGCACAGCCGCTACTTCTGTAGGGGTGAGTGCGTCGTCCGATCGGACTGATCGGCGGCCAAAGGTTTGCCGCATTCCATTTAAGGACGCGTAAAGCCGGCAGCTTTTGCTGATCGGCAAATTTTGCTGCTTTAGAGAAGCACTTTTTCAAGATTGCACGGCGCCTAACGAATTGCCCCGAGCTTTCGCGGTTTTCTTCCGTGCGAAGCGGCGCAGGGCCGCCGCGTTAACGCGCCGTTATTCATTCCAGCTTAGGACTCGATTAACCATAAACCGAAAGCGTCGCGGACCACTCGACGTCGCTAGCGATCGGCGGCCGAGCAAAGCGGGGCAGGGGAAATCGATAATGTCATCCACGTCAGACTCTCGCGGCTCGCTGTCATCATTGGAGCTTTCGACCCCGCTGCAGCCGTCTTCGCCGGCGGTCAATCTTGTCGTCGCCACGCCGTGTTTCGGCGGCCAGGTTTCCGTTCATTATACGGCCTCGCTGCTCAAGCTGCAGAAGCTGGTGCGGTCCTATCGCGACTTCAACATCAAGATGCTGTTCAAGGACGGCGACGCCCTGATCACCCGCGCTCGCGCCAGCCTGATCGCGCAATTTCTCGACGATCCGAGCGCGACGCATCTTCTGTTCATCGATGCCGATATCGGCTTTGAGCCGCAGCAGGTGTTACGCCTGATCGAGTGCGGCGCCGATATGTGCGCGGCGGTCTATCCGATCAAGCGGATCGACTGGGATCGGGTCAAGGAGACCGTCACGGCCGGTCGTCCTCAGCCGGCGGCGCTGAAATATGTCCTTGAAGTCGACGACCCCGAAGCGGTGATCGAGCGAGCCGGCTTCGTCAAAGTCCGCTATGCCGGCACCGGCTTCCTCATGATCCGGCGCGAGGCGCTGGAGCGCATGTGCGCGCATTATCCGCAGCTGAGATTCAAGCGCGACCATTCGATCGATGCCGCGACCGAAAGCGACAATCGCTTCGCGCTGTTCGAATGCATGATTGCGAAGGACGGTACTTATCTGAGCGAGGACTTTGCGTTCTGCAAGCGCTGGATCGACATGGGCGGCGAGATCTGGGCCGACCGCAACAGCAAGCTGCAACATGTCGGGCCGACGACATTTAGCGGCGATCTGGCCTCGCAATTTGCCGCCGGCTAGCCCTAGGCGACCATGTTGACCAGGCTGCCGGCGACGCCGGAATCGGCGAGGAGCGACGCCGCGCTCTCGGCATTCAGCGTGGAATAAGGCGTGCCGTGCGAGGTGCTTGTTGACGAACTGGTCGTGCTGCTTTTGGACGAGCTGGTCGTCGAGGCGCTACTGGGGGTCGCGGCCGTACCCGGCGTCGGCTTGAAGGTCTGATTCCCAGCCGGAAAGCCGAGATTGCTGGCGTAGACGCCGCCGATGGAGATCGTATCGCTGGTGTTCCTGCTGGTGAAAACCAGATCGCCCTTGCTGTTGAGCGAGGCTTTCACCTGCGCATTGGTCGGCAGATCGATATTCACCGCGTTCAGCAGGTCGCCGACCGTATCACTGCCGGTCGAGGCATAGGTCGTCGTATTGCCGCCGGCCGTTATGGTGATCGAGCCGCCCGCGGGAATTCCCAGCGTCTTGAGCGTCGTGCTGACCGTGACCGGGTTGGATCCAGTCGCGGTTGCCGGGACGGCAGCCTTGGCCTTCGTGGCCGTTGACGTGCTGGAACTTGTCGAGGACGTTCCGGTGCCGCCGTTGAGAATGTTCTGAATTTCCGCTGTCAGCTGCGAATTGGTGCGGTTCAGGGCTTGGCCATTGGCAATCGAGGCCAGACCCTTGCCGAGATTGGTCTCGGCCGAGCCGATCGCGCTGATGAGAGAATCCGAAGCGGCTACGGACGAGTCCCAGGTCGCCGTTTGGCCCCACGAGCTCACAGCCGACTGCAAAAACGAACCGATACTGCTACTCATGCCACTACACTGTCCGGTTGGAGATCGACTCTCCCTCCCTACGCTTGGTACGCCGGCCGCGGTTAATTAATGGTATCGCCCGACTGATTACGTTTGATTAACCATCTTGAACGACCCTGTAGCACGTGGGCGCGACGGGGCGGTGGTTCGACGTTAAATCGCTTCGAGAGCTTCGCGTTGCCGCAGCCTTGGCCGCGTATCCTCCAGTGACGTAAGTATGAACAATCCAGCGAAAATGATGCCGCGCCCGCAAACGGCGCGTTCCGTCAACGATGCTCTCGCACTGCATCAGCAAGGCCGCCTCGAAGAGGCCGGGCAGATTTACGAGTCCGTCCTCGCTGCCAATCCCAGCAACTTCGACGCGCTGCATCTGTCCGGCGTGTTGCGCCATCAGCAGGGCCGCTCGGTCGAGGCGCTGCGCCTGGTCAAGGCCGCGCTCGAAGCACAGCCGAGGTCGGCCGATGCGCTGACCAATTACGGTGTGATTCTCGACGCACTGCAACGCCACGAGGAGGCGCTTGCCGCCTTCGATAAACTCTTGGCCGTGCGCGGCAACGATGCCACGGCACATTACAATCGCGGCAACGCCTTGAAGCATCTCGGCCGCCACGCCGAGGCACTCGAAAGCTACGAGCAAGCGTTGGCGCGGGCGCCCGCGCATATCGATGCGCTTTACAATCATGGCAATACGCTCGCCGCGTTGGAGCGGCACGAAGAAGCGCTCGCGGACTATGACAAGCTGCTGGCGCTCAAGCCCGGGCATGTGCGCGCTCTGAACCACCGCGGCGTCACACTCGCGGCGCTCAAGCAGCGAGAAGAGGCGATCGAGGCTTATGACAAGGCTCTCGAGATCGCGCCGGCAGATGCGGAGATCCTGAGCAATCGCGGCGTAGCCTTGCTGGAACTCGGCCGCAAGGACGACGCACTGGACAGCTGCGATCGCGCGCTCGCGGCTCGCCCCAATTATGCGGATGCGCTATACAATCGCGGCAATGTGTTGATGGCAATGAGCCGCCTGGAGGACGCCGAGGCAAGCTACGAGTCGGCGCTTGCTCTCGAGCCACGGCGCATCGATTGCTTGAACAATCTCGGCCTGACGCTCACCTCGTTGAAAAAAAACAGCGAGGCCTTGGCAGCCTACGAAAAGGCGCTCGTGATCGATCCGGATCACATGCAATCGCTTTATAACCGAGCGAATGCGCTGGCCGAGCTTGGCTCGCTCGACGATGCTCTCGCAGCCTGCGACAGAGTGCTGGCGATGGATTCCGAGCACGTCGAGGCGCTGAACACTCGTGGCGTCATCTTCGGAAAATTCAAGCGCTACGAAGATGCGCTGGCAAGCTATGACGCGGCGCTGGCCCTCATGCCGGAGCGCATAGATGTCCTGGTCAATCGCGCCACTGCGCTGAGCGAACTCGAACGTTATGACGAGACGCTGGAGAGCTACGAGAGAGTCCTCGACGTAGATCCGAAGAATATTTGCGCGCTGGTCAACCAGGGCAATGTCTATATCAAGCTGAAGCGGCCGGCCGACGCATTTGCAAATTACGAAGCGGCTTTGGCGATCGATCCCGATCACGCGGTGGCCTTGACCAACCGTGGCATCTCTCTTGCCCTGATGAACAAGTTCGATGAATCGCTCGCCTGCCACGACCGGGCGATCAGTCTACAGCCGACTCTGGTGTCGGCGCGTGTCAATCGCGGCAACACGCTCGGTTGCCTGGCGCGCATGGAAGAGGCGCTGGCGAGCTACAAAGACGCCATCGCGATCGATGCCGAAAGCGTCGAGGCGAATTTCAATGCGGCGCTGACTCGCCTTTGTCTTGGCGATTTCGAAGAAGGTTGGGTCCAATACGAATATCGATGGGAGAAGAAGGGGATCAGATGGCAGCCCTGGGAGTTTCAGCAGCCGGAATGGGACGGCGACAAAGAGGCATTAAAGGGCAAAACAATCTTCCTCTGTGCCGAACAGGGACTGGGCGACACCCTTCAGTTCATTCGCTATGCACCGCTGTTCGCGGCACTCGGCGCCAAGGTGATCGCGGGCGCCCAGCGCCCGCTCAAAGATCTCGCGGCGACAGTGCCGGAGGTTTCGCTCGTACGTAGCGAGGGCGATGAACTGCCCGAGTTTGATATTTATTGCCCGATGCTCACCGTGCCGCGATTTTTCCGGACCGATCTCGCGACGATACCGCGGAACGTTCCTTATATCTGGCCTTATAAGGAGCGCATTCTGAAATGGTATCCGAAAGTGCCGCAGAACGGCCGGATGCGCGTGGGCATCGTATGGGCCGGCAACAAGGATCACGGCAACGACCATAACCGCTCGATGCCGCTGGAGCGTTTCATCCCGCTGTTCTCCATGCCGGATGTGGATTTCGTCAGCGTGCAAAAGCAAGTGAGCGAAGAGCAGTCGGCGCTCCTCGCCGAACATGGCGTGCTTCAGCTCGGCCAAGAATTCGCGGACTTCGCTGACACCGCCGCGGTGATGAAGATGCTGGACCTGTTGATTACGGTCGACACGTCGGTGGCGCATCTCGCCGGCGCGATGGCGCAGCCGGTGGCGCTGCTGGTGCCGTATTCGCCGGATTGGCGCTGGATGCTCGATCGTAGCGACAGCCCCTGGTATCCGACCATGCGGCTGTTCCGGCAAAGCAAGTTCGGCGACTGGGAAGGCGTGATCGAGCGGCTGGGTCAGGAACTCGGCGATGCTGCGCGGCGCCGGTCGGGGCGGCAGTGACGACGGCGCCGGCGGAATTCACGCCGCCGTCATTGCCAGCAACGTCATCGCCAGCGATGGGTCTCGCGCAGGCATTTGCACATTATCAGCAGGGCCGGCTTGCCGAGGCCGAGACGATCTGTGAGGCCATTCTCGGCGCAGAGCCCCAGCACTTCGACACGCTGCATCTGCTCGGTTTGCTGCGCCATCAGCAGAAGCGCAATGTCGAGGCGCTTGCGCTTGTCGGCGCAGTGCTCGCGCGGGCGCCGGGCTCGGCGGAAGTTCTCAACAATTACGGCTTGATCCTCGCTGCGCTGACCCGTCACGAAGAGGCGCTTGGTTGCTTCGAGAAGGCGCTCGCCAATCATGCGGGCTATCTTCACGCGCTCAAAAATCGTGCTGCCTCGTTCAAATCGCTGGCGCGCCATGAACCGGCGCTCGCCGCCTATGAGGAGGTGCTTGCCGCGAAGCCCGACGACCTCGACGCGCTGAACGAATGCGGCGGCCTCTACGTGCGGCTCGGACGTCCCGATGCGGCACTTGCGTGTTATGACAGAGCGCTCGCCATCGCGCCGCGCATTGCCGAGCTGCATATCAACAAGGGCAGTGCGCTTGGCGCCTTGAACTGGGATGAAGAGGCTCTGGAGAGCTTCGTTGCCGCAGCCGCCATTGATCCGCAAAACCCTGACGCCCACCATCGGGCAAGCCTGATCCGCTTGCGGCGTGGCGACTTCACGCACGGTTGGCGCGATTACGAGTGGCGCTGGCGGACCGGGCGGGCGCCGCAGGTGCGGCAGGTCGCAGCGCCGCTGTGGCTTGGTGAACAACCGCTCGAGGGCAAGACCATTCTGCTGCTCTCGGAGCAGGGGTTCGGTGACACGATCCAATTCGTTCGCTACGCGCCGCTTGTCGCGGCGCTCGGTGCTACCGTGTTTCTTGATGTGCCGCCTGCGCTCAAAGCGCTCGCCGCAAGCGTTCCCGGCGTCTCAGCTGTGTTCGCTCATGGCGAAGGGGCGCCGCCCGTCGATTTTTACTGTCCGCTGCTCAGCCTTCCGCTGGCGTTTCAAACCGGGCTCGCCACGGTGCCGGCGGGTATTCCTTATTTGCGGCCCGATGAAAGCCGGCTCAGCTCCTGGCGTGAAAGAATGCCGCAAAGCGGACGGCTCAAAGTCGGCATCGCTTGGGCCGGCAGCAAGGACCATTTGAACGATCACAGCCGTTCGATCGCGCTCGAACGCTTTGACAAGATTCTTTCAGTGCTGAATCTCGACTTCATCAGCGTGCAAAGAGACATCGGCGAACCGCAAATGGCGCCGCTGCGGCGGCGCCGGATCGCTATGCTGGGTCAGGACTTTCAAGACTTTGCCGACACCGCTGCGGTTCTCGCGCAGCTCGATCTCCTGATTTCAGTCGACACGTCGGTTGCTCACCTGGCCGGCGCCATGGGCAAAGCGGTTGCGCTGTTACTGCCGTTTTCACCGGATTGGAGATGGCTGCAGGGCCGCACCGACAGCCCTTGGTATCCGACCATGCGGCTGTTCCGGCAGACCGCGATCGGCGATTGGGATGGTCCGCTCGACAGGCTGTGCGATGAGCTCGGCGCTGTCGCGCGCCGCAAGCCACCGCCGCCCAGATAAGCCTACAACGAGCGGCTGACAGCCAGCGGACGGCCGTTGCGCGGATTGGGGGCCGTGGTACGGCCGCTTGCGCCGTAAACCTGCGGCGCCGCCTTGCGGGCGAGGTCGCCCGACAGACGCCGCATGATGCCTTCCGACACCGCATGCGCGGTTGCCAGCACCACCATGTTCTTTTGCAGCAGTGCGCGGAATTGGTCCTGCAGTTTCACTAGGGCAGTGCAGTGCGCCGGCGCGCTCTTGAGAACCCTCGCGTTGCCTCTGAGCCGCTCGCTCAGCACATAAAGCTGGCCGGCCAGCTGCGACTTAGCCGGCTCGAGCGCTAACGCGTTGCGCAAATGTCCCGCGCGCACCAGCTTGGTTTCCTGCTCGATGACGCCGGAGAGCTTTTCAATGACGGCGGCGAAGTCGCCGATCGCCTGTTCGGCCTCTGCTTGTGTCGTGATGGGCGTCATACGGAGAGTCCTTGGTGCTTGAGCAGTGACTGATAGACCTGCGGCGCCAGTCCGATGCCGCCGGCATGGGCAAACGATTTGGCGATCTGATCGGTCATGAACGAGCGCCAGATTTTCAGCGCGCCCGAGCCGCCGAATGGCCCGTCGCCATCGACGCTGGTGTACATCTGCTGGAACATATTGCTGAGAAACATCGACTCGAAGTTCTCGGCCGACTGCTTGGCCTTGGCTTTGACGTTGAGCGCGCTTTGTGCGCCGGCGCTGCCGGCACTGGCGATGGAATTGAGCGAGGCGCTGAAATCGACGGGATTGAGGTTCGACATTACATCATCTCGATATCGGCTTGGATGGCGCCGGCAGCCTTGATTGCCTGCAAGATCGTGATCAGATCGCGCGGCCCGATGCCGAGCGCGTTGAGCCCGTCGACCACTTGCTGCAGCGACACGCCTTCCTGAACCATGGCGAGCCCTTTGCCTTCCTCCTGCACGCCGACCGACGAGCGGGGCACGACGACGGTGCGGCCGCGCGAGAACGGCGCCGGCTGGCTGACCTGCGGCGTTTCCGAAATCGTCACGGTCAGATTGCCCTGTGCCACGGCAACCGTGGAGACGCGCACATCGCGTCCGATCACGATCACGCCCGAGCGTTCGTCGATAACGATCTTTGCCCCCTCGTCGGGCTCGACCTGCAACTGCTCGATCTCGGTCAGCATGGCGACAACATTCTGCGGAAACTTCTTCGGCAGAGTGAGTTGCACCGTCGACGGATCGAGCGGCTCGGCGACCGGCGCGCCGATATAATCGTTGATGGCAATGGCGATGCGCTTCGCCGTCGTGAAATCGGGATTGCGCAGCGCGAGACGCAGTTGCCCGACGCTGTTGAGCGCGAATTCGATCTCGCGCTCGATGATGGCGCCGTTGGGCAGCCGTCCGACCGTCGGGATGCCGCGCGTAATGGTCGCAGCCTGACCCTGCGCGGTGAACCCGCCAATCGACAGCGAGCCCTGCGCCACTGCGTAGACATTGCCGTCGGCGCCGAGCAGTGGCGTGACCAGAAGCGTGCCGCCCTCGAGGCTTTTGGCGTCGCCCATGGCGGAGGCCGTCACGTCGATGCGGGTGCCCTGAGTGCCAAACGGCGGCAGATTGGCCGTCACCATCACGGCGGCGACATTGCCGGTGCGGATGGTCTGGCCGCGGATGTTCACGCCGAGCCGTTCCAGCATCGCCTGCAAGGATTGCTTGGTAAAAGGCGTATTGTTGAGCGTGTCGCCGGTGCCGTTGAGGCCGACAACAAGCCCATAGCCGATGAGCTGGTTCTGCCGCACGCCCTCGATACTGGCGAGGTCCTTAATGCGCGACGTCGCTGCCGCCGGCGACGCGGCGCAGCCCAAAACCAGCAGCGCGACAAGCGCTGTACGAAACGAACTTGGCATCTCTTGCTCCCCCAAGAGGTCAGGCGCTCTTGCTCCCCAAGAGACCGGACAGGGGGGATGATGCGAGTTGCGTGCCAGCGCAGGGCTTTCTTATAAGATATTGATATTTATGGGATAAATTGCGAAGGAGACCGCGGCTTTACAGAGCGCGGTAAGCATCCATTGCCGATATCCGGCAATTCTTGCCGCCCTTTACCGGGCGTTAACCATGCTGGCCACACTTATATACCCATGCGCGTCTCCGCACCGAACCGCACCTCGCTGACCACTGGTACGACCGGGGCCCGGCCGTCATCGGGCGGCGGCACCTTCTCGCTCGGTGAGGCGCAGGGGTCGCAGGCCCAGAGTGCAGCCACAGCGTTGCGGAGTTTGGGCGGCATCGACGCGCTGCTCGCACTGCAAGGTATCGAAGATCCGACAGAGCGGCGCCGCCGCGCCGTCAAATTTGGCCGGCGGGCGCTGGACGCGCTCGATCAGCTCAAGCTCGGTCTTCTCGCCGGCACACTCGATCAGGCGACTTTGCTGCGGCTGAAATCGGTGGCTGGCGACCTCCGCGAGCCGACGGGGGACCCCGGGCTTGACCAGATCATGGGCGAGATCGACCTGCGGGTCTCGGTGGAACTGGCCAAGGCCGGTATCTCCTGAGACGACGGAATCGGCGGGAACTTGCTGATTCCGGCAGGTAGGCCGAATGCGGCCAAATCGCGTCCGCCGAACCGATCTGGATGCTTCGCCAAAAACGCATAACTGCATAGGATTAGTACGGAAATCCCGGTTCCCGGGGTTTCACGATCGTTGTTGTCACTGTCATGGAGCTTGGATATAAGCCCGCCCAAACGAGGGTGACCTCGTGAGCGTGGGGTGGGAGTTGACGCGGATGCAATTGCTTAAGGGCAAGAACGGTCGAACTGCCGATACGCCACAGAAGGTCAGCAGGACCGAGGCGATCGTTGGTTTAGCTGACGACAAGGCCTACCGGCCGACCGACAAGGAACCGTTCATGAACGACCGCCAGCGCGACTATTTCCGGCAAAAGCTGCTCGACTGGCGCGAAGACATCCTGAAAGAGGCCAAGGAGACCCTCCAGCATCTTCAGGACGAGAACCAAAATCACCCCGACCTTGCCGACCGCGCATCGTCGGAAACCGACCGGGCCATCGAATTGCGCGCCCGGGACCGCCAGCGCAAGCTGATCGCCAAGATCGACGCCGCGCTGCAGCGCATTGAAGACGGCACCTACGGCTATTGCGAGGAGACCGGCGAGCCGATCACGCTCAAGCGGCTCGAGGCGCGGCCGATCGCGACCTTGTCGATCGAAGCGCAGGAGCGCCATGAGCGGCGCGAACGCGTCTATCGCGACGAATAGTCTCGCGCCCGACGCGGAACTGAGTTGCAAGCCTAGCCGGCGCGCGCCCGGCCACTACCGGGCTTTTTGTCAACGACATCGCGATACTCGGCCGAATCCGTTACCCCGGTTCGGGCACGGTCGACGAGACCGGCAAATTCGGCGATGCGCCGCTTCCGGTCGGCAAGGACCAATTGTTTGGTCAGACTGACGGCGCGCGGCGAGTTGGCGGCGAGGCTTCGCGCCAGCGCCATGGCCGCCTCGAACGGATCGGACGCCACGCGATTGATGAGGCCGCAGGCCTCGGCCTCGGCGTCATCCAGCATGCGGCCGGACAGCATGAGATCGAGCGCGACAGCTTCGCCGACCAGGCCGGGCAGGGTGATGGCGCTGATGCCGGACAGCATGCCATGCTGGACTTCGGGAAAGGCAAAACGCGATCCAGGCGCCGCAATGCGGAAATCGCAGTGAATGGCGAGCGTGAGCCCGAAGCCGATTGTAAATCCGTGCAGCGCGGCGACGACCGGCTTGTCGAGATCGACGCCGACGCCGGGGATCGCCTGCATCAGCGTGGCGGTCGAGACCATGGCGCCAGTGCGCTGAATTTCTTTGATGTCGGAGCCGGCGCAGAAGGCTTTGGCGCCCGCGCCGTGGAGCACGATGGCGCGCACGCGCGCGTCAGCGGCTGCGTCTCCCCAGAGCGCCCCGAGCTGTTCTTTGCTCGGCACATCGAGCGCATTCAATCGATCCGGACGGTTGAGTGTGACGACCATGATCCCGTCAGGATTGATGTCATGCAATATATTCATGGCGGCGGATCCAACGCGTTGAATTGATTCCGATAGGACCTTAAAGAACCTTCTCGTCCTTCGCGCAAGGCGGCGGGGGGTTTGTTTGGTTCAGCCGATTTGACCCCGATGAAAGCCCGATCATGAGAGCAGTTGTCATCGAAGCCTTTGGGCCGCCGCAGACACTGCAGGTCCGCGAGTTTCCGGTACCGCAGCCGGGACGTGAGGACATTCTCGTCAAGGTCGAAATCGCCGGCGTCTGCCATCATGATGTGTTGCATCGTGCCGGCAAGCTGCCGGGCGCCAAGGTCGGCGTCGTCCCTGGCCATGAAACCGCGGGTGAGATCGTCGCCATTGGACCCGACGTCAAAACGCACGCCGTCGGCGATCGCGTCGTGCTCTATCAGCGCCGCTTCTGTGGACAATGTCAGAATTGCCTGCGCGGTCGTCAGGACATGTGCCGCGCGCTTGGCGCGCCCGCCGTCGATACCGAAGGCGGCTATGCCGAATTCATCTGCGTACCGGCCAATATGGGAATCAAGGTTCCCGACGGCGTCGATTGGCCGGCCGCGGCGCTCGCCTGCTGTCCGATCGCAACGAGCGTGCGCGCACTTAAAGTTGTCGCCGGCATCAATCCCGGCGACAGCGTCCTCATCACCGGAGCGAGCGGCGGCCTGGGCGTGCATCAGATTCAGATTGCACGCGCACTCGGCGGCCGGCCGATCGCGGTGACCACGAGTGCGGCGAAATCCGATTTTCTGCGCTCGCTCGGCGCGACCGATGTCATTGTTGCTGCCGATGGTGCTTATTCGGGAGAGGTGTGGCGGCTCACCGGCAAGCGCGGCGTCGATATCGCCGTCGACAATGTCGGCCCGACCTTGCCCGAAACGCTGCGCTGCATGACGACCGGCGGCACCGCTGTCGTGCTTGGCAATGTCGGCGGCGAAGCGGTTCCGGTCGCGCCCGGTTTGTTGATCGGTCGGCGTCTGCGCGTCTGCGGCTCGGGCATGGGAACGCTCGAAGACGTACGGCAATCACTCGCCATGCTGCAGGCGGGCATGGTCAAGCCGGTCATCTCGGCCAAGGTGAAGTTCTCTGAAGCGGCGAAGGCTCACGCCATGCTCGAGGCGCGCGCCGTCGAGGGACGCGTCGTGATGCAAGGCTGGTAAGTTGGCGAAGGTGGCTGGAGAGACCGGCAGACCATGACCATTGCCCGACTATTGCTGCGCTCGGCCGAGCTTTGGGGTCATCGGCCGGCGCTGGTCGACGTCGCAAGCGCGCGCACGCTGTCGTTTGGCGACCTTGCCCGATCAAGCTTTCATTTCGGTGAGATGCTGCGGGAGCGCGGGCTTGCCGGTGGCGATCGCGTTGCGATCCTTGCCGATGCGAGCGCCGCCTATCTCATCGCCGATTACGGCGCGATGTCGGCCGGCCTCGTGCGCGTGCCGCTCGATCCAAGTCTTTCCAGCGATGAGCTATCTAATCAGATTCGCGATGCTGACGCGCGCGTCCTGCTTTATGACGCTCCGCGCGCGGCACTGGCCCGACAAATCGGCGACAGCGCGGCTATCGGTGTCGAACTGCACGCCATCGACGACCGTGTGCTCGACCACCCGCATGCGAGCTTTCTCGCTCCGCCGGCGGGCGACGCCGACCTTGTGCTGAGCTCGCTCGCTTCGCTCAATTACACCGGTGGCACGTCCGGCGAACCCAAGGCCGTCATGCTCAGCCACGGCAATTTTCGCGCCATCGTGCAGAACATTGTCATGGCGCGCGCGGCGGGGGCGGGGATGGGGCCGGGCGATGTGATGGTCAATATGCGCCCGCTCTGGCCGATCGCCGCCGTCATCGTGCTGGCGCATCTTGCGGCCGGCGGCACGGTCGTGCTCGGCGGCCGTTTCGAGCCATCGCGTATGGTGTCCATGCTCGGCGAATATCGCGCAGCGGCGACCTCCATGGTGCCGACCCATTTGGTCCGCTTGCTGCGCGACTGCCCGGCGTCGACCTTGCGCGCGCTCGACGCGCTACGGGCGGTCGATATGGGTGCGGCGTCGGTGCCTCTTGAAACCTTTGAACAGGCGCTCGACGCCTTCGGCCCGAAGATCGGCGTGCTCTATGGCCTCACCGAAGCATCTTGGAGTTGCTATCAGCCGCCATCGGCGCTCGATGTACCGCCGCAAGAGCGCAGGGCACAAATGACATCGGTCGGCCGGCCGGTCTTTGGCTGCGATATCATGATTGCGGGCGAGGCGGGGCCGGCTTCGCACGGAGAAACCGGCGAGATTTTGATCCGCGGCGCGCATGTGATGCAGGGCTATTGGAAACGCCCCGATCTCACGGCGCTCGCGCTCAAGAACGGCTGGTTCTCGACCGGCGATCTCGGTGTCGTCAGCGCCGCTGGCATTGTGTCCATCAAGGGTCGGATCAAAGAAGTCATCCGCACCGGCGGTAAATCGGTGCAGCCGAACGAGGTCGAGACGGTGCTGCGGCGATATCCCGGCGTTGAAGAGGCAAGCGTTGTCGGCATTCCCGACGCGGAATGGGGCGAGCTGGTGACGGCTTTTGTCGTTTCAGCTCCGGGCTCTGCACTTGTCGAAAGCGCACTGAAGGATCATTGCGCCGCGGCACTGTCGCCGCACAAGCGCCCGAAGCTCATTGAGATTGTCGCCGAACTGCCGAAGTCGCATTACGGCAAGGTCCAGCGCGGCCGGGTGCGCGAAGCCGCGATCGAGGTGTATCGCAGCAGGAGAGGCGCGTAAGCTAAGGCAGCATGATTTCAGTTTTTGAGGCCGTCATGGCCAGACTTGTTCCGGCCATCCACGTCTTTAGCCGCGACGCTTAAGACGTGGATGCCCGCGACAAGCGCGGGCATGACGACTCTAGCCACGTGTTGAGCCGTGGGTATCTATTGCCGCGTAATGTTGCCGCGCTTCATGATGTCGGCGTAGAGGCTCTGCTCTTTCTTGGAAAAATCGACAAAGCTTTGTCCGCCAATCCCTGAATATTCGAGGCCTTGGCCGGAGAACCACTTTTGTGTATCGCCTGACGCGCCGATCGCGGCCAAGGCGCGCGAGATCGTCGCAACGACATTCGGCGGCAGGTTCGCCGGGCCCCAGAGTCCGTACCACGTATAAAATTCGAATCCGGGATAGCCCGCTTCGGAGAATGTCGGAACATCCGGCGCCAACGCGCTGCGTGCGGACGCGGCGATGGCAAGCGCTGAGGCTTGCTTGCCCTGCGCGAGCGGCAAAGAAGTGACCAGCGGATCGAGCATGCCGGAGATCGTTCCGCCCATGAGGTCGGTAAAGGCCGGACCGGTGCCCTTGTAGAGCACGACCGGAACGCTCAAGCCGGCGCGCAGCTTGAAGGACTCGGCGGCCATATGCCCGGCGGATCCGTAACCGCCGGTGGCGAAATTGAACGCTTCGGGATGCGCCTTCGCCTTGGCGACGAAATCCTGCACGCCGTCGGCGACGCCCGCGTGAGCGATGAAGAGGAGCGGCCCCTTGGCGATCAGCCCAAGCGGCGTGAAGTCCTTCAACGGGTCGAAGGGCGGCGGCTCGGCCGCGACCACCGGATTGACGACAAATGTCGAGGCGCTGAATAGAAGCGTGGTACCGTCGGCGGGCGCTTGCTCAACTTGCTGAGCGCCGAGATTGCCGGAAGCGCCAGGCCGGTTATCGACATAGACCTCCTGGTGGAATTGCTCGGACAGATAGCGCGCCATCACCCTGGCAACGAGGTCGACAGCGCCGCCCGCTGTGAACGGCACGACGATGCGAACGATGCGATCGGGGTATTCGGCCCGAGCCGCGGACGAAATCGCCACTGCCGCGACCGCCGCCAACATCACCAAAATTTTCTTCATTCCTGGGATCCTCAAGCACAGATCGACCGGACCGTCGTCCGAAGGTGACAACAGATGCATTTCCGGTGCCAGCAAGCGCTTGTCCTTAGCATTTTTAAATCTTTGTTTACCAAACCTCTTTACCGATCGTTAAGGAACGGGGCGCGCCTGCCGCGCCGGCAAGCGGGTTGTGGTCATGCCAGGCAACACGTCACGGCAGTCGAATTCCTCGCTCAACTCCTCGAGCAACCCGTCGCGCCTGTTGCGCCGCGCGCTCGCCGCGCATGAGGCGGGCGATGCTGCCAAGGCAGATCGCCTCTATGCCGCGGCGCTTGAAAAGGAACCGGCGAATGTCGATGCGCTGCATGGCCGCGGTCGGCTGCATTGCGATTGTGGCCGCTACGATACTGCGCTGTCGTTCATTCAGAGTGCGCTGCGGGTAGATCCCGAGCGCGCCGACGGTTTCTCGCGCCTTGGTCTCGTCTTCTATTATTTGCGCCGGCTCGACCACGCGCTTGCAAGTTTCGAGGCGGGCTTGCGTGTGGCGCCGGCCCATGCCGAATTGCTCAATCAGCGCGGCGTCGTTCTGCTCGAGCTCGGCCGCACCAGCGAGGCGCTTGCAAGCTTCGAGCACGCGCTCGCCGCCGATTCCAATCTCCTCGATGCGCTCGGCAACTACGGCAATGCGCTCCTGAAGCTCAATCGGCCTGCCGACGCCATTGCTGTTTACGACCGCGCGCTGGCGATCGTGCCGCACAATGCCGGCCTTCTGACCAATCGCGCGATTGCGCTGCGCAAGCTCGACCGGCCGCAAGAGGCGCTGATGAGCGTCAGCCGCGCGCTCGCGGCCAAGCCTGATTTCGCCCAGGCGCGCTTTGTCGACAGCCTCGTGCGCTTGACCTTGGGCGATTTCCACGCCGGGTGGCGCGCCTATGAATCGCGCTGGCAGGGCCGAAATCTGTCGTCGCAGCGCCGTAATTTCTCGGCGCCGTTATGGCTCGGGGAGGAGGCTCTCGAAGGCAAGACCATTCTCCTTCATGCCGAGCAGGGCTTTGGCGACACTATTCAGTTCGTGCGCTATGCGCCGCTCGTGGCCGCGCGCGGTGCGCGCGTCGTGCTCGAAGTTCAGCGGGAATTGGTGCGCCTCATCGGAAGCATGAAAGGAATCGATGTCGTGGTCGGCCGTGGCGATGCCCTGCCGCCCTTCGATCTGCATTGTCCGCTGCTTAGTCTGCCGTTTGCGTTCGGTACCAAACTGCCGACGATTCCAGCGCCGATGCCTTACTTGGGCGCGGCCGATGATGAGGCCCGGCGCTGGCGTGAGCTTCTGCCGCAAGACAGGCCGCGCATCGGTGTCGTGTGGTCCGGCGATCCCTCCCACGACAATGACGTCAACCGCTCGATGCGGCTTGCGGCGCTTATGCCTTTGTTCGACGTCGCCGATGTTGATTTCGTCAGCTTGCAATATCGGATACGCGACGAAGATAAAGTGACGCTTCCTGATTTTCCGAATTTGTTTTGCTTCAAAGAAAACTTCCGCGATTTCGCCGACACTGCCGCCGTCATCGCTCATCTCGATGCGGTGATCTCAATCGACACTGCGGTGGCGCATCTCGCCGGCGCGATGGGCAAGCCGCTGTTTCTTATGCTGCCGCTTGGCGCCGACTTCCGCTGGCTGCGCGAGCGGGTGGACAGTCCCTGGTATCCGAGCGCGCGGCTATTCCGGCAACAGCGATTCGGCGATTGGCCGGGCGTGATCGCGACACTGGCACAAGAAATGGGCACGCAGTTCTCGTCATCGGCGCGGAAGCTCACGGCCTGAGTCAAAGCGCCGGCACCGCGTCAACAGGATTGGCCGGGAGACACTCCGATTGTGTCGGCGCTGTCGGCGGTCGCGCCGGTGCCGTCGAAGAGCACCGGCGGTGCGGTTGTTTCCGATGGCATCGTGCTGCCGACGCACGCCGCTCCAGGGTTGGGCACGGTGATCAAGGGACTCAAGCCGGACGATCCGGCTTCGGTTGCATCGAGCGGGAGCGCGGCGTCGCTGAATGCCGTTCCGCTCACAGCATTAGGCGTCGTCGCCGGCTGCGAAGACGCGATGCAGCCACCTGTAGGCGAGAGCGTGCCGAATGGAGATGTCAGCGTCGGCGTTACCACCACGCCCGTCGCAGCGGCGGTCGCACTGTCACTCGCGGCCGTGCTTGTCAGGCTTGTGCTCGGGCATGCGGCGATGCTTCCGATCGTATTGGAGGGGTTGACCGCCAGGTTGTTCTGGATGGCGCCCAAAGAGTTCGTCCCAATAACTCCGGGTAGTGTCGGTACGTTCAAGGAGAGCCCGTTCGACGCCGACGCCGAGGTTGCCGGAGCCCCTGGGATAGCCGGTGCGGAGAGCGTCTGCGCCAAACCCTGGCTGCCGCCAAGAAGCACGATCGCCGCGGCAACGATAAACAACCTTTGCATCACAAGCTCCTGTGCACGCTACCGTTCGCTCACCTGGACTGGCGCCGCCTGTACCTTGACCTTGCTGCCGTCGGCGAGATCGACCATCGGCCGCAGGATGACCTGATCGCCGGCTTTGATACCGTCGCGGATTTCGACTTGCGTTCCGAGGTCACGCGCGATCGTGACATCATGGAAATGAGCGACGCCATTTTGGACGACCGCCACCTGCGTACCGCCGCTGTTGAAAACGACAGCGTCGGACGGAACGATCAGCGACGGCGTCTTGCGCGGAATCCGCAATTCGACGGTGCAATACATGCCCGGCCGCAGCACGCCGTCGGGGTTGGGCACGTCGATTTCAGTCAGCAAGGTACGCGTTCCCGGCGCCAAGGCGTCGGCGAGACGCGTCACTTTGCCGGTAAAGGTGCGGCCGGGGATCTCCGGCACCTGCACCGTGGCCTCGACCCCCTGGTTCACCCCGAAGGCGGCATCTTGCGGCACATAGACTTGCGTGCGGATGACATCGCTCTGCATCAAGGTGAACATGAATGTGGTGCCGGCCTGGACGAGGCTGCCGATATCGACATTGCGTTGCGTAATGACGCCGTCGAACGGCGCGATCACGCTCTGGTAGGCCTTTTCCTGATAGAGCACTTTGAGCAAAGCCTGCTGCGCGGCCACATTCGATTGCGACACGGCAACGGCGGCGTTTTGCGCCTCGAGCGTCAGCCGATCGGTGTCGCCCTGCTGCGCCGTGAGCCAGCCCTTCTTGACCAGATCGCTGTCGCGCACATTGGTCACATTGGCGAGATCGCGGCTGGCTGTGGTCTGCTGCAACGTCGCCTGATCCTGGCGTAGCGTCGCTTCGTTCTGCGAGATCTGATGATCGAGCTCAGGAGCGGTGATCTGCGCCAGCAGATCGCCGGTTTTGACGTGATCGCCGATATCGACCTTACGCGTTTCAATGTAGCCGTTCGCGCGGGCGAAAATATTGGCCGCCGCGAAGGCGAGAGTGGTGGCCGGCAAGGTCACGGTCATCGTGCTGTCACTGGGGCGAACGGTCGCGACCTGCACGGCGGGGACGAAATTCTCCGTTGCCTCGGTCGCCGCGAGCGCCTCATGACTGCGCGCCGAGAGCTGGAACGCGCCGAACGCCAATCCCGCCACAAGCGGCAGCAGGGCGCCCAGTCCCACTAGCCATCTGCGCGCTGGACGGCCCGGCTCGCCGGACGGTGCGGGGTGTGGATCGGCCGGCCTGGTCACATGGTCGATGTCGTCATCGATCCGGATCGATGACGCTTCGAAATCCTCCATCTGGTGCATGTCGTTCATGATATCCCCTCTTCGAATACGCCGTGTGCGTGTTTGCCGTCGTTGCTCTTGCGCAATTGCGCGAACAGATAAGGCACGATGAGCAGCGTCGTCGGCGTTGCAAACAACAGACCGCCGATGACCGCCCGCGCCAGTGCCGCATTTTGTTCTCCGCCGGGGCCGCCCAGCGCCATCGGCAGCATGCCGACGATCATGGCGGCCGCCGTCATCAAGACCGGGCGGATACGGGTGTGGCCGGCGCTGATCGCGGCGTCGTGCGCGCTGATGCCGGCTTGCTGCTGCTCGTGCGCAAACGTCACCAGCAGGATGGAATTCGCCGACGCCACGCCGACGGCCATGATCGCTCCCATCAGCGAGGGCACGTTCAAGCTCGTCCCGGTGATGAACAGCATGGTGAGGATGCCGCAAAAGGTCGCCGGCAGCGCCAGAATGACGACGAACGGATCGGAGAAGTTCTGATAGTTCACCACCATGAGCAGATAAACGAACACCGCCGCGAACATCAGGCCGATGCCGAGGTCGCGGAAGGCGTCATGCATGCTCTGGATCTGGCCCATGATCTGGATCGAGTTTCCCGGCGACAATTGCTTCTGCAGCGACGCGACCGTTTTGTTGATGTCGTCCGCGACGCCGCCGAGGTCGCGATGCGCAACGCTGGCATAGACGTCGTAGGTCGGCTGGATGTTGGCTTGATTGGTGTTGGTCGGCACCGAGCTACGCTTGATGGTCGCCACATTGCTGAGCAATCCCGGTATTGGGCTGCCGTTCGCGGGCAACGAAGTCGACACCGGTGTATTGCCGAGCGCATTCAGCGAGTTCACCAGCGGTTCCGGCGTCTGCACCGCGAGGTAATAAGGAATTCCGGATTTCGGGTCGGTCCAGAAGTTCGGCGCAACCTGTTCCGACGAGCTCAAGCTGATATTGAGATTGTTGGCGATGGTGTTGGCGTTGAGCCCGAGCTCGAGCGCACGCGAGCGGTCGATCGTGGCGAAGAAAGCCGGCGCGTCGACCTCCTGCTGCAAGTGTGCATCGACGACGCCGGGAATGGCAGCCATGCGCCGCTGCAGCTCCTTGGCGACTTGCAGATTCTTGGTTCGATCGTAGCCGACCGTCCGCACGTCGATCTGCGCCGGTAGCCCGAAATTGAGGATCTGCGTGACGATGTCGGCCGGCTGGAAGTAGAACGTCTCCTCGGGGAAGGCCGTGGCCAGCTGCTGGCGCAGCTTGTTGACATAGTCGGCGGTCGGCTTATGGCCGTCCTTGAGCGCGACCAGGATAATGCCGTCGTTGACGCCGATCGTTGAACCGTCGGCGAAAGCAAGATTATAGGAGCGCGCCGGCAGGCCGATATTGTCGACGATCAGCTGGCGTTCATTGGCGGGAATGACCTGCCGGATTTTATCTTCCACGGCCTGGAAGATCTGTTCGGTGACCTCGATGCGCGTTCCCGCAGGCGCGCGAACGTGCAGCTGGATCTGTCCGCCGTCGATGGCCGGGAAGAAGTCGCGGCCGACCAGCATCAGCATGGTACCGCCGAGCGCGAGGATCAGCACCGCCACGACAGGAACAATGAACCGGTGATGCAGCAGGTAGGTCAGCAGCGATACATATTCCTTGCGCGTGCGCTCGAAGCCGCGGTTGAACGCATCGTGAAATCGCGCCAGCACATTCTTGCGCGCGCCGTCCGCCGAACCGTGATCTGCCGGACCGTGGTGCTCACCTTTGAGCAGCAGACCGATCGTAATCGGCGTCAATGTCCGCGACAGCCCGTAAGAGGCGAGCATGGCGAAGACCACCGCATAGCCCAGCGGCGTGAACAGATATTTGGCCGGCCCTTCAAGGAAGATGACCGACGTGAACACGCAGGCAATGGCGAGCGTCGACACCAGCGTGGGGATCGCGATCCCCGCGGCGCCGTGCAGCGTCGCCGCCGGCAGTGGCTGGCCCTCCTCGGTGAGGAGACGATGGGTGTTTTCGATCGTGACGGTGGAATCGTCGACCAGAATTCCGACAGCGAGCGCCAGGCCGCCGAGCGTCATGGTGTTGAGCGTCTCGCCAAGGAAGTACAGCACGACCAGCGACGAAAGAATCGCCAAGGGAATCGAGATCATCACCACCAAGGTCGAACGCCACGAGCCGAGAAACAGCAGGATCATGGATGCCGTCAGCACCGCGGCGATGGCGCCTTCGCGCAACACGTCATCCACCGATGAGGTCACGAACGCCGATTGGTCGAACAACTCCTGGATCTTGAGCCCGTCCGGCGCCGAGGCGCGCGCCGTCTGCAGCGCGGCCTTGACCGCCTTGACGACTGTGAGCGTCGAAGCGTTGCCGTTCTTGATGATGCTGAGCAAGACCGAGCGCCGGCCGTCCTCGCGGACAATATTTTGCTGCACCAAGGACCCGTCGCGCACCTGAGCGACGTCCTTGACGAAGACGGTGGCGCCATTGGCGAACTTCACCGGAATATTGTTGAGGTCGTCGATGGTGCTCGGCGTCGCATTGGTCCTTACCGTGTACTGCTTGTCGCCGATCTTTGCCGTTCCCGACGCCAGGGTCAGGCTCTGCGTGTTCACGGCATTGACCACGTCAAGCGGCGTGAGGCCGCGCGCCAGAAGCTTCTCTGGATCGATGTCGACCATGATCTGCCGGTATTTGCCGCCGGCCGGTGTCGGCAAGGTCACGCCGGGGATCGGCGCCAGCTGCTGGCGCATCCGGTAGATGCCGTAGTCGTAGAGCTGCTGCTCGTTGAGCTTGTCCGAGCTGAGGCTGATCTGCAGGACCGGAACGCTGGAGGCGTTGAATTGCACGATGACCGGTGGCTGGATCCCGACCGGCATCAGCGCACGGATTGAATTGGTCGCCGCCACGATCTGCGCGATGGCGAGATCGAGATTCACGTCCGGCTGGAAATAAATTTTCTGGACCGAGAGGCCGTCCAGCGTCTGCGCCTCCATGTCCTTGATGCCGTTGACGCTGGCGCTGATCGAATATTGGCTATAGGTGGTGACCCGCTGATCCATCTCGGGCGTGGACAGCCCGGTATACTGCCAGATCACCGTAACGACCGGGATTCTGATCTCCGGGAAAATGTCGGTCGGCATCGCGCTGATCGCTGCGACGCCGAGAAAGAGGATGAGAGCCGCCACCACATAGAACGTATGCGGGAATCTCAACGCGAATCTGACTATTCCCATGGGGCTGACTCGTTAGGCTCTTTCAAGTTCCGGATGCCTGGGTGGTCACCTCCCGCCGGGCGTTTCGAGGCCCGGTCGATCTTAAATGCAGCTAAGAACGGAGCAGGGTGCACGCAACCTGTCAGGGTCCACGCAAATGCATAGTGACCGTGTCGGTCGCGCGATAACGCATTCGCCGTGCACCGGGTCGATGTAAATTTTGTGCAAAGACGCGGCACGCGGCGCGGCTACACTACATTCTCAATTGCGAGAGCAATTTGATGCCGGCCGCATTTGCGGCTCACGTGCGGATCACATTTCCGAGAATTCGAAAACGACCGCGTCGCGCGCAGTCGCAATAGCGGCTCACTGCCGGCGCGAGACCGGCGGAACTGTCGCCGTGGTCTGCCGCACGTAGTTCATCGTCTGCGCTTGTAATGATGGACTCTTGTCAATGTTGAGATGATCGATGGCCGGATCAGTGCTGAGATCCACGTTGGAGACAATGCTGCGAGATCCGGGCGCGGCCGCGATCATGAAATGCCGGGTGTAGTTGACCGCGGTCGTCACATTGGGCGGGATCTGGTGCGACTCGGTGCCGTCGAACAGAACCAGGAGCGCGACCGGCACATTGTAACGCGCGAGCGTGTTAGCGACTTCGACGATCGCGTCAGCGCCGAGCGAGTGGCCGATGAGCACGATAGGGCCACGCTCACCTGAATTATAGGCCGACACGAGTCGGCTCGCGACGAAATCGGATTCGGCGTGGTTCGTGACCGTCGCTGCAATCCCCGCGGCCTGGAGCTTGGCGGCAAGATCGTCCATGCCCAGGGAAAAGACGTTCATAAAGCCGCGCAGCAAATAGACTTGGATCGGACCTTGTGCCTGTGGCGGCGTTTTGCGCGCCGCCGACGGCGCGCGCTGCGGTTTGTTTTGCGCATAGCGTTGCACGCCTTGCTGCGCCGCGCTTTGTGCCGTGATGCTTGGTGCCGTGGCATTGGCATCGGACGCAGCCGATTGCAGCGCGGTTGCCGCGAACGCAGCCGGCGGCGCCAGCAACAGCCATGCCACGGCGATCCAAGATACAATTCTCGGCATTGCAAACTCCAATCGCGGCGCCGGAGAAGGAAAAGCCGCCCGCATCAAAAGCTGTGACGCCCAACCCCTGCGTGCTCGCGTGGCGACTTAAAGGCAAGATAGGCCGACGACAATAGTCAAATCGCGGCATCGGCCAAAGGCCTTTTTCGTGCCGCCATGCGCCAGCGCGCCGGAAGGCCGGGCTATGTTACCACCGCGACGAAGGGCGCTAGCAAAGCCCGCAACTGACGCTTCAGATCGTGCCGCTCGACCCTACGAATAGGGCAACAGCAAAACGGTAGCGGCCTCCGGCGGGAGCTGCCGGAGGCCGCGTCGTTCAGGATCGGCGCGACACTGATACAACGCTGATCCTGGGGAGCTCGGAATTAGAACGGCAGAATCACACTTAGCGCCTGGTTGCCCCACGGCGGCGGCTGAATGGTCGAGAGTGTGCCCTGGCCGCCATAGGCGACACGGGCTTCGGCAACTTTGGGCAGTTCGATCGTATTGTCGCTTTCGATGTCTTCCGGGCGCACCACGCCGGCGACGATCAGCACGCGCATTTCGGTGTTGAGCCGGATCTCCTGCTTGCCTTCGATGACCATGTTGCCGTTAGGCAGAAGCTGGGTGACCACGGCGGCGACATTGGTCACCAATTGATCGGTGCGGTTGATCGAGCCATTGGCGTTGCTCTGCGTATTGCTGTTGGCGGTGATGAGCGAGCCCGGCAGCACGGCCTTGGCCGGATTGTTGATGCGGTTGGCGCCGAGGAAATTGGTGATCTCGTTGTCTTCGGTGGCCGTCCGCTGGACCTGTGTCTGATCCTGGAATTGCGCGGTGTCGTTGATATTGACCTTCACGGTCAAAATGTCGCCGACCTGGTGTGCGCGCTGATCCTTGAAGAAGGCGCGGGAGCCGTTGCGCCACAATGAATTCGGGTTGAAGGTGACGGGCTGCGGCGTCGGCATCGGCATCTGCACCGGCTTATAGGCGGGCTGCGTCGTCGGATTTTCAATCGGTGAGAGCGGCGGCGTCTGGCCGATCAGCGCTAATTTGTCGATTGCGGAACAGTTCGTGACCAGGACAGCGACCGATGACAACAAAGCACAACGCAGCAAAACGCTCTTCGACATTGTACTCTTGAACATTGTACTACCTTTCACCTTCGCGACCGACTGTTCGCGACTGAACTGCACAACACACTTTCACCACGCGCTTCCCAAAATTCACTGCGGTTGCATCACCATGCTGTCGACGACGCGCGTAGTAACCGCCTTGACGGTGACGCGGCCCGGTCCCGCCACGATGCCCGGAACGACGCGCTTGGATTCGACATTGAGCACGCTGATCGTGTCGCCCAGCGCGCCGGAATCCTGAGCCTGTCCGCGCAAGGTGAGCGTGATGCCCGGCGCTTGATAGACGATGGTCACACTGTCGTTACGCTGCACGATTTCCGGCCTCATCAGATCGGCGCTGGTGAGCGGCAGGTTCGGCTGCAGCGCATGCCGCGGCGCGAGGCCGACCACGGCATTCGTGTCGGTCAAGGCGGTGCTATCGGTCTTCGGCCGCTTCACCACGACGACGTCGGAGGCTTTGATCACCTGGCCGCGGTCGATCGGGTGATCGACGGCGAGTGCATCGATGGTTGCCGTGGCTATGCCGGTATAGTGCGTGGTCTGCCGCCGCATTTCCATGCTGGACGGCAGGTTGAACGCGACGTCGAAATGCGCGGTGCGCGGGTCGAAGGCCATGCTCTGCACCTGCAATTGGCCGGTGATGTCGGGCTCGACCTGCAAGGTGCGCACGTCGTTGTCGAAAGTGACGAGAATATTGTGGGCGTCGCCGAAACCGTATTGGCCGGACAGTGCCTGCGCGATGCAGGCGGAAATTTCCTGCATCGGGATGGCGCGGCTCGCGCGCGCGACGATGACTTCAGTAAGGCCGCGCGTGTCGATGCCGATGAGTTCGTGCGGGCGGATGGCGTCGACGATGCGGTCGGTGGCGACTGCCCCGGTGGTGCCGAGATCGGGCGAGCGGAAGATCGGGATATTGGCGACCGGGCCGGCATTTTCCACGAGATCGCCGATGCGCACCACGTCGCTGGTCACCGTGACGCTGGCGCGCAGCGCCGGCGGGGGCGGTACGTTTTGCGCCAAAGCGGTGCCGCTTGCCGCGACCAGCAGCCCGAATGCCGCGATTGTCAGGCGGATCGTCTGGCTGATCTTCGAGCTTATCATGGCGTCGATCCTTCTCAGCGCATCAGTTGCGCGGTCGTCTGCAGCATTTCGTCGGCCGCGGTGATGACCTTGGAGTTCATCTCGTAGGCGCGTTGCGCGGCGATAAGATTGGAAATCTCGGTCACCGCTTCGACATTGGATTGTTCGAGAAAGCCCTGCTGCAGCGTGCCGGCGCCGTCGGTGCCGGCAAGCCCGTCCTGCGGGTTGCCTGACGCCGGCGTCTGCGTGAACAAGTTGCTGCCTTGCGCTTGCAGGCCGGCATTATTGGTGAAACGCGTGATCGTGAACTGGCCGAGAATCTGCGATGTCGTCGAGCCCGGCACGGTGACTGAGACCTGGCCCTGATTGTTGACGGTGAGCCCGGTCGCGTTCTGCGGAATAGTGATGGTCGGCTGCACGATATTGCCCTCGGCCGTGACGATGCGGCCTTGGGAGTCCTGCTTGAACGAGCCGTCGCGCGTATAAGTGAACGTACCGTCCGGCATCTGGATCTTGAACCAGCCGTCGCCTTGGAGAGCGACGTCGAGCTGGTTGCCGGTTTGCAACAGCGCGCCCTGCGTCATCAGCCGCGGCGTGCCGACGGTCTTGACGCCGGAACCGAGCTCGATGCCGACCGGCAGGATATTGCCCTGGTCGGATGCCTGCGCGCCGATGCGCTGCACGTGCTCGTAGATCAAATCCTGGAATTCGGCACGCTGGCTCTTGAAGCCGGTCGTGCTCATATTGGCGATATTGCCGGCGATAACCTGGACCTGAAGGTCCATGGCGGCCATGCCGGTTGCAGCTGTATCGAGCGCACGCATTGCTTACTCCCCCCGAAACTCAAAGCCCCAAAACTACGAACCAGCTGTCGGTGCTTGCGACAATTGCGACAGCGCGTTTTTGCGCAGGTCGCCTTCCTGCGAGAGGATATTGGCGATGTCGGTATAGCTGCGGGTGATCTCGATCATCCGGGCCATTTCGGCGACGCCGTTCACGTTCGACTTCTCGATCGCGCCCTGCACGATCGCGGTGCCGGCTGGCGCCGGATTGGGATTCACGCCGGCGGGCGCCATGAAGGTGGAGGCGCCGTCCTTTTCCAGGAGCTGCGGATTGGGAAAGCTTGCCAGCTGCAGCGTGCCGCGCGGGCTGTCGGCGGTGGAGTTGCCTTCTTGCACCGTGACGATGCCCGAGCCACTGATGACGATGTTGTGGTCGGTGTTCTGGAACGTGATCGGGGTGCCATTGTTGAGGACCTGGTCGCCATTGGAAGTGACGAGCTGGCCGGCACCATTGATCTGCAACGCGCCGTTGCGGGTATAGCGCTGGCCGCGCGCCGTCTGCACGACGAGAAAGGCATTGCCGTCGATGGCGACGTCGAGTGGATTGCCGGTGCGCTGGATCGCGCCCGGCGCCATGTTGACAAACGTTCCGCGATCTTCGACGAAGCTGACCCGCTGGTCGCGGCCGTTGAAGGTCTGATCGCTGGCACGCGGCGATAGAAATTCGCTGAACAGCGTTTTGTCGGCCTTGTATCCGTTGGTGTCGATATTGGCGACGTTGTTGGCGATCATCTCGAGCTCTTGCCCGAGCGCCACCTGCCGCGACAAACCGACGAGAAGCATATTCTCCATCGAAAAGATTCTCCCTTTGCGCGAAAGACGCCGTGTGTGTGTCGGCGTCCTCCTGTGCGCCTCATTTGGCTCTCCCAAGCCGCACAAGGCGTATGGTTAATTGCAGGAGCCGTGCCAATGTGGGGAGGGGTAGCAAATACGAGCTTTATCAATGTGTTAGGGTTAACGCCCTGAGACAGGAAGGCGGCAGAAACGGCCGGTCGCAGCGCTGCACCCGGCAAAAAATTCCTGCCGGAACCGCTGCGGCAAGCATCCGTTAACCATTCCTGCCTAGTTTTCACCACAACGGCGTCAGTTCTCCGGCGCCGAGGTGGCGCCCGCAACTTTTGTCTTGCGTCGATTAAGCCGGATGCGTGCGCTCTCCACGTGAGCGGGAGCGGTAATGGCAACGAATGAAGCGCAGTCTGAGACCGACGTCGCGGGCGGCGAAGGCGACAAGGCAGCCGGAAAACGCAAGCTTCCGCTCAAGCTCATCATTATTGCCGTCGCAGGACTAGCCGTTCTCGGCGGCGGCGGCTTCGGCGCTTATCATTTTCTGTTTGCCGGCAAGAGCGAGGAGGCTGCGGCTACTCCCGCTGCGATCAAGCCGCCGGCCTTCCTCGATATGCCGGAGGTCCTGGTCAATCTCTCGACCGGCGGCGGCACCGAGCGCACTCAATATCTGAAGGTGAAGGTGGTGCTCGAACTGCCGGATCAGGAGATGTCGGCGCAGATCCAGCCGGTGATGCCGCGCCTGATGGACACCTTTCAAACTTACTTGCGCGAATTGCGCCCGACCGATCTCGACGGCTCCGCCGGCCTCTACCGGCTCAAGGAGGAGCTGACACGGCGTGTCAATGCCGCGATCGCGCCGAACCGCATCAACGCAGTTCTGTTCAAGGAAATCGTCGTTCAGTGACGAGCTTATTCTGAGATTTTATCGCAATGGCTGAGAACGATCAGATCGACCACGATGCGCTCGCCGCCGAGTGGGGGGTGGCGCTCGAGGCCGAGCAGTCATCCGGGAATGCGGCCGAGGCGCGGCCCGAGCCCGCGGGCGATGCGGACTCGGTCGCCTCGCAATGGGGCGCGGCCATGGCCGCCGACGATGCGAGCTTCATGCAGGCCAGTAAAGGCGGCGCCGAACGCGTTCTGACGCAAGACGAAATCGACTCGCTGCTCGGCTTCAGCCTGGCCGACATATCGCTCAATGATAATTCCGGCATCCGCGCGATCATCGATTCGGCGATGGTCTCTTACGAGCGCCTGCCGATGCTGGAAATCGTGTTCGACCGGCTGGTCCGGTTGATGACGACCAGCCTGCGCAATTTCACCTCCGACAACGTCGAAGTCTCGCTCGATCGTATCACCTCGGTGCGTTTCGGCGATTACCTCAATTCGATCCCGCTGCCGGCGATCCTCGCGGTGTTCAAAGCCGAGGAGTGGGAGAATTTCGGCCTCGCGACCGTCAATTCGAGCCTGATCTATTCGATCATCGACGTGCTGCTCGGCGGCCGCCGCGGCCAGACCACGATCCGCATCGAAGGCCGGCCTTACACCACGATCGAAACAAACCTCGTCAAGCGCATGATCGAGGTGGTGTTGGCCGATGCCGAGCTCGCCTTCCGTCCGCTGTCGCCGGTGAAGTTCAATATCGACCGGCTGGAGACCAATCCGCGCTTTGCCGCCATTTCGCGGCCGGCCAATGCGGCGATCCTGGTGCGGCTGCGCATCGACATGGAGGATCGCGGCGGCACCATCGAGCTGCTCTTACCCTATGCGACCATCGAGCCCATCCGCGACGTTCTGTTGCAGATGTTCATGGGCGAAAAATTCGGCCGCGACGCGACCTGGGAAGGACATCTCGCGACCGAATTGGCGCAGGCGGAAGTTTCAGTTTCCGCAGTGCTTTACGAGGCGCAGCTGAAACTCCACGACATTATGAGGCTCGACGTCGGCGACACGCTGATGCTGGAGCTGAGATCGGACGCGCCGGTGGTTCTGCGCTGCGGCGACGTGACCTTGACCGAGGGGCGCATGGGGCGCGTCGGCGACCGAGTCGCCGTGCGCGTCGGCAAGCCTCTGCGCAAGCCGAATATGACCTTCGCCATGTTCGAAACGGCGGGCGGATCGAGCAATCGCATGGAGAGCCAATGAGTCAAAGCCAATGAGTCAAAGTCTTGGAATGTTGATCGACTGTATTGTCGCGATCCTGCTCGTGCTGACAATCGGTTATTGCATGATGCTCAACCGGAGGCTCAAGCTGCTCAAGGCCGACGAGCAGTCGCTGCGCGCCACGATTTCCGAACTGGTCACCGCGACCGAAATCGCCGAACGCGCCATCGGCGGCCTGAAAATCACGGTGCACGAATGCGACATGGGGCTGGGCGAACGGCTGCGCAAAGCCGAGCGGCTCGCCGGCGAAATCGACCGCGCCGTGGTGTCCGGTAGGGATCTGATCAGCCGGCTGTCGCAGATCGTCAGCGCCGGACGGCGTGCCGATGACGGTATGGCGATCGCCGAGCCGCGGCGCGGGGAGGGACTGCTTGTGTCAAATGCGGTGTCCTCGATCACCGAAGTCAAAGTCGAGAACATGAGCCAAAGCAAGGTCGAGAGCGTGGTGGCGGCGAAAGCCCCGATCAAGACTGATGCCAAGGCCGTTGCCGCCGCCGCCGGAGCCTTCGCCGAGCGGCTGCGCACGAAGGTGCATGGTCTCGCGGCATGATGCGCTTCGTTCGTGATCTGCGGCTTATTCCTATTGCGCTGATCGCGAGCGCCTGCCTGCTTGCGCTTAAGACTGCCGATCTGGTTCTCGAGAGCCCCTATTTCTTCGCCGCCAATCGCGACGACGGCGACACCACCGATCTTTCGGGCGCGATCGTGTCGCGTGCGTCGCCGGATTCCTGGGCGGGGCAGATGTTCAATTTCCCCAACGGCAAGGGGGCGGCGCCGAGTGCTGCGCCGAATTCGGTGCAGAGCTTGCCGCAGATCGCGCCGCGGCGGACCGCAAGCCGCGGCAATGCCGCACGGGACAATCTCGATATTACCGGCTCGGTCCCTGAGCCGCCCCAAGGGCAAGCCATGCCTGCGGACAGCAAGCCCGACGCCAAACCCGATAGCAAGCCTGGCAGCAATTCCGCCGCCAAGCCGGATGCGGGCGCGGCCGTGGACGCAAAGGCTGCGCCCGGCAAGGACGCCAATCCGCCGCCGATCGTACCGCCCAGCAGCACTATCATTCCGTCGCAAGGGCCGGTTCCGACCGGCGCTGAACGCGCCATTCTCGAACGCCTGCAGCAGCGCCGCGAGGAGCTCGACACCCGCTCTCGCGAACTCGAAATGCGCGAGAACCTCATCCAAGACGCTGAAAAGCGGATGGACACGCGCATCAACGAGCTCAAGGATGTCGAGACCCGCATCAAGACCGAAACCCAGCAGAAAAGCGAGGTCGAGGACGCACGGCTCAAGGGGCTGATCACGATGTATCAGAACATGAAGCCGCGCGACGCCGCCAAGATATTCAATGGTCTCGACGACACCGTGCTCGTCGAGGTCGCTTCGAAGATCAATCCGCGCGCCATGGCGGAAATCATGGCGCAGATGCAGCCTGAAGTGGCGCAACGCCTCACCGTGGAACTGGCCAGCCAGGCGCAGCCAGCGGCGCCGCAAGCCGGCGCGAGCTCCGCCGACCTGCCGAAAATTGAAGGCCAGGCGATCGCGAGGTAGCCTGGAGCGCGATGCACCTCTTTGGTCCGTCAAAGCTTTGGTCCATCAAAGCGCGCGCGTCCTCAATCGCCACCTTATTAGAAACGCTTCTACTAACGATCAGTATTTCTCGGCTTGGTCCCCCGGTTCTTGCGCCGAACGGCGGCGCGGCTGATCATCGCGCCTAGAGCATGATCCGGAAAAGTGGGTACCGGTTTTCCGAAAAGATCATGCTCACGCAAAATGCTAGAACGGGCATCGTGATTTAACCAAAAATCATCCCGCTCTAGCTCGATCACGGAGGACCGTTGCTATGGCCAAGCTTCGCCACGTCGCGCTCATCGTCGAAGATCCGGAGGCTGCGGCAAAGTTTTTCGAGCAAGCCTTCGACATGAAACGCGCCGGCACCGCGCGGCGGGGTATCTATATGTCCGATGGCGTGGTGAATGTCGCGCTCCTGAAAAAGGAAAACGAGAAGGAGCGCATCGGCATCTATCACTTCGGCATGTGGGTCGATGACCTTGACGCCGCCGAGAAGAAGGTTGTGGACGCGGGCGGCGAGTATCTCGCCGGGCGTCCGACATCGCCCAATTCCTTTTATGAAGCGAAATATCGCGCTCCGAACGGCGTCGTGTTCGATCTGACCCATAAGGGCTGGGCCGGCGCAGTGAAGGAAGTAGTCCCGAAATAGCGCCGCGAGGCTTCAGTGGCGGCGAACAAATCAGTGGTGGTGGTGGGCGCGGGGCCGGTGGGCCTGTGTCTCGCGCTCGCGCTCGCGCAAAGCGAGATCGCTGTCACCCTTGTCGAAGCGATGTCCGACGAGAGTTTTTTGGACCAGGTGCCGCGCGCCGGCAGCAATCATCCCTCGACGCTGGAATATTTCGACAAGATCGGGCTTTACGAGCGCATGTTGCCGCGCGGTATCGTGGCGCCGAAATTTCAATATTGGGACCGGCAAGACGGCAGTGTGATCGCCGAATTCGACCATGTTCATCTCGAGAATGACACCAAATTTCCTTTCGTCCTGCAATGCGAGCGCATCAAAATCATCGAAGAGGCGCTCAAAATGGCAAGGCAGAATCCGCTCATCTCGGTGCGGATGGCGACGACCTTTACCGGTTTGAGCCAAAGCGCTGACGACGTCACGGTCCATGTCGTCGATCGCGACGGCGAGGCGGATGCGATAACGGCCGGCTATCTCGCCAGCGCCGAGGGCGCGCGCAGCGTCGCGCGCAAGCAGATGGATGTCGAGTTCGAAGGTTTCACCTATCCCGAGCGCACGCTCAATATCGAAGTCGCCTACGATTTCACCAAACATGGCTTCACGGAGCGCAATTACATTTCAGATCCGGTCGAATACTCCAATCTGTTCCATTGGAAGGGGCCGCCCGATCGCTGGCGTATCCATTTTCCGACCGATCCGAACGAAGATGAGGCGGCGCTCACGCGTCCCGAGGCGCTGCAGGCGCGACTGAAAAGCTTTCTGCCGATCGACGGCGATTACCGGATTTGTGGCTGGAATCTCTACGCTGTTCACCAGCGTGTCGCCAAGACGTTCCGCGTCGGGCGCGCGATCTTGTTAGGCGATGCCGCGCATGTGAACAGTCCTATTGGCGGCATGGGTCTCAACAGCGGCGTGCACGACGCGTTCAATCTCGCCGATAAATTGGCGCGCATCTTGCACGGTGTCGCGCATGACTCCGAACTCGATCGCTACGATCGACAGCGCCGCCAGATCGCGATCAAGCACACGCAGGCGCAGACCATGCGCAACAAGCGTTTGTTGGAAGAACGCGATCCCGCGATCAGAAAACGCAATCACGACGAACTGCGAAGAACCGCCGACGATCCGGTATTGGCGCGCAAGTTTTTGTTGCGCGCCGCCTTGTTCGACAGTCTGCGGGAGGCAGAGCAGATCCAGTAGCGGGCTGAGGAGATCCGATACCCGCCTAAGCGGACGTGTTCGCATGAACCTGCATGTGATCCGGTTCATCGACGATCTCGAGGTGATCGGCCAATGCAGGCATCAAGGCCTGCACCCGCGGCACATATTCTTTCTGCAGCACGCGTCGGCACAGCGCCACGATTTGCTTTGGCAAATCGCCGAATTCGCCACGGCGCGCGACAAGAACAATATTCCGGCCGAAGCCGGGTTTCGGCAGCATGTGAAGATCGACCGGCAGGCCCGGCGGCACGGCGTGCACAATATGGGTTGGGGCGGTGATGGCCCAGCCTTGCCCCATGCCGATCATGGCGAAGAGGTCTTCCGGAGCATCGAAAGTGTGGCCCTGGGGAATGTCGAGCCGCAGCCGGCGCAGGTGTTGCTCGACCATGCGGCCGATTTCGGTGCGCGCCGAATAGCGGATCATCGGCAGCCGAGCCGCCACGTCGCGCAGACTGTTCCGCGCGGGCAATTCGCCTTTCGGCGCGATCAGCAGGAAGCGCTCGTGGATCAGGTCATGGCGCTCGAGGCCGTCGACATCAATCAGCGGATTCGAGGAGATCACGATGTCGACCTCGCGGCGGGGCAGATCGCGGGCATGTTGCACGGCCATTCCACGCAAGATCGAAATCGTTTCGATCGGCAGCTGCTTTTGCACAACGGCTTTGACCAGCGCCGGCGCCAGCGTTCGCGCCAGCGTGCCAAACATCGCGATTCGCAAATTGGGCAGGGGCAATGCCGTGATCTGCCGGACATCGGAGCGCAGCCGGTCGGCGCTGACCAGCAGCTCCGCGGCGCGGTGGCGCAACGCGTGACCCGCAGCGGTCAGCCGCAGCGGCCGCGTATCGCGGTCCATCAGCTTCGCGCGCATCTCGGTTTCAAGAAGTTTGAGCTGCTGCGAGATCGCCGATTGCGTGATTTTCAGCCGACGTGCGGCCGCCGTCATGCTGCCGGTATCGGCGGCCGCGATGAAGACGTCCAGCGCTCGCAGCAGGTCGATCTTCTTGCGTTCCGCCATCGTTGCGCGCCGCTCGCCGCGGTGTTGCGCCGGCCGGCCGCCGGATCGCCCGCGGGCCCATTTCACCTAGCCTTACACCTAACGGCGCGAAACGCTAGCGCATGTCCCGGAAAGAGCCTGCCCTCGGACTCGATCCGAGGGTGGACAGCGGTTTTCCGGCAAGGGCATGCGCAAAATCAAAAATCTGGAGCGCATCCCGATTCCGTCGAACGGGGATGCGCGCCAGTTGCATGAGCTGAAGATGGAGCCTCGCATGTTCCGATTTTTTGTTGTTCTGCTCTCAATACTGACGGCTTCGGCATTGGCGACTTCCGGAGCGCGAGCGGATTGGCCGGAACGGCCGTTACGCCTGATCGTGCCTTTCGCCGCCGGCAGCAGTTCCGACACCATCGCGCGTATTGTCGCCGCCAAAATGGGCGATCGTCTCGGCCAGCAGGTTGCCGTAGAGAACCGCGTCGGCGGATCGACGATCATCGGCACGCAGGAAGTCGCGCGCGCGGCTCCGGACGGATATACGCTCGGGCTCGCCAATACCACGTCGCATGTCGTGAGCTTCGTGCTCAATCCGCATCTGTCATTCGATCCGCTGCGCGATTTCACGCCCATCGGCATGATCGGCAGTTCGCCCTTCATGCTTGTCAGTTCGCCGCATGTCCCGACGACGACGCTCCAGGAGTTTGTCGCGCTGGCCAAGGCGAAGCCCGGTTCGCTCAGCTACGCCTCGGCGGGAACGGGCACGCTCGCGCATCTAGCGGGAGAGCTCTTCAAGCGTCAGGCCAATGTCGACGTGGTACATGTTCCCTATCACGGCACCGAGCAGTCTCTGCTCGATCTGATGGAGGGGCGCATCGATCTGTCGGTTTCCACCATTCCGCCGACACTGCCGCAGATCAAGCAAGGCACCGTGCGCGCGCTCGCGGTCATGGGCGATCGACGCAACAGCATGTTGCCTGATATTCCGACGGTGACTGAAGCCGGCACGCCCGGCTGCGAAGCCGCGTTATGGACGGCGATCGTGCTGCCCGCGGGCGTCCCGGCCGGCATTGTCGATCGCCTCAGCAGGACCTTGTTCGCCGTCGTCAATGATCCCGACATGCAGAGGAGCCTCGCAGCGCAGGGCGTCGATCCGCAGCCCGGACCGCCCGAGGCGGTGACAGCGGCGATCAACGCCGACATTTCGAAATGGCGCGGCGTCGTAACCAGCGCGAATATTGTACAGGCGCAGTAGCGCGGCGAGGCGAGCGGTGCGCCATTGGCGCTGCTGCTCTTCTGGATTGCTTCACGGAGCCTGTCATCGGGCCGGCCACTTCGGGCCGGACCCGTTGGCTCGCGATGACGGCGACCTTGCGCGACTTAAAATTATCCCGCTCTGGAGCGGAAATAACTGCGGCGGCCGGCCGCGGTCGCATGCACCATCGAACGAGCGGTCATTGCTTCCGCCCGATGCGCAGCGGTCCCAGCCGTCGCGCGATTGTTTCGTATGCGCTCACGCCGTCTGCGGTCTTGCCGTGGTAACACAGCGCACGCGCATCCAGTAAATCCGAGAAGGCCCCGCTGAGCGTGTCGGAGGCAATGTCTTCCACCATGGCGTGATCGTCGATCAGCGTGAGGACGGTCACTTCGCGATCCAGGCAAATGCGCGGGAAAAGATCTTCCGCACTGGCGCGATCCATCAGAAAGATTTGGCCAAACATGCACAGCGCAAGAACGACCACGGCACTCGCGAAGCGGCTTTCGATTTCGCTCGTCGTCACACCGAGTACCACCTGCATTTTCGTCGGCATCGACATCATGCGGATCCTCACTCGGCTAGCCCGTAATAGCGTGGGCGATGGTCGATGAAAAAAAGACAAAAAAGACGGTCGCGGCGAAACCAACAACACAGAATGCAACGAGCACCCACCCATCGGCATCCGATTTGCCGCTGTCAGATCCGCTGAGATGTCCGCTGAAATGGTCACGTGTTGAGCGGGCGCGAAGCGGCCCTCGGTTCGGCATTGGGTTACCTTGGCAAGACTTCCATTTTTGTCTGCATGGACATCATGCCGACCGACACTCCGCTTCGATGTGACGTACGGCACAGTCGTGCGAGCTTGTTAAGCTGAGGTCGAGCGGACAGCAACGGAATATTTGCCAACGATCGCGCAAGCGGCCGCTAACCCGCAACGGTGTGACCGATTTGCGACGAAAGAAAAACAAGAAAAATAAGAAAGGCGATTGCCGCAACACCAGCGATACAGAAAACAACAAACGCTTCTTCGTTCGGCTCGCTGACGCGATGCGCACGTATCCAAGGGACCCGTATCGTGGGGACACGTATCGAAGGGACACCTGTCGAAGGAACGCGAAGGAGCTCTCGATTCGGCATGGCCCGACCTTGCGTTACGCCCGCACCTGCATACCGCTAACCCGCAACGGCGTGGGCAATGGTCGATGAAAGAAAGGCAAAAAACACGGTTGCAGCGAAACCAGCCACTCTGGCGTGGCCTGCGCTTTTGTCTGCACCGCGAGCATGCGGGCGTTCACTCCGCTTCGATGTGACCTACGGCACAGTCCCGCGAGGTGTTAAGCAGGCGTTGAGCGGACAGCAACGGAACATTTGCCAACGATCGGGCGAAAGCATTCACCCCTGGTCATCGCGAGGAGCGAGTACGATTTTGCCCACGCGGCTCGGTCGGCGCGACGCTGCCCACCCGACGGACTTCGCCCACAATGACGCATTTACGGCCGGCGCAGCGCCAGCTCGTAGCAGAGATCGAGCCCGCTGATGGCCTCGGCGACGAGGCGGTCGAAGGCCTGCAAGACCGGCGGCAGCAGTTCGACGAACTGGCCATCCGTCTTGGTCAAACGAACAAGATCCAGCTCTTGCGCCTCTTCCAGAAGCTTGCGCACATGGGTGCGCGATACGCCGAAGCGGTCGCCCAAATCGGAATAAGAAATCTGCAGCGGCGCGTCGCCGCGCTTCTGCCCGGCGCGATCGATCATTTTGATCAAGATCATGATGCCGGCATCGCGGCTCTGGAACAGCATCATGATCGGATTGCCGTGCAGAATTTTCGCGCCGAGCGCGAACAGGTCGCGCGACACCTGACGCTGTTTTATCTGGAACGCGGGATCGCGCGTCATGATCAGCGGGTAGCCGGGATCCGGATACAGAATGCCGAGCGGCAGATAATGCGACACCAGGAAATCCTGGTCCTGCATGATCAGCTTCCTGGTGGGGGTGAGGATGCGGACACGGCGATCGGCCGGCGCCGGGCGCTGTTCGATATAGCCGGTCTTGATCAGCCGCGAGACGAGGTCCTGGACGCGGCTTGGACTGGCGAGACCCTGTCCCACCATGGACTCCGTGACCAGGCGCAGCGTCGGCCAGCTCGCGCGATCAGCCTCGTCATAGGTCGCATGGAGGCACATGATGTTGCACGCGAGAACGGTGCGGCTCGCTTCGAGCAGCAGCCGATTGAGGAACGGCTTGTGCTCGTAGAGCGCAAGCATCGCCTTGACGAATTCATCCCGAGCGAAGGAGAAGTGCGGGTGGGTGAGGATGTCTTCTGAGGAATGGAAAGGCGGGAAGTTCTTGAAATCGAAGTCGATCATGAGGACTCTATTCCACGGCAACCGGCCGGATGTTCAACACCATCATACCAACAGCCGGTCGGGAAATCGCGCGTATAAGCAGCTATTCTAAGCTCTCGCGCGGTTGTCGCGGTGTTTGCGTGTCATCGGGCGCGCAGGGCTCGAAGGCGACGACGACGCTACGCAAATTGCAGTTGCGGGTTTTCTTTCTCTTTTTTGGATGTTCGGCGAGACGGACGTCGCGGCGCGCGCGTTAGCCGCCGACGAGGGGAATCCGCAGGATGCCGAAACTGGTCAGCCACGTCCAGCCTGCCGAAAATCAAAGGCCAGCCGGTAGGGAAGCAGGGAGCCGCAGGTTGTCCGTATGCAAAGCGCCGATGCAGCGCGCCGTTGAGCCGGGCGGTCAGTTAGACTGCATCAACGGCGCCTCTATTTGAGCGGCAACCGCCCTAACCGATCATGGAAGAAAGGGAGACAAAAAACACGGTGGTGAAAAATCCAACCATGCAAAACGCAACAAACACCCACCCGTCTACATCCGCTCCGTCATCGCCATGTGCACGCGCTGCCGGGACGTGTAGTTGCTCTCGATTCGGCATAGCACGACCTGCTGTTTTCCCTTCCTCCACAATGCAAATTTTCACGTCGCTTCGATGTGACGCCCAGCACAGTCGTGCGAGTTGTTAGGCCGACATAGACCGGACAGTAACGGAACACTTACCAACAATGGGCGGGGCAACGACTTGCCGGCCCTCATGCTCGCTCGTCGCCGTGAATGTGGAGCTCAGCCCTTGTTCCGAAAAACTGGCTCCCGCATTCGCGGGGGCGAGCCGAAGCTGCTTCGCAGCCGCCGCGAGGCGGCCGGCCTGTCACTCCGCCACTTTGTTCAAGCTGATTGGCAGATTCCGGATACGTTTTCCGGTCGCGTGATAGACCGCGTTGGCGATCGCCGCCGCGACCCCGACGATGCCGATCTCGCCGACGCCCTTGATGCCGAGCGGATTGCTGTCATCGGGCTCATCGACGAAGATGACCTTGATGTCATGCACGTCCGCGTTCACCGGCACATGATATTCGGCGATGTTGGCGTTCATGATGCGGCCGAACTTGTGATCGATCTGCGTCTCCTCGTGCAGCGCCATGCCAATGCCCCAGACCACGCCGCCCAGGATCTGGCTGTGGGCGGTCTTGGTATTGAGGATGCGCCCCGCCGCGACGGCCGAGACGACGCGCATGACCCGGACCACGCCAAGTTGCTCGTCGATCTTGACTTCGGCAAAGACCGCCGCGTGCGTGTTGTGCGCCTTGGACATGTCCGCCGTGGGATTTGTAGTCTGTTCCCGCTCGATGCGATCGACAGAACCGTGTCGCATGATGTCGGTGATCGAGACCGAGCGCGCGGCGTCACGCTTGCTCGAAAGCTTGCCGTCCGTGAGCACGACATCGCCGGCGGCAGCGTTAGCGAGCGGAGAATTCGGTATCGACTTGGCCAGGCGCAGCAGTTCGTCGCGGATCTCCCCGGCCGTCGTTGCGATCCCGTTCGACACCGAAGCCGCAATCCACGATCCGCCTTCGACCGGCGATTGCGGGAGACTCGAATCGCCGAGCTTGATGCTGATATTGTCGAGCGGTAGGCCGAGCATGTCCGCGGCGACCTGGGCCATGATCGTGTAGGTGCCGGTGCCGATGTCGGACGTTGCGCACGCGACCTCGGCGGAACCGTTGGCGCCAAGCACGATCCGCACGGTGATCGGCACTTGCAGCGCCTCCCAGACGCCGGTCGCCATCCCCCAGCCGACCAGATCGCCGCCGTCCCGCATCGAGCGGGGCGCGGGATTGCGCTTGTTCCACCCGAACGCCTCCGCGCCCTGGCGGTAGCATTCGCGCAGCGCCTTGCTGCTGAAGGCCCGATCATCGTTTTGGTCGCGGTCGGAATAGCAGCGCAGGCGAAGCTCGAGCGGATCGAGCTTGAGCGCCACTGCAAGCTCGTCCATCGCTGATTCAAGCGCGAACATCGCAGTAGTGGCGCTCGGCGCGCGCATATCGCATGACGTGGCGAGATCGAGCCGCGCCAGCTTATGCGCGAATTTTGCGTTGGCGCATTTATAAAGAAGGCTGGACCAGCCGGTCTCCTGCCGATGGAAACTCTCGTATTGCGAGGTCACCGTGACCGCATCGTGCGCGATGGCATCGAGCGTTCCGCCGCCATTGGCGCCGAGCGCGATGCGCTGGATCATTGCCGGCCGATAGCCGACTTCGTACATCTGCGGCCGTGTCAGCACGACGCGCACCGAGCGCTTGAGCTTCAGCGCCGCGAGCACCGCCAGCACCGCCTGGTATTGCGGACGCAGACCCGAGCCGAACCCGCCGCCCATGAACGGGCCGAGCACGCGCAGCTCTTCGGGTTTCATGTTGAAGATGTGGCACAGATACTGCTGGACGTTCTGGATGCCTTGCGTCTTATCGTAGACCGTGAGTTTGCGGTCGCCCTCGAAGATCACCGTCGAAGCATAGAGCTCCATCGGATTATGGTGCTCGATCGGGACATAATATTCGGCGTCGTGGCGAACCGCGGCGGCGGCGAAAGCCTTATCCGCATTGCCGCGCGGTTTCGGCGGCGCGAACATCGCCTCCATGGGATTTGTCGGAACTGGTACCGGAACGGCGGCATCGCGCTGGCGGAATACGTCTGTGACGTGCGGCTCCTGCCGATATTCCACGTTGACCAGCGAGGCTGCAAAACGCGCAACTTCGGACGTTTCGGCGACGACCAGCGCAATCGGCTGGCCGTTGAACTGGATCCTGTTGTCGTAGAGCGGCCGAAACGGCGACCCGTCGGGAGCGACATCGTCTTTGTAGGCCTGGTCGGTATCCGCCATGGGCGGGCGGTTCGTATGCGTCAGCACGTCAAGGACGCCCGGAACGCGCAGCGCCGCGCTGGTGTCGATGCGCGTGATGCGGCCCTTGGTGATCGTCGAGGTGACGATGCTGCTGAAGGCCAAGCCCGGAACGTTGAACTCGGCGGCATATTTTGCGGCGCCTGTCACTTTGGCGACGCCGTCGATGCGGGAAGTGGGAGTGCCGATATAAGAAGCCATGGCTGTGCTCACGCGATCTTTTTGTTGGATTGCACCTGCGGCGTGCCGCGCGCGGCCTGCGACAGCGCGCGGACGATGGCACGGCGTGCGAGACTGATCTTGAAGGTGTTGTGGCCGAAGCCTTTGGCGTCGCGCAGGACGATGTCGGCGGCTTGCGCAAACGTCGTCTCGGTCGCGGGCCGGCCCTGTAGCGCGGCCTCGGCCTCGACATTACGCCACGGCTTGTGCGCGACGCCGCCGAGCGCAAAACGTCCCTCTTTGATCGCGCCGCCTTCGAGTTCGAGGCC
>DATAQN010000041.1:0-17459 GCA_036264635.1 Xanthobacteraceae bacterium | reverse complement strand
GTCATCACCGCCACGGCGGCGCTGGTCTGGCTCGCAGGCGCGTTTGGCCTTGTCGGCCTCGGCCTCATGGCTCTCGGCTTGTTCGCGCCGCACGCCGTGCCGTTTATTGCGACGCTGTAATTCATCCTCCCGCGCTAACGCGGGGGAGGATGTTTTTTAGAAATTGATCGCGCGCTTGTTGACGGCGAGCGCGGCTTCCTTCACCGCCTCAGTCAGGGTCGGATGCGCGTGGCAGGTGCGGGCGATGTCTTCCGACGAGGCGCCGAATTCCATGGCGATCGCCGCCTCGCCAATCATGTTGCCGGCATCCGCGCCGAGAATGTGGATGCCGAGCACGCGGTCGGTCTTGGCGTCGGCGAGAATCTTCACAAAGCCCTCGGTGGTGAGATTGACCTTGGCGCGGCCGTTGGCGGTGAACGGGAACTTGCCGACATTATAGGCGACGCCGGCGGCTTTCAGCTCTTCCTCGGTTTTGCCGACGGAGGCGATCTCCGGATAGGTGTAGACGACGTTCGGAATGACGTCGTAGTTCACATGGCCGGCTTGGCCGGCAATGACTTCAGCGACCGCCACGCCTTCGTCTTCGGCCTTGTGCGCCAGCATCGGACCGGCGATCACGTCGCCGATGGCATAGATGCCGGGCACGCTGCTCTGGTAATGCGGATCAACGACGACACGGCCGCGATTGTCCTTCTTCACGCCAACCGATTCGAGGCCGAGGCCCTCGGTGTAAGGCACCCGGCCGATGGCGACGAGCACGACATCGGTTTCGAGCGTCTCGGCAGCGCCGCCGGCGGACGGCTCGACTTTGACCTTGAGCGTTTTGCCGGACGTGTCGACGCCGGTGACCTTCGAGGACAGTTTGAATGTGAGACCCTGCTTCTGCAGGAGCCGGTGCATCTGCTTGCCGACTTCGCCGTCGATGCCAGGCAGGATGTGATCGAGAAATTCGACGATGGTGACTTCGGCGCCCAGGCGGCGCCATACCGAGCCGAGCTCGAGCCCGATGATGCCGGCGCCGACGATGAGCAGCTTTCCCGGCACTTTGGGAAGCTCAAGCGCCCCGGTCGAGGAAACGACACGCTTCTCGTCGATATCGATGCCGTTGAGCCGCGTCACGTCGGAGCCGGTGGCAATGACGATGTTCTTGGTTTCGAGAACCTGCGTCTTGCCGTCCGCGGCCTTCACCTCGACCTTGCCGGGCGCTGTGATCTTGCCGGTGCCGTTGAAGGTCTCGATCTTGTTCTTCTTGAACAGATAGTCGACGCCTTTGACGTTACCGTCGACGCCCTGCTGCTTGTATTTCAGCATGGCGGCGAGATCGACCGAAGGCTTGCCGACCTTGATGCCCATGTCGGCGAATTTGTGCCCAGCTTCCTCGTAAAGCTCGGACGCGTTGAGCATCGCCTTCGAGGGAATGCAGCCGACATTGAGGCAGGTGCCACCGAAGGTCGTCATCTTCTCGATGACGGCGGTCTTCATGCCGAGCTGCGCCGCGCGAATCGCGCAGACATAGCCGCCGGGACCGGAACCAATGACGATGAGATCGTAAGCCATCAAGAAAACTCCGTACGCTCAATCGTCATGACCGCACTTGTTGCGGCCATCCACGTCTTTCGGTTCAGCACAAAGACGTGGATGCCCGGCACAAAGCCGGGCATGACGGAAAATTACAGATCCAGCACCAGCCGCGCCGGCTCTTCGAGACTTTCCTTCACCCGCACCAAAAACGTCACGGCCTCGCGGCCGTCGACGATGCGGTGATCATAGGACAGAGCGAGATACATCATCGGCCGCACCTCGACCTTGCCGCCGACCACCATCGGCCGCTCCTGGATCTTGTGCATGCCGAGAATGCCGGATTGCGGCGCGTTGAGGATCGGCGTCGACATCAGCGAGCCGTAGATGCCGCCGTTGGTGATGGTGAAAGTGCCGCCCTGCATTTCGTCGATCTTGAGCGAGCCGTCGCGGGCGCGGCGGCCGAAATCGGTGATGGATTTCTCAACCTCGGCGAGCGACTTCTGATCGCAATCGCGCACCACCGGCACGACCAGGCCCTTTTCGGTGCCGACCGCGATGCCGATGTGATAATAGTTCTTGTAGATGATGTCGGGTCCGTCGATCTCGGCATTGACGGCGGGAATTTCCTTGAGCGCCTGCACGCAGGCGCGCACAAAGAAGCCCATGAAGCCGAGCTTCACGCCGTGCTTCTTCTCGAACAGATCGCGATAGTGCGTGCGCAGCGCCATCACGTGGCTCATGTCGACCTCGTTGAAGGTCGTGAGCATCGCGGCGGTGTTCTGCGCGTCCTTGAGCCGCTTGGCGATGGTGGCGCGCAGCCGCGTCATGCGCACGCGCTCTTCGCGCGCGGCATCGTCGGCGGGCGACGGCGCGCGCACCTGGACGGCTGCGGCGGGCGCGGCCACCGGCACCGGCTGCGCCGCGGCGCGTTCGATGGCGGCGAGCATATCGCCCTTGGTGATCCGGCCGTCCTTGCCGGAGCCGGGCACGGTCGCGGCATCGATGCCGGATTCGGTGGAGAGCCTTCGCACGGACGGCGCGAGCGGCACATCAGCGGGAGGAGCCTTCGCGGCAGCGGGAGCAGGGGCGGCTGCAGGCGCAGGAGCAGTTGCAGGCTTGGCGGCCGGCGGCGCTGCGGTGCCAAGCGCGGCTTTGGCGGCGGGCGCGGCACCCGCACCTTCCTTGATCTGGCCGAGGAGCGCGCCGACGGCAACGGTCTCGCCGTCTTTCACAGCGATCTCGCTCAACACGCCGGCGGCCGGCGCCGGCACTTCGATCGTCACCTTGTCGGTCTCGAGCTCGACCAACGGCTCGTCGACCGCAACCGCCTCGCCTGCCTTCTTGAACCATTTGCCGATCGTCGCCTCGGTGACCGATTCACCGAGCGTCGGCACGCGTATCTCAGCCATGAAAACCTCTGAACTCTTCGCGTCATGCCCGGGCTTGTCCCGGGCATCCCGGGGCGCCGGGCACTATGTGCCATTATGATCGAGATGGCCGGGACAAGCCCGGCCATGACGAATTCCTACCCCAATGCGTCTTCCAAGAATGTCTTGACCTGCGCCAGATGCAGCGACATCTGCCCGACCGCGGTCGAAGCAGAAGCCGGCCGGCCGGCATAGCGAGCGCGGCGGTGCTTGGCGCCGATCTGGTTGAGCACCCATTCCAGGAAGATGTCGACGAACACCCAGCCGCCCATATTGCGCGGCTCTTCCTGACACCAGACGATTTCGGCGTCCTTGAAGCGCGACAGCTCCGTCATCAGCGCCTTGGTGGGGAACGGATAGAGCTGTTCGATGCGCAGGAGATAAATGTCGTCGATGCCGCGCTTCTCGCGCTCCTCGTAGAGGTCGTAATAGACCTTGCCGGAAGAGATCACCACGCGGCGGATCTTGGAGTCGGGAACGAGCTTGATCTTCTCGTCCGGATGAGTTTGCGCATCGTCCCACAGCAAGCGATGGAACGTCGAGCCCGGACCCAGATCTTCGAGCTTCGACACCGCACGCTTGTGGCGGAGCAGCGACTTCGGTGTCATCAGGATCAGCGGCTTGCGGAAGTCGCGCTGAATCTGACGGCGCAGGATGTGGAAGTAGTTGGCCGGCGTCGTGCAGTTCGCCACCTGCATATTGTCTTCGGCGCACATCTGCAGATAGCGCTCGAGGCGCGCCGAAGAGTGCTCCGGCCCCTGCCCTTCATAGCCATGCGGCAGCAGGCAGACGAGGCCGGACATGCGCAGCCATTTGCGCTCGCCGGACGAGATGAACTGGTCGAATACGACCTGCGCGCCGTTGGCGAAGTCGCCGAACTGCGCTTCCCAGAGCGTGAGCGCATTCGGCTCGGCGAGCGTATAGCCATATTCGAAGCCGAGCACGGCTTCTTCCGAGAGCATCGAGTTGATGACTTCGTAGCGCGCCTGGTTCGGGGCGAGCTCGTTGAACGGCGTATAGCGCTGCTCGGTCTCTTGATCGATCAGCACCGAATGGCGCTGCGAGAAGGTGCCGCGCTCGCTGTCCTGGCCGGACAGCCGCACGCGGTGGCCTTCAAGAAGCAGCGAGCAGAAAGCGAGCGCCTCGGCCGTCGCCCAATCGATGCCTTGGCCGGTTTCGATCGCCTTGCGCCGGCCGTCGAGGAAGCGGTTGAGCGTCTTGTGCAGGTGGAAACCTTGCGGCACCGCCGTGATCTTCTCGCCGATCTCTTTCAGCGTCGCGAGATCGACGCCAGTCTTGCCGCGGCGCGCATCGTCGGCGTCGCTCGAGGTCTTGAAGCCCGACCAGCGGCCGTCGAGCCAATCCGCTTTGTTGGCGCGATAGCCCTGTGCGGCCTCGAGCTCCGTATCGAGCTTGTCGCGCCAGTCGGCTTTCATCTTGTCGACTTCGCCGGCGGTCACGACGCCCTCGGCGACGAGCTTGTCGCCGTAAATCTGCAGCGTCGAGGGATGATTGGCGATCGCCTTGTACATCAAGGGCTGCGTGAAGCCCGGCTCGTCGCCCTCGTTATGGCCGTGGCGGCGATAGCAGAACATGTCGATGACGACCGGCTTCTGGAATTTCTGCCGGAACTCGGTTGCCACTTTGGCGGCAAACACCACGGCTTCCGGATCGTCGCCGTTCACATGGAAGATCGGCGCATCGATCATCTTGGCGACGTCGGACGGATAAGGCGACGAACGCGAGAAGCGCGGATTGGTGGTGAAGCCGATCTGGTTGTTGACGATGAAATGCACCGAGCCGCCGGTGCGATGGCCGCGCAGACCGGAGAGACCAAAGCACTCAGCGATCACGCCCTGGCCGGCGAAGGAAGCGTCGCCGTGGATCAGGAGCGGCATCACCATGGTGCGGTCTTCGGATGTGGCGCCGTGCTGATCCTGCTTGGCGCGCACTTTGCCGAGCACCACCGGATCGACGATCTCGAGATGCGAGGGATTGGCGGTGAGCGACAGATGCACCTTGTTGTTGTCGAACTCACGGTCCGACGAGGCGCCGAGGTGATATTTCACGTCGCCCGAGCCTTCGACCGCGTCCGGCGTCGACGAGCCCCCTTTGAATTCGTGGAAGATGGCGCGGTGCGGCTTGGCCAGGACTTCCGCCAGCACGTTGAGCCGGCCGCGATGCGCCATGCCGATGACGATCTCGCGGACGCCGAGCGCGCCGCCGCGCTTGATGATCTGTTCCAGCGCCGGGATCATCGACTCGCCGCCGTCGAGCCCGAAGCGCTTGGTGCCGGTGAACTTGACGTCGCAGAACTTTTCGAAGCCTTCGGCTTCGACGAGCTTGTTGAGGATGGCGCGCTTGCCTTCCGGGGTGAAGGAAATTTCCTTGTCCGGCCCTTCGATGCGCTCCTGGATCCAGCCCTTCTGCGCGCCGTCGGAAATGTGCAGGAACTCGACACCCAGCGTCTGGCAATAGGTGCGGCGTAAGATGGCGACGATCTGGTGGATGGTGCCGAATTCTAGTCCGAGCACCTTGTCGAGGAAGATCGGGCGATCGAGGTCGGCTTCAGTGAAGCCATATGTCGCCGGATCGAGCTCGTCCTGGGGCTTGGGCGGCTCGAGCGCCAGCGGATCGAGATTGGCGTAATAATGCCCGCGCGCGCGGTAGGCGCGGATCAGCATCAGAGCCCGGATGGAATCGCGGGTCGCGCGCTCGACCTCGGGTGAGGACAGGTCAACGCCGCGGGTCTGCGCCTCGCTTTTGACTTTAGCACCGAGCCCCTTGCCCACCTCGACCCAATCGCCGTCGAGCGCCGAGATCAACTCGTTGCGCTCGGGCTGCGGCCAGCCGGCCCGCGCCCAGGATGGGCCGGTCGCGTTCTTGACGACGTCGCGGGCGTCATCCTTCAGGCTCTGGAAGAAGGATTGCCACTCGGCATCGACCGCTTTGGGGTCTTTCTCGTAGCGGGCGTAGAGATTGTCGATGTAGTCGGCGTTGCCGCCGTAGAGAAACGATGTGAGGGCGAAAGCGGCGTTCGCGTCTTGGCGAGACATGGTTCGATCCTTGAGCGAATCCCGAACGAGTGGATTTTGAGCAAAGCGCAATAGGTAAACGCCGACAGGCTGCGAGAGCAGCGAATCGGCCCCGGCCCGGCGCTCGGGAACTCTCTTTTACCCTACTTAGTGAGCAGATGCGGCAAGGAAAAGACGGAAGGGGTGAATCATGACTTCAATACTTCCGCCAATGTCTTGCCAAGTCGCGCCGGTGACGGAGAAACCTTGATTCCGGCCGCTTCCATGGCCGCAATCTTGGATTCGGCATCGCCCTTGCCGCCGGCGATAATAGCCCCGGCATGGCCCATGCGGCGGCCGGGTGGTGCAGTGCGGCCGGCGATGAAGCCGACCATGGGCTTCTTGCGGCCGCGTTTGGCCTCGTCCTTGAAGAACTGCGCGGCGTCCTCTTCCGACGAGCCGCCGATCTCGCCGATCATGATGATCGCCTCGGTCGCCTTGTCGGCCAGCAGCATTTCCAGAATTTCGATGAAATCGCTGCCCTTCACCGGATCGCCGCCGATGCCCACCGCGGTGGTCTGGCCGAGGCCTTCATTGGTGGTCTGGAACACGGCTTCGTAAGTCAGCGTGCCGGAGCGCGACACGATGCCGACCTTGCCGGGCTTGAAGATGCTGGCCGGCATGATGCCGATCTTGCATTCGCCCGCGGTCATCACGCCCGGACAGTTCGGGCCAATCAGCCGCGACTTCGATCCGCACAGCGAGCGTTTCACTTTCACCATGTCGGCGACAGGAATGCCTTCGGTGATACAGATGATCAGTGGAATCTCCGCCTGGATCGATTCGCAGATCGCGTCAGCGGCACCGGGCGGCGGCACATAGATGACGCTTGCGTCGCAGCCGGTTTTCTCGCGCGCTTCGGCGACGGTGTCGAAGACCGGCAGGCCGAGATGGGTGGAGCCGCCTTTGCCGGGCGAGGTGCCGCCGACCATCTTGGTGCCGTAGGCGATCGCCTGCTCGGAATGAAAGGTGCCGTTCTTGCCGGTGAAACCCTGGCAGATGACCTTGGTGTTCTTGTCGATGAGAATGGACATCAGGCGCCCCGTACCGCTTTGACGATTTTCTGCGCGGCGTCGTCGAGGTCGTCGCCGGAGGTGACGTTGAGGTTGGACTTGGCGATGATCTCTTTGCCGAGTGCCACGTTGGTGCCTTCGAGCCGCACCACGAGCGGCACGCGCAAGCCGACTTCCTTGACCGCGGCGACCACGCCTTCGGCGATGACATCGCATTTCATGATGCCACCGAAGATATTGACCAGGATGCCCTTAACGTTCTCGTCCGACGTGATGATCTTGAACGCGGCGGCGACTTTCTCTTTGGTGGCGCTGCCGCCGACATCCAAAAAGTTCGCCGGCGTCTCGCCGTAGAGCTTGATGATGTCCATGGTCGCCATGGCAAGGCCCGCGCCATTGACCATGCAACCAATGGTGCCATCGAGCGCGACATAGTTGAGATCGTAGCGCGACGCTTCGATTTCCTTCGGGTCTTCTTCGGTCAAATCGCGCAGCGCCACGATGTCGGGATGGCGATAGAGCGCATTGTCATCGAAGCCGATCTTGGCATCGAGGCAGATCAGATCGCCGCTTTTGGTGACAACCAGGGGATTGATCTCGAGCAGGCTCATGTCTTTGGCGACGAAAGCCTGATAGATCTTCGGTAGGATATTTTCGGCTTGCTTGGCGACGTCGCGATTGAAGCCGAGCACTTGCGACACGTAGCGCGCGTGATGCGGCATGAAGCCGGTCGCCGGATCGATCGAGAAACTCACGATCTTCTCAGGCGTCTTGTGCGCGACCTCTTCGATGTCCATGCCGCCTTCGGTCGAAGCCACGAAAGCGACGCGCGATGTGGCGCGGTCGACCAGCGCCGAGAGATAATATTCGCGGTCGATGGCCGAGCCTTCCTCGATATAGAGCCGGCGCACTTCCTTGCCTTGCGGCCCGGTTTGATGCGTGACGAGAGTCGAGCCAAGGAGGCGCGCCACTTCGCGCTTCACTTCGGCGACTTCCTTGACGACCTTGACGCCGCCGGCCTTGCCGCGGCCGCCGGCATGGATCTGCGCCTTCACCACCCAGACCGGCCCGCCGAGCGTATTCGCCGCTGTTTCAGCTTCCGCCACGCTGAAGGCCGGAATGCCACGCGGCACCGGCACGCCGAAATCGCGCAGGACCGCCTTGGCCTGATATTCGTGAATGTTCATTGAAGCTCCTATGTCGCTTTGATCCAATTCATTGAATTGGATCAAAGCTTAGATTTGTTGTTTGAGCATGATCTTTTCCGAAAACCGGTTTCCACTTTTCGGGATCATGCCCTAGTCACGGCGCGGCGCGACCTGATGGCGCTGCCGAACCACGACCTTCATGTGCTGAAACGATCTCGGACCAGTGGCGCAACCAATAGCGATGCGCCACTGATCCGGGATCAAGGACGTCACTTCCCCAGATCCGGCGCGATTTTCTTGCAGGCGTCGACCAGGCCCTCGACCGCCTGGACCGACTTTTCGAACATGCCACGCTCGGCGCTGTTGAACTCGACTTCGACAACGCGCTCGACGCCTTTGGCGCCGATCACAACGGGCACGCCAACGTAAAGATCTTTGACATTGTATTCGCCGTTAAGCCACGCGGCGCACGGCAGAACGCGCTTCTTGTCGCGCAGATAGCTTTTGGCCATCGATATAGCCGAAGAGGCCGGTGCGTAGTAGGCCGAGCCGGTCTTCAGCAGGCTCACGATCTCGCCGCCGCCATTGCGGGTACGGTCGACGATCTGGTCGAGGCGGGCCTGGGTGGTCCAGCCCATTTTCACGAGATCAGGCAGCGGAATGCCAGCGACGGCGGAATAGCGCACCAAGGGCACCATGGTGTCGCCGTGGCCGCCGAGCACGAAGGCCGTGACGTCTTCGACCGAGACATTGAACTCGTCGGCGAGGAAATAGCGGAAGCGTGCGGAATCGAGCACGCCGGCCATGCCGACCACCATGTTCTTCGGCAGGCCGCAGCATTTCTGCAGCGCCCAGACCATGGCATCGAGCGGATTGGTGATGCAGATGACGAAAGCGTTCGGCGCGTATTTCTTCAAGCCGGCGCCGACCTGTTCCATCACTTTGAGATTGATGCTGAGCAGATCGTCGCGGCTCATGCCGGGCTTGCGCGGTACGCCGGCGGTGACGATGCACACGGAGGCGCCTTCGATGGCCTCGTAGGAATTGGTGCCGGCCATCTTGGCGTCGAAGCCTTCGACCGGCGAGGCTTGGACCAGGTCGAGCGCCTTGCCCTGCGGAACACCTTCGGCGACGTCGAACATGACGACATCGCCCAATTCCTTGAGCCCGATCAGCAGTGCCAGCGTGCCGCCGATTTGCCCCGAGCCTATCAACGCAATCTTGTTTCGTGCCATTGAGAAAATCCTTGATTGACGGGGAAAGGCCCAGCTGCCGCGGTCATTAACTCTTTCAGCGCGTGCGTTCAAGTCGGCAGAATGAGGCGCCCCGATAGAGCAAAGGCCGTAAATTTCAGGTTTCGACGATCCCCTCCGAGGAGCCGCTCGCCTTGCCGTGCGCCGCACCGTGCGGCCGCGCCAGATAGGCATCCGAGCGCATTTCGATCAGCCGCGAGGCGGTGCGGGCGAACTCCAAGGCTTCGTAACCTTGATCGGCCTTGTAGAGCGCGTCGGGCTCAGCCGCGGCAGAGGCGATCAGCTTCACATTGGTGTCGTAGAGCGTGTCGATCAGGATGATGAAGCGCTTGGCCGCGTTGCGGTTGTCATATGTCATCGCCGGCACGTGATCGAGAATGATCGTGTGATATTCGTGCGCGATGCGCAGATAGTCGGCCGCGCCGAGCGGCTCTTCGCAGAGATCGTGAAATGTGAATCTGGCCACGCCCATGAAGGCGCGCGGCACGTGCACGCTGCGGCCGTGCAACGGCAGGTCCTGCGGCGTGCCGTGATTTCCGCCGGTGAGCCGTTGCCAGGCGTCGTCGAGCGCCTGATCTGCCGCGGCATCCGCCGGCACGTACCAGACCGGCTTGCCGCCGAGCTTCTCCAACCGAAAATCGGTGCGCGCGTCGAGCCGCACTACATCCATGCGCTGTTCCAGCATGTGAATGAACGGCACGAAGAGCGCGCGGTTGAGACCGTCTTTGTACAGATCCTCCGGCGCCACATTCGAGGTTGCGACCATGACGATGCCGCGCTCGAACAGTTGAGCAAATAGCCGGGCAAGGATCATAGCGTCGGCAATGTCGGTGACGTGAAATTCGTCGAAGCAGAGCAGCCATGCTTCTTCGGCCAGCGCTTCGGCGACAAGCTTGATTGGATCCTCGCCCTGATATTCGCCGAATTTCATCTTCTGGCGGATGGCATGAACGCGCTCGTGCACGTCGAGCATGAATTCGTGGAAATGCGCGCGGCGCTTGCGGACCACTGGGCTCGCCTCGAAGAAGAAATCCATCAGCATGGTCTTGCCGCGGCCGACCTCGCCGTAAATGTAGAGGCCCCTGATCAACGGCTGCTCGCGCGCGCGGCTCGCGAACAGCCAGCCAAGTGCTGAGGATTTTCGCGCCAAGCGATGTTCGAGAATGCGCACCTCGAGCTGCGTCATCAGACCGACGACGGAAAGCTGCGCCTGATCCTCTTCGATCCGGCCGGCGGCAAGCACTTGCGCATATTTTGCTTTGACCGAGCTCGGCATGAAGGGGCGTGATGAGTTAACAGAAATTAATGCTTGCGGGCGAAAGGTGGCGAGAAGGCGGGCACACTGCGTGCTGGATTGCAGCTTATCTATGCGCGATATTTTTTGTTGTCGTCAAATGGTCGTAAACTTTCAGATTCTTTGATTTGCGCATGTCCTCATCGGAAAACCGGTGCCACTTTTCCGGGACATGCGCTGGAAAGCCATGCGTATACGGATTGTAGGCATGTTGCTCAATCCTTCGCCTTGCCAAAATTTCCCTGCCACACAACATGTCCCATTCGATTCGACGGGCCGCATTTAATCGCCTTACCCGTCGCTGTTTTCTGGGAGGAAGTGCTTAAAGCGAGGGCTTTTGACGACGTAAAAGTCAGGAGCTCTGTTGAATGCAGGAAGTTCTTCCAGAAGGCGGCGTGATCCGCAAATTGTGGGCCGGCGAGACCGCGAAATATCGCGATCATATCCTTCGCCTCGATCCCGAGAGCCGGCGCAACAGATTTGCCGGCGGCGTCTCCGACGACTTCATCGGCAAATATGTCGAGCTCGCCAATTCGCTCGACAGCGTTGTCTATGGCTTCTTTGTCGACAACATGATGCGCGGCGCGGCCGAATTGCGCCCGCTGGGAATGCGCTTCGCGCGCGAGGCGGAAGCCGCGATCAGCGTCGAGAAGCCATGGCAGTCGCACGGTGTCGGTTCGGCACTCTTGTCGCGCATCCTGCTCACGGCGCGCAATCGCGGCTATCGTCATCTGCATATGGCCTGCATGGCGGAGAACCGCCGCATGCAGCAGCTTGCGCGCAAATTCGACGCCGAACTGACATTCGACTTTGAAAGCGTTGTCGGCGAGGTCGAATCGTCGCGCCCGACGCCGATGTCGTTGATGCGCGAATTCATGTCGGACAGCCACGGCTTCGCGACAGCGATGCTGGATTTGCAAACCCGGATGCTAAGGACGTGATTCTTAGCCCTCCCCTGCAGGGGGGAGGGCAGCCGCTGAACGAACGAAGTGAGTAAGGCGGCGGGTGGGGTCGTCCCAGACCTCCCCACCCCGACTTCGCTTCGATCGTCGACCCTCCCCCTGCAGGGGAGGGTTATTTACTGCAGCGGAGGGCTTTTATCAGCTCGCGCGGCGCGCCCAGCGCATGTCGTCGGCGGTGAGCGGATAGGCTTCCTCGACCACATAGGGGCCGCCGCCGATCGAGGCCCGCGAGGAGAACAAGACGAAGCGTGAGACCTCGAACGACATCGAGCGGTAATGGCCGCGCTGGGCGAGATAATCCGCAACCTGATGGCTCGACGAATCACGCAGCCGCGCCAGCGTGACATGCGGCGTATATTTGCGCCCCTCAGGTTCAAGCCCGAGCCGCTGCAGCATGCGGTCGTGCTCCGCCTGCAGTTCCATCAGCGGAGAGACCTGCGCCGCCGAAGCGACCACCGCGCGCGGCTTTCTGCCGCCGAACGACAACAGGCCTTCGAGCCGCAGCTGAAACGGCCGGCGGTGCACGCGAGCCAGCAGGCCCGCAATTTCATTTGCCAGAGCATCATCGATATCGCCAATGAAGCGCAACGTCAGGTGGTAGTTTTCCGGATCGATCCAGCGAGCGCCCGGAAGACCGCCGCGCATTATGGCAAGGGTTTGAGCAACTGGCGGCGGGATTTCGAGACCGGTGAACAAGCGGGGCATGACAAACTCCAGCTCGTGTTAGCGATTCGCCGCACCCGAACAATGGGATGAACGGCGGGTCTGCGCAACCCATTATGAGGGGTGTTGCGTATGTATTTGGTCAACGAGCTGCAAAACCTTGGGCAAAATGCGCTCGACGATGACGCCGACGCCCGCGGCGTTGGGGTGCAGGCCGTCCGGCTGGGTGAGTTTCAGGTCGCCGGCAACCCCATCAAGGAAAAACGGATAGAGCAGCGCGCCATATTTGGCGGCAAGTTCGGGATAAATGCGCTCAAAAGCCGCGACATATTCGCTGCCGAGATTCGGCGCCCCGCGCATGCCGCACAACATGACGGCGATGTGACGCTGCGTCAGCCGCTGCAAAATCTTGTCGAGCGCTTCACGCGTCACCTGCGGATTGAGGCCGCGCAACATGTCGTTGGCGCCGAGTTCGAGAATCACCGCCTGCGTGCCGTCAGGCACCGACCAGTCAAGCCGTGCCAGCCCGTCAGAAGCGGTATCGCCGGAGACGCCGGCATTGGCGATCGTCGCCGCAACACCTTTCGCGGTAAGTGCAGCCTGCAAACGCGGCACGAAGCCGTCCTTTTCAGGAAGCCCGTAACCCGCTGTCAAAGAATCGCCCAATGCCACAATTTGGATCGGTGTAGTTTGTGCGGGGGTTTGCGCCTGGGCCGGACGTATCATTGCCCCAAAACTAAGCGCGCCAAGACTCAGCGCGGAGGTACTCAGCGCACAGGTACAAAGTGCCACAGTTACGATTTGGCGCATGAGGCGCCGCCACCCATATGAGCAGACGCGGGGCACAGATTTTTCTAAGGGCTTTGGACCGATCAGCAGCATGAATGACATCTCGGGATTTCCTTTCGCCGACGACGCGATTGTGCTCAGCGGGGTCAATCTCTCACTCGGCCGCGGCGCCGCGCGCGTGCATATCCTGCGCGACATCAACCTTCATATAAAGCGTGGCGAGGCTGTTGGCTTGCTTGGGCCCTCGGGCTCTGGAAAGTCGACTTTGCTGATGGTCATGACCGGGCTGGAGCGGCCGGACAGCGGCTCGGTGCGGGTCGATGGCGAGGAGCTGCAGCGGCTTGGCGAGGACGCGCTGGCGCGTTTTCGCGGCAAGAATGTCGGCATCGTGTTTCAGGCGTTTCATCTGATTCCGACCATGACGGCTTTGGAAAATGTCGCAGTGCCGCTCGAGCTTGCCGGCATTACCGACGCGCTCGACCGCGCGACCAACGAGCTTTCCGCCGTTGGCCTGTCGGCGCGCCTGCATCACTATCCGGCCGAATTGTCGGGCGGCGAGCAGCAGCGCGTGGCATTGGCGCGGGCGCTCGCTCCTAATCCGGCGATTCTCGTCGCCGACGAGCCGACCGGCAATCTCGACGAGACGACCGGCCGCGACATCGTCGAGCTCCTGTTTCGCGGCCATGCCGAGCGCGGCACAACTTTGGTTCTGGTCACGCACGACAACTCGCTTGCGGCGCGCTGCGATCGCGTGATCCGGCTGCGCTCAGGCCAGATCGAGAGCCGCGTCAGCACGACTGCTCCGGCCTGATGGAGACGGTTTAATGTTAGCGCCTTCGGCCAAGCCGATCCGTTATCTGCGGCCGCGCATTGCGCTGCGTTTTGCGTGGCGCGAATTGCGCGGCGGCGTGCGCGGCTTCGGTGTCTTCATCGCCTGTATCGCACTCGGCGTCATGGCGATTTCAGGCGTCGGCTCGGTGGCGGCGAGCCTCAACGATGGCTTGGCCAGCGCCGGGCGAACCATCCTTGGTGGTGATCTCGATTTCTCTTTGATTCAGCGTGAGGCTGGTCCGGCGGAGCGCGATTTTCTCAACGCGCACGGCACGGTATCGATCGTCGCAACGTTGCGCGCGATGGCGCGCACGAGCGACGGCCGTTCCAATCTCATCGAGGCTAAGGCAGTCGACAGCAATTATCCGCTGGTCGGCGCCCTTGTTACCGACCCCGCGATGCCGCTGCCGGAGCTTTTCGCTGAGCGTGGTGGGGCTTATGGCGCGGCGGTGGATCCGACGCTGCTGACCCGGCTCGATCTGAAAATCGGCGACCGCATCACCATCGGCAGCATCACGGTCGAGCTGCGCGCAGTGCTGAAAAGCGAACCGGACAAAATCGGCGGCGCGATCGGGCTTGGCCCGCGTGTACTGATGAGCGAAGCGGCGCTGCGCGCGACCGGGCTCCTGCAGCCCGGCAGCCTCGTGCGCTGGCAATACCGGCTGCGTTTGCCGGCCACCAACGCGAGCGACAGCGCCGTCACCGCGCTTGAGAACCAGGTGAAACACGATTTTCCCGACGCCGGCTGGGAGATCCGCACCCGCAGCAAGGCCTCGCCGCAACTCGAACGCAGCGTCGACCGCTTCACCCAGTTCCTCACGCTGGTCGGCCTGACCACGCTGCTCGTCGGCGGCGTCGGCGTCGCCAATGCGGTGGCAAGCCATCTCGCGCGCAAGCGCGACGTTATCGGCACCATGAAAGCGCTCGGCGCGACCAGCGGCGATGTGTTCGCGGTCTATTGCACCGAAACGCTGCTGGTCGCCTTGTTCGCAACTCTGATCGGAGCTCTGCTCGGCGCGACGCTGCCTTTCGCCATCGCGTGGGGTTTCGGCAGCCTCATTCCGCTGCCGGTTGCGCCGTCGCTGCACCCGACCGTGCTTGCGCTCGCCATCGTCTATGGTCTCCTCACAGCGCTTGCCTTTGCGCTATGGCCGCTCGGACGCGCTCACGATATTTCGGTGACCATGCTGTTTCGCGATCAAATCGCGGCCGAGCGCAACTGGCCGCGCCGGCGCTATGTCATCGCGACAGCCGCCATCGCCGCGCTTCTCGCTGCGCTTGCCATCGTCACCAGCTACGATCCGCGTGTCGCCGCCTATTTTGTCGTCGCCGCGGCTCTGGTGTTCTTAGCTCTGAGGCTGATTGCGCAGGCGACGATGGCGCTCGCACGCCGCGCCCCGCGCGTGCGCTCGACGATCCTCCGGTTGGCGATCGGCAATATCCATCGCCCCGGCGCGCTCACTCCAAGCGTCGTGCTGTCGCTGGGCTTGGGGCTCGCGCTGCTCGTCACCGTGATCGAGATCGACGGTAATCTGCATCGCGAATTTGCCGCAGCTCTCCCCGAACACGCGCCCTCGTTCTTTCTCCTCGACGTGCCCGCGGCGGATGCCGCGCGCTTCGATGCCTTCGTCAACAATGAGGCGCCCGGCGCCAAGGTCGAGCAGGTGCCGATGCTGCGCGGGCGTATCGTTGCGGCCAAAGGCATCAAGGCCGACGATCTGAAAGCCGCCGAAGGTTCGCGCTGGGTGCTGCGCGGCGACCGCGGCATTACCTATGCGCGCGAGGTGCCGCAAGGATCGCGCATCGTCGCGGGCCAATGGTGGGATGCCAATTATTCCGGCGAGCCGCTGGTCTCGCTCGAAAGCCGCACCGCGCATGATCTCGATCTGAAAGTCGGCGACACCATCACGGTGAATGTGCTCGGCCGCAATTTCACGGCGCGGATCGCCAATCTGCGCGCCGTGGAATGGGAGAATCTCGGCATCAATTTCGTCCTCGTGTTCTCGCCCGGCCTGTTCGATGCCGCGCCACATACCGACATCGCAACGCTGACCTTTGCCGACGGCGGCACGCCCGTCGAAGAAACCAAAATCATCAAGGCGCTCGCGGATGCATTCCCAACGGTGACGGCGGTGCGGGTGAAGGACGCGCTCGACGCGGTCGGCAGCCTGATCGGCAATCTGGTGCTGGCGCTGCGCGGCGCAAGCTCGATCACACTCGTTGCCGCGGCTCTCGTCCTGGGCGGGGCGCTTGCCGCCAGCCAGCGCTTTCGCATCTACGATGCGGTGGTGCTCAAGACCTTCGGCGCAACGCGGCCACGGCTGACAGCCGCCTATGCGCTCGAATATCTCCTCATCGGCTTGGCGACCGTCGTGTTCGCCGTGGCGGCAGGTTCGGTTGCCGCTTACCTCATCGTCACCAAGGTGATGGACTTTCCCTTCAGCTTCGTGGCCGGGGCGGCGGCTGGTGCGGCACTGAGCGCACTTATGGTTACGGTTGTGATAGGGCTCGCCGGGACTTTTTCGGCGCTCGGGCGCAAACCCGCGCCGGTCTTACGAAACCTCTGAAAAAGCTGGCAGATTTGCCCGCCTTCCAAGGCCCCGTTAAACACCGTGAAATCTTTGTAACTCCGGTTCCCTGGCGCCGCACCCATCTGGCGCAGCGGTGGCTTTCGCACTAGATTCCCGCCACATGGCGCTCGTCGAGCGCCTAGCCCGGTAGTTGCCGGGACAACCCAGGGGTTATTTCCATGTCCGACTTTGATCGGAATTTCGCGACCGCGCGGTCCGGCTACGGCGCGGATCAGGTCACGATCGACGCAGGGCTGCGCGCCTATATGCTCCGCGTCTACAACTATATGGCCGCCGGCGTGGCGCTGACCGGTCTGGTGGCTTGGTTCACCTTCTCGGCCGCGGTGGTCGATACCGGCGCCGGTCTGGCGCTGACCTCGTTCGGTCATCTCATCTTCCAGAGCCCCCTGATGTGGGTACTGGTGCTCGCGCCGCTGGCATTGGTCTTCGCCATCTCGTTCGGCATCAACCGGCTGCAGCCCGGAACGGCGCTGACGCTGTTCTTCGTCTATGCCGGCCTGCTCGGCCTGTCGCTGGCGTCGATCTTTCTGATCTATACAGGGGCCTCGATCACGCGGGTGTTCTTCATCTCGGCCGCGACCTTCGGCGCGCTGAGCCTGTGGGGCTACACCACGCAGCGCGATCTCTCCGGCATGGGCTCGTTCATGTTCATGGGCCTGATCGGCATCATCATCGCCAGCCTGGTCAATATCTTCCTGAAATCGACCGGGCTCGACTGGGCGATCTCAATCATCGGCGTGATCGTGTTCGCCGGCCTCACCGGCTGGGACACGCAGCGGATCAAGGAGATGTATAGCGCGCAGGACGACGGCACGGTCACAGGCCGCAAGGCGGTGATGGGCGCACTGTCGCTCTACCTCGACTTCATCAACTTGTTCCTGATGCTGCTGCGC
>DATAQN010000007.1:0-71865 GCA_036264635.1 Xanthobacteraceae bacterium | reverse complement strand
GCGGCGCGCGCCTGCATGCGGGCGGGGATTTCTTCGGAGAACAGTTCGAGGAGGAGATCAGGCATGGTGCTTTATCTTTCACCCTCCCCTGCAGGGGGAGGGTTGTCGCGCGAAGCGCGACGGGTGGGGAGGTGTGAGGGTTTACGCCTGCGTCGCTCATGCCTCAACGGCATGGGCTCCGCTGAAGGCGACCCGTGAATCGCCGCGTATATCGTCTCCATCACGCCTTGCATACTTTTGGTGATGTCGTTGTTCCAGAACCGAAGCACGCGGTAGCCTTCTCTTTCCAACCATCGCGTCCGCACATCATCATGGGTTTTGTTCTCGGCTTCTGCGTGCTGCGAGCCGTCGACTTCGATCAACAATCGGGCCGCCATGCAGCCGAAGTCGGCAATGTAAGGCCCGATCGGGATCTGGCGCCGGAAGTGCGAACCTTGGACATCTAGTTTTCGAAGACTCTTCCACAATAGCTTCTCAGCGTCGGTGGTGCTGCGGCGAAGGCGTCGTGCTCTCAGGCGCGCGGTATCGGATGGTTTGTCGTTCAACATGGACTTCCCCACCTGCCGCCTGCGGCGGCTGTCCTCCCCCTGCAGGGGAGGACTTTTACGTCAGCGCCTTGTGGCTGCCGTCGCAGAGCGGCTGGTGCTCGGAGCGTTTGCAGGCGCAGAAATAGGCTTCTTCGTCTTTGGTGGCTTTCCATTCCTGTGGCTGGAATGGCGTGCCCTTGTGCGAGCCGTCACAGAACGGCTGCGCTTTGGAGCGGCCGCAGGCGCACCACCAATAGCTTTTGCCGGCTTCGACCTTGACCGGGATCGGTTTGCGTCCGCCGATTTCAGGAACTTCGCTCATGTGCTTTTCCCTCCGCCTTCGGTGGCGAGCCAGGCTTCGCCGCAGGCTTTCGCCAATTCACGCACGCGCAAGATATAGCTCTGCCGCTCCGTCACCGAGATGACGCCGCGCGCATCGAGCAGATTGAAGACGTGGCTCGCCTTGATGCACTGGTCGTAAGCCGGCAACGCCATGAGATGGCGGCCGCGATTGGTCTTCTCGGAGTCGGGCCCCCAGCCGTCGGCGAGATATTTTTTGCACGCCGCTTCCGCCATGCGGAATTGCTCGAACAGCATCCCGGTATCGGCGAATTCGAAATTGTGCCGCGAATATTCCTGCTCGGCCTGCAGGAAGACGTCGCCGTAGCTCACCTTCTGCGCGCCGTCGCGGCCGTTGAAATTGAGCTCGTAGACGTTCTCGACGCCCTGCACATACATCGCCAGCCGCTCGAGCCCGTAAGTGAGCTCGCCCGCGACCGGCGCGCATTCGAAGCCCGCGACCTGTTGGAAATAAGTGAACTGCGAGACCTCCATGCCGTCGCACCAGCATTCCCAGCCGAGCCCCCAGGCGCCGAGCGTCGGGCTTTCCCAATCGTCCTCGACAAAGCGGATGTCGTGGATCTTCGGATCGATGCCGATGGCATAGAGCGATTTGAGATAGAGATCCTGCAGGTTGTCCGGCGACGGCTTCAAGATCACCTGAAACTGGTAATAGTGCTGCAGACGGTTCGGGTTCTCGCCGTAGCGGCCGTCTTTGGGCCGGCGCGACGGCTGCACATAGGCGGCGTTCCACGATTTCGGCCCGAGCGCGCGCAGCGTGGTCGCCGGATGAAAGGTGCCGGCGCCGACCTCCATGTCATAGGGCTGCAGGATGACGCAGCCCCAGTCGGCCCAATAGCGCTGCAGAGCGAGAATAAGCCCCTGGAACGAACGTTCCGGGCGCATATAGGGCGGCAAATCCGCCGTTGCGGCTTTAAGGTCTGCGGTCATGGGTCCTTTATCCACGGCGCGATTCTTGGCGCCGTTGTTGGTGGATGGCGGGCGCAAGGTCAAGCCTTTGCGTTAGCCCACATTACGCGCCCCCTGCGCACGGCATGACGCATAGCCTTGGGCCTTTTATGCTGGTATCGAACGGCGCGGCCGGAACCGCGATAAAGCTCGCTAACAGCTACCGGTCAGTGAACGTCTGATTACAGGGGGGAATGTCGTGCGCAAGCTTACCGCCATTGTGATTGCCGCTGCCGCGGTCGTGTTTTCGATAGCGGCGCCAAGCGCGCGCGCCGACGACTTCCCGTCGCGGCCGATTCATATCGTCATCGCTTTCCCACCCGGCGGCCCAACCGACTTCGTTGGCCGCGTCGTTGCCGAGAAAATGAAGGACGCGCTCGGCCAGCCCGTCATCATCGACAACAAGCCCGGCGCCAATGGCACGCTCGGCGGCGAGTTCGTCGCCAAGTCCGATCCCGACGGCTACACGCTGTTTCTCACCACAGCCGGCGCCGTGACGGTGTCGCCGCATATCATGTCCGACATCCATTTCGATTCGTTGCGCGATTTCGCGCCGGTCGCGCTTGTCACTACGGTGACGGAGGTGCTCGTCGTCAATCCGAAATCCGGCATCAAGACCGCCAAGGAGCTGGTCGCGCTCGCCAAGGAAAAGCCCGGCACCATTCCCTTCGCCTCAACCGGCATCGGCTCGCCGCCGCATCTGGCGCAGGAGCTGCTTGACGCATCTGCCGGCGTGCAATTCCTGCACGTGCCCTATCGCGGCGCGGCGCCGGCTTTGACCGATCTGCTCGCCGGTCAGGTCGAGGTGCTGGCGGCCGACATTCCGGTTGTGATTCCGCAAATCAGAGGCGGCAACCTTGTCGCCATCGGGGCCGCATCGAACAAGCGCGATGGCATTTTGCCCGACGTGCCGACGCTTGCCGAGCAAGGCTATCCCAACACCGATGCCTCGAGCTGGTATGGGCTGCTGGCACCCGCCAAGACGCCCGCGGCGGTGATCCAAAAAATCAACAGCGCAGTGAACGCCGCGCTCAAGGATCCTGCCACGCGCGACAAGCTGGTTCAGGCCGGAGCAACGCCGGTCGGCGACACGCCGGAAAGCTTTGGCACATTCATGAAGGCGGAATACGAGAAGTGGGGCCGCGTGGTGAAGGAACGCAATATCCACGAGTAACTGGAGGCGTTGGGTCCGTCAGCCTGAGGTGGCCGCGAAGCGGCCCTCGAAGGATGCACAGCCCGCGTGGAACAGCATCCTTCGAGGCCCGCGCTACGCGCGGGCACCTCAGGATGACGGCGATCAAATTAGCCCGGCCGATACTCGCCGGTCTTGGGATCGCGTTTCAGCTTGGGCAGCGCGTTGCGGTCGACCGGTTCCACGGTGGCGCGAGCGCGCACGTTGTCGAGCTCGGCGTTCACCCGCTGCACTTCTTTCGAGCACCAGCGCACCAGCGCGGCTGCTCCCACCACTCCCAAAGCGAACACGACGACCGGCGGCATGGACGCCTCCTTAGATAATTCCGTTTGAGCATGATCTTTTCGGAAAACCGGCATCCACTTTTCCGGATCATGCTCTAGAGCCCGAACCGCGCCCACATTGCGCGCGCCTCGAGCGCCGATATCAGGTCCTCGGCGAGACCCGCGGAAAGACTCCGCCTCAGAACGTCCTGCCCTAGTATATCGCCCCCGCCGGCACCGAGCACCCGGCGGCCGAAAAAGCCGCGCTCAGCGGATACGAGGGGGGTAACAACCTTCTCGCCAAATCGTTCGCGCAAGACCCCGCGCAAATCGCCAATGGCGTCGATGAGGCCCAGTTCCAGGGCCCGCCGCCCGGTCCAGTACTCACCGGAGAATAAGTCGCTTTCCGGGCCATTGAGCTTGCCGCCGCGCCGCGACTTCACCAGCGCGATGAAATCGTCGTGAATGGCGCGCTGTAATTTCTTCAACCTTTCGACATCGCTGGGGTCTTCGGGGAGAAACGGATCGAGTGACGCCTTGTGCTCGCCCGACGTATAGAGCCGCCGCTCGACGCCGATCTTGGCAATGAGTTTGTCGAAGCCGAACGAGCCGCCCACCACGCCGATCGACCCGACGATCGAATGCGGATCGGCAATGATCTCGTCGCCGGCGCAGGCGATCATATAGCCGCCCGAGGCGCCGGCATCCTCGACGAAGGCGATGACATGACGCTTGTGCTCGGCGGCAAGCTCGCGGACGCGGCGGAAAATCAGGTGCGATTGGACCGGCGAGCCGCCCGGCGAATTGATGGCAAGCGCAACAGCCTGGGAGTTCTTCACCGTGAAGGCCTTGTCGAGCGTGCGGGCGATGCCGGCAAGGCTTAAGCCCGGCCGCAACGGCGTCGAAAAACCAATGATTCCGGTCAGCCGCACCACCGGCACCACCGGCTTGTCGCGGCGAAAACGGCTTGGGATCAGCGGCCGGAACGTGTTCAGCGCGCGGCCCGCGAAGCCTCGGGAGCCGCCGCCGGTCCCTGCCCCACTTCCTGACTCAGTCATGAAACCTCAAATATGAACGGTGGCATTAGCACTCAAGTAACCAATATTTAATGTTTGGAACGCTTCTTGCTTTGTATCATTCGCCCAAGATTTTTGCGGAGCCCGCAAAGCGATGAAGATCTACTTCCTTCTCATGCTGATCGGCGTATTTGTTGGGCTTTCCTACATGCCCATGCGGTCCGAAGCGAAGCAGAAAGCGGCCGCCCGCTCGAATTCGCTGCCGGCGTAGTGCACAACGCGTAAGCAGTTCGGCATCGCGATACCGTATAATTTTAGCGTCACCGCGGCCGGCGCTCGATGCTCGCATCTTGAGCATTAGATGAGCGGCAAAGCAGCGCCCTCACGCAGTACGGTTTCAGCTGCAACTGTCGGCTTGCCGTCGAGATCGGCGAGCGCGAAGCCCGGCAGCAGCGTCAGCGGGCCATTGCTGTCCTTCACCGCGCGCAGCACGACGCGGATCGCCGGCGAGCCCGTTTTGCCGTGAATCGGCAAGACCGTGATCGCACCGAAGGCCGTTCTCAGCCCGGCTAGCACATCGGCAAGCCCGTCGGCGCGCCAGATCAGCGTCACTGTACCTCCGGGCCGAAGGAGGCTCGCCGCCGCGCCGAGCCATTGCTGAAGCGTTCGATCCGATGCCACGTGCGCGCTGCGGCGGCTCGCATTGGGCGAAGGGTTTTGCGCGGCGTTGAACGGCGGATTCATCAGGACGTGGTCCGCCGAGGCGGCTGCGAGCCCCGCAGCGGCGAAGTCCGCTGCAGGCGCCGTCACATCAAGACGCAGCGCGCGCACACGCGCAGCAAGATTGTTGCGCTCCGCGTTCTCAGCGGCGAGCCCGGTGAGCACCGGATCGATCTCGACCAGGGTCACGCCCAGGCCTTCAACACGGTGCGCGAGAGCCAAGGCCGCCGCACCAACGCCCGCGCCGAACTCGACCGCGGTTTCGCCGGCATGCGCTTCGACCGCCGCCGCAAGCAAAATCGCGTCATGGCCAAAGCGATGGCCGCGCCGCGGCTGGCGCAGCACCAGCCGGCCGCCCAGGATGGCATCTTCGCTGCATTCGCCGGGATCGGCGGCCGTTCGTGTCGATATGTTGGTTGGCATAGCGCCCAGCATATCACCCGGCGCGTCAGTCGGTATGGGGGCGAAGCTCGTTGCCGAAACCGGCTTCCTTCAGAAGCCGGCGCGCGGTGTCGATCTGATCTTCCTCGACCAGGATGCGGCGGGGAAAAATGCCGATCGAGCCTTCGAGCACGCTCATATTCTGATCGACCACGATGTGCCCGATATCGGCGCCGGTGAGCAGCGCCTCGATGGCGCTGATCAGCACGGCGTCGTTGGTTCGCATCAGCTCGCGCATGTCAGCTCACGCATGTCAGCCCCGCCTTGCCCCTCGCCGAAGCCACGCGGAGTGGCATAAACGGCACCGGTGTTATATCTGCTCTCCAGGCCGCTTGCAGACCAGGGTTACGGACTGCTTGTTGGTTCGCGGGGTTCACCCTAGCGTTTCCATGGTTTTGCGTCTGTTGGTGCGGTCGATTTGAAGTTTCTGGCAATTACCGGCAAACTCTCGCAAGGAGCTTCATGGCCGCGATCTAAACGAGATTCGGTAGATATTATCGTGCGTTACGCTTTTTGCGGAATTGCATCGGGGGGCGCAATTTCGGGTGAAATTCGGAATCCGGCATTTCGGAATCCGACATGAGTGGAGAAATCGCAAGTGGCAGTTGTCGTCCCTTTCGAAAGTGCACGTAAGCCCTCGATCGAGCCCCTGGTCGAGCTTGTTGCAGCCGACATGGAGCGCGTCAACGCCACCATTCTTTCGCGCACCGGCTCCGAGGTGACGATGATCCCGGAGGTGGCGAACCACCTCATCAGCTCGGGCGGCAAGAGGCTGCGGCCGATGCTGACGCTGGCGCTGGCGCAGCTCGCCGGCTATCGCGGCGAAGGCCATATCAAGCTCGCCGCCGCGGTCGAGTTCATGCATACGGCAACGCTCTTGCACGACGACGTGGTCGACGAAAGCGAACTGCGCCGCGGCCGCACCGCGGCGCGCATGCTGTGGGGCAACGAAGCGAGCGTGTTGGTCGGCGATTTCCTGCTCGGCCAGGCGTTCAAGATGATGGTCGAGGTCGGCAGCCTCAAGGCGCTGGAGATTCTGTCGTCGGCGGCATGTGTCATCGCCGAAGGCGAGGTCATGCAGCTTGCAGTCGCCAAGAATACGGCGACGACCGAAGACGAATATATCGCGGTGATCCGCGGCAAGACGGCCGAACTGTTCGCAGCCGCCTGCGAAGTCGGGCCGGCGCTGTCGGCGCGGCAAAAGGCCGAGCAGGCCGCAAGCCGCTCCTTCGGCATGAATCTCGGCATCACCTTCCAGCTCATCGACGACGTGCTCGATTATGGCGGCGCCTCCGCCCATCTCGGCAAGAATGTGGGCGACGATTTCCGCGAGGGCAAAATCACCCTGCCGGTCGTGCTCGCCTTCCGCCGCGGCACCGATGCCGAGCGCGAATTCTGGCGGCGCACACTGGAGCGCGGCGAGACCACCGACGCCGATCTCGACCACGCTATCGGGCTCATGGTGCGGCACCGCGCGCTGGAAGACACGATCGGCCGCGCGCACCATTACGGGGCGATTGCACGCGACGCGCTGGCACTGTTTCCGGATTCGCCGATGAAAGCGGCCCTGGTCGAGACCGTCGACTTCTGTATTGCGCGGACGCATTAGGTTCTGATCCAATTCGATTGAATTGGATCAGAACCTAAATTTTGCGTTGGAGCATGATCCTTTCCGAAAACCGGTTTCCACCCTCGGATCAAGTCCAAGGGGCGGCTTTTCGGGGTCATGCTCTAACAGCGGCTCAAGCTCCGCTGCCGAGCGTGCAGGCCTGCGCCCACCAATTCGGATTTTTGGCGCGCAGGATTTTGGCCGCGGTTTCTGCTTCGGTAGCGGTCGTGAACAGGCCAAAGCAAGTCGCGCCCGAGCCCGACATGCGCGCGAGCTGACAGCCGGCAAAGCCCTGCAGGACTTTGAGCACTTCCGCGATCACCGGCTGCAGCGCGATTGCCGGCGCCTCGAGATCGTTCGGCTGCCCCTGCAAAATCTTCAGGAATTGCTCGCAGCTTTCCAACTTGGCGATGGTCGCGAGATCGAACGGAGCCGGCGCTGACGCTGCGGGCTTCCACCCGGCGAAGACATGCTTGGTCGGCAGTGCGACGCCCGGATTGACCAGCACGGCCGGCAGCGACGGCAACGCAAGCGGCTGCGACAACTTTTCGCCGATGCCGCGCATCAGGCGCGGACGCGGATTGAGGCAGACCGGCACGTCGGCACCGGTCACCCGCGCCGCTTCGTAAAGCTGCGCATCCTCGAGCGGCAGCTTGTTCGCCCGCGCGATCAGCCGCAGCGCCGCGGCCGCGTCGGCCGAACCGCCGCCGAGCCCTGCAGCCACCGGCAGATTCTTTTCGAGATGAAACACACCCAAGACAATATCGGGCTTGCGCTCAGCGAGCGCTCGCGCCGCCTTGAGCACGAGATTGTCAGCACCATCGCCGGCTTGCGCCGCGGTCGCCCCGCTCACCGTGAGCGACAGCGTGCCGTCGGGCGTGAAGCCCAGACGATCGCCGCGATCGGCGAATACGACCAGGCTTTCAAGCTCGTGATAGCCGTCGGCGCGACGGGAGAGCACCCGCAGGGTCAGGTTCACCTTGGCGGGCGCATTCTCGACCAGCTGGATTGACAAAGCGGCTTACTCAGCCGCCATTGCCGGACTTCTTTGCGTCATCACCGGATGTCGCTTTGCCCGCATCGGCTGGTGCTGCCGACTTGCCGGCATCCGCTGCCGAGGACGTGTCTGGCGGCAGCCCATCTTTGAGCTTGGCCTCGATTTTGGGCAAATCCTCGGGCTCCGGCTTCAAATCCTTGGCATGCGACCACTGGAAGTGCGCTTCGAGCGTGCGCCCAACGCGCCAATAGGCGTCGCCGAGATGGTCGTTGATAGTCGGATCTTCCGGCTTGAGCTCGACGGCACGTTCCAGATTCTTCACCGCCTCGTCGTAATTGCCGGTGCGGTAATAGGCCCAGCCCAGCGAATCGACGATATAGCCATCGTCCGGCCGCTGCTCGACGGCGCGGCGGATCATGTCCATGCCCTGATCGAGATGGACGCCCTGATCGACCCAGGAATAGCCGAGATAATTGAGCACCAGCGGCTGGTCAGGGAACAGTTCCAAAGCCTTCTTCATATCGGCTTCGGCGAGCGGCCATTGATGCGAGCGCTCGTAGCAAATGCCGCGGAAGTAGAACATGACCCAGTTCGACTTCTCGGGCTTCGCCACGGTGTCGATGGCCTTGCTGTAATTATCGCCGCAGCTGACGAAATCCTTGCGGGCGCGCTGGATATTGCCGAGCTCGATGATCGCCTCGGCGTCCTTCGGGTGCTGCGAGATCACGTGCTGCAGGCGCTGCTTGGCCTCGTCGGTACGGTCGAGCGAGTCGAGATCGACCGCCATCTGGATCTCGGCGTTGCGCGACAGCGGCGAATTCGCCGGCACCCGCTCATAGGCCTTGATCGCCAGATCCGGCTTTTTCAGATCCTCGTAGAGATCGCCGAGCGACAACAGCGCCATGGCGTGCGAGGGCTGCAGATAAAGCGCAAGCTGCAGGTAGATGAGCGCCAGATCTTCGCCGCCGCGGCGGCCGATCGAGGCGCCGAGCCCGTACAGCGCCTCGGCAGCGCCGGCTTGCGGCGAATCGACGAGCGGCGGCAGCTTCTGGCCGTCGCTGATCGCCTTCATCTCCTCGGTGATCAGCGGATGGTCAGGCAGAACCTTGGCGAAATCCTGATAGATCTTGAGCGCGTCGTCCTTGTTGCCGTTGCGCGAGAGGAAGCGGCCATAGGCCTGCACCGTGCGCAGCGCCGTCGGATCGGTCTTGTACGCGCTCTCATAGCGCTTCTGGGCAGCCTTCTTGTCGCCCGCGAGGTCGAGGATCAAGCCGGCATGCAGATCCTTGAAAATGCCGTACCAGTCGGGCCCCGACAACTTGTCCATGGCATCAACCGCGGCGTGGGCGTCGCCAGCGCCGTCTTGCGCCCAGGCCGTCAGCATGGCCGCCGTCAGATCGGTGACCGGCCCGCGCACCGATTGCGCGAAGTTCTGCTTGGCGACGCCGTAATGTTTCAGCTTGAGCTCGCGGATGCCGATCACGAGATGGGAGATTTTATCCGTGTGATCGACCTCGAGCATGCGCTCGGCAAGCTTGCTGGCCTGGTCGATATCGCCGTCGGTGAGCACGGAGAGGAAAGTGCGGCTCAACAGATCCGGATTCTTCGGATCGAGCTTCAGCACGTCCATGTAGTAGGCAGCAGCGGCGGCGGCATCGCGCTCCGCGCCGGCATGGCGGGCAGCCAGATAGCTGCCGGCCGCGTTTTCCGGTGAAAGTTCCGTCGGCACCTGAACGGTGGCCGCCTGCGCGGCAAGCCCCGATGGAAAAGCAACAGCAAATGCGACGCCAAGAGCGGCGACGCCAAGTATGGCGGCATGCCGGGGCAGCTGCGAGTGAATCACGACATCTCCATTGGCGAAGTGGGCCGGCGACCTGACAACACGCAAACTTGCAGCAAGCGCCGAATATCCGGAGGCGCGAGAATGGCCTTTTTACCGCAACGCCGCAAGGATGCCAGCAGACACGTGCTCGGCGTCGCCCCCTGGTGTTTGCAACACGAACGCAGCTGGTTAGGCCCGAACGGCGGCGAAATCGCGGCAGCGCCGAGCATAAGTGCGACGATCACATATTCGGATAGTTCGGCCCGCCGCCACCCTCCGGCGGCACCCAGGTGATGTTTTGATTCGGATCCTTGATGTCGCAAGTCTTACAGTGCACGCAATTTTGCGCGTTGATGACATAACGCGGCGCGCCGCCCTCCTCGACCCACTCATAGACGCCGGCCGGACAATAGCGCGATGATGGGCCGGCATAGACATCGTGTTCCGACAATCTCTGCAGCGCCGCATCGGCCACGACAAGATGCGCCGGCTGGTCTTCCTCGTGATTGGTGTTCGACAGATAGACCGATGACAGCCGGTCGAAGGTAAGCTTGCCGTCGGGTTTCGGATAGGCGATGCGCTTGCATTGTGCCGCAGGCTTAAGCGTCGCGAAATCCGGCTTGCCGTGCCTGAGCGTGCCGAACAGCGAGAAGCCGAGCGTGTTGGTCCACATATCAAGGCCGCCGAGCGCAATGCCGGCAAAAGTGCCGAGCTTTGACCAGAGCGGCTTGGCATTGCGCACGCGCCATAGATCGCGCCCGATCGGCGAAGCGCGCCACGCATCTTCGTAACTTATAAGCTCGTCATTGGCGCGACCGGCCGCCAGCGCGGCCGCCGCGTGCTCGGCCGCGAACATGCCGGACAGCATGGCATTGTGAGTGCCTTTGATGCGCGGCACGTTAAGGAAGCCTGCGGCACAGCCGATCAGCGCGCCGCCCGGGAAGACAAGCTTCGGCACCGACTGATAGCCGCCCTCGCTGATGGCGCGGGCGCCGTAGCAGATCCGCTTGCCGCCGGCGAAAGTATCGCTCACCAGCGGATGGGTCTTGAAGCGCTGAAACTCCTCGAACGGCGATAGATATGGATTCTTGTAGTTGAGATGAACCACAAAGCCGACCGCGACCAGATTGTCGTCGAAGTGATAAACGAACGAGCCGCCGCCGGTGCCATTATCGAGCGGCCAGCCGAGCGTGTGCTGCACGAGGCCACTCTGGTGCTTGTCGGGCGCAACCTGCCAGAGCTCCTTGAGGCCGATACCGTATTTCTGCGGCTCGCGATCTTGCGCCAGTCCAAAACGTCGAATCAACTCTTTCGACAGACTGCCGCGCGCGCCTTCGGCAAACAGCGTGTATTTGCCGCGCAACTCCATGCCGCGGGTGAAGCCCGATTTGTTCTGGCCGTCCTTGCCGATGCCCATGTCGCCGGTGGCGATGCCGGCAACCGCATCGTTCTCGAACAGTACTTCGGCCGCGGCGAAGCCCGGATAGATCTCGACGCCCAGCGCTTCGGCCTTGCGCGCCAGATAGCGGCAGACTTCGCCGAGCGAGACGATGTAGTTGCCGTGATTGCTCATCAGCGGCGGCATCAAGGTCAGCGGCAGGCGCAGGGCGCCGGAGGAACCCAGCATATAGAAGCGGTCGGACTTGACCGCGGTCTTGATCGGCGTGTCTTCGTTGCGCCATTCCGGGATCAGGCTGTCGAGGCCGATCGGATCGATCACCGCGCCTGACAGAATATGCGCGCCGACTTCGGAGCCTTTCTCGACAACAACAACGGACGTGTCCGGCGCAAGCTGCTTGAGCCTGATCGCGGCGGCAAGGCCGGCCGGGCCGGCACCGACGATGACGACGTCGAATTCCATCGCCTCCCGGGCGGGAAGCTCTGCAGTGTTCATGGCCGTTGGCTCCGCGTCCCGGTCAACCGCCTACGATCTTTCATGAATCCTCAGCCGTGACAATCGTTGCGGAAAACCGGTTCCCACTTTTCCGGGACATGCGCTAATCATTCGCTATGAATTTCGGAACCAAAGAAGCGCGCGAGCTCATCGCCTTCTATCTCGACGCCGGCGCCGATGCGCTCCTCGGCGAGGAACCGGTCGACCGCATGGCGGACGAGATGAGTGCTCCGCCTCCGGCGGACATCGATGCCGCCTCCCGCAGTCACGGCGCTCCCTCCCCGCCTCCGACTAGCCGCGCCCCTTCTCCCGTTTCCGTGGAAGGAAGACCACAAACATCCGCTCCGGCGACGCCGGAAGCTGCCGCCATGGCGGCGCGCGAGGCGGCGAAAAACGCCCAGACGCTGGAAGAGCTGCGCGGACTGCTCGAGCATTTCGAAGGCTGCGCGCTGCGCGCCACCGCGACGCAGCTGGTGTTTGCCGACGGCAATCCGCAAGGCCGCGTGATGTTTGTCGGCGAAGCGCCGGGCTATGAAGAAGACGTTTCCGGCAAACCGTTCGTCGGCCGTTCCGGCAAGCTGCTCGATCTGATGATGACGGCAATCGGGCTCGATCGCACGACGGCCTATATCGCCAATGTCGTGCCGTGGCGGCCACCGGGAAACCGCACGCCGACGCCGCAAGAGACCGCGATCTGCCTGCCATTCATCCGTCGCCAGATCGAGCTCGCCGACCCGGATGTTCTGGTCTGCCTTGGCGGGCCCGCGATGCAGACGCTGCTCAGCATCAAGGACGGCATTACCCGAAGCCGCGGGCGCTGGTTTCCCTATGAGACCGGCACGCGCGAAATCAAAGCACTGGCGACTTTCCACCCGGCCTTTCTGTTGCGCAGCCCGCTGCAGAAGCGCTTCGCCTGGCGCGACTTCTTGGCGCTGAAGAAGGCGCTGGGCGCTAGGGCATGATTCGGAAAAGTGGAAACCGGTTTTCCGAAAAGATCATGCTCTAACCGATTGCGAATTTGACGGCGAAGATCAGCGCCAGCACCAGAACCGCCGGCTTGGCGTCGGCCATTCTGCCGGCGAAGAGCTTGCACAGCGCGTAGGTGATGAAGCCAAGACCAATGCCGGTCGCGATCGAATAGGTCAGCGGCATGGTGACGGCGGCGACGACCGCGGGCGCCGCTTCAGTGGCGTCGTCCCAGTCGATCTCGGCGAGCCCGCGCGCCATGACGCAGGCGACGTACAGCAGCGCCGCGGACGACGCATAGCCCGGCACCATGCCGGCGAGCGGCGCGAAGAACAAAGTCGCAAGGAAAAACACGGCGACAAAGACGGCGGTCAATCCGGTACGGCCGCCGGCGGCTACGCCTGCCGCGCTCTCGATATAGCTTGTCGTCGTCGAGGTGCCGATCAGCGCGCCGAACATGGCGGCGAAACTGTCAGCGATCAGCGCCTGCCGCATCCGGGGCAAATTGCCGTGCTCGTCTTCCAGGCCGGCACGATGAGTGACGCCGATCAAGGTGCCGGCATTGTCGAAGACATCGATGAACAGAAAGCTGAACACGACGATGATGAACGACAATTCGGCAACGCGCGAGAAGTCGAGCTGCAGCAGCGTCGGCTTCAACGACGGCGGCATTGCGGCGAGACCGCCATAGGTGACAAGGCCAAACGGAATGCCGATCGCGGTGACGATGAAAATGCCGATCAGCGTGCCGCCGACGACCTTGCGGTCATTGAGCGCGACGATCAGAACGAGGCCGAGAAGACACAGAATGGCGGCCGGTTCACGCAAATCTCCGAGCGTCACCAGCGTCGCCGGGCTTGCAACGACGATCTTTGCGTCCTCAAGCGCGATGATGCCGAGAAAGAGACCGACGCCGGCGGAGATCGCAAGCTTCAAATTCTTCGGGATGGAATTGATGATGTATTCGCGAATGCGAAAGACGGAAATAAAAAAGAAGATCACACCCGAGCAGAACACGGCGGCAAGCGCCTGTTGCCAGGTGAACTTCATGGTCAGCACCACGGTGAAGGCGAAGAAGGCGTTGAGCCCCGTGCCGGGCGCAAGCGCAATCGGATAATTGGCGTAGAACGCCATCACCAGCGTCGACGCGGCAGCGGCAATGCAGGTGGCGACGAAGACCGCGCCTTGGTCCATGCCGGTATTGCCGAGAATGTGCGGGTTGACGAAGACGATATAGACCATCGTCAGGAAAGTGGTCAGGCCGGCAACGAATTCGGTGCGCGGACTGCTGCCCGAAGCGCGCAAGTCGAACCAGCGGTCGAGAATGGATGGCGGCTTCTGCTGTGTTGCGGCGTCGTCCATGCTGTTCCCCCCTTTTGAGCCCACGGCCGCAAGGTTGCGGCCCCTATTTGGGCGCCGGCTCCACACTGCCCGGCCGGATCACGCCCCAACCGATCCGCAGCAGCGGCAGGCGGCCCTGCACTGGACGCGCGAAAGTGCGCGGTACTTCGGCGACAAGATCGGGAAAATAGACTTTGATGTCCGGCGGCGGCGTGGGCGACGTATCGGCCGCGAGCCAGACAACGACGGCGCCCTTTTTGCGGATGTCGTCGGCGGTGATCCACGGCGTGCGCGCGGGATCGGCATCGGAGAACAGGCTCGGCCGGCTCGGCGCAGCGAGCGCAACCAGCGCTGCGGTGCGCGGATCGCCGGTGACGATGGCGAGCTTCTGGCCGGTGCGGCGCTGAAAACTGTCGGCGAAGAATTCGCCCATCGCGTTCGCCGGCTGGGCGATTTTCAGCTCGGTCCCGACCGCCCACGGCAGCGCGACGATCAAGAGCGGCACGAACACCGCCGGGATCAACAGCAAACCCGACCAGGCGAAGCCGAGCACGCGCTGGTGACAGAGCGCGATACTGTCGCCGGCGGCGAGCACGACGGCGAGGCCGGAGAGAACGACGAGCGGCGCGGCGCCCCCCACCGGCAGCCTTTGCCCGACGAGGACGGCGCAAATGGTCGCAAGCAGCGCCGGCACCAGCGCAAAGATCTTGATGAAAGACGCGGCATGCGGATCGGCATGAGGCCGTGCGATGGCCGGCGCCGGCGGCACGCTGACACGCGGCCAGCCGGCCGCCAGGACGACGAGTATCGCAAGCCCCGCATGAGCCAAAACGAGCGCCGCGAGGAGCCACAGCCAGATCGACGTGTTCAGGCCCGCGCTTTGCGCCTCGCGCAGACGTTGGAGGAACGGCTGCAGAGCAGCGTCGGCAGATTGTGGCCCACCGCTTTGCAGCCACACACCCTGCAGCCACATCACGTGCAGAAACAAAAAGACCGCAAGCGCCATGCCGACGATCCACGGCTCTGGCGTTTCAAGCGCCTTGCGTCCGCGCGCCGTCGTCGCGATGAAAACAACTAGCGCACCGAGCAGAAGCAATGCGGCGGTGCTGGTCATGAGAAGCAGCGCGGCCGCGCAGCCGAGCGCATACCAGGAGCGCTTCCTGCCTTCGACGGCCGCGCGCCAATAATGCAGCAACACGAGCGCCCACAGCGCCATGGCCAAGAGCGGCGGACCGAAATCAGGCGATGGCACGGTGAACAGCGCGACGCCGACCATCAACAGGACGGCCATCACGGCATGCGATGCGCCGAGCGTAGCACGGCCGAGCGCGAAGACGCACCAATAAGTCGTGATGATGCAAATCTGCGCCAGTGCATAGACGCCGAAAAGACCGGCCAGACGAAACGCAATCTCCGCCAACCAATAAGCCAGCGGCGGACCGACACCGGCGTCGAAGCGCAATTCATGGCCGATGGCGAGAAGCTCGGCGAGATCGGCCGGTGGCGCGGAGTAGAACAGCATCGGCACCGCGATCCAGATCGCAGCCTGTGCGAGCGCCGCCGCCCAAAACATCAAGAGCGGGCGGGCGCGGATCGCTTCAATGTAAATCGGAACAAAAAACATCTGTAAAAATACCGCGTTTGGCGGGCGCCGGATGCTTCATCGCCAAATGAAAGCCTAGACCTTGATCCAATTCGATTGAATCGGATCAAGGTCTAGATTCCTCGTTGGAGCATGATCCTTTCCGAAAACCGGTTTCCACTTTTCGGGATCATACTCTGGAGCGGGAAGATCTTGTTGGTCGAATGACGATCCCGCTCTAGGTTTTTATTTGAGCATGATCTTTTCGGAAAACCGGTTTCCACCCTCGGATCAGTTCCAAGGGCCTGCTTTTCCGGATCATGCTTGAACGAACTTTTCGCGATGGTTCGGTGCCCTATAAGGCGGCAAAGCTAGAGAGGCAATACGCCGGCAATGGCCTCTTCGGCCGCATCGTTTTCCGCGCTGATGAGCCCGAGCGCGATGGCCACCGGCGAAAACGAGCGGCGGTGATGAATGGTCGGGCCGAGCCTGTCGAGGGCGGCGAAATGCTCGGGCACGCTGTAGCCCATATGCCGCTCGAAGCCGTAGCCCGGATGCGCTGCGCCGAGGCAGGTCATGAGCCGATCGCGTGTGACCTTGGCGACGATGGAGGCGGCCGCGATCGAGGCCACGAGGCCGTCGCCACCGATAACGGCCTGGCAGTCGCAGCCGGCATCGATGCGATCGCGGCCGTCGACGAAGACCAGTTGCGGCTTCACTGGGAGCGCTACGACCGCGCGCGCGAGCGCCCATAACGAGGCGCGCAGAATATTGTCACGGTCGATGCGCGAAGGCGGCGCCATGGCGACCGCGACCTGGGCGCGTGCGCAGATGCGCTCGTACAGCACTTCGCGGCGCTCCGGCGTGAGCCGTTTCGAATCGTCGAGACCGCGCGGGATATTGTCGGGATCGAGAATGACGGCGGCGGCCACCACAGGCCCCGCGAGCGGGCCCCGCCCTGCCTCATCGCAGCCCGCGATCGGCCACACCCCGCGCTTGAGCGCTGAGCGCTCGCGGCGGAACGTCGGGCGCTGGATCTCTTCGCCAAGCGGCAGGCGGGCTGCGGCCGTCTTGGTTGCCGCTGTTTTGGCGGCCGCAGTTTTGGCGGTTCCATTGCGGTTATCGGCGGCGGATGTGGCTGCCTTTCGACTCATGCGGGCATGATGCCCGCTCGCCGCCACGTTGCGCAATGCGCGTCAAAGGCGCTCCAGGATTACGGGGATATCAGAACAAATCGAGCTGCTCCGAGGCCGGGCGCGGACGCTGAAAATGTTCCGTGGTCGTCCTTACGCTCGTCACATTGAAGCCGAGCCGCTCGCAGGCGACTTCGAAGCGGCGGCCGATCATCCAAGCGATCGGGCCCGAACCGGTCTGACGCTTGCCGAAGGTCGAATCGTAGTCTTTGCCGCCGCGGGTATCACGGATGAGCGAAATGACATGACGATAGCGGTCGGGGAAATTCTCGATCAGCCATTCACGGAACAAATCGCGCAGTTCCAACGGCAGGCGCAGCAGCACGTAGCCGGCATTGCGCACGCCGGTTTCGGAGACCGCATCCAAAATGCGCTCGATCTCGGCATCGTTGAGCGCTGGAATGATCGGCGCCAGCATTGCCGAGGCTGGCACGCCGGCGCTGACCAATTGCTTGAGCGCTTCGAGCCGGCGCGGCGGCGTCGAGGCGCGCGGCTCCATCACCCGCGCCAATTTGGGATCGAGCGTCGTCACCGAGAGCGCCACTTTGACCAGGTCGCGCTTGGCCATGCGCGTGAGAATGTCGAGATCGCGCAGCACCAAAGCCGACTTGGTCACGATGCCGACCGGATGGCCGGCCCGCTCCAGGACTTCGAGGATGCGGCGCATGATCTGATAGCGGCGCTCGATCGGCTGGTAGGGATCGGTATTGGTGCCGATGGCAATGATCCTTGGCACATAGCCCGGCGCCGCCAATTCGCGCTCCAGCAATTCCGGCGCATTCGGCTTCATGAGCAGCTTGGATTCGAAATCGAGTCCCGGTGACAGGCCAAGATAAGCGTGCGTCGGCCGCGCAAAACAATAGACACACCCGTGCTCGCAACCGCGATAGGGATTGATCGAACGGTCAAAGGAAATGTCGGGCGAGTCGTTGCGGGTGATGATCTTGCGCGTGGAATCGACCGTCACCGTGGTCTTGAACGGCGGCAAATCCTCCAGCCCCTGCCAGCCGTCGTCAAAGGCGACGCGCGCCAGCGGCTCATAGCGGCCAGAGGCATTCGACGCCGTACCCCGGCCGCGCCGGCGCTCACGATCGACCGCCGTGCCGAGCACTGCAGCTTGCCCCGTCCCTTGCCCCGTGCCTGTCTCGCCCGCCGGCGCGGAGGGCAGCGGTGCCGGCGGGCGTTTCAAAGCTGACGATCGGCTCATGACACACCGATGATTGCGTGGCGAAAAGAGGTGCTTGGCCAGAGCGCTCAGCGACTCTGCGTTCCAAGTTCACGGCCTGAAGCTAGTGCGCTTTCATGAACAAAACAAGAACAAAAATCCGTGAAGCCGACGCCCGTAAACCGGAAATCCCGAAGAGACTTGGAGCCATTCATGGAAAGCCCTAAGGAGCCCGAGGGGGCAATGGAACCGGATCGCGAAGTTCGCGGGGCGCGCAGGGAAGCGCGCCTAAAGGTGAGTCATGCTGAGCGTCATCATCCCGACCGACAATTCCGAGCAGGCGCTGGTCCAGACGCTCGCCGCGCTGGTGCCCGGAGCTACCGCGGGGCTCATCAGTGAGGTCCTGGTGGCCGACGGCGGCTCGCGGGACGACGCCGCGACGGTGGCCGATGTTGCCGGTTGCGAATTCCTCACCCTCGAGGCGCCGCTCGGGCGCAGGCTCAAGGCGGCAGCGGACAAAGCCCGCTCGCCCTGGCTGATGTTCATCCAGCCGGGAACGATCCTCTATGCGCCTTGGACCGACGATGCGATCCGCTTCGTGGAACAGCCGGGCCCCCGCACCACGGCAGCGGTCTTCCGCCGCGGCAGCGGCCCGCAGACCGCGCTGCGCGAGGCGCTGTCGTTTCTGGCCGCGGCGTTGCGGACGGCGCGGCCGGAACAGGGCCTGATCATCGCCAAGCCGTTCTACGACCAGCTCGGCGGCCATTCCGCGAGCGCCGCCGACCCGCAGGCCGAATTTATCCGCCGCATCGGCCGGCGCCGCATTGTCACACTCGCGGCCACCGCCTTTCACGCGCGCTAGCAATCGGTTCCGAGCCATCGGAGTTCGTCTTCGTCATGGCTGCCAGCCGGGAACAATACTTGACTTTATCAAGTATTGGACCGAAGTTACGTCGCATGGCGAAACTCGACCGCGACCAGCGCATCGCTGCCGCCCGGCGCTTCAACCGCTTCTACACGCGGCAGATCGGCGTGCTGCGCAAGAACTTCCTCGACAGCCCCTATTCGCTCGGCGAAGCACGGGTGATTTACGAAATCGCAAGCGACAAGGCGCCGACGGCGAGCGATATCGGCCGCGCGCTCGATCTCGATGCCGGCTATCTGAGCCGCGTGCTGCGCAATTTCGAAAAGCGCGGCCTGCTCGAGCGCAAAGTCTCCAAGACCGACGCGCGGCAAAGCCATCTGGCGCTGTCGCCGCGCGGGCGCAAAGCGTTCAAGCTCCTCGACGATCTCTCGCAGCGCGATATCGGCACCATGCTGGACAAGCTTTCGCCGACCGATCAATCGCGGCTGATCGCGGCGATGCACACGATCGAAACGCTGCTCGAACCTGGGCCGGCGGCACAGCCGGAAAAACCGGAAGAGCGCCGTTACACGCTTCGCAATCCGATGCCGGGCGATTTCGGCTGGATCGTCAAACGCCACGCCGAGCTCTATGCGCAGGAATACAAATGGCTCGAGCCATTCGAAGGCGTGTGCGCGCAGATCGTCGCTGATTACGTCAACAACCACGACGCCAAGCGCGAGCGCTGCTGGGTCGCGGAAATGGACGGCGAAAATGTCGGCTGCATCTTCGTCGCCAAGGATTCCGACGAGGTTGCGCGCATCCGGCTGCTGCTGGTGGACCCCAAAGCGCGCGGCTTAGGACTTGGCGCGCGGCTCACCGAGGAGGCCGTGCGGTTTGCGCGCGAGGCCGGCTACAAAAAGATGACCCTGTGGACGCACAGCGTGCTCACCGCGGCGCGGCACATTTATCAGAAATCAGGCTTCAAGCTGATGCGCAGCGAGAAGCACAAGAGCTGGGGCCAGCCGGTCGTCAGCGAGCACTGGGATTTGGAGTTTTGACAAGCGTCATTGCGAGCGAAGCGAAGCAATCCAGACGGCATGGCAGAACTGGATTGCGTCGTCGCGTTGCTCCTCGCAATGACGATGGCGACTAAACCGTCGCGCCCCTCGCCTTCGGCCGGCGCAAGTGCTCGTCGAGCCGCGGCATGATCTCCACGAAATTGCAAGGCCCGTGGCGGTAATCGAGCTGATGCACCAGGATTTCGTCCCAGGCGTCTTTGCAGGCGCCGGGCGAACCGGGCAGGCAAAAAATGTAAGTGGCGTTGGCGACGCCGGCGGTAGCGCGCGACTGAATCGCCGACGTTCCGATCTTGGGAAAGCTCACGACCAGAAACAGCGATGAGAAGGCATCCATCTTCTTTTCGAACAAGGGCTCGACGGCCTCCGGCGTGACGTCGCGGCCGGTAAAACCGGTGCCGCCAGTGGTGATGATGACGTCGATCACCGGATCGGCGATCCAGTCCTTCACCCGGCCGCGAATGGCGTCGATATCGTCGTGCACCAGGCTGCGCTCGGCGACGAGATGCCCGGCCGCCACGATCCGCTGCACCAGAAGCGCGCCCGATTTGTCGTCCTTGAGTGTGCGGGTATCGGAGACCGTCAGCACCGCGATCTTGAGCGGCACGAAAGTCTTGCCTTCGTCGATGCCGGGCATGGTCACACCTTTACACTACATCACGGTCCGCCCCCGCTGACGCGGGATCGGACCATATTAGCTAAAGGCCGCAATCAGAGCGAATCGGCCTTCAGCGTGTTGCAGGCATTGACGTCGCCGGAATTGAAGCCGTTGAGGAACCAGCGCTTCCGTTGCGCCGAGGTGCCGTGGGTGAAAGCATCGGGCACGACATAGCCCTGCGTCTCGCGCTGCAGCCGGTCGTCGCCAATGGCCGAGGCGGTCTGCAAGGCCTGATCGACGTCGCCGGCATCGAGGAAACTGTGCTTGCGCTGGGCGTGGTTGGCCCAGACGCCGGCAAGGCAATCCGCCTGCAATTCGACCCGTACCTGCAGGGCATTGACGTCGGCTTGGCTCGACGCCGACTGCTGCGCCTGGGTGACCCGCGGCAGGATGCCGAGCTCGTCCTGCACGTGATGGCCGACCTCATGGGCGATCACATAGGCCTCCGAGAAGCGGCAAGCCTTGTCGTCAGAGCAGGCACCAAATTTGCGCTGCATGTCGCGGAAGAAGGACGTGTCGAGATAGACCTGCTGGTCACGCGGGCAATAGAACGGCCCCATGGCCGAGCGCGCCTGCCCGCAGCCGCCCTGAATTGCACCTGAGAACAGAACAAGCTTGGGCGGATGATAGGTGCGGCCGCTGGCGCGGAAAATTTCGGTCCAGCGATCCTCGGTGTCGCCGAGCACCGCGGAAACGAAGTCCATCGTCTCCTTATCTTGCGGACTCGTCTGCGGCGGAGCGCCCGATTGCTGCGTGGGCGAGCCGCCGCCACCCTGCAGAATCTGTGCGCCATTGATGAGCACGCTTGGATCGATGCCGAGCGCCCAGCCGATCAAGCCGAGTATCAAAATAGTGCCGATGCCGAGACCGCCTGCGCCGCCGGGCATGTTGAAGCCACCGCCGCCTGAGCCGCGCTCGTCTTCGACATTGCTTGAGCGGCGGAAATCATCCCAACGCATTTGTCCTTCTCCTTTGTCAGATCCGGTTCTCAGATCCGGATTGAAAACCTTTGCGAGGACGCAATTTCCGGAACTCTGAAGCGCCGCGCCCAAGCGATTAACTAAATGTTTCTAGGCATTTATTGCCTAGTGCCGGCGCATTTTAGTTAGCCGATTTTTTACCTTGCGACGGCATAGTCCAAATCATCGGTTGTAGGTCCCGCGTCGCCGATTTTCGCGTCGCCTGAGTCAGAGTTCTGAGTCATGGTAGTGCCGCGTCGCGGGGCGTCCGCAAGGACGCCCCGCGTGAGTTTTGAATCCCAACAAGCAAGCATCGGGGCGAGCATAGGATCGCCTGCTGCAGCGCACCATTCGCCGCGTATTGTGGTCGGCGATTGCGTTGCCGAGATGACGAAGCTCCCGGCCGCATCCGTGGATCTTGTCTTCGCCGACCCGCCGTACAATTTGCAGCTCCAAGGCGACCTCAAGCGTCCCGATGATTCCCGCGTCGACGCCGTCGACGATGACTGGGACAAATTCGCAAGCTTCTCCGCTTACGACGATTTCACCCGCGCCTGGCTCATCGCCTGTCGAAGAGTGATGAAGCCGAGCGCCACGCTGTGGGTCATCGGCTCGTATCACAATATTTTCCGCGTCGGAGCGATACTCCAGGACCTGGGCTTCTGGATCCTCAATGACATCGTGTGGCGGAAGTCCAACCCGATGCCGAATTTCCGCGGCCGCCGCTTCACCAACGCGCACGAAACCCTGATCTGGGCCACGCGCGATGCCGCGAAGAACAATTATACGTTCAATTACGAGGCGCTCAAGGCGGGCAATGAAGACCTGCAGATGCGCTCGGACTGGTTCATCCCGCTCTGCACCGGCGAGGAACGGCTCAAAGGCGGCGACGGTAAGAAATTACATCCGACCCAGAAGCCGGAAAATCTGCTGGCGCGGGTTATCCTGGCGGCGTCGCGGCCGGATGATCTGGTGCTCGACCCGTTCTCCGGTACCGGCACGACCGGCGCTGTGGCGCACCGGCTGCGCCGGCGCTTCATCGGCGTCGAGCGCAGCTCCGAATATGCGGCCGCGGCGCGCGAACGCATCGCCGCCGTGGCGCCGCTTCCCGAACCAACGCTCGCCTCGTTCATGACCGCGCGCGAAGCGCCCCGCGTGCCGTTCGCGGCGCTGATCGAGCGCGGCCTGGTCGAGCCCGGCATCAAGCTCGTCGACGCCAAGCGGCGCCACAAGGCGCTCGTTCGCGCCGACGGCGCGCTGTCGCTCGGCGACAATGTCGGCTCCATCCACCGCATCGGCGCGATCGCCCAAGGCCTCGACGCTTGCAACGGCTGGACCTTCTGGCACATCGAAACGCCGAAGGGCCTCACGCTGATCGACGCGCTGCGCGCGCAGGTCCGCGCCGAGATGGGCGCGGGCTAGCGCATGCGCTTACGGCCCTGTCCGGCGAAAGCGGAGGCGATTCCCGCAAGCCGATTGGCCTTGGCCGAACCATTCTCCATTCCGGCTCCGGTTCGGTCGCCTAGTTTTGCGCGGCCGGCATTGCCGGGCACGGCCCTATCTCCGAAAGCAGGCCCTAGCGGCCGACGCCCAACAGCCCTACATAAGGTGTTTGCCCCAACAAAGGAGACCCGAATGGCCTCGCGCCAAATCAAAATGCCTGCAAAGAGCCATTCCGAAGAAGACGTCGAGGAAGTTTTCTCACAGCGCAAGCAGCCGGAGCGCGGCCGATTTTTGCTACAGGTAGACCGGCAAACAAAGAGCTCGTATGCGACATCGGAAGCTGCGCAATCGGCGGCGCTGGCCATCAAGACGAACTACTCGATCGTTCAGGTCTCGGTTTATGACAGCGTCGAGCATACACATACGATGGTAGAGGCTCCCGCCGCGTCGTCCTGACCGACGTCCTCATTGCTTCCCCCACGGCACTCTCACTGCGTCAGCGCGCCGCCACCACCATGATCTCGACCTTGTAGTCCGGCGAGGCGAGCTTGGCCTCGACGGTGGCGCGTGCCGGCGTATGGCCGGGCGACACCCAGGCGTCCCACACCGCGTTCATCTCCGCAAAATTCGCCATGTCGGTGATCCAGATATTGGCGGACAATAATTTGCTCTTGTCGGTGCCGGCCTTGGCGAGAAAGCCATCGATCTGGGAGAGGATGCTCTTGGTCTGCTCGGTCACGCTCTTGCCCTTGGGCGCGTCGGCGACGAGGCCGGACAGATAAACCGTGTTGCCGTGGACCACGGCCTTGCTCATACGCGGGCCCGCTTCGTGGCGCTCGATTGTCATGTTTGTTCCTTTCCCGGTCTCGGTTGCCAAATCTCAGCTTTGAAATCAGCGCGGCCGATCTTTCGGCAACGCATGCGCAACGACTTTGCGCATCAGGCTCGGCAAGGCTTCGCCTTCAACTTCCGCAATCTTGATCCACCTCGTGCCTTCTGGGGCCGCCGTGCGGGCGGGAACCTCTGACATAAAGACCGTAAGTTCAAGCGGGAAATGCGTGAAGACATGGCGCACGATGCCGGCTGTCTTGCGCCAGGCGAGCGGCTGGCGCAGCGCGGCAAAATGCGGCGCGCCGTTCAATGCTTCACTCGTAATGAAATCCTTCGACCATTCTGTTGTCGGTACTTCGGTCATGCCGCCGAGGAGACCTTTTATCGGACGCGTGCGCAAAAGAATAAAGCCATCCGCGCGGCAGACGACGAAAGCCGCGCCGCGGCGCAGATCGCCTTCGCGCTTTTCGATGCGGCGCGGAAATGTTTCGGCGTCGCCACAGGCGAAGGCAGCGCAGCTTTCATTCCAGGGGCACAGCGCGCAGGCCGGATTTTTCGGCGTGCAGATGGTGGCGCCGAGATCCATCATGGCCTGGACGAAGTCGCCCGCGCGTCGCGGCGGCGTCAGCGCGCGGGCGCGCTTGGCGATATCGGGCTTGACGGCCGGCAGCGGCGCTTCCAGCGCGTAGAGCCGCGCGATGACTCTCTCGATATTGCCGTCGACCGGGCTGGCCGGTTCATCAAAGGCGATCGCGGCGATGGCAGCGGCCGTATAAGGACCGATGCCGGGAAGTTCACGCAACGCCGCTTCGCTGCCGGGAATTTTGCCGTTATGACGCTCGACCACGGCGCGGGCGCAGGCGTGCAGATTGCGGGCGCGCGCGTAATAGCCAAGCCCGGCCCAGGCCTTGAGGACATCGTCGAGCGGCGCGGCGGCGAGCGTGCTGATATCGGGCCAGCGGCTCAAGAATTTCGCGTAATAAGGTCCGACAGCCTTTACGGTCGTCTGCTGCAGCATGATTTCGGAGAGCCAGACATGGTAAGGATCGGCGCGCCGGCCTGGGAGCGCACGCCACGGCAAGACGCGGCGGTGCCGGTCGTACCAGGCGAGCAAATCGGCCGGCTTAGGTTCCGACTTGGGCCCCGACTTGGGCCCCGACTTGGGCCCCGACTTGGGCCCCGACTTGGGCGGCGATTTTGGCGCCGATTTTGGCTCGGCCGCCGAACCCGCCGCGCTCACTTCGCCCTGTTCGGGCTTGGGAGCGGACTTCTTGGTTCTGATCTTGGCTGCTAAGGTCACTTGCAAGCGATGGCAGAGCCCCGCGTGATGAACAAGCCTAATCGCTTCGACCCGAAGCAGTTGCGCGACGTCGCCGGCAAGATCGTCGGTGAGAGCTTTCGCCGGCAAGGTTTTGCCAGCGCCGAACTGGTGACGCGCTGGAGCGAGATCGCCGGCGCCGAAGTCGCAGCCTTGAGCGAGCCCTTGAAGATCCAGTGGCGGCGGACCGCCGATGGCGAAGCGCCCGAGCCTGGGACTTTGGTCTTGCGTGTCGAAGGACCAGCCGCGATCGAGATCCAGCATTTCGCCAATCTGATCTGCGAGCGGGTCAACCAATTCCTTGGCTGGCGCGCAGTCGGCCGCCTTGCGCTGCGCCAAGCTCCGCTGCGCCGTGGCGCGCGCAAGAATCTGGGTGCGCTGGACCCCGCCGCGACAGCCCGGATCGCCGAGAGCCTCACCGATATCGGCGATGCCGACCTCAAAGATGCGCTGGCGCGGCTCGGGGCGGCCATCAAGCGAGTGTGACCACGCCGCGCGGGTCGGATTGGCGCATTTACGGGCAAAATCCAATTTTTCCAGCAGGCGATATTGGCGCGGCGGCGTGCTAATGCCACATTCCGGCTGCTAGACTTTTGCTTTCGCAATCAGGAGCTGACCTTGTCGCCCAACCGTCGCCAACTGCTTTCGGCCACTGCGCTTTTTACCCTTGCCGGCGCAGGTTTTGCGCCCTCGCTGATCCGCCCGGCATTGGCCGATGATGCCGCGCCCTCGGCCGCAGATCTGGCCGACGCTGGGCCCGACGGCGACATCATGATCGGCTCCGACAAGGCGCCGGTGACGATCATAGAATATGCCTCGATGACCTGCCCGCACTGCGCGCATTTCTCGGAGACGACGTTCCCCGAATTGCAGAAGCGCTATATCGACACCGGCAAGGTGCGCTACACGCTGCGCTCGTTCCCGCTCGATGCGCTGGCTGCGGCCGGCTTCATGCTGGCGCGCTGCGCCGGCAACGACAAATACATGCCGATGGTCGAGACCCTGTTCGCCAAACAGGCCGATTGGGTGGTCAAGGAACCGCTGCCGCCGCTCAAGGAAATCGCCAAGCAGTTCGGCATAACCGAGGACAGTTTCAACGCCTGCCTGGCGAATCAGAAGGTGCTCGACAGCATCCAAGCGGTGCGCGACCACGCCGTGGACAAGCTCGGGGTGAACTCGACGCCCACCTTCTTCATCAATGGCAAGAGGCTTGTCGGCGATCTTTCGATGGACCAGCTGTCCAAGGAGATCGACCCCTATCTCAAGGAAGGCTAAGGGTTTTTCGCTCCGGTTCCGACCGGCGGGGCAGCCTCTTTTATGGATCGCCCGAAACCAGATTCCGGAATGACTGGATAATTCGGCGGCCGTGGTTGCGTTCGGATTCCCGACGGTTAATCTCCGCGCCGATGCGGCAACTAACTGATGCGACAACTAACTTTCGGCGCCGAACGGCAAAGCAGCCGTCGGCGTGAGTTTTGGGCTACTCCCCTCGCCGCCGCAGCGAGGGCTGTTCATTCAGTAATCAAACGGACTCGCCAATAATATGAAGCTGACGCGGCTGCGCCTGATCGGATTCAAATCCTTCGTCGAACCGACCGACTTTGAGATCGAGCCTGGCCTGACCGGCGTGGTCGGCCCGAACGGCTGCGGCAAGTCGAACCTCGTCGAAGCCGTACGCTGGGTGATGGGCGAAACGTCCTACAAGGCGATGCGCGCCGGCGAGATGGACGACGTCATCTTCTCTGGCAACACCGACCGCCCATCGCGCAATCACGCCGAGGTCATTGTCTCCATCGACAACGGCGACCGCCGCGCGCCGGCGACCTTCAACGAATTCGATACGCTCGAAGTGGCGCGCCGTATTGTGCGCGAGCACGGTTCGAGCTTCCGCGTCAACGGCAAGGAAGTACGTGCCCGCGATGTCTCCATGCTGTTCGCCGATGCCTCGACCGGCTCGCGCTCGCCGGCTCTGGTGCATCAAGGCCGCATTGGCGAGATTATTCAGGCGCGGCCCGATGCGCGCCGCCGCGTGCTCGAAGAAGCCGCCGGCATTGCCGGGCTCCATGCGCGCCGCCACGAGGCGGAATTGCGGCTCAGGGCCGCCGAGCAGAACCTGGCGCGCGCCGAGGACGTGATCGGACAGCTCGCCACGCAGATGGCGAGCCTGAAGACGCAGGCCCGTCAGGCCGTGCGTTATCGCAACATTTCCGGCCAGGTGCGCCGCACCGAGGCGCTGTTGTTTCATCTGCGCTGGATCGCCGCCGGCGTCGAAGTCACCGAGACCGAACGGGCCAAGGACGAAGCGATTCGCGTGGTCGCGGAGCGGACCAGCGCGCAATTGCAGGCATCGACCCGCCAGGCCGAGGTTTCTGCGGTGCTGCCCGGCCTGCGCGATGCCGAGGCCAAGGCGGCCGCCGCTCTGCAACGCCTCCTGATCGCGCGCGAGACGCTCGAACGCGAGGAAGCGCGCGCCAAGGATCGCATCGGCGAACTCGATCGCCGCATCGCCCAATATGCCTCCGATCTCGAGCGCGAACGCGCGCTCGCGGCCGATGCGCAAGCAGCGCTCGTCCGGCTCGATGAGGAAGAGGCCGCGCTGAAAGCGTCGGCGCAGGACAACGACGTTCGGCTTGCCGGCGTCAATGAGCGCGTAGCGGCGGCGGACACCGCGCTCGCAGCTTCCGAGAAAGCCTTTTCCGAACTGACCGGCGCGATGGCCGATCTGACGGCGCAGCGTAATCAGTTGCAGGCGGCCTTGGCCGGCCATGAGCAGCGCGCGGCGCGGCTCGAGTCCGAGCTCGTCAATATCGATGCCGGGCTTGCGGCAACTGACTCCGGCGCGCCCGATCTTGAAGCCCTAGCTGCTGCGCTGACGCAAGCGCAAACCGCACTTGCCGAAGCCGAACAGGCTGCGCATGCGGCGGAAGCCGCACACAAGACCGCGCGCGAAGAAATCGAGGCCGCCCGTGCACCGCTGGCCACAGCGGAGCGTGGCGTGCAGCGGCTCGAGACCGAAGCCAAGACCATCAGCAAGCTCCTTGCGGTCGAAAGCAAAAATCTCTGGCCCCCGGTGATGGACTCACTCACCGTGAGCGAAGGGTACGAGAAGGCTTTGGGCGCAGCCCTTGGTGATGAGCTTGACGCGCCGGTCGATCAGACCGCGCCGATGCGCTGGGCTGGCGCCACCGTCGATCTGTCCGACCCGTCCTTGCCGGAAGGCGCCATTGCACTGTCGCAATATGTCAAAGCGCCGCCGGAACTCGCCCGCCGCCTTGCGCAGATTGGCGTCGTCGCGCGCGGCGATGGCGGGCAGCTCGCAGGCCTGCTCAAACCCGGCCAGCGGCTCGTCTCGCACGAGGGCGACCTGTGGCGCTGGGACGGTTTCGTCGCCGCAGCGCACGCCCCAACCGGGGCGGCACGTCGACTGGCTGAGCGCGGCCGGTTGCAGACGATCGAAGGCGAACTCAACGCCGCACGCCTCGATGTCGAACAAAAGCGCCGTACGATCGAAGCGGCGCAAGCCGCCGTCGCTGCGGCTGCCACCGCCGAGACCGAGGCCCGCGCCCACTCGCGGGAAGCGCAGCGTCTGACCGATACGGCACGCGAAGACCATGCCGCGGCCGAGCGCGAAATCAGCCGCAACGCCGCGCGCATCTCGGCGCTCCAAGAGGCGCGCCAGCGCACGCTTGCGTCACGCGATGAAGTTCAAGCCGCGCGCGGCGAAGCGGAAACCGCGTTTGCCGCTTTGCCGCCTGCTGCCGAAATCGAAGAGAAGCTGGCCGCGATCAACGAGATGATCGCGGCCGAGCGCAATGTCTGCGCCGAAGTGCGGGTCGAGGCGCAGGCGATTACGCGCGAGGTCGAGACCGCCCATACGCGGCTGCGGGCCATCGTCACCGAGCGCCAAGCCTGGACGGAGCGCAAGGACAATGCCGCGGCGCAGATCGAGATCATCGTCAAGCGCAATGACGAGGCGGTGAGCGAGCGCACCGAGCTCGAGAACGCGCCGCAGAAATTCGAAAGCCAGCGCCAGGCGCTGATTGGCGAGATCGAGAGCGCGACCGGCGAGCGCCGCGCCGCGGCGGACCAGCTGGCCGCGGCAGAGACCGAGCTTGGTGAGGCCGACAAGGCCGCCCGCGTCGCGCTCGAAACCGTCGGCGAGGCGCGTGCCGAATCGGCGCGCAGCGAGGAGCGCTTTGACGCCGCCAAACGCCGCGTCGCCGATATCGAACACGAAATCCGTGAGGTGCTCGCGGTTGAGCCGGCAGCAGCGGCCGAAGTCGCGGAGCTGAAGCCCGATGCGCCGCAGCCGTCGATCCCTGAGGTCGAGGCCAAGATCGAGCGCATCAAGCAGGAGCGCGAGCGGCTCGGCTCGGTCAATCTCCTGGCCGAACAGGAATTGCAGGAGGTCGAAGCTCAGCATACGACGCTGACAGCCGAGCGCGACGACCTGATCGAAGCGATCCGGCGGCTGCGTCAGGGCATCCACAGCCTCAATCACGAAGCGCGCGACCGTCTGCTCTCCTCGTTCCAGAGCGTGAACGAGAACTTCAAGAAGCTGTTCACCGAACTGTTCGGCGGCGGCACCGCCGAATTGCAACTCATCGAGGCCGAGGATCCCCTGGAAGCCGGCCTCGAAATCCTCGCTAAGCCTCCGGGCAAGAAACCGGCGACGCTGTCGCTGCTCTCCGGCGGCGAGCAGGCGCTCACTGCGCTCGCCTTGATCTTCGCCGTGTTCCTCACCAATCCGGCGCCGATCTGCGTGCTGGACGAAGTGGACGCGCCGCTCGACGACTACAATGTCGAGCGCTTCTGCGACCTGCTCGACGAGATGGCGAATTCGACGGAAACGCGTTTCATCATCATCACGCACAATCCTATCACCATGGCGCGCATGAAGCGGCTCTACGGCGTCACCATGGCCGAGCGCGGCGTGTCCCAGCTGGTGTCGGTCGACCTCGAAGGCGCAGTGAAGCTGCGCGAGGCGAGCTGAGCCTGATAATTCGGCTCAAGCCATCCTCGTCATTGCGAGGAGCGAAGCGACGAAGCAATCCAGTGCTGCAGCGCCGTTCTGATTGCTTCGCTTCGCTCGCAATGACGGGAAATGTGTAACCTCAAATCATCATTGCTTTAACATCAATCAAGTCGGCCAAAGCTTACGCGCATAAACAATGAGCGCTTCACTGACGGCGTCCGGCTGCTCGGTGATGACGCCATGCGCCGCGTTCGGAATGACCACGACAGTGACGCGGTCACCGAGCGCTCTCTTGTAGTCTTCAGCATCCTCCACATGCGCCAGCGGATCGTGGCTCGGCTGGATGTAGAGCACCGGCGCTGTGCCGGCTGCGTAATCCAGTGTGCGCGGCGTCAGATCGCCGGCGATGCGCTGTGCCGCTAGCACGTCCGGATGCCAGCCCTTAAGCCAGACGCTGGCGTCGTTGCCCGGTGCGAAGAACACGAATTGCATGGCCTTGATGCGCTCCGCATCCGGCGCCGTCACATCGGCGCTGAGCCGGATTGCAGCGCGCACATCCGGCGGGCTCGGATTGTGGCCGACATTGGCGGCGACCAGACTGACGGCGCGGACCAGATCCGGCCGCAGCGCCGCGAGCGTCCGCGCCACGCGATTGCCGAAGGCGTGCCCGACCACGAAGGCCGGACCGCCGCCATTGGCCTCGATCACGGCGGCAATGTCGGCGGCGAGATCTTCGAGCTTCACCCCGTCCCAGGGCCCGATGCTGGCGCCGATGCCGCGCGGCTGCGGCCGCAACACGCGAAAGCCCGCGCCGGCAAGGCTCGCGGCGATCGCGTCGAAGTCGTTTGCGCCACGGCCGAGCGACGGCAACAGCACGATCGGGTTGCCTTCACCTTGTGCGAGAACCTCGAGACACGCGTCGCCGCGCGTGATCATGATGCGGATCGGCGGCGGCGTCGACGCGGACATGTTCGGACTGGCTCCCGGAGAAATGGTGATGGGCTGCGATTCTTGTGGCACAAAATCAGCGGCAGGACAGCAATGCAATCCAGCCGCATCGCTGCTGCTGTTCAGTGCGAAAGATTTCAGCTAGGCGTGGGCAAAAAAGACGTGCACCAAGAAGAGGAACGCTATGAGGATTTGCCGCCGCCGGGTTCTGCGCTTGGGTGCAAGTGCCGTCGCACTACCGGCTTTTGCTCGGATTGCACGGGCGGACACCTATCCGACACGGCCCGTGCGCATGGTCGTCGGCTTTCCTGCCAGCAATGCTTCCGACATTGTCGCTCGCCTCGCCGGACAGAAGCTGTCGGAGCGGCTCGGCCAATCCTTTGTCGTCGAGAACCGGCCGGGCGCCGGCGGCAATATCGGCGTTGAATTCGTGGTCAATGCGGCGCCCGATGGCTATACGCTGCTCGCCGCCAGCACGTCGGCTGCGATCAATGCCACGCTCTACGACAAGCTCAACTTCAATTTCCTGCGCGACATTGCGCCGGTCGCAGGCGTCGCGCGGGCGCCCTACGTGTTCGTTGTCACGCCTTCGTTCCCCGCCAAAACCGTTCCGGAATTCATCACCTTTGCCAAAGCCAATCCGGGCAAGATCAATATGGCGTCGGCCGGCAATGGCAGCCTGAGCCATCTGTGCGGCGAATTGTTCATGACCATGGCCGGCATCGACATGGTGCACGTTCCCTATCGCACGAGTTTCCTGCCTGATTTGTTTGCCGGACAGATCCAGACCGTGTTCAGCCCGATCTCGCAATCGATCGAATATGTCCGCGGCGGTAAATTGCGCGCGCTGGGCGTCACCTCGGCGGCACGCCAGCCGTCGCTGCCGGATATCCCGGCCGTGGCCGAATTCGTGCCGGGCTACGAAGCGAGCGGCTGGTACGGCATCGGTGCGCCAAAAAATACGCCGGCCGAGATCGCCGACAGACTCAACAAGGAAATGAATGCTGCGCTCACCGAGACCGGCATGAAGACGCGGCTCAACGAGCTTGGCGCCGTGCCGATGCCGTCGACGCCCGCGGAATTCGGGGCGTTTCTTGCCGCCGACACCGAGAAATGGGGCAAGGTCATCCGCGCCGCGAATATCAAACCGGAATGAGGCGCGGCACGCGTCGCGTCAGTCATTCCCAAGCTTGAACAGCCGCCGCGCATTGGTGCGGCCGATCTTGATCCGATCGTTCTCGCTGATCGGACAGGCGTCGAACCACAGCGCGGCGTGATCGACATTCTCAAACGGCCAGTCGGTCGAGAACATAACGCGGTCGCTGCCGATCTCGGATATGGCGTTGAGCAGTGCCGGCGTATGGAAATTGCCCGAGGTCGTGACATAGAAGTTGGCGCTGAAATATTCGCGTATGCGCTTCTTGGCCGGATAATTGTGCCGGTTTGGGATCCAGGCATTGGCATTGTCGACGCGCCACAGCGCAAACGGCAGGTTCTCGCCCATATGGCCGAGAATGATCTGCAGGCGCGGATGAGCGTCGAACAGGCCTGAGCCCATCAGGCGCAGCGCATGCACCGCCGTCTCCTGGCCGAAGGCCCAGACCGGACCCATCAGCCACGGATGACCGTCATAGATCTTGGCATCGCGCGGCAGCGGATTGCGCGGGTGCAGATAGAACGGCACGTCAAGACGTTCGGCCATGGCCCAGAACGGCCGGAACTGCGGCAGGTCGTAATAAAGTGACGTCTCGGCATTGCCGACCTGCGAAAAGCCGTTGACCAGCGCGCCGCGAAAGCCGAGCTCCTTGACGCAGCGCTCGAGCTCGCGCGCCGCACCTTCGGGATCCTGCATCGCGAGCGCAGCCAACCCCTGAAAACGATCCGGCCGCTTGGCCACCTGCTCGGCGAGATAGTCGTTCGACTTGCGGGCGATTTCACTCGCACGCGCGGTGTCGAAAATAGCCTGGGCGGCAGGCGCGTTCAGCGACAACAGCATCATCTCGATGCCGTGCGCGTCCATCTCGCGCAGCCGCCGGTCCTGGATATCCATGACGCGCTGCTTGACCTCTTCCCAGACCCGGTCCGGGAAATAGCCGCGCGAATCCATCAGCGTTTCCGGAATGGCGAAATGCTCTTCGAGCGCGATCTTGCCCTGCATGGTGTCCCCTCAACCTGCTGCGACCGCTTAGGGGCCACACGCCGATTAATCTTAACACGACAAGCGGCGGCGCAATGGCTTTGTGGCCCGCCTTGTCCGTGCCCAGCCCCGCGCTCTTGGCATGCTTCTGGCGTTGGCACGCTTCTAGCGTTGGCACGCTTCTAGCGACGGTACCGCTTTGAGTCCCCGCGCTGTCCCGTTTCGGGGCGGCGTCCCATTCGCGACTGGGCAACAGCAAAGCGGCCGCACCGATGAACGTACAACCGAGCTACACGCTGGCATCGCTGGCGCCGACCAGCCGGCTCCTGCGCGGATGGGCACGGCTGTCGCGCGGCACGTTCTCGATTGCGATCTTCCTCATCGATGTCGCGGTCATTATCGCGATGTCGTTCACCACCGGCACGCTGTACCACCTCGCCGTTTACGGCGACGTCGGCATCATGTCGTCCTACATGCAGCTTGGCGTGTTGGCGGCGAGCATTTTCGCCGTCTCCAACCTGTTCCGCGGCGAATATCGGCTGCCGAATTTCTTCGCCTTCAGGCCGCATGCACGCCGCACCATCCAATTGTGGAATGTCACGCTGATCTGCCTCTTGATGCTCGGCTTCATGGCGCAGGCGACGGTCTATTATTCGCGCGGCTGGATCGTGGTGTTCTATCTGGCGACGCTGGCGGCGCTCGTCGTGTTGCGCTTTGCCATCGTGCGCGTCACGGCGCTGGCGCGCGCGGCAGGGCTGATCTCGGCGCAACGCATCTGTCTGATCGGCACCGGCGCGCATATCGGCTCCTTCGTACAGCATTACGAGCCGTGGACGCTCGGCCTCAACATCGTCGGTTGCCGCTTTCTCACGCCGGTGCCGCTGACGGCGTCGGCCGAGGCGCGGCGCACCGTGCTCGACCGTGATCTCGCCGAAGCGGCGGCGAGCGTCCGTGCACTCGAGCCCGACGCCATCTATCTGCTGTTGCCCTGGTCGGCGACCGAGACCATCCAGCGCTGCGCCGAAACATTCCTGACGCTGCCGGTGGAAATCCATCTTGGCCCTGAACAGATCCTGCACAAATTCGACGAACTGGAGCTGGCCAAAGTCGGCCCGCTGGCGAGCCTGCAATTGACGCGGCTGCCGCTGTCGCGCGCTGAGGTGGTGCAGAAGCGGATTTTCGATGTCGTCTGCTCGGCTTTCGGGCTGCTCGCGCTGACGCCGCTCTTCATCATCGTCTCGATTCTCATCAAGCTCGACAGCCCTGGCCCGATCTTCTTCGTGCAGCGGCGCTACGGCTTCAATCAGAAGCCGTTCCGCATCATCAAGTTCCGCACCATGAGCGCGCTAGACGATGGCGCGGTCATCGCTCAGGCGACCCGCGGCGATCCCCGGCTGACCCGGATCGGCGGCTGGCTGCGGCGCTGGAATATCGACGAGATCCCGCAGCTCTTCAACGTGCTCGTCGGCGACATGTCGCTGGTCGGACCGCGCCCGCACGCGCTGTCGCACGACCGCGAATTCGAGCGCCGCATCTCGCTTTACGCGCGGCGGCATAATGTCAAGCCAGGCATTACCGGCTGGGCCCAGATCAACGGCTTTCGCGGCGAGATCGACAATGAAGAAAAGCTCAGAAAGCGCGTCGAATACGACCTGTTCTATATCGACAACTGGTCGCCCTGGCTCGATCTGAAAATCATCGCGCGCACCGTGCTGTCGCCGACGGCCTATCACAACGCGTATTAGTTTGACGCGAGTGGATCAGCCGTATAGCGCCGCGATGGCGTAAGCCGCACCGACTGTCAGGATCGCCGTCGACAGCCACACCAGCCCCATCAGGAGCCACAGCGGCCGCAACTTGGGCACGACTGGTGCCTGCGGCTTGGTCCAGGATTGCAGCGCAGGCTCGGCGCGCCGCAAAGCGGCCGTGGCATTTTCGATATCGGCAATATCGCGCGCCAATTGATCACGCTCGAACTCGGCCAGTTCGCCGGTGGCTTCGGCGCGCATGAGCGCCTCTCGCGCCGATACAAGATCGCGCGGCTCAATCACGATGGCTGTGTCGACGCGTCGGGCCGGCCGGGCTCCGAGATCTGGCTCGGGCATTCACGCACCTGCTTGTTGCAGGGCGAGTCCTAACCGAGGCCGTCCGGCTGCGCGATGGCGATCGGCGGCTAACCTTAACGTGGCCTGTTTACTTTCCTATGTGATAGCCCCTGCGGCGGCGCCCGGCTTTGAACCTTGGGCGGCTCGCCGCCGTCCTATATTGCCATTATCTTAGGCCGATACCGCCAAGGTCGCGTCGCGTACCGCCAACAGGAGCTACCAATGTCCTCGACCCTGATCGTTCTTGCTGTGATCGTTGTTGTGGTCTTGTGGGCAATCTCCGTCTACAACGGCCTGGTTTCGATGCGGCAAAGGGTCAACCAGGCCTTCGCCGACATCGATGTCCAGCTCAAGCAGCGCCACGACCTCGTTCCCAATCTGGTCGAGACGGTAAAAGGCTACGCCGCGCACGAACGCGGCACGCTGGACGAAGTGGTCAAGGCGCGCAACGCCGCAGTGACCGCGCAAGGCCCGGCGCAGCAGGCCGCGGCCGAGAACATGCTGTCGGGCGCGCTGCGGCAACTTTTCGCACTTTCGGAGTCCTATCCGGATCTGAAGGCCAGCGCCAATTTTCAGCAATTGCAGGCTCAGCTCACCGATCTCGAGAACAAGATCGCCGCCGCCCGGCGCTTCTTCAACAATGCGGTGCAGGAATACAATTCCGGCATCCAGCGCTTCCCAGCCGCGCTATTCGCCTCCTCGTTCGGTTTCGCACCGAAGGATTTCTTCGACCTCGGCGATCAGCGCACCAGCGTGAGCGAGGCACCGGCAGTCAAGTTCTAGGACTGTCAGATGGGTTGCCAATAAGCGGAATGTCGCGCGATGGCCGCTTACGGTCTCTACACGCATATCCAGTCGAACCGGCGGCGCTCGGTGGCGCTGCTCGTTGCGCTGTTCTTTATGGTCTACGTGCTGGTTTATGCCGGCGCCCTGGTCGCAGTCGGACTATCGTTCAATGCCGACCTGCCGACCCTGATGCAGATCGCTTGGATCGATCTGCTCAAGGCAGCGCCGGTCGCCACCATCGGCACGCTCGCCTGGATCGCCATCGCCTATTATTTCCACCAGAATATGATCGATGCGATCACCGGCGGACGCGAGGTGACGCGTAGCGAGGAGCCGCGGCTCTACAATATCCTGGAAAATCTCTGCATCTCGCGCGGCATCACCACGCCGAAGCTGAAGATCATCGACACCGACGCGCTCAATGCCTTCGCCACCGGCATGAACGACAGGCAATATGCCGTTACGGTGACGACCGGGCTGCTCAACCGGCTCAACGACAACGAGATCGAGGCCGTTCTCGGCCACGAACTCACCCATATCCGCAACGGCGACGTGCGCATGATGGTTGTGGCCGTCATCATCGCCGGCGCGGTGTCGTTCTTTGTCGAGCTGGTGTTTCGGCTGTGGTTCTTTAACGGTTTCAGCTTCCGCGGCTCCCGCGACGACGACCGCCGCGGCGGCGGCGCCGGGGCCGCGATCCTCATCGCCGTCGCGCTTCTGATCGTTGCCTATATCCTGTCCTTCTTCATTCGCCTGGCGTTATCGCGCTCGCGCGAATTTCTCGCCGATGCCGGCTCGGTCGAGCTCACCAAGAACCCCGATGCCATGATCTCGGCGCTGCGCAAGATCGAAGGCCGGGGCGAATTGCCCGGCGCCACCTCGTCGGTGATGGAATTGTGCCTCGACAATCCGCGTGAAGGCTTCGGCGACTTGTTCGCGACGCATCCGAGCGTCGAAAGCCGGGTCGCCGCCCTGGTCAAATTCGCCGGCGGTCACGATCCGGGCCCGATCGCGTTGCCGCCTAGCGGCGGCGAACAAGACGGCAGCGAACAAGGCGATCAGGACACAGAAGCGCAACAATCGGGGCCTGGCGCAGCTGGTCCAAGCTCGCCCGGCCCAAACTCACCTGGTCCATGGGGCAATCCCGACGCGTCACCTTCCGGGACAGCCGAAAATGCCCCGGCGGCAGGCCCCTGGTCGGCGCCCCAAAGCTCAGCCGGAGCCTCCGCCGCGTCGGAGCCGTCGGGACCAGCCGCAGGCCCCTGGGGTCCGCATCGCAGCAACTAACCGGCGCCGCCGTGATTAACCATAATAAGTTACAAATAGGCTTGCGGCCAGCGTTCAGCAGTGTGCAACGTCCGATCAGGCTTCCAATGCATGCGACGGATGTGTAGAAGCGAAATTAGTGGATGGAGGACGCGACCCGCTCGACTTGGCGGCAGTCTTCTTGTGAGATTGCGAAGCCGGTCGGAATCGGTCCAGTGACGTAAAATCGTCAGTGAGGGTTCGATTATGGCTAAGCCAGCCTTGATATTGGTCGGTGCGGACAAAGGGGGCGTGGGCAAAACCACGGTTGCCCGCACATTGCTCGATTACTTTACCGCGCATCACGTGCCGACACGCGCTTTCGATTCCGAATCGCCGCGCGGCACCTTGAAGCGCTTCCACAGCGACGTTGCCGACATCGTCGATGCGACTTCGGTCGCCGATCAGATGCGAATCATCGATACGCTCTCGACCACCGATTCGACCGTGACCGTGATGGACGTCCGCGCCGGATTGCTGTCGCCGACGCTGCGCGCGCTGCGCGATATCGGCTTCCTCGACGCGGTGAAGAAGGGGCAGATCACATTTGTGGTCTTCCACATCCTTGGCTCCTCGATCGCCTCCTTGAACGAGATCGAAGAAACCGGGCCGTTCGTGACCGACGCCCGATATTTCCTGGTCAAGAACTTCATCAACAATACGAGCTTCTTCGAATGGGACCAGGCTACGCACGCCTCCTATTTCAAGAGGCTGAAGGACGCCATCACCATCACGATCCCCAAGCTCAATGAAATGGCCTACGAGCAGGTCGAACTGGCCTCCGTGCCGTTCCTGACCTTCGTGGCCAACAAGAATCAGAAGGGCGAGGCAGCCAACTACTCCTTCGTGCTGCGCGGCTATGTGCGGCACTGGCTCGGCAATGTCTGGGCCGAATATGACCGGGTCAAGCTCCTCGACATCTTCGACACGTCCACGAACGTTCAGACCCGGCCGCAGGCCGCGGCTGGCGGTGGTGGCAGCGGCGGCGCCAACCGCGCGTAATCACACTGCAGGGTTTACCGGCAAATAATATCCACAACCGGCATAGGACTGTGGAAAAGCGTTGGTTTTGGCAAAACGCTAGAGCCAAATGTGGTTTCGTCATAACCTGATATCCGTCCAACGTGGCGGACTTGGACGTTCCTGCGATCCGGCCGTCAGCGCCGACAGGAACTAGAAGTCCGCAGCCACATTGGAATTGCGATTCTGGAAACGCTCAGGCGCACGGACACTCGCGCGTTCAGGATCGGGACACGAGCTCGAATTGGACTCACAGCGGGGATGGCGCAGAACACACCCCTCTACATCGTCGCTTCCCAGCACCCGCGTGTGGGCAAAACGCTGGTGGCGCGCCTTTTGATCGAATTCTTCCGCTTCAGCGGACGGCCGATCGTCGGCTACGACCTCGATCCACGCGAGCCGACGCTGGCTGGGTATTTTCCGGACCTCGTCTCGCCGGTCGACATCGCCGAAACCCCGGGTCAGATGGCGCTGTTCGACCGGCTGGTCGCCGACAATTGGCGCACGACCGTCCTTGATATCGGCTACGGCCAGTCCGACCAGTTCTTCAAAGTGATGCCCGAGATCGGCTTCGAGCAGGAGGCAGCGCGGCGGGGAATCCTGCCGATCGTCCTGTTCATCACCGATTCGGCGCCCGCGACCGCGCGCCGCTATGCCGAGCTGGCACGGCTGCTACCGCGGACATTATTCGTCCCGGTGCACAACGAAGCGACCGCCTTCATGTTCATCGCCCAGGACTTTCCGCCGACGCGAGCGGAATGCGGCATGATCCGCATTCCGCAGCTGTCGCCGATCGTGCGCGGCGTCATCGACCGCCCGGGCTTCTCGTTCGCAGCCTATCTCGGCAAGCGCCCCGGCGGGCCGACCGAAGTTCATACCTGGATCGACACCATCTTTTCGGAATTTCGCGAGCTCGAATTGCGGCTCTTGATCGGCGAGGTCGAGTCCTCGCTGCGGGGCTATGCCAAGCAGTCGGTCGGCCAAGCGCGATAAGAATTCAGTGCCCGTCGAAGGCAACCAGCGTGCGCACCGGGACGCCGAGCTTCCTGATCTTATCGGCGCCGCGAAGCTCCGGCAGATCGATAACGAAGCAGGCGGCCACGACTTCGGCGCCGACCTGCTGCAGGAGCTTCACGGCGGCCTCCGCCGTGCCGCCGGTCGCGATCAGGTCGTCGACCAGGAGGACACGCTCGCCCTTGGCGAGCGCGTCCTCGTGCATTTCCATTTCATCGATGCCGTATTCGAGCGAATAGCCGATGCTGACTCGCTTGAACGGCAGCTTGCCCTTCTTGCGGATCGGGATGAAGCCGCAGGACACCTGATGCGCCATGGCACCGCCGAGAATGAAGCCGCGCGCTTCGATACCGGCGACCTTGTCGATCTTGGCGCCAGCCCAGGGCTGCACCAACTCATCGACGGCGCGCCGGAACGCCCGCGCATTGCCCAAAAGGGTCGTGATGTCGCGGAACATGATGCCAGGCTTCGGATAATCCGGGATATTCCGGATCGCTGCCTTCAGATCGTTCTCCAAAGCCACATTGGTCATACCCGCAAACCCCAAATATCCTTGAAATGTGTCCTAGAGCATGATCCGGAAAAGCATGCCCTTGGACTTGTCCGAGGGTGGAAACCGGTTTTCCGAGATCATGCTCCAACGAAGAAGCTAGACCATGATCCGATTCAACCTGATCGGATCATGGTCTAGCCCCCGAGCGGGGCACACTTTGGCGAACCGAAGCGGACAACGCAACAGGAGCGCCGTATCGGGCCCGAGCCCAATACGGCCACTCACGTCGTCATGCGTTGAATGCGCCTACCCTACCCCGCTCAAGCCGAAGTCCGCTGCTTTTCCAGCTCCGGATCGTGCAGCACGTAGTGCCAGACCTTCTTCTTCGTCAGGTAAAGCAGGACGGTGAAGGCGAGCAGGAAGATCATCACCTGGAAGCCGAGACGATGGCGGGCATTGAGGGTCGGCTCCGCGGCCCACATCAGGAAGGCGGCGACGTCGCGGCCATATTGATCGACCGTCGTCGGCGTGCCGTCGGTATATTCGACCTGGCCGTCATTCAGGGGCTTGGGCATGCCGATGGCATTGCCCGGGAAATATTTGTTGTACTGGCCGCCCGGCGGCAGCACGAAGTCCTTTGGTGGATCGGTATAGCCCGTGATGATCGCATGAATGTAATCAGGCCCGGCCTCCTGATACATCGTGAAAAAGTCGAAGATGAAATAGGGGAAACCCGCCTCGAAGCCGCGTGCCTTGGCGAGTGTCGACATATCCGGCGGCAGCTTGCCGCCGAGCGCGGCGCGCGCCGCTTGGTCATTGGCGAAGGGCGGCGGGAAATAATCCGCGATCTGCCCGGGCCGCTGGAACATCTGGCCTTCGTCGTTCGGACCGGCGGTGACCTGGAAGGTTGCCGCGATCGCGCCCGCCTGTGCCTCGGTGAAGCCCGGCCCGCCGGGCTCGGCGAGATTGCGGAACGACAGCAATTTGAGGCTGTGGCAGGTGGAGCAGACTTCGCGATAAATCTTGAAGCCGCGCTGCAACTGCGCCGGATCATAGGTGCCGAACGGCCCATGGAACGACCAAGTCTGCCGCGGCGGAGCGTCCGCCTCTTGCGCGGAGGCCGACCAAGCGCCGAGGCCGGACAACGACGCCGCGACGGCGAGCGTCAAAATGCTGCGATGAAAATTCATGACCCGCCTCCCCTCACGCGCCCGATGCCGGCGCAGTTGCGCCTTTGTTTTTGGCGAGCACCGATTCCGAAATCGAGTTCGGGAGCGGTTTGGTTGTTTCGACCAATCCCAAGACCGGCAGAATGATAAAGAAGAACGCGAAGTAGTAGACCGCAAGGATGCGAGCCGCGATCACGTAGCCGCCGGACGGTTCTTGCGAGCCGAGATAGCCAAGCCCGATCACCGCAGCGAAGAAGAGGAACAGAAACTGCCGGTAGAGCGGCCGGTAATTCGCCGAACGCACCCGCGACGTATCGAGCCAGGGCAAGAAGGCCAGCACGAGGATCGACAGGCCCAAAGCGCAGACGCCTGCGAGCTTGTTCGGGATGGCGCGCAGGATGGCGTAGAACGGCAGATAATACCATTCCGGCACGATATGCGTCGGCGTCTGGCCGGGATTGGCCGGGATATAGTTGTCCGTCGCCATCAGGTAGTTCGGCAGGTAGAACACGACCCAAGCGTAGACGAGGCAGAAGACGCCGACGAAGAAGGCGTCCTTGACCGTGGCATAGGGTGTGAACGCCACCGTGTCCTTCTCGGTCTTGGGCTCGACGCCGGTCGGATTGTTCTGTCCGGCTACGTGCAAAGCCCAGATATGCAGCCCGACCACGCCGGCGATGACGAACGGCAGCAGGTAGTGCAGCGAGAAGAAGCGATTGAGCGTCGGATTGCCGACTGCAAAGCCGCCCCACAGCCAGGTGACGATCGGATCGCCGACACCGGGGATCGCCGAGAACAGGTTGGTGATCACCGTCGCCGCCCAGAAGCTCATCTGGCCCCAAGGCAGCACGTAGCCCATGAAGCCGGTGGCGATCATCAGCAGGAACAGGATGACGCCCAGGATCCACAGCACCTCGCGCGGCTCCTTGTAGGAGCCGTAATACATGCCGCGCGCCATGTGGATATAGACGGCGAGGAAGAAGAACGACGCGCCGCTGGCGTGGATGTAACGCAACAGCCAGCCGTAATTCACGTCGCGCATGATGCTTTCGACGGAATTGAAGGCAAGGTCGACATTCGGCGTGTAGTGCATCGCCAGGACGATGCCGGTGATCATCTGCACGCCCAGCATGAAGGTGAGAATGCCGCCAAACGTCCACCAATAGTTCAGATTGCGCGGCGTCGGATAGGCGATGAAGGAGGAATAGACCAGGCTCGCGATGGGCAAGCGCCGCTCGAGCCACTTCATGAAGCCGCTCTGCGGCTGATAGGTCGCGTGTCCGCTCATTGTCGAACCTTATGCCTGACTGGTTTCGCCGATCCGGATTTTATTGGCGGAGGTGAATTCATAGGGCGGCAACGGCAGATTAAGCGGCGCCGGGCCCTGGCGGATCCGCCCTGACGAGTCGTATTGCGAGCCATGGCAGGGACAGAACCAGCCATCGAAATTGCCTTGATGCGGCAGCGGAATGCAGCCGAGATGCGTGCAGATGCCGATCACCACCAGCCACTGCTCGCGGCCGGCCTGGACGCGCGCGGAATCCGGCTGCGGATCGCGGAGCGTCTGCCAATCCACGTCTTGCGCGGCTTTGATATCGTTCGGTGTGCGGTTGAAGATGAAGATCGGCTTCGACCGCCAGAACACCTGGACGATCTGGCCGGGCCGAATCGGGGCAAGGTCGACTTCGACCGGAGCGCCGGCGGCGATGGTGGAGGCGTCGGGGTTCATCTGGCCGACGAGCGGTCCGAGCACGGAGGCAGCGCCTACAGCGCCGGCGGTGGCCGTCGCAATAAACAGGAAATCGCGGCGTGTCGGCTCCGCCGATGATATCGCTGTCACTTTCTCCCTCGCCCGTTTTGCGTTTATTCCATCCCGATCTACGCTTCGGCCGGGGTCGGCCTCAAGTTGCGGCAGACGGGTTCGCGTCCGGCCTGGGGAAGGTCAGAAGCGATATATTCTGATGAGGGTTTATTGGCACCCTTGCCCGGAGAGTGCAAGGGTAGGCTGGCTGGCACCCACAATGCAGCCCCGGCGCGACTAGACCCGGCCGTTCCGGAACGCGAATCAGCGCGCAAAGCCATCCCTCTCCGCATCATGCCCCTTCGCATCGCCCTCTATCAGCCGGACATCCCCCAGAATACTGGAACTATTTTGCGCCTCTGCGCCTGCCTCGGTATCGAGGGGCATATTATCGAACCAGCCGGCTTTCCCACCTCCGACCGCGCCTTCCGCCGCGCCGGGATGGACTATATCGACGCCGTCACCATCGTAAGGCACGCCTCATGGCACGAATTCGAGGCGTGGCGGCGCAGCGCTCACCATCGCCTCGCCCTATTCACCACCAGGGCGACTGTGTCCTATCTCGATTACAGCTTCGAGACGAACGATATCCTGCTCTTTGGCCGCGAATCCGCCGGCGTGCCCGACGAGGTGCATGACGCAGCCGATGCCCGCCTCGTCATCCCGCTGAAACCCGGCCTGCGCTCGCTCAATGTCGCGATCACCGCCGCCATGGCAGCCGGCGAGGCGCTGCGGCAGACGGGCGGGATGAGCTAGCCCTCGACGACTCCAGGCCGGCCACTCTCAACCACATAGGCCTTCAACGTCTCGATCCCCGCCTTGGAATCGTGCGCATCGGAGACGGCGCGCATGCGCACCTGCATCTGTTCGGGCTTGAGATCAGCGATGACATAGCCGCGCCGCCGGCTCTCGAAGAAATGCACGTGTGGATTGTCCGGCAGCGTCTTAGCAAGCAGGTCGTAGGGCGGCCCGTATGAGGAAATCGAACTGCCGACGAATTCGGTCGCCACGATCGGCGAAGATTGATCGTTGGAGTCGAGCTTCAAATCGTTAGCGAGAAACGAGTGGATGTCGCCCGACGCGACCACGGGATTGGCGACCTTACTGTCGTGAATGTGCTTTAACAGCCGCGCGCGATTGGCCGGATAGCCGTCCCAGTCATCGGTCCAGAACTCATCGACGCCGTCCTGCTTTTCGATAAGCTGCGCCATGAGCACATCCTGGGCGATCAAGTTCCACTTCGCCTTGCTGCGCGCGAGCGCCGTGTAGAGCCACACCTCCTGATCGAAACCCATCATGGTGCGGCCGGGATCGAGCCGCTCCGGACAGCCGGCATTGCTCTCGAGATGTCCGCCGCCTTTCTCAGGCGGGCTGTAGCAGGCCTCCCGCGAACGATATTGGCGCCCGTCGAGGACGGAGATTTGGATCAGATCGCCAAAAGTATAGCGATCGTAGACCCGCATCAGCGGGCCGTCGGGATGCGACAGGATCGGCCGCACCGGCATATGCTCGTAAAAGGCCTGATAGGCGGCCGCGCGCCGGATCAGAAACTGCGCCGGATCGTCGAAATATTCCGAATATTTGTCGGCATAGTCGTTCTGCACCTCGTGATCGTCCCAGATGATGAGCGACGGCACCTGTGCATGTAGCCGCGCCAGATCGGGATCGAGCTTATATTGTGCATAACGGTTGCGGTAAGTCGGCAGTGTCGCCGCTTCGATGCCATCGGAATGCCGGCGCACCGTCGGGTGGATTTCGTCGACATATTCGTAAATGTAGTCGCCAAGGAAAATGACGACGTCCGGATTCTCCTCGGTCAGATGGCGATAGGCGGAGAAATAGCCGTGCTCGTAGTTGGAACAAGAGACATAGCCGAAGCGCAGCGCCGCGGATGCGGCGCCGGGCGCCGGCAGCGTCATGGCGCGGCCGACCGGGCTTGCCGCATCGCCGCTGAGGAAGCGGTACCAATAGGACCGGCCAGGCTCGAGACCCGCCACATCGAGATGCACGGAATAGGCGAATTTCTGCTCCGCCGTGGCGGTGCCGCTGCGCGCAATGTTCTTCATGCCGTCGTCGGTTGCGATCTCGAAACGCAGCGCGACGTCGCCGCCGGTCATGCCGCCGGGAGTCTCGGGATTTGCCGACAACGGATCGGGCGCAAGCCGCGTCCACAGCACGAAGCCATCCGCGCGCGGTGCTCCGGACGCAACTCCCAGGCTGAATGGATTACCAGCGCGGCCGACCTGTGCGCCGGCGTTTCGGATCAAGGCCGGCGCCGCCAGTACAACAAGGCCTGCGCTCGCCGCGCCGGTAACGAAACGGCGGCGGCTATAGGAATTTCCAAGAACTTTACGCGGCATGAAGTCTCCATGCTCCCGGCACGCATCCGCAAAAGTTGGATTGCGATGGATCAATATATTTGCGCGTCAATATGACATTATCGCGCCACGAAAGTGCATCACTTAGAAGACCGGCACATTATGAATAGTGGCCTGATCGAGGACGAGCGCAAAGCGCGGGCGAAGACTTGGTTCGAGTCTTTGCGCGACGAGATCAGCGCGGCTTTCGAGACGCTGGAGGACGAGCTTCCCGCGGACGCACCGTTGGCTGATCGTCCGGCCGGCCGCTTTGTGCGCACGCCATGGCAGCGCACCGACCACACTGACGCTCCCGGCGGTGGCGGCGTCATGGCGATGATGAAAGGCCGCGTGTTCGAGAAAGTCGGTGTTCACGTCTCCGCCGTGTTCGGCGAATTCGCCCCGGAATTCCGCAAGGACATTCCTGGCGCCGCCGACGATCCGCGTTTTTTCGCGACCGGCGTTTCACTCATCGCCCATATGCACAATCCGCATGTACCGGCCGTACATATGAATACGCGCTATGTCGTCACCACAAAGTCGTGGTTCGGCGGCGGTGCCGATCTGACGCCGGTGCTCGACGCAAGGCGGAGCCAGGACGATCCCGACACCAAAGCTTTCCATGCCGCGCTAAAGGCTGCCTGCGACGCCCATTCCGGGGTCGCGAATTATGACAAATACAAGAAATGGTGCGATGAATATTTCTTCCTCAAGCATCGCAACGAGATGCGCGGCATTGGCGGGATCTTCTACGACTACCTGGACAGCGGCAGCTTCGACACTGACTTCGCTTTCACCCAGGATGTCGGGCGCGCATTCCTGCGCATTTATCCGGAACTGGTGCGGAAGAATTTTGCTACGCCGTGGACCGAGGCGGAGCGCCAAGAGCAGTTGATACGCCGCGGCCGCTACGTGGAATTCAATCTGCTCTACGATCGCGGCACGATTTTCGGGCTGCGCACCGGCGGCAATGTCGATTCGATCCTGTCCTCGATGCCGCCGGTGGTGAAGTGGCCGTGATGGGCTGAACGCGATCGCGTTTTGAACAGATAAGTTCCCCGGCGGCGGCGGGCGTGACGAACTGTCGTCACATGTCGGCTTTAGACTCTCCTTGCCCCCAAAATCGAACCAAGGAGACGACCATGACATTCGCCCCCGGCGACATCGTTGCGCTGAAATCGGGAGGTCTTTCCATGACGGTCGTGTCGGTTGACGCGGACGAGGTCGACTGCCTGTGGCTTGGCGACACCGGCGAATTGTTCCGGCAATTGATTCCCGCCGTGGCGCTCACCGTGCTCGAATCGAGTGAAAGCGAGGCAGAAGCGGAACACGACGAAGATCACGACGACCAGCGTCTCGAAGACGACGAAGATGACGATGAGGAAGACGACGAGGACGAAGATGAGGACGAAGATGAGGAGGAGGATAAAGACGAAGAGCGCGAGGAAAAGCGGCGCGCCAAAGGCCGCTGAGGCCAAAGCCCACTGAACCGCGATCGTCCTATCGCCGCACACCGGTGACAATTCCGGCGGCTATGTTGAATCAACTTTGTTTCAATGCCGCCGGTGGTGATGTGGCCGTCACCATCAGAAAATTTACCGTTGCGAAATTTGTCGTTGCGACCGACCCTGAAACAATCCTAGATTGAGACCGCTGCGTCCGTCCTGATCGCGGGGCGAGAATGGCAAGCTTCGATGTCGGTGGAGCCGGTGCACCACAAGACAAGCCGGCCGAACCTTCGGCCGGCGCTGCTTCCGTTGCTCAATCTGCTGCCGCGCAAACGAGCAGCGTTCAAGGCAAGCCCGGGCTCTGGCAGCGCATCAAGGGCATCGTCGGCCTCGCCGAAGGCGAATTCGTCTTTGTCAGGGGTCTGGCTCTGGTCAGCCTTCTCGGCACGCTGATCGGTGCCTATTTCCAAAACCTCTCCGCCTATCAGGACAAGGTGTCCGCTCTGGCGCAGCAGGATATGGCCACAGCCACTACGGCATTCACGGACACCGCGAACACGCTGTCACAAGCGATCACCCTTCAAGACCTGCTGTTCTACGACTTCATCCACGCCAACAAGCTCAACGCCGGCGGCGATGACAATGCGTTGACCAGCAAACATGCGCGCGACCTGGACAAGCCTTACGAAGAAACGGCCTCGTCGCTGCACGAGAACGTCAATCTGATCGCGCGGAAAATGGAGATCTATGTCGATTGGCCGAGCAATCGCGGACGCGATCCCGCGACTGATAGGAGCTTCGGCGCCGATCCAATCAACATGTCGGTTCTCGGTGCCGTCGATTTCGATTGCGACGAGGACATGCCGAAGTTCGATCCGAACGATCATGTCGTGCGGAAAACCAAGGGCGGCAAGTCGCTGGATGTCGACTGGTACAGCGCCAAGCACCATGTCTACACGATCGCCTATTGCTTCGAAGTGACGCACAAGGCCTGGATGGAGACCGTCCGGCAATGGGCCTCGCAAAGCTCGCTGCAGCCGGACGCGGTTGCGAATTTCTTCTCCACTCACACCGCCGACCACCTGCACGACCGGCTGGACGGCGAGATCGTGCGGCTCAATGCCTTCATGAGCCGGGCCATGAATGAGATCGAAGCGATCCGTGTCAAATACCGGCCCAATGGCTTTCTTTGCAGCGTACCCGGTTCGCGCGAGATTTTAGGGCAAAAATGCATGCCGGTGCGCACTGCGGAGAATTAAAATACCTCCGCGCTATGTGCGGAACGCCCCCGTGATCATGACCGACCCGCCGATGATGACCACCGCGTCGAGCAGAGAGGTGTGGAGGTGCACTGGGATGCGCTCGACGATGAGCTTGGCGATAAAGGTGCAGGGAAACGTCACCGCACCGATCAGACAGCCGATCACGATCACCTGCGGGGTCAGCACGCCGGCAAGGCCGAAGACCCCGACCTTCACGACGCCGGTGACGACCGAGACCGTAGCATCAGTCGCGATCACCGCGGCGCCTTCAAGCCCTGCCGCCATCATCACCGACAAAAGAATGACCCCCGACCCGGTGGTACCGCCCATCAGCAAGCCCCAGACCGCGGCGCCGGCGAAAAATCCCTTCTCGCCGAGCTGATAGCCGCGGCGCCTGAGCAGGCGGCGCAGCGGCACCGTCGCGATCATGGTGGTGCCGATCACCAAAGCCGCGCCCCGCCCTGACAGCAGCGTATAAAGCCAGGCACCGAGCGCGCAGCTCGGCAACGCGACGGCGAGCGCGATCAGGGCCCGGCGCAGATCGACCAAGCGGCGAAACGCGGCGACCCGCGCGGCGTTGGAGAACATCGCCGAAATGGCGATGATCGGCACCACGGGCGCCGCGCCGACCATCGGGACCAGAATGAGTGGCATCAGAGCGCCGGTGCCATAGCCTGAAACGCCGCCGGCAATGGCGGAGAACGCCGCCAGAGCAACGATGGCGGCGAGCTGAACAAGTGTCAGATCCAGGAGGAACTGCATGCGCGCAATGAGTGATAAACGTGGAATCGGCCGTTGACTTAGGCTCGCTCAGTTACGAGAACTGTCTGCCAGCAAAAAGCAGATGTCGGGAGTATGGGCATGGACCTTGGAATTGCCGGCCGCAAGGCGATCGTCTGCGCTTCGAGCCGCGGCCTTGGCTATGCCTGCGCCAAAGCGCTGGCCGAAGCGGGTTGCGAAGTCGTGATCAACGGCCGCAATGCCGAAAAGCTCGCTGCCGCGGCGGCCGAGCTGCAAAAGACCACCGGCGCCAAGATCATCCCGGTTGCCGCCGACGTCGCCTCGGCGGAGGGCCAGAAAATCCTGTTCGCCGCCTGCCCGCAGCCGGACATCCTGGTCAATAATAATGGCGGGCCGCCGTTTCGCGATTTTCGCGAGCTCGACCGGCAAAAGATCCTCGACGGCGTCATCGGCAACATGGTCGTCGGCATCGAGCTGATCCAGAAGGCGATCGATTCGATGATCGCGAAGAAGTTCGGACGCATCGTCAATATCACCTCCGGCTCGGTGAAAATGCCGCTGGTCGGTCTCGACCTGTCGTCTGGCGCACGCGCCGGGCTGACTGCCTTTCTGGCCGGCGTGGCGCGCAGCGTCGCGGGCTCCAATGTCACCATCAATTTCATTCTGCCCGGTCCGTTCGAGACCGAACGGTTCCGCTCGAACGTCGAATCGACCGTGCAGAAGAAGAAGATCAGCTACGAAGAGGCTTATGCCGAACGCGTCGCCGCGGTGCCGGCGCACCGCATCGGCCAGCCCGACGAGTTCGGCGCCACATGCGCATTCCTCTGCTCGACCCATGCCGGCTACATTACCGGACAAAACATTCTCATCGACGGCGGCGTCTTCCCGGGCGCGTTCTAAGAAAATATTTTCACCGCATTACCGATCACAGGAGAACAGCTCAATGAAACTCGTTCGCTACGGCGCCGAGGGCCGCGAAAAGCCCGGCATGATCGATAAGGACGGCAAGCTCCGGGACCTGTCGAAGATCGTTCCCGACATCGCCGGCGACGTGCTCTCGCCCAAATGGCTGAACAAGCTGCGCAAGTTGAAGCCGGAGAAACTGCCGCCGGTGCGCGGCAAGCCGCGGATCGGCGCCTGCGTCGGCAATGTCGGCAATTTCATCGCCATTGGGCTCAATTATTCCGATCACGCCGCCGAAGCCGGCATGCCGATCCCGAAAGAGCCGATCATCTTCAACAAGGCGCGATCCTGCATCTGCGGGCCGGACGACGACACGATGATCCCGAAGGGTTCGACCAAGCTCGACTGGGAAATCGAACTCGGCATCGTGATCGGCCAGCACGCGCGCTATGTGAGCAAGGACAAGGCGCTCGACGTCGTCGCCGGCTATTGCCTCGCCAATGACGTATCCGAGCGCGTGTTCCAGATCGAGCGCGCCGGGCAATGGACGAAGGGCAAGGGCTGTGAGACCTTCGGCCCGCTCGGCCCCTGGCTTGTCACCAAGGACGAGATCAAGGATCCGCAGGACCTCGACATGTGGCTCGACGTCAACGGCGAGAAGCGCCAGCGCGGCAACACCTCGACCATGATCTTCAACTGCAAGGAGATCGTGGCGTGCTGCTCGAGCTATTTCGCGCTCGAGCCCGGCGACGTCATCATCACCGGCACGCCGCCCGGCGTCGGGCTGGGCATGAAGCCCGAGCCGAAATTCCTCAAGGCCGGCGACGTCGTCACGCTCGGCATCACCGGCCTCGGCGAGCAGCGCCAGAAAGTGGTGAGGTTCAAGGCGTAGGAGTGTCTCGCGCCAACGCTCCCACAATCGTCACCCGCGGGCTTGGCCCGCGGGTCCATGCTGAAGGCGAGCAGCGTCACGCTTCAGTTAAGGCAGCGGCAGCATGGATTGCCGGGTCATAGGCGAGCGAAGCGACGCCGTTCTTCGAACGGCTATGCCCGGCAATGACGAGCGATAGCCCCTACCCCGCCCTCGCCTCCAGCACAGCCTGCAGCGAGATGCGCGACCAACCGGCGATCTTGTCGCGGAACGCTGTATAAGCGTCGTGGACCTTTTTTGCCCCTGCACTTTTGCCGGCAAGCTCACCGAGCACGTCCGTGGCCTGCGCACGCGCCGCGGCCACGAGGTCTTCCGGAAAAGTCCGCACCTGCACATTGTTGCGCGTGGTCAGCGTGTTGAGCGCTTCGAGATTGAGCCGCTCCATTTCAGCGAGCGCATAGGAGGCTTCGCGGGCGCAGGCCGCCGCGACGATCGCCTGCAGCTCGCTATCGAGGCTTGCCCAGGCTTTCAGCGACACGATGCATTCGCCGGTGCCGTTGGGCTTGTTGAAGCCCGGGCTGTAATAGAGCGTGGCGAAGCGATAGAGGCCGAGCGCGATGTCTGAGCCGGGACCGACGAATTCCGCGCCGTCGATCACGCCCGATTGCAGCGCCACCAGGATCTCGCCGGGCGACGTAGTCTGCGGCACGGCGCCGAGCCGGCGGTAGACTTCGCCGCCGAGGCCGAGCGAGCGCACTTTGAGACCGCGCACGCCGTCGCGATCCTTGATCTCGCGGCGAAACCAGCCGCCCATGCAGACGCCGGTATTGCCGGCCATGAACGGCTTGACGCCGAACGGCGCGTAAAGCTCGTCCCATAACTCCTGGCCGCCGCCGGCATCGATCCAGGCGACATGTTCGTTGGGCGTCAGCCCGAACGGCACGGTGGTGAAGAAGGCCGTCGCCGGCTCCTTGCCTTGCCAGTAGAACGCCGCCGTGTGTCCCATTTCGGCGACGCCGGAACCGACCGCATCGAGCACCTCGAAAGCCGGCACCACTTTGCCCGCCGCGGAGACGGTGATCTCGAGCCGGCCGCCGGACAGCGTGGCGATGCGCTCAGCGACACGCTCCGCCGACATGCCGGGCCCCGGCAGCCGCTTCGGCCACGACGTCACCATGCGCCAGCGGCGCTTGTCGGTCTGCGCAATAGCGGGCGCGGCGAGCGCACCGGCAAGGCCGACGGCCCCGCTAAGGACTCCTCCACCCGTGAGTGCACGGCGCGTGATCCTGCTCATCGAGTCTATCCTTGGTGCGAAGCGTAAAAGGTAGCTGCAGCTTAGATGACGTCGCCTAACGGCAACAATGGCCGCAACGCCAAGCGTGGACTCATAACGCGGAGCCATCGCCTGATCATGGGGCCGCCTCAACGCGCCTTCTGCCTGTCCGCCGCCCAGTCTCAGGTTCTCTTTTGTGGCGACACGGACATGAACCAGTAGGCACAACCGGCGGCATCGGTCGCGAATGACCCAAGGGAGACATTCTCTGGTTCACAAGGCGTTCCGCGTTCCAGTATCGTTCCCTCGGAAACTAGGTACTGGCCCCTTCCCGAAGTCACTGGTCCCTCTTGAAATCGGGACTGGTCCCCTTTGACTTGTAGCGCCCGCTTAGGGCCTTCTTCTCGAAATCGGCAAGCGACGCGGCAAACTCTTCATTGGTGGGTCGGCGCCGAAATATTGGCACCGCCCATCGTGGAAGCGTCGTGTTGAAGCAATCCCACTCGGAAAGATTGGACATCACTCTGTCCAATGCTTTCTCGTCCAGAAATTGGCCAAAGGCGATGCGGACGCGTCGTCTCTCAATGCTACGAAATATCATCACTAGTCCTAGGCCGCCTCAGTTGAGCGCGCAACAACCACCAAAAGATCGAATTGGCGCAAGCACCGAACAAACCAACAAGACAATACAAAAATATCAGCGTTAGAATGCTGAATTTGCCGCTTGACCAATAATATAAAACAAGAACAGCGACCGGAATGGGAGCGATTAAAAAGCCTAACGCGGCATAGGTTAGAGTATTTTGTCGCCGAAGGAGAAAGTTGCGACTGATCACGGCAACTACAGGCTGGGCGATACACAGCATCACGTAGAATAAAATAAATATCGTGATTGGATGGTACGGCGAGTGATTGATATAGGCCAAAATAGCTGCGGTGAAAGATGGCAAAAGCGGAGCGAGTAGAGCGGCACGAAGCGTTCGCATATGACGTCAGTCCGAGCCTTGATTGCGATGAGACCACTTTATACCATTTCGCACGATTTTGAGATGCGCCTCACTTCCGTTAGTGGCACATCGCGTCGTTTCGCTGGCGTGCAGCCACCTGGTCGCTTTCGGGGCAAAGGAGACATTGAGCCGCGCTCGCAGAGCGAGCGCGCGGCCCTAGCGGTTGGCGCGTCGCCGCGACGCGCCGGAATGGCCTCCAGGCGCAATGGTCTTCGCCCACATGTTCTGGATGCGCGCGATCTCGGCCTCGAAGGCTTGCAAAAACAATTGCGCCTGCGGCGACAGCGTGCGCCGTGCCGGTGAAATCACGACGAATTCGGCGGTCAATGGCGGATCGTCGATCGGCGAGATCACCCGCCCGGTCGGCCGCTCGACATCGGACACGCAGATCAGGCCGGACAGGATCGCCACCCAATCGGACCGCAGCACGAATTGCAGCGTGCCGATCATGGCATCCATCTCGATCATGCTCTCGACCTCGATGCCGTGAGTCTCGAAATAGACTTCGATGTTACGGCGGCGGACATTGGCGCGGCTCGGCACAATGATCTTGAGCGGCCCACACTCTTTCAGCCGTACCGGCGCGAACGGCACGAGCCCGCGCGCGGTGTTCGACACCAGCATTTCGCGATCGCGCGCGATCAGCCGCGTTTTCAGTCCGACCCGGCCTTCGGCCGCCGGCACGGCCGCGAAATCAAGCTCGCCGTTCTGCACCATATCGGTCAGCGTGCCGCTATAACCCTCGACGATGTGCAGGCGCACATCGGGATAGCGCGCCACGAATTTTTCGAGAGGCGGCGCGAGCGCGGCGCGCGTCAGCGTCGGAATGAGGCCGATACGCAGATCGCCGCTGACACGCGCAGCAAAGGCCCGCACCTCGGCATTGGCCTTGGCGATCTGCCCGACCGCCTCGATGCAGTGCTTGTAGTAGCGCTGGCCGGCGGGCGTCGGCGTCACGCCGCGCGCCGAGCGCTTGAACAGCTTGACGCCGAGCGCGCGCTCGACGGCGGCAATGTGCTGGGAAATACCGGATTGCGTGGCGTTTTCGCGCGCAGCGGCGGCCGTGAACGAGCCCTCCTCGCACACCGCGATAACGGCCCTGATCTGCCGGAGCGCAATTTCTGCCATTAGAAATCCTGATGACTTATGCCCTTATATATTAATTCGGTTAAGGAGCCTAGCTTTGTTAAAATTGTGCGCAAATCGGGGAGGACACGCGAGGCGCCATGAAGCTCGGCTTTTTCACTATGCCTATTCATCCGCTGGACAAGGACTGGCGAAAATCGCTGCGCGAGGATCGCGAGGCCTTCATCCTCGCCGACAAGCTCGGCTTCATCGAAGGCTATGTCGGCGAGCACGCCACCGACCGCGCCGAGAACATCACCTCTTGCGCAGTGTTCATCGCCAGCCTGATCGACGCCACCAAGAGCATCAAGCTCGGCACCGGCACCATCAACATGCCGAACTCGCATCCGGTCGCGACCGCCTCGCAGATCGCGATGCTCGACCACATGCTCGACGGCCGTTTCATTTTCGGCATCAGCCCAGGCGGCCTGCTTTCGGACGCCGAAGCCTTCGGCAATCTCGATGCTGACCGCAATGCGATGTTCCTCGAAGCGATCAATACCATTCTGAAAATCTGGGAAAGCGAGCCGCCTTACGACATCAGCGGCAAATATTGGTCGGTCAAGATCGAGCGGCAGGCGATGCCGGAGATCGGCCAGGGCTTTCTGCCCAAGCCGTTGCAGAAGCCGTATCCGCCGATCGTCGTCACCGCGGTGGCGCCGTTCTCCAAGGGCGTGACCGAAGCGGCGGCGCGCGGCTGGGAGCCGATCTCGGCAAACTTCCTGATGCCGGAATGGGTCAAGAGCCACTGGCCGAAATATGCCGAAGGCTGCGGGCGCGTGGGCCGCAAGGCCGATCCGGCGAACTGGCGCGTCGCCAAGAGCATTTTCGTCGCCGACGACGACAAGACCGCCAAAGCCTATGTGACCGATCCCGGCAGCCCCTATCGCTATTACTACAGCCAGCTCTACACCAAGCTGAAGAAAGGCCGCCTCGATCTGTTCAAGACGCGGCGTGACCAGCCCGACAGCGAAGTGACGCTCGACGGTATTTGCAACGAGCTGATCATTTACGGCTCGCCGGACAAGGTGGCCGACGAAATCCTGAAATTCCGCGAACACGTCGGCGATTTCGGCACGCTACTTTATGCCGGCAAGGACTGGCGCGATCCGGAACTCGGCAAGCGCTCGATGACCCTGCTTGCGGAAAAGGTGCTGCCCAAGGTCAATGCCGCTATAAAGGCGAACTGAGCCGAACCTGAGTGAAGAAGTGAGCCTTTCGTGGCGCGTCCCCGCGTTTTTGTTACCCAGCCGATCGCCGAGAGCGCGCTCGCGCGTCTGCGCGATGTCGCCGATGTCGAGGTCAATGCGGATTCAAGTCGCGTTCTCGACAAGGACAAATTGATCCAGGCCGTGAAGCGCTGCGACATTCTGCTGTCGCTGCTGCACGACACCGTCGACGCCGACGTGCTCGCCGCCAATCCACAGCTCAAGGCGGTGTCGTCGATGAATATCACGCAGGATCGCATCGACCTTGCCGAAGCGACCCGGCTTGGCATTCCGGTGACCAATATTCCGGCCATCGTCACCGACGCCACAGCCGATATCGGCTTTGGCCTTCTGCTCGCGGTGGCGCGCAATATCGTGCTCGGCGACAAGCTGTTTCGGAGTGGCGTCTATCCGGGCTCGCAATCCAATCATCTCGCCGGCGCGGCCGTCACCGGCCGCACGCTCGGGCTGGTCGGCTTCGGCCGCATCGGCCAGGCCATGGCACGGCGCGGGCGCGGATTTGATATGAACATTATCTACGCCGATCCGCGGCGATTGCCGCCGGAAGAGGAAGAGCGATTCGCGGCCGGCTATCGCGGCTTCGACGATCTGCTGCGCGAGGCCGATTTCGTGTCGTTGCATCCGCAGTTCTCCCCGCAGACGCGCCATTTGATGAGCGACCGGGAGTTTGCGCTGATGAAGCCGTCCGCCTTTGTCATCAATACCTCGCGCGGGCCAGTGATCGACGAAGCGGCTTTAGTGCGCGCGCTCAAAGAGAAGAAGATCGCGGGCGCCGGCCTCGATGTGTTCGAGCACGAACCGGAGGTATCACCCGAGCTGATCACCATGCCGAATGTGGTGCTCACGCCGCATCTCGGCAGCGCCGTGCTGTCGCTGCGCGAGGGCATGGCCCATGTCGTGGTCGACAACACGATCGCGCTGATCGAAGGCAAGCCCCCGGTGAGTTGCCTCAATCCCGAAGTCCTGAAAAAGCTGTTCTAATTCGCGCGATCGCCCTGTTCCGGCAGTGGAGGAATGCCGCGGGCAGCTGTCTGGATCGATGCCGAGCAAAAGTGCTATTTATAGCCAAGCAATGTTTGTGAGGATGGTTGAGGGCTTCCAGCGAGCTCACACCATGATCGCGCCGACTTCAGTTCTTGTCGTCGATGATTCGCTGACGGTCAGAAATATCATCGTCAAGAGTCTCAAAGGCCTGGGCTTCAGCGATGTCGATGTCGCAGAAGACGGCAATGTTGCACTCGAACGCATCCGCCAAAAACAATACGGGCTTCTCATCTCTGATTGGGAAATGCCGAATATGAGCGGCGAGGAATTTTTGAAGACTGTCCGCCGCGATCCGAAATGCATGAAAATGCCGATCATCATGATCACCGGCACGACGACACGCGGCACATCATGGCTGGCCGGCGCCAATGCCTACCTGCAAAAGCCGTTCAACGACGCCGATTTCGAGAAAGCCGTCAAATCGGCGTTGAGCAGCCTTTAGAGCGATATGTTTTGGTTCGCCTCATCATCGTCATTGCGAGGAGCGAAGCGACGAAGCAATCCGGAACTGCGTCGCCGCTCTGGATTGCTTCGCTTCGCTCGCAATGACGATACAGCGGATTCTTAGCGCGACGTCTGCTTGCGCAAGTCGGCAACATCGTTCTCCGTCACCGCAGATTTCGCGCTGCCGAAGCGCGCCGTGACGTAATTCACGACGGCGGCGATTTCCGTGTCGGAGAGAATGCTGCCGAAGGCGGGCATCGAGACGACGCCATCAGGCTCGTGCCGACGCGTGCCGGAAATCACGATCTGCGCCACATTGGTCGCTGTCGGATCGTTGACCCCGCGCGTGCCGGCAATCGTGGCAAATGGCGTTAGCGCGCTCACGCCCGTCCAATTGTGGCAACTGACGCAAGCCTCGGCGAAGATCTTCTTGCCTAGCGCATTGCTCGCCACACCGTCTTTCGGCGAGGCTGGCGCGGGCGGCGCCAGTGTTGCCGGCAGATCAGGCGAGGCGATCGGCGGCACGCTCCGGAGGAAGGTCACGAGCGCGTGGACGTCCTCCGGTGCCATATGGCTGAAGCTTGCATCCACCGCTTCGCCCATGGGACCCGCTGCCGTGCCGCGGCCGACGGCATGGCCTTGCGCCAAGTATGCAAAGACCTCGTCGTCGCTCCAGGCGCCAATGCCGCTGCCCTTGTCGGGGGTGATGTTGTAGGCGCGCCAGCCAGCGGTCACCGCGCCGGCGAATTTCTTGCGATTGTCCAGCGCAAAGGCAAGGTTGCGCGGCGTGTGGCATTCGCCGCAATGCGCCAGCGCTTCGGCAAGATAGGCGCCCCGATTCCATTGCGGCGTCTGCGACGTGTTCGGCGCAAAGCGAGTATCGGCGTTGAAGAAGAACGACCACGGGCCCATCGCCCAGCGCTGATTGTAAGGAAATGTCAGTGTGTCGGGACGATTGGCGATGTGTGCCGGCGGCAGGCTGAACAGATAGGCCTTGATCGCCAAAGCATCGGCATCCGTCATATAGGTGTAGGACGGATAGGGCATCGCCGGATAAAGCCGCGTGCCGTCCTTGCGAACGCCACGCTGCACGGCATTGAGGAAGTCCTGATCGCTGTAGTTGCCGATGCCGGCGTCCTTGTCAGGTGTGATATTCGTCGAATAGAGCGTGCCGAACGGCAGCGGGATCGCAAGTCCGCCCGCATAGGCCTGGCCGCCCGGCGCGGTGTGGCAGGCCAGGCAGTCGGCAGCGCGCACCAGATATTCGCCGCGCTTCACCACATCCGCATTGGCGAGCGAAGCCGGAACGCCGGTCGGATTGGCGTCTTTGTAATCGGCTAGCGCGACGGTCGAGCCGCCGGCGAAAGCCAGCGGCCCCGGATTGAATTGCCGCCAGGCGAAGAAGGCGGCGACGATCAAAATGGCAAGGATCAGCAGAGCTGTTCTGCGCATGACGCCTACGCCTTGTTGGCAAGGGCCAGCGCCTTGCGGTCGATCGGGAGGCGGCGGAGCGCGATGCCGGTGGCGGCATAGATGGCGTTGCGCAAAGCCGGCGGGCCCGCCGTCGCGCCGGTCTCGCCGATGCCGCCGGGGTCCTCGCTGCTCTTCATGACGTGGATGTCGATCGTCGGCACTTCATCGATGCGCAGCATGCGATAATCGTTGAAGTTCGACTGCTGCACGCGGCCGTTCTCGATGGTGATTTCGCCCCACAAAGCCGCGGTGAGACCGAAGATCAGCCCACCCTGCAATTGCGCGACGATGATATCGGGATTGACCGCGATGCCGGTATCGACCGCCGACGTCACGCGGCGCAGATGCACCTCGCCATGTTCGTCGACCTCAGCCTCGACCACGGTGGCGATGAAGCTGGCGAATGAGGGCTGCACACAGACCCCGCGTCCGACACGCGCCGGCAGCGGCTGACCCCATCCCGATTTCTCAGCAACAAGATCGAGCGCCGCCTTCAGCCGCGGATTGCCGTCGAGCATGCCGCGGCGGAAGTCGATCGGGTCCTTGCCCGCCTTGCGCGCCAATTCGTCCATGAAAGATTCGACAGCGAACACATTGTTGTTCGGCCCGACGCCGCGCCAGAAGCCGGTCGGCACCGCCGGCGGCTCGGCGCGGACATATTCGATCTGCTTGTTGGGAATGTCGTAAGGCATATCGACAGCGCTATCGACCGCGTCGATATCGATGCCGTTTTTATACCCCCCCGCCGGCAGCCAGCGCGCCATCACCGACGACCCGCTGACGCGGTATTTCCACGCGGCGATCTTGCCGTCCGACAGAGTGGCAGAAATCACATTGCGATAGACCGGGCGATAGATGTCGTGTTGAACATCCTCTTCGCGCGTCCAGACCACTTTCACCGGTCCGTCGACTTGCTTGCCGATGCGCACGGCGCTCTCGGCCATGTCCCACTCGAGCCGCCGGCCGAAACCGCCGCCGAGCAGGTGCTGATGCACCGTGACCTTCTCAAGCGGCAGACCGGCGGCCTTCGCGGCATATTGCTGCACGCGCGATATGGTCTGCGTACCGATCCAGACTTCGCAAGAATCCGGCGTCACATGGACCGTGCAGTTCATCGGCTCCATGGTCGCGTGCGCCAGGAACGGCAATTCGTATTCGGCGTCGAATCTCTCGCCCTGCGCCAATCCTTTGGCAAGGTCGCCCACGGATTTCGCGACGACACCGTCCTTTTTACTGGCGGCGCGAAGATCCGCCCAGATATCGGCCGAACTGATCTTGGCGTTCGGGCCTTCGTCCCAGGTGATCTTGAGCGCGTCGAGACCTTTCTTCGCGGCCCACATGTGATCGCCGACGACAGCAACGACATCGTCGAGCACAACGATCTGATGTACGCCCGGCACAGCCTTGGCGGCCGTGTCATCGACCTTTGCGACCTTGCCGCCAAAGACCGGACAGGCCGCGAGCGTCGCGAACTTCATTCCCGGAAGCATGGCGTCGATGCCGTAGATCGCCGAGCCGTTCGACTTCTTCGGTGTATCGAGACGCTTCAGTGGCTTGCCGATCAGCGTGAAGTCTTTCGGATTCTTCAGCGGCGGATCCTGCGGCACCGGAAGCGCGGCGGCGGCATCGACAAGATCGCCGTAGCCGATCGAGCGCCCGCTCGCTGCATGGGTGACGACACTATTTGCCGCAGTGCAGCTTGCCGGGTCGACCTGCCATTGCTGGGCTGCAGCCTGCATCAGCATCGCGCGCGTGGCGGCGCCGGCCTGGCGCAGCGGCTTCCAGAACGCGCGGACCGAATTGGAATTGCCGGTAGCCTGCACGCCGAGCATCGGATTGGCATAGAGCTTCTCGTTCGGCGGCGCGTTCTTGAGCTCAACCTTGCTGAAATCGGCATCGAGCTCTTCGGCCAGAATCATCGGGATCGCCGTATAGACGCCCTGCCCCATCTCGACTTGCGGCATGACCAGCGTGGTCTTGCCAGTGTGGTCGATGCGGATGAAAGCATTCGGCGCGAATTGGCCGGCGGTCGTGTCCGGCGTTTGTTCCGGCTCGTTCGCGGCACGGACCGGAAGATAGAAGGCGAGCGTGAACCCCGCGGCCAAGCTGCTCTTCAGGACAGCGCGGCGCGAGGGCAGGCTCGCGCTATTTTCGCTTCGATGCATCGCCGCCTCCCTTAGACTTCGCCCGCGGCGCGCTTGATCGCTTCGCGGATGCGCACATAGGTGCCACAGCGGCAGATATTTCCCGCCATTGCCAGGTCGATATCGGCGTCCTCGGGCTGCGGTGTGGAGGCGAGCAGAGCCGCGGCCGACATGATCTGACCGGACTGGCAATAGCCGCATTGAATCACTTCAAGATCGAGCCAGGCTTTTTGCACCTTGGCGCCGACGGGCGTCGCGCCGACCCCCTCGATCGTGGTGACGGCCTTATTGCCGATCGAACCCACGGGCAAAAGGCAGGAGCGCACCGGATTGCCGTCGATGTGAACTGTGCAGGCACCGCATTGCGCAATGCCGCAGCCGAATTTCGTGCCGGTCATGCCCAGAACGTCGCGCAGCACCCAGAGCAGCGGCATATCGTCGGGAGCGTCAAAAGTTTTGCTTTCGCCGTTGATGTTGAGCGTCGTCATGCGAGTCTCCACTCACAGTTGTCGCCAAAAGGCGATGCCCCATGAGCCGTCGCTCACGGAGAACGTTCGACCAGTATCGAAGCGACTTTACCCGAATTCAACCTCCGGCGTTACCGAGGTCGCCAAATTCGCCGGACCGCGTCCGGCAAGAGCAAAGGTCTACCAGCGCCGGCCCCAGCGGGGTCTTGGGCCGCGACCACCGATCAGGCGTAAGACAAACAGGAGTATAACCGCGCCGATAAAGGCATTGATGATCAGCGCCACGATTCCCGTGCCGAGATGAATCCCGATCTGCGGCAACAGCCAGTCGCCGATAAAGGCGCCGATCAGGCCGACGATCAGATCACCGATCAACCCGAAGCCGCCGCCCTCCATGACGCGGCCGGCGAGATAGCCGGCGACAAGGCCGACAACGATAATGACAAGAAGGCTTTGATTAGAAGGGTACATATCGGCTTCCCTACAATAGCGCCGCGCGGCAATGAGCAGACTCAAACACTAGCTAATGCAGCGCAGTTACAATAGTTCCCGATGCTAGGAAAGGCGCGTGAATGTTTTACGTCCAAGGCCAGGTCAGCATGTGGGATGTGCTGCCTGTGAGTTTATTCCGCAGTCCAGCCGCCGTCGAGCACCAGCGCCGATCCGGTCATCAGCGAGGACGCGTCCGACGCGAGGAAAACAATAGCGCCCGCGACCTCTTCGAGTTGGCCGAGACGGCCAAGCTTGATCTTTGACAGTACCTCGTCGCGAAACGCCTTGTTCTCAAAGAACGGACGGGTCATCGGCGTTTCGAGAAAGGTCGGGCCGATGCTGTTGACTCGGATGTTATGCGGGGCAAGTTCTATCGCCATGGCCTTGGTGAATCCCTCCATGGCGTGTTTGGACGCGCAATAGACGGTGCGGCGAGCCGCGCCGACGTGGCCCATTTGCGATGAGACGTTGATGATCGAGCCCGGCTGTTTTGCCGCGATCAAACGCAGTGCTACCGCTTGCGCGATGAAAAATGCGGCGCGGACATTGAGCGCGAAGATGGCGTCGAAATCCTCGACCCTGACGTCCGCCAGAAGTGCCGGCCGGTTCATGCCGGCATTGTTGATGAGGATCTGAAACTGCTCGGCGGCGGCGACGGCTTTACGCGTCGCGTCGATGTCGGTGACGTCGAGCACAAGCGCGTCGGCCGTTTCGCCGCGTGCGCGGATCGCCTCCACCGCAGTCTCAATCTCGGCTTTGGTGCGCGCGGCAATCGTTACATGCGCACCGGCCTCGGCCAGTGCCGACGCTGCGGCGAGCCCGATGCCGCGCCCGCCGCCGGTCACCAAAGCGCGCTTGCCGTCGAGGCGGAACGATGGAGTTTTGGCGAGATCGATTTTCGGCACGTTACTCCGCCGCTTCGCCATAGGGCACGTTGCGGCCGCCATAACGGCGGACGCGGATGTTGGCCTGTTCGGCATGCGCGACAAAGCCTTCGAGCATGCACAGCCGCGAGTCGTATTCACCGATCATGGCGCTCGCTTCGTCGGTGAGCACTTTCTGATAGGTGCAGGTCTTGAGGAATTTTCCGACCCACAACCCGCCGGTATAACGCGCCGCCCGCTTGGTCGGCAGCGTGTGGTTGGTGCCAATCACTTTGTCGCCGTAGGCGACATTGGTGCGCGGGCCGAGAAACAGCGAGCCATAATTCTTCATGTTGGCGAGGAAATAATCGGGATCGCGTGTCATCACCTGCACGTGCTCTGACGCGATACGGTCGGCCTCGCGCACCATTTCGGCCTCGTCGTCGCAGACGATGACTTCGCCGAGATCGGCCCAAGCCTTGCCTGCGATCTCTCCTGTCGGCAGGATTTTCAACAGCCGTTCGATTTCGCGCATCGTATCGCGGGCGAGCTTTTCCGAATTGGTCAGCAGGATGGCGGGCGATGTCGGGCCGTGCTCGGCCTGGCCGAGCAGATCGGTAGCGCAGATTTCGCCGTCGACCGTCTCGTCGGCGATGACCAGCGTTTCCGTCGGCCCAGCGAGCAGGTCGATGCCGACGCGGCCGAACAATTGTCGCTTGGCCTCGGCGACATAAGCATTCCCCGGCCCGACGATCATATCGACCGGCGCGATGGTTTCGGTGCCGAGCGCCATGGCGGCGACCGCCTGCACGCCGCCGAGAACGAAAATCTCATCCGCCCCGCCAAAATGCATCGCCGCGACAATGGCCGGATGCGGACCGCCATGGAATGGCGGCGCACAGGCAATGATGTGTTTCACGCCGGCGACGCGCGCGGTGACGATCGACATATGCGCCGAAGCCACCATCGGATAGCGCCCGCCCGGTACATAACAACCGATCGAATTCACCGGAATATTCTTATGCCCGAGCACGACGCCGGGCAGCGTCTCGACTTCGAGATCGCGCATGGTCTCTTTTTGCTTCTGCGCAAAATTGCGCACCTGGGCCTGGGCGAACTTGATATCGTCGAGGTCGCGCTTTTTCACCTGCGAAATCGCGCGTTCGATTTCGGCCGGCGTCAGCTTGAACGACGGCGGCGACCATTTGTCGAATTTCTCCGACAGCTCGCGCACCGCGGTATCCTTGTGCGCTTCGATATCGGCGAGGATGTGCTCGACCGTCTCGCGCACCTTGGCGTCGGCTTCCTTGATCGCGCTCGCATCCATTCCGCGCTTGAGATAGCGGGCCATGGTGTTGCCTCCTTATGTACTCGCTCGCCCCGGCACGCGGGAAAGCATGCCGGTTGGAATTACGACGTGCCGGCCGCAGGCTCGACGACGACCGCGGTGCCATAACACAGGACCTCGGCCGTGCCGACCATCGGTCCCGTATCGTAACGCACGCCCACGACGGCATTTGCGCCGATGTCATGGGCGTGGGCCAGCATCAGTTCGAATGCTTCCTCGCGCGCCTTCTCGCACAAGGTCGTAAATATGCCGGCCCGGCCGCCGAACAATGTGCGGAATGCGCCGACGATGGTCAGCGGCAACGAGCGCGTGCGGACGGTGATGCCGCGCACAACGCCGAGGTTCCTGACGATGCGAAATCCCGTCAGATCGAACGTGGTCGTCGACTGCATCGCGTTGCGGCGATGCAGCGTGGCTTCGAGTCGCGCCGCAGGCGAATCGCCGATGATCACTTGATCGCCTGCGGATTGATCGGCGAGCCGGTGCCGCCGGTGATGATGAGCGGCGGGCCGCAGAAGAAGAACTCGTAGACGCCGTCATCGTCGCAGTCTTCCGCCAGTTCCTTGAGATAGAAGATCTCGCCCATGCACAGGCCCATGGCCGGGATGACCACCCAGTGCCACGGTTGATTGGCGTCCTTGGTCTCGTTCGGCCGCACCTCGACGCCCCAAGTGTCGGTGCAAATCGCCGCGATCTCTTTCTCGTGGCACCAGTAGCAATTCTCGAATTTGACGCCCGGCGCATCACCGCCGGCGTAGCCGCCCCATTCGCCTTCCTCGAGACAGCGTTCCATCTGCCCGGTGCGGATGATGACGAAATCACCGCGGCCGATCGCGACATTCTGCTGCTTGGCGCATTTGTCGAGCTCGTCGTTGGAAATGCTCTCGCCATCCTCGAGCCATTTCACGCCGCGAAAGCGCGCGATATCGAGAAGCACGCCGCGGCCGACCATCTTGTTCTTGGAATGCTCGATGCCGAGCACGCTCAAGCCGCGTGAATCGATCAGCCTGGCATCATAACCATTATAGGCCTTGTCCTCGTAGAAGACGTGGCCGAGCGCATCCCAATGGGTCGCGCCTTGCACGCAGAGCATCAGCGTGTCGTCGGCATAGCGGATCTTGTTCCAGTCCTGCCGTTCGGCCACCGCGTCGGTGCCGGTCGCCAACATCTGATGGATCGGATTGAACCGGCCGCCGAACAGACCGTTCTGCGGCCCCTTGGCGTCAAGCGGAATGCCAAGTGCAAAGACCTTGCCGGTGCGGATGAGGCTCGCCGCGTTCACGATATCCTGCGGCGTGACTTGGTTGAGCGTTCCGATCTGGTCGTCCTTGCCCCAGCGTCCCCAATTGCTCAGCTTCTTCGAAGCTTCGGCGACCGCGTTTCTGTCGACCTTGATGTTCATCGTTTCTTCCCTGGTGTCTCAAAACCTCCCGCTGCGGCAGGTCGGCCGCGGCAGTGCGCGGGCAGTCTGGCATAAATATTCTGCATCGTGCGCGGAATAATTCCGCGCTATTGCTTTTCGATGGGCGAGCGAAACCGAAGGGGAAAAGATATGCCAAGGGGCCGTCACTTGACTGTTGCCAACGCACTGATCGCGATCAGTGTTATCTCGACTGCATTTTTCGCCGGACCGTCGATCCCGGCCCGTGCACAGACCATCGTCGATAAATGGGCCGCGGTGCCGCTTCCGCCGCCGCCGACGCTCAAGGCGGTGACCGCCGACCCGAAAACCACCGCGCTCCTGATGCTCGATTTCATGAGCCAGAATTGCGGGAAACGCCCGACCTGCGTCGCCAGCCTTCCCACCATGAAGAAGCTGCTCGCGGACGCGCGGGCCGCGAAGGCCCCGGTCGTCTACAGCATCATCGCCAATTCGACGACGGCGGACGTCATGCCCGACGTCGCGCCGCTTCCCGATGAGCCGTGGGTGCAGGCCGGGCCCGACAAGTTCCTCAACACCGATCTCGCCAAGATCCTCAAGGATAAAGGCATCCAGACGGTTATTGTCACCGGCACCGCGTCAAACGGCGCCGTGCTCTTTACCGCCGCGGGTGCGGCATTTCGGGGCATGAACGTTATCGTGCCGGTCGACGGCATGTCGGCCTCCGATCCGTTTGCCGACCTCTCGACCGCTTATACGTTTCTCAATGGACCTTCGGTGTCGGCGAAAACGACGCTGACCAAAGCCGACATGATCAAGTTTTGATCGCGGCCGGTTTGCGCTATTGATATGTCGGCGTGACGCGCTGGTTGGCGCGTCACGCATTTAAGAATGATGGCTGGGCTGTGACATGAAGCTTTTGAGTTTTGCCGCTGGCGGCAAGGACTATTTCGGTGCCGTGAGTGGCGACGGCGTGATCACGCTCAACGACAAGATCGGGCAGCCGGACCTGCGTTCTGCGCTGTCGGTTGGCGCAGTACACGCGATGCATGAAGCGGCGAAGAGCGCCAAGCCTGACCGCATGTTGCGCGATATCCGATTTCTTCCGGTGATCCCGAACCCGCAAAAGATCCTCTGCGCCGGAATCAATTACCGCTCCCACGCCGCCGAGACCGGGCGCGAGTTGCCGAAACAGCCGAGCATGTTCATCCGCTTCACCGACACGCTGGTCGGCCACGGCGGCGAACTGATCCGGCCAACGGTATCGGACAATTTCGACTTTGAAGGTGAGCTCGCCGTTGTCATCGGCAAAACGGCCCGCCACGTCACAGCCGAACAGGCGCTCGATCACGTCGCGGGCTACACCTGTTTCGTCGACGGCAGCGTGCGCGACTATCAGAAATTCTCAGTGACATCAGGAAAAAATTTCCCCGGCACCGGGCCGCTCGGGCCGTGGCTTGTCACTACGGACGAAATACCCGACCCGAGTCGGCTTGAACTGAGCACCCGGCTCAATAGCACGCAAGTGCAGCATTCGCCGACATCGCTGCTGATCTATTCAATCCCGCAGATCATCGCCTTCTGCTCGGACTTCACGCAGCTCTTGCCGGGCGACATCATCGCGACCGGCACACCCGAGGGCGTCGGTCACAGCCGCAAGCCGCCGCTCTGGATGAAGCCCGGCGATGTGCTCGACGTGGAAATCAGCAACATCGGCACACTAAGCGCTCATGTTGCCGACGAAGCGCCTGAGCCGCGTTGAGTTTGCGATCGCGCGCTATTTGGCAAGACAGGTCTTGAGAAGCCAGGTCTTGAATGACTGCATGCCGCTGGTTTGGCGCTTCGACTTCAGCGCCGTGAGCCAATAATCGCCCGCGGCAATTTCAGTTCGAAACGGCTGCATCAGGCGTTTCTCCCGGATCTCGTGCGCGAACATGCGGACAGGCAGCAGCGCGATGCCATCGCCGCGGACGGCGGCATGCGCCATTACGATCGAGGAATCGAAAACCGGGCCGCGAATAGGCGGGCACACGGCATACGCGGAGGCAAACCAGCGTTGCCATTCCTCATCGCGATAGGAGCGCAGCAGCACTTCTTTAACCAGCGCCTCGGGCCTGCGCAGCCGCTTGCCGATCTTGGGAGAGCATAACGGCGACAGCGGAGCACTCAGAAGATGCATGGCCTCGGTTCCGTGCCACAGGCCGTCGCCGAAGCGAATGGCAAAATCCAGGCCCTCGCCGGCGATATCGACGCGATTGTTGTTGGTGAGAATTCGCAGATCGATATGGGGATGGTTTTTGTGAAAGTCCGGCAGTCGCGGCAGCAGCCAGCCGGCGGCGAAGGTGCCGACGACACCGACAGTGACGACCTCGCGGGCGCGCCCTTTGGCGAATGCGTCTACGGCATTGCGCAGTTGCCCGAACGCCTCGGAGACAGCCGGCAGCAGCGCCTGCCCCTCATCGGTCAGCGCCAAGCCCCGCGGCACGCGGCGAAACAAGGGCACGCCGAGCGTCTCTTCGAGCGACTTCACCAAGTGGCTGACCGCAGCCTGAGTCACCCGCAGCTCAAGCCCCGCCTTGGTGAAGCTTAAATGGCGCGCCGCGGCTTCGAAGGCACGCAGCGCGTTCAGTGGTAGGTGCGATCTGGCCATGAATCTAGGACATTCGATTCCATGCTTCGATCAACAATAGATTTTCTATTGTTTGGCCCAAATTTTGATCGTTTGCACGCGCGGCGCCGCGTCCGCATCATCGCTGCGGCATTCGGGGAACTCAAACAATGAATAGACGCGAAATGACCACCGGCATGGCAGCGGCCGTCCTTGCTTCCAGCCTCATGAAGCCGAACTTGGCGCGCGCGGGCGCTCCGTTCCTGGCAGACGAATTCAGCCGGATCGAGAGTGGCAGCGGCGGGCGCCTCGGCGTCGCGGTCCTCGACACAGCCACATTGCGGCACGCTGAGCATCGTTCGTCAGAACGGTTTCCCATGTGCAGCACGTTCAAGCTGCTGGCGGCGGCGGCCGTTTTGCAACGCGTCGACAAGGGCCGAGAGCAGTTGGACCGACGCATAAAATTTCAAGCCTCCGACCTCGTGGCGTATTCGCCTGTGACCAAGGAGCATGTTGGCGGCGAAGGCATGGCGCTCGCCGAGCTTTGCGCTGCGGCGATGAATTTCAGCGATAACACCGCCGGCAATCTTTTGCTCGCAAGCCTCGGAGGGCCGCAGGCGCTGACGGCCTATGCCCGCAGCATCGGCGACCAGTTCACGCGCCTTGATCGCATCGAGACCGGCCTCAATGAGGCCGTGCCCGGCGACCCGCGCGACACCACCACGCCGGCTGCCATGCTGCAGAACTTGCGCACCTTGTTATTCGGCAACGCATTATCGGCAGCCTCGAAGGATCAGCTCACCAAGTGGCTTCTTGGCAATCGGACAGGCGACGCGCGTCTGCGCACCGGATTGCCGTCCGGCTGGCGATGCGGCGACAAGACCGGTTCGGGTGAACACGGTTCGACCAACGACATCGGCGTGATCTGGCCGCCCCAGGGCGCGCCGCTCATCGTGACGGTCTATCTGACCGAGACCGCGGCGGCGGCTGGGGCGCGCAATGTGACACTTGCCGATGTCGGACGCGCCATCGCCACCGTCTTTGCGGCTTGAGCCTCGCCGGCAGCTACACCTTGGTGCGGCTGCCAAGAGTGATGGCCGCCGCGGCGACGGCGAGCAACACGGCGGAGACGATCAATGATGCCTGGGCGCCGATCAGGAAGGCATTGCCGCCGACCAACGATCCGAACAGCGCGACGCCGAGAACGCTCCCGGTCTGGCGCGTCGAATTGAGCACGCCGGCTGCGATGCCGGAGCGCGATTTTTCCACGCTGCCGAGCAGCGTCGAGGTCAACGGCGGCACCAGAAGGCCGAGGCCGCCGCCCATGGCGACGAGCTGCGCGCAAATCGCCCAGTAGCTGGTGCCTTGTCCGATGCCGAGGAGCGCCAGGCAGCCGGCGGCTGCGATCAACGCACCGGCCGCTATGGTCGCCGGTGCGCCGAACCGCTCGGCAAGACGCGGCGCCAGCAAATTCACCGGCAGCACCGCGCCCATCATCGGCACGAAGGCAAGACCGGTGGCGAGCGGCGACCAGCCGTTGATCTGCTGAAAGTAAAGGCTGAGCACGAAGATCAGGCCGTAGAAGGCGATATTGACCAGGAGGCCGACCAACGAGGTCCGCGCGAACATCGGACGTGAAAACAAGGACAAGGGAAGCATCGGCGCATGCGCGCGACGTTCTCGCAGCACGAAGAGCGCGGCAAAAATGGCGAACGCAGCGAAAGCCCCAATGACCCAAGGATTGCCCCAGCCGAGGCGGCCCCCTTCAATGATCGCTCCAGCCAGGACGCCAAGTGCGCCGATCGCTGCCAACTGGCCGGGCAGATCAAGCTCGTGCTGGGCACGCGTCGTATCGGTCGTGTAACGCCAGGTCAGCCACAAACCGGCAAGGCCGATCGGCAGATTGACCAGAAAGATGCTGCGCCAGCCGACCGCGGCGATCAGCGCGCCGCCGACAAACGGGCCCGCCGTCAGCGTCAGGCTGGCGCCGGCGGCCCACATACCAACGGCCCGCCCGCGCTCCTTTTGATCGGGATAGGCGTGGTTCAGCAGGGCCAGCGAGTTCGGCACCAGGATCGCGGCGCCAATGCCTTGCGCCGCACGCGCCGCGATCAACGCGGCGGCGGTCGGCGCCAAGGCGCAGGCCAGCGAAGCCGCGGTGAAGGTGGCGAAACCGGCCATGAAGATTTTCTTGGCGCCGAGGCGGTCGCCCAGCGCGCCAGCGGTCAAAATGAGTGCGGCAAAAGCGATCGTGTAGGTGCTCACCACCCATTGCAGCTCGGACACCCCGCCGCCGAGAGCGGAACCGATGCTGTTGAGCGCCGTGTTGACGATGGTGACGTCAAGCTGCACCACACCATAGCCGAGGCTCATGGCGGCGAGCGTAAGCTGCTTCGCCAATTTGGATTGCTGTTCCACTACGCCTGGCATCGGCGATTGATCGTGCAACCGCGACGAGGTCGATCGCTTAGCTGAAATTGCAGGCATGGCTATTTCCCATCTCATGTCGTTGCGCGACTGATATGGGAAAGAAACACGCGAGCACACCGGTTTCGCTACGGTGCCGGCCGAAGCGTGGATGCGCTCACGATTACGAGAGCTATGGAACAAAATGGAGCGCAATGGCTGAACGGCCAGTGCGCTTCATTGCGGCGGACCGCGGCATAGCGATCTCTTATTTGCCGCCTTCTGTCCCGACTTGCGCCAAAGCCTGTTGCCGCGGGCCATCGTCGACGATGGTCTTCACGTCGATTTTGGCCGAGAGATTTCCGGTCTTCACCAGAAGATCCTGCAGCCAGCCGAGCTTCTCGAGCGGTATGGGCATTGTCGGATCGATTGCCGAGTATTTCGTCACTTCGTCGAAAATATAGCCGGGGCGCGGATCGTCCGGCTTGATGTCGGTAACTTGCCGCGTGACGTCGAGCACCTTGTCACGATTGGCCAGTGCATAACGCAACGCTTTCATCTCTGCGGCAAGGAAACGCACCACGTCGTCATGACGCTGTTTCAGCACTGCGCTCGATGTGTAGATGCAGAAGCGCAGATAGTTCGGCGCCGCATCATGCGGATGGACCAGCAGCTTGATGCCCTGCTTTTCGGCGAGCGGGGCGAACTCGGTCGAGATCACCGCAGCGTCGGCAATGCCAGCGCTGAGCGCGCGAAAACGGTCGGCATCGCTGCCCATGACGGCAAATCTCACGTCGCTTTCGGTGAGGCCGTTGGCCTGCAGCACCACGCGCGCAAACAAATCCGGCAGCGCGCCGGGGCTCGAAATCGCAAAGGCCTTTCCTTTGAGATCGGCGACCGATGAAATTCCCTGACGCACGAAGATCGCGTTGGTCAGCACCGGCCAGTAGCAGCCGATGATCTTAATATCGGCGCCGCGCGAGGCGGCGAGCAGCGGCGCGCCGGGATTGCCTTCATAGCTTTCAAGTTCGCCGGCGAGCATGCCGCGCAGCGCCAGCGCGTCGCCTTTGAACTGGACCATGTTGAGGTCCAATCCCTCTTTCCCGGCAAAGCCGCCTTTGTCGGCCATGAAGACGAAGCCGGCGTCGCTTTTCGCTTCGACGACGCCGTCGCGCCAAGGTTTGCTTTGGTCCGGTTTGCCTTTGGCCTCCTGCGCCGGAGCCGGAAAACAGGCAAGGATGGAAAAGACCGCGGCTAGGGCGGTCATATTTAGACATTGAACGGAACGAGGCAGCATCAGGAATCTCCGTTACGCTCTCTCTCCTCCTCTCGTTCCACCGGCGCATTCATCTCGACGTCTTTGCGTCGTTGATTACCCATTTCGCGGCCGAGCGCAAAGTAGTCGCTGGCCGCGGCCATGCGTGCCTGGCGCGCCAAGTCCTCAGGCCAATAGCCGAGATCATAGCCGTGCCAGGGGCTTTCCGGCTTGAGCGGCGGCAGGCCGAGCTTCTCCCAGATCAGCTTGGCGCGCTCCATGAATTCGCGCTGCGGCAGCGCGACCGGCGCGAACGTGCCCTTCAGCGTGGCATTGATCAGCACACTTGCCGACTCGCCGTCGTCACGCGGGCCGCGCGGGCCATGACCGGGATGCTTGTGCGGCACAACGAGCAGATCGTGCTGCGGTTGGCAGCGATAAGACATGGCCCAGAACAGCGCGTCGGCATTGTGCGGGTCGATATCCTCGTCGACGGCGATGATCCATTTGCCGGCGAAGCGGTGCAAGGTCGAAGCGCCGTCGAGCGCACGCCAGATTTCCGTCTCCGGCGCACCGCGGCCGAACTGGATGCCGATCACCGCATAGAGGCTGGTCAGCGGCTCGTGCATCGCGACAGCCTTCACCGATTTGACGGCGAGCACCGATTGCAGGTGATGCAAAAACACCGGCTCCATGGCGACACGGCGGATGACGCTGGATTCGCTCGGCGTCACCTGGCTGATGAACGACGTGAGGATCGCATTGCGCCGCCGCGTGATCGCGGTGACGTTCATGAAGGCATT
>DATAQN010000250.1:0-121480 GCA_036264635.1 Xanthobacteraceae bacterium | reverse complement strand
CAGACGAAGCAACAGGGAAGGGCTCATCGATGATGGAATCCAAGGTCAGCGATCGGCTCGAAGAGTCATTTATTCATTGTCGCAACCTGGACGCTCCGCTGGCCGATCGTCTGCAGGCTTTTGGTGACGAGCTGCGGCGCTTGGGTCCCCATTTTGTCGCGGCCATCGATGCGATGGTCCGCCGTCTCGCAGCGAGCAATGCCGGTGCATCGGCCCCCAGGGTGGGCGAGCCGATGCCGACGTTTCTGCTGCCGGACGAGCAAGGTCGGCTCGTGCGGCTCGAGGATTTCCTGAGCGATGGGCCGGTAGCGCTGGCGTTTAATCGCGGACACTGGTGTCCCTATTGCCGCATCAATATTGACGCCCTGGCTCGCGCTCAGCAGGAAGTCGCGGCGGAACACCGCCACATCGCTGCAATCGTGCCCGATCGGCAGCGGTTTGCGGCATGGCTCAAATCCGACGCCAAGGCGCCGTTTCCGGTTCTTACGGATATGGACAACGGTTATGCGATGACCCTTGGACTTGCGATTTACGTCGGAGACGAGTTGAAACGCTTGATGATCAGTTCGGGATGGGATCCGTCAGTGTCACAGGGTACCGACAATTGGATGCTTCCCATTCCAGCCACCTTCGTCGTCGGCACTGATGGAGTTGTCCACGCACGTTTTGTCGACCCGGACTTCCGCATGCGTATGGCGATCGAGGACATGCTCGCCGCGTTGCGGTCTGCAAAGTAGTTCTCGCGGCGGTTGTTTTCGCGGCGACTAGAAAACTCGTGCTTGCGCGATCATGTCTGCGGCCGGCCGGTTTGAACCCGCAGCTGACTGACGCGGCAGGCGCGACGGCGACCATAACGCCAAAGTATGGAAACTCTAACCAGCCGGCATTTCCTGGCGTGTAACCGACGCTATACGGTGATCGTACTCCGCGTGTTTGTTCATTGTGTTGACAGGAACCGCTCGATGGCGGCGCTGCACATGGGATCGGCAGTGGCTCTTGGTCATGAACGAGCACACGGCGCTGTGAGTACAGTAACTTGATAAATAGGCTTAGAGAGGTTACTATGCGGATCCTCAGGATGCGTTCTGCATGATTCGACGGGCATCGACACCTTCACGGCGGAGTGCCCGGAAGAATGTTGTTGTGACCTAAAGGCTGCATCGGTGAACGCGCGTTGAGGTCGCAACGCGACTGAACGGCTTGCCATGCGCGAAGCAATTTCATTTGGCGTCTTCCGATTGTTCCCAGCGGAGCGGTTGGTCGAGAAAGGCGGAGTCCCCGTCCATATCGGCGGACGTTCGCTGGATATCCTGATCTGTCTCGCCGAGCGTGCCGGGGAGGTCATCAGCAAACGGGACTTAATCGCCCGCGTCTGGGCGGATATCCATGTCGACGAAGGCAGTCTGCGGTTTCATGTCGGCGCTTTGCGAAAGGCGCTTGGCGACGGTCGCGGCGGCGCTCGCTACGTCGCCAATATTCCAGGTCGTGGTTATAGCCTTGCGTCGCCTGTGTCGCGCTTAGCCGTCGCCGACGACGCACTGTCACCGGCAGCAATACCAACCAGTCACCCTCACACGCTACCGCAGCACGCGCCTAACATCGTTGGACGCGACGAGGCCATTGAAAGGCTTGCCGAAGAAATTTTGAGCCGGCGGTTTGTCACCATTGTCGGGCCTGGCGGAGTTGGCAAGACAACGGTTGCTGTAGCGGCCGGCCATGAGATGCTGTCACGCTTTGATGGTGCCGTCTATTTTCTCGATCTCAGCTCTTTCGGCGACGGGCGCCCTGTCCCAGATGCGCTTGCCTCGATGCTTGGGCTTATTGTTCAGCAAGATAATTCGCTTCCGAATCTTCTCGCTTTTCTAAAAGACCAGCGGATGCTGCTGATCTTCGACAGTTGCGAACGCATCGTCGATGCAATGGCGAGCTTGACGGAGGAGATCTTCGCAAAGGCACCACAAGTCCATGTGCTGGCAACGAGCCGAGAATCATTGCGCGCGGACGGCGAATATGTTCATCGGCTCTTCCCGCTGAAATGCCCGCCACCGGGCAGGACGCAGGACCTTGCGGAAATATTCGCTTATCCCGCCGCAGAGCTTTTCTTCGAGCGCGCAGTTGCAAGCGGAGCTGATGTTTCGCCAAGTAACTCCGATACGGCAAGTATCGCGGACATTTGCGCCAAACTGGACGGCATTCCGCTTGCGATCGAGCTCGCCGCTGGTCGGGTGGCGGCATATGGATTTCAGGGAGTTGCTTCGCTGCTCGACACCAGGTTTGCCTTGTTGTGGCAGGGGCGGCGCACGGCTTTGCCGCGCCATCAGACCCTGAGTGCGACACTGGACTGGAGTTACGACCTATTGCCCGAATTTGAGCGAGTGATTTTACGTCGGCTTGCGATATTTGTCGGGTTTTTCACACTTGACGCGGCGAGAGCGGTTGTGGCCGGCGACGGGATTGCCGAGCAACAGGTTGTCGAAGCCGTCGCCGATCTTGTCGACAAATCCATGCTGGCGTTGGCGATCGATGACGGCATCGTGCGTTATCGACTGCTCGATATGACGCACGCTTACATGCTCGGCAAGCCGATCAACGCCGACGTCGCCGCGATGCTTGCCCGGCGGCACGCGCTATTTTATTGCCGATACCTCGATCAGGCTGCTTCGTCGAATTCACACGGCGAAGACGCAGGCACGCCACTGCGACGATCCTTGGGCAATATACGAGCGGCTTTGGAATGGTGTTTTTCGCCTGGCGGCGATCAGGCGGCTGGCATCGATCTCGTCGCCGCGTCAGCTCACTATTTCGTCGAAATGTCTTTGCTGACCGAATGTCAACATTGGGTCGCGCAAGCGATCACGGCGACCGCGGCTACGCCGACAGGCCCCCGGCGTGAGCTCGCGCTTCGATACGCGGCGGGCATCTCTCTGATGTTTACCACCAATGCAGACGAAGTGCCGGTCGCCTTTGACAAGGGGCTGAAGATTGCCGAGGCTCTCAACGACCTGCATAGCGAACTTCGGCTCCTGAGCGCTCTGCATATTTTCAAAACGCGAGTTTCGGATTTCCGCGGCGCGCTTGAGATCAGCGAACGCTGCATCGCGGTCTCCGAGAAATTAGGCGACCCCGCCAGCATCACGATGGCCGAATGGATGGCCGGAACCGCCAATCATCTGCTCGGGAAACAGGCGATGGCCTGCGTTCAATGCGAGTCCGCTATGACACGGACCATTCCGCCGGAATGGGGAAGTATCGGCCACCTCGGTTACGACCGCCGCATTATAGCGCTTATCGTCTATGCCAGATCTCTCTGGCTGGTCGGACGCCCCGAGCAAGCCGCCGCCGTGGCGAACTACGCCATCAAGGAAGCAGGAAAACTGGACAACCCTTGGACCTTTTGCGTTTCCCTGGTGTACAGCACCACCGTCTTCATCTGGTGCGGCGACTGGAAGCGAGCCGAGGAAAATATCGAAAAGTTGATCGCCTATTCTACGAAATATTCTCTAATGCCGTACTATGCCGTCGGGGTCGGACTTAAGGGCGATCTAACCATCAAGGCGGGCTCGCCTGCCGCGGGTATTCGCCTGTTGCGCGACAGCTTGGACAGCGCCAATCGAATACAATTTCTGGCGACGGGCTTCATGGGCGCCTTAGCGGAAGGCCTCGTGATTATTGGGGAGCCGGACGAAGCGGTGATCGCCATTGAAGCGGCCATTGCGCAGCTTGGCGACGCTCCCGCTTCATTCGCCTATCCGGAGCTGCTGCGCATCAAAGGTGAAGTGAAACGATCCTTGGGTGAACCGGCGACGGACGTTGAAGCGTGTCTGCTGCGCGCTCTCGAACGTAGCCGCGAGCAATCCTCGCTTGGCTGGGAACTTAGGGCGGCGATGTGCTTGGCGCGGCTGTGGGGGAACATAAATCGTGGCGCAGATGGGCTTGCGCTGCTGGAGCCTGTTTACAGCAAGTTTACAGAAGGCTTGGAAACCACGGATTTGATCACGGCACGACTGTTGCTCAAAGAGCTGAAGCAGAGCCGAAAGCGCGCATGCGCTACCAAATAGATTTTATGCAATTTCTCCCTTGCGCGGACATGCCGCTCGACGCGGCTGGTCATGTACGACAACGGGTCGCTTTTTCACTTCTAACAACTTCTAACGCGACGTGCCGCCTGAAGTCGCTTTAGACTGTGTGACGCTTCGTAATTCTCACAGGCGGTTCGGCGCGCCGAACTTGCACCCGTGCGCGGCGCTTGAGGCAAGTGAGAGTGTCCAGCTTTCGGGAGAAGGCCAATGGGCCTACTTGATGAAGCCCTCGACGCTGCTGGAGGCTTGGATCGCTGGAGGGAATTCAGCCGATTCACCGTGTACCTGTCGATCAAGGGGGAACTCCTCAATACAAAGGATAGGGCAGGACTGCCCGGCGAACTGGTGGCTGAGGGACGCACACAGTCTCAAGCGCTACGGTTGACCGGCTTCATCGCTCCTGACAAATGTTGCACATATCGGCCAGATCACGTCGCGATTGAGAATTTGGATGGAACGACGTTACGGGATCGCAGCAATCCGCAAATTGCCCTCCTCAGCAACCGTACCTCCTGGGACGAACTCGATTTCGCCTATTTCTTCGGCGTCTCGCTTTGGAATTATCTCACAGCGCCGTTTTTGCTCGCGCTTCCTGGCGTTGAGACCGAGGAGCTACCGACATGGCACGAAAACGGCGAAGCTTGGCGTCGTTTGGTGGCGGTCATGCCGCCGAATATCGTCACACACGCGCCACGGCAGACGTTCTATTTCGACAGCGCGGGGCTGCAAAGGAGACTGGACTATGACGTGATCGATGCTGACGCCCCGCATCTGGTCCAGCGGTTCTCCGCTCATCACAGTTTTTCAGGCATCGTCATTCCGACGCTTCGCCGCTGCACGGCATCGCGGCCGGATGGTTCGTTGGATCCGAAACGCCCCTGCGTCGACATTGAGATTTTCGAAGCGTCGTTCGAGTAGCGCTATGGCCGGGATCTGAGAATGTCTCCGTCGATCTTTGTTCATGTCGTCGACGACGATCATTCGGTTTGCGAGGCTCTTGGAGAGCTGCTTCGGTCAGTGGACTATGGTGTAACCCTCCACGGATCGGCTGCCGAGTTTCTCCAGGCCGAGCTGCCAGATGCGCCGTCCTGTCTGGTGCTCGATGTGCGGTTGCCGCGCACGAGCGGGCTCGAGCTCCAAGAATATCTGACACGCGTGAACATCCGGCTGCCTGTGATCTTGATGACCGGCTATGGCGACATTCCGATGTCGGTAAAGGCCATGAAGGCCGGTGCGGTCGACTTTCTCACCAAGCCGATACGAAATCAGGATCTGCTTGATGCCGTTGCTGCGGCTATTCGGATGGACCAAAACCGACGTCAAGAAGTTGCGCGGATTGCGGAACTGCAGGAGCGGTATGAACAGCTGACGCCGCGCGAGCGGCAAGTCGTGCTGCTTGTCGCGTCCGGACTTATGAACAAGCAAATAGCCGGCGAACTGTCGATCAGCGAAGTTACGGTGAAGATGCATCGGAGCAGCGCGATGCGGAAGCTGCAGGCAAAATCAGCAGCCAGACTGGCCAGGATAGTGCAGGTCCTGGACATCGAGAGCTAAGGCGCCAGCCTGCCGCGCCCCTCGTATCGGCGGAAGTTCCTATACCAAGGTATGGGCGCTGCCATCACAAACGAGAGATTGTGAGCGCCAACCGCTGAAAGCATGGTGCGCTGCGCAATGCGCCGCCATTCGTTGCAAGCTGGAGTGTTTCACGTGAGAGATGATGCCATGCGTATCTGTTCGCGGTTCCGAGATGGCATGAATCACGCTTCGGCTGGCCTGGATCAAATCCAGGCGGGAGACGCGGTGGGTTCACCACCCTCGGTCAGCGACATCGTCTTTCGTCCGTCCGTCACGATAACCCCTGCCGAGCGAATAAAGCGGCTGGGTACGGGTTGGCGCTGGTGGTTTTCGGAAAACGTGCACATCCCCACCGGCAGCAGAATTGAGATGAGCTTCCAGGGGCCCACGCATCTGCTTGCATTGTACAACGAAGGAGTGCGCAGGAACGGCCAGACGTTTATCGATGGCGTGCATTCGTCGACGCTTCGAACTCTCGCGCATAAGCTCACCTTTGTGCCGGCAGGATGCGACTATCGAGAATGGCATGAGACCGGGGCTCCCACGCGAGTCACCTTCCTCTATCTGGATCCCGCTGCATTCCGTAAACCGGACGAGAGCGAGTGTGTGCTCGTGCCAAGAATTTACTTTGAGGATTCCCCTATTTGGGAGACAGCATCAAAACTAAAGAACACGATTGAGAGCGGCCAAGCCAAGTGCGTCCCATACCTGGAGGCCCTGTCTGAAGTGCTTGCGCATGAATTGTCCCGCGTCGATCAAGCGGTCGTGCGCCGGCCCGCTGCGATAAGCCGCGGTGGTCTCGCCGGCTGGCAAAAGCGGGCCGTCGTCGAGCACATTGAACAGCATCTGGGCGAACAGGTATGCCTCCTGAAGCTCGCACAACTCGCTCAACTGAGCGTTCATCACTTTTGCCGCGCGTTCAAGCAATCGTTCGGAATCCCGCCGCACCAATACCAAGTGCAGCGCCGTATGGAGGTTGCCAAGTTGCTGCTGGCCGAGCGAATGACGTCGGTGACAGATATCGCATTCAGTCTAGGCTACGCTCAAGTCGGTTCGTTCAGTAATGCGTTCCGGAAGACGACAGGTTGGGCGCCCACGGTCTATCGTCGAGAATTTAGGTAACGCGATAGAGTTCGCCAAAGCGTAACAGAAGCCGGATGAAATGCCGGCTCGACCTAGACCTTGATCCAATTCAGTTGAATCGGATCAAGGTCTGGCATTTGTTTGAGCATGATCTTTTCCGAAAACCGGTTTCCACTTTTCGGGATCATGCTCTAGCCGGGTAGTCCTGGGGCTTGGTACGCGAATTTCCATTTTCGGAAGCTGGCAGAGCGAGAGCATCGCGGATTCCGCCTCCGGCAACGCGCGGTCCTGTCGGGCAACTCAATTGCTGAGATCAAGCAGCGATCGGTCGTCGCCGCTGCAGGAGACAACCCGTATCACCCTCAAAATTAGAGGTGACCCGTTGTAGAACCCCATACCAAGGTATGGGTTTGACATCACAAGCGAGAGATTGCCGAGCGGCGCGGCCGCAAGCAGGGTATCGGTGCGCGATGGTCGCCATTTGACACTCGGTGGATGTTTCGATGAGCTCTCGCGAGGCAACTTCCAGTGATGTTCCATTTCGTCGCAGTCGTCGATGATGACGAAACATTGGGTTTATCTCTGGTGGATCTGATGCGTTCCGCCGGTTATCGCGCCGAGCCTTTTACCTCGGCGGAGATGTTCCTCACATCCACGAACGTGCTAGGTTCGGACTGTATTATCGCCGATGTCCACATGCCCGGGATGGGTGGGCTAAATCTTGTTCGACGGCTCCATGAACAGGGCATTGTGACGCCGGTAATTCTTATCACGGCGCTGCTCGACAAGCGTTTGAGTGACGAAGCGGCCGCGATAGGAGCGCAGTGCCTGCTCAGAAAACCGCCGGAAACAAGATCGTTGCTCGATTGGGTCGAGAGAAGCGTTCTTAAATGAAAACGCCGTGTGTGGACGCGGCGAAACAGGTCGCATGCCTGTAACCAAACCCGAATGAAGCGCGAAATTTGGTCTCGTCAGATGACCTGGGCGCGCGGGCGATAGTTGGCCACTACGGGAGAAGCGAACATGATATCTGCAGCATTTCCGTACCAAAAGCAGCGGCGTCGGGTCCTCGGCCGCGAGATGGCGTACGTGGAGGTTGGGGAGGGCGACCCCATCGTGCTGCTGCACGGCAATCCCACCTCGTCGTATCTCTGGCGCAACGTGGTGCCGCACCTGCAGCCGCACGGCCGGTGCATCGCTCCCGACCTGATTGGCATGGGCGACTCCGACAAGCTACCTGACAGCGGCCCCGGCTCGTACCGCTTCGTCGAGCACCGCCGCTACCTCGACGCCCTGCTCGAGGCCCTCGACGTGCGCGAGCGGGTCACATTCGTCGTCCACGACTGGGGCTCGGCCCTCGGTTTCGACTGGGCCAACCGCCACCGCGATGCCGTAAAGGGTATCGCGTACATGGAAGCGATCGTGCAGCCGCAGGGCTGGGACCACTGGGACATATTGAACATGCGTCCGGTCTTGAAGGCGCTGCGTTCCGCGGCTGGCGAGGCGATGGTGCTGCAAGACAACTTCTTCATCGAGCAGGTCCTGCCGAAGGCCATCCTGCGCCCCCTCTCCGTCGAGGAGATGGCGGAATACCGACGGCCGTTCGCCGAGCCCGGCGAAGGGAGACGGCCCACGCTGACATGGCCTCGGCAAATCCCCATCGAGGGCGAGCCCGCCGACGTCACTGCGATCGCGGCCGCCTACGCGGACTGGCTGGCGACGAGCGATGTACCGAAGCTGTTCGTGAAGGCCGAGCCCGGCTTGCTTATCGCCGGCGGCGCGAATCTCGACTTCGCCCGCGGGCTACCAGCGCAGACCGAAGTGACGGTCGCGGGGCTCCATTTCGTTCAGGAGGATTCGCCGGACGAGATCGGGCAGGCCATCGCCAACTGGATGGGGGACCTGCAACGCTCCGGGCAGCACCCGGTCCGCCGACAGGCTTGATGATCGCACCATCGTTGGCTTCAACCTAGAAAGCATGATCCGGAAAAGTGGACGCCGGTTTTCCGAAAAGATCATGCGCGATCAAAATGCTGGAGCGACCGATGATTCAATCTAAAGAAATCTCGCTCTAGCCTGGCGAAGGTAACAGCACTCTTCGATCTACTCATGCAGCGAGTGCTTATCCGATCGCATCAAGCCTCTTGCCGCCTGCAGCCACGGGCTTCGCGTCGATCAGGGCAAAAGCGATAACGCACGGTGCTGTGCCATTGTTGATCCAATTGTGGATGGTGCCGCGCTGCACGAGGATGTCACCCGCCTTGAGGTGGATGAGCGTGTCGTCCATTTCCATGTCGATTTCGCCGGACATGACGATGGCGTAGTCGATCGAACTGGTCCGATGGTTGCGCGCCTGCACACCTGGACTGAATTCGACGACGCGTAGCACGGTGCCGCCCGGAAGCGTGGTGCCGATCTGGCGCCTGGATGTGTCTTCGCTACCGTCGTTGTCGACCGGAAAGCCTTCGGTGATCCATATCGGCGTCACCATTGCGCCCGGCCTGCCGACCCTCAGGTCCTTGACGACTTCGTCGATCTTGACGATGGCCTTGCCGCTTGCGTCATGGCCGGTGATCACGCGCCGTACTTTCATAGTCCCTCTCCGCTCAGCGTTCGACCTGATCCATGGACCTTTAAGCGAGCGCCACTTTGCGTTCGTAAAAATCCCACAATAGCGCAAAGAGCCGCGGGTTGAATGTGCCTTCAGCGCAGTCCCGCGCCTCTTCTTCGCTCAACGGAATAGCGCCGCCGGCAATCTCGGCCTGCAGCTGGATCTGCGCGTTCTCTTCGAGGAATGTGCAGGCGAAGAGAGCTTCTTCGGCCGTGGCGCCGACCACGACACTGCCGTGACCGCGCATCTGTGCGGCGCGGTGATCGCCGAGCGCGCGCGACAGGTCGCTCGCTTGAGCATCGTTCACCACGAGACGCGGATTGTTCCAGGTCGGCACACCGGTGCAGAGGAATGAGCCGTGCAAAAATACCGGCACCAGCGGCTTGCCGGCAATTCCGATGGCGCGGGCGTGCGGCGCATGCAGGTGACATACGCACATCGCGTCCGGCCGGTCACGGTGGATCTGGGTGTGGATGCGCCATTCCAGCGGAATCAGTCCGCCTGGATGTTCGATGATCGTGCCGTCGATGTTGTAGACAAAAATATGCTCCGGCCGCACCGTTTTCTTTTCCGTGCTGGCACCCGGACTGATGAAACATTTGTCGGTCCCGGGCACGCGGATCGAGACATGGCCGAACATGTCGATCACGCCTTGCAGATTCAGCATTCGCGTCAACGTTGCGGTTTTGGCGCGCAATTCGTCTTCGAGACTCATGGGACCAGCTCTGTTGCTCGGGTTTTAAAGCGGCTATCAGGCTTTACAGCGACTTTTACAGCGACTTGGCGGCGCCGGAGCGTTCGATCAGCTTGCCCCAACGATCGATCTCCGACGCCAGAAAGGTCTTCAGTTCGGGTGGGGACGGACTTTTAGCCGGCAAGGTGCCGAGCTGAATAATTAGGTTCCGCACGTCAGGTGTCGCGACAGCGAGATTGATCTCGGCGCTGAGCTTGTCGACGATCTCCTGCGGCGTCGCGGCCGGCGCGCAAACGAGCGTCCATCCTTCGGCATCGAACCCGGGAACGCCCGCTTCGGCAATCGTCGGTACATTGGGGAGTGCTGGAACGCGCTCGGTCGAGGTTACGGCAAGCGCGCGCACTTGTCCGGCATTGATCTGTCCCATCGCGCCGCCGATATCGGCGAACATCAATTGAACCTGGCCGCCGATCAGGTCGTTGAGCGCGGGCAGGGTGCCGCGATAGGAGACGCCATTCATCTTCGTGTTGGTCATCGTCTGAAACATTTCAGCGGCGAGATTGATGGCCGAGCCGGGGCCGCCGTGAGCGTAATCGATCTGCCCCGGCTTCTGCTTGAGAAGCGCGATCAGTTCTTCGACCGATTTCACCGGCAGACTCGCGTTCACAATGAGCACCAGCGGCGTGTGGAAGACGAGCGACACCGGTTGCAGATCTTTGAGCGTGTCAAACGGCATGGATTTGAACAGGGTCGGGTTCGAAGCGAGCGAACTCGGCGCCGCGAGCAGCATCAGTCCATCCGGATCGGCCTTGGCGACATCGCCCGCCGCGACCAGGCCGCTGGCGCCCGCCTTGTTCTCGACGATGACCGGCTTGCCGAGCCGCGGCTGCAATTTGGCCGCGACGGCCCGCATGATGACATCCGTGCTGGCGCCCGGCGGAAATGCGACCAGGACTTTGACGGGACCCGCGGGATAGTCGTCCGCGCGCGCAACGGCAGCGAAAGGCGCCAAACCGCCGGCGAGCAGCGAGGCCGCAAGTAACGATCGTCTCGTCAGCACATCAACCTCCCTTCGCCGCACTTGGAGCGCCGCGGCTTACCTTGTTGCAGAGCTGGCCAGGCTCCGGTTTGAACGTCTACCCGACATGGTCTTGAATGAATGACAGTGTGCGCGCGCGTGCGATCGCAGCGCTCTTGGGCTCGTAGAACTGGCGGTCGTCGCAGTTGAAGCCGTGTTCGGTGCCTGGATATTGATAGATGGTCACCGCGGGCTGCATCTCGCGGACTTTGTCGATATCGCACTGCGGAATGTATTCGTCTTTCTCGGCGTAGTGCAGCAGCACCGGCACGCGCGGCGTTTCACCGCCATGCGCGGCGATTTGTGCGCCGTAATATCCGATGGCGCAGGCAAGACCGTTGAGCCGCGCCGCGGCGATATAAGCGAGCGATCCGCCCCAGCAATAGCCGAGCGCCGCGACTTTGCCGGCGCTTCCTGCTGCGTCGATGGCGGCCTGAACATCGAGCATGATCTGATCGAGATCGAGCTTGGCGCGGAGCGTCCGGCCCTTGTTCATGCCGGCTTCGTCATAGCCGAGCTCGACATCGCGCTCGACGCGATCGAAAATCGCAGGCGACAGCACCAGATAGCCGTCGGCCGCATATTGATCGCAGACGCGGCGGATATGGCCGTTGACGCCGAAGAACTCCTGAATGATGACCAGCCCGGCATGCGGCTTGGCTTTCGGCTGGGCGCAATAGGTGGAAAATCTATGGCCGTCTTTGGCGGCGATTTCGATGCTGTTCATTCCGATACTCGCGGGTGGGAATTCTGTGCTGTCTTGAGGCGCTGCGCGTTGTCCTGACCAAGCCGTGGACCAAGCGTGCGGATTTGCGGACGCTTGCCGTCAAAGCTGATCGGCAAGCCCGTCAGCATGACGCCGGTGCCGGGCACTTCCTGCAGGATTTCGAGCGCTGCGACCTGCGGATCCTGCAACACTTCGGGAATGGTATTCACTGGTGCACAGGGCACGCCGGCCTTGGTGAGTTTGGCGATCCAGTTTTGTCGCGGCTCTCGCCCGATCTTGTCGCCGATGAGCTTGATCAGTTCGGCGCGGTGCTCAATGCGGGCGCGATTGCCGCAAAACCGCGGATCGGTGGTCCATTCGGGCACGCCGAGCGCATCGCACAGCCGCGCAAACAGCCGGTCATTGCCGGCGGCGATCAGGAGCGAGCCGTCATTGGCATCGAAGGTCTGATAGGGCACGAGGTGCGGATGCGCGGTGCCGAGACGCCGCGGCACACGATCCTCATTGAGAAAACCTGCGATATGCGGGCCGGCCCAAGCCAGCGCCGTTTCGAGCAGCGACGTATTCACGATGCCGCCTTTGCCGGTGATGTTGCGATGCTGCAGTGCCGCGAGCGCGCCGATCACCGTCCACATCGCGGTGCCGACGTCGACGACAGACACGCCGATCCGGGCCGGCGGTCCGTCAGCATTGCCGTTGATGCTGAGAATGCCGCTGAAAGCCTGCGCCACCGGCTCGAAAGCCGGCAGCATGCGCATCGGGCCGCGATCGCCGAAGCCCGAAATCTCGCAATAGATCAGCCGCGGATGGCGCGCGCAGACGCTCGGACCGTCGATGCCGAGCGTGTCGACGACACCCGGCCGCATGTTGTGAATAAGAATGTCCGCGGTCTCGAGCAGCCTCTGAAGCTCTTCCACGCCATCGGCGCTTTTAAGATCGAGCGTCACCGACGCCTTGTTGCGATTGATGTCGAGGAAGTGCAGCGAATCGCCATGCCGGAACGCCGCACCCATATGCCGGGCGTCGTCACCAAGCTCCGGTTTCTCCACCTTGACGACGTCGGCGCCGAGATCTGCGAGGATCGTCGACGCGTAGGGCCCAGCCAGTACCTGCCCGATTTCAACGACGCGGATGCGTTCAAGCATCCTCACCTCACTCACGCGCGATCCCTCCGTCTCGTGGCTTGTAACCATAGTACCATCTTTGGTACTTTCAAGCCCGAAAAAGCGAATGGCGCCGGTTGCCTGCTATTCGATGTCGACATGCGGCGCTTTGGCGTAAGCGCGTGCTTGGCCTCGAGTGCGAGGGCGCCAGCGCAAGGCAAAAGGGAGACGAAAGGCGTGACGGATTTTCAGTTCAAATTGAGCGACGAGCAACGTCGGCTCGTCGCACGGGTGCGCGAAATCGTGCAAGGCGAATTCAAGCCGCGCAGCTTGCGCTTCATGAACGGCGAATTTCCCTGGCCGAATATCCGCCGGCTCGCCGAGGCCGGCATTTTGGGCATGGCGGTGCCGAAGGCCTATGGCGGGAGCGAGTTGTCTGTCTTCGACACGGCGCTGGTGCTCGAAGAGATCGCCAAAGGCTGTTACGTCACCGCCATGGCAGTGCTGGGTGAAGTCGGCTCGCAGACCCGGATCATCGCGACTTACGGCTCGGAATCTTTAAAGAAACGCCTGCTGCCCGGGGTTGCGAGCGGAGAGCATTTGCTTTCGATCTGCATGACCGAGCCGCATGCGGGCACTGATGTGGCGGCCTACAAGTCGAATGTCGTTCAGCGCGGCGACACGCTCGTGCTCAACGGCGCAAAGTCGCTGGTCAGCCGCGCCGAGGAGGCGAGCGCTTTCGTGGTGTTCGCCCGGATCGGCGGCCAGGAAGGCCGCGACGGTATCGGCTGCGTACTGATCGACCGTACGACGCCCGGCCTTATCCATGCGGGCCGCGCGCACAGTATGGGCGGCGAATATTTGCACACATTGCGGTTCGAGAATTGCGAATTGCCGCCGGAAAATCTCCTGCTCGGCGCCGGCAGCCTCAAGAAGCTGTTATCGGCCTTCAACACACAGCGCTGTCTCAATCCGGCGATTTCGCTCGGGCTTGCCGAGGGCGCATTTGCCGAGGCGGTGGCCTATGCGCGCAGCCGCACAGCCTTCGGCCGCAGCATCGGGCAATTTCAGGGCATGCGCTGGAAACTCGCCGACATGTGGCGCGAGATCGAAGCCGGACGCGGTCTGCTCTATCGCGCCTGCGCCAGCGCCGATCCTTTCCCGGACCCGCTGCTGGCGGCAACCGCCAAGATCTATTGCAACGAAATGTCGGTACGTGTGACCAGCGAAGCCATCCAGGTTTTCGGCGGCTACGGATTTACCGATGAATATCCGGTATCGCGGATGTATCGTGCCGCCCGTTATGGCAGTCTGGGCGGGGGCACCTCAGAAACGCTGCGCGATCTTGTCGGCAAGCGGTTGATGAGCGACGACTCGCCCGAGGATATTTTCGCGCTGGCGGATTTTTGACGGACGACCTCGTGAAGACGATCGATGCTTTGCCGAAAATGCGGCACAGGCTCAATCCGGAGACCGACCGGATTGCGCTCTATGTGCGGCTGACCAGCATTCTGCGTTCCCGGATCACGAGCGGCGAGTGGAAGACCGGTCAGCGCATTCCCAGCATCGAGGCGCTCTGCGAAGAATACGACGTCGCGCGCAATACGGTGCGCCAGGCGCTGGAACTGCTCAAATCGGACGGGCTGATCGGCGGCGGCCGCGGCCTCGGCACATTTGTCTTAAAGGGCGCAGTGGCCCCCGCGATCGATAACGACCTGAAAAACGCGATCAGCGACCCGCTGCATCTGGGACCGGATCAAAGCATCCATGTGCTGAAGCGATTGAAGAAAGTGCAGGTGCCGGAAGAGTTGCGGCGGGGATTGCCGGTCTACAAGGACTACACGCAGGTGCGTAAGATCCACCGTTTCCGCAATCAGCCCTTCGCGCTTATGGACATCTATATCGCCTCACCGGTCTACGATCGATTTCCGAAAGGCCAGGACAACTCGATCAAGATCGCGCGTTTGCTGCGCGATCACGGTATCCGGATTGCGGATTCGAGACTGGAAATCACGACGCGGCCGGCCGACCACGAGATCGCGCACCTTCTCGATTATTCCATGACCGGATCCTTGGTGTGCATGCGGCGCTGGCGCACCGACGGGCAAGGCCGAATCGTGACTGCGGGTACTTACCTATATCGCGGCGACCTGTTCGTGCTCGATATCGCCGAGCCCTTTGCTGGACTGGGTCCGAGCCGCACCGATTACGGCCCCCGCGCGCGCCGATCGTGATTGCGCGCGGACGGCCCGTGTGTCGAACGCACGTCGTGCACGGTAATCATTGGCAGGCACTTGGGCATTAGCCGCTTCACTTGCGGCAGGAAATGCTCGTTCAAGGCGGCGGCTGAGGCGGCGTGTATTTTTGCCGCTATAACCCGCCCGTCGTTTTTCAGCGATACAATATTTGTGGCGCGGTAAAGCGGCTTGCCGGGAAGGGCAGCGCGCGAATGGGATCGCCTCTCATCAGGGGTCAACGCGCAGCTCTTTCAGCTCGACCATAGCCATGAGCTTTGTCTCCCATTGGCCGCTTGCGCTTGTGCGGCAAGGTTTGCTCGCCGGCACAGTGGGTTTGTGCAGCCTAGAGCATGATCCGGAAAAGTGGAAACCGGTTTTCCGAAAAGATCATGCTCTAACGAAGAAACTAGAGCGCCGAGTTCAGAAGTAGGTATCCAGCACGATTTTGTGGAATTCCGGCAAGCGCGGCCCGGCAGCTTCCATCAAGTCGCCGACCAGCTTCTGCAAGTCTGCCCCCGACATGAATTCAATCTCGCGGTTGGTCCTGGCGCCCTCCTCGACCACCGCGGGATCAGCAAGAACCTCGGCCAACACGTCGCGCAAATAGGCAACGCGATCCGGCGGCACCCCCGGCGGAGCAACGAGCGCGCGCTGCGCTTCGCCGATGTCCTCACGTAATCGAACAGCCCACATTCTATCGGCAGGTATGGTGACTGCCTCGCGTAACGTCGGCACATCCGGCAAATGCGACCAACGCTTTCTGCCGAACAATGCCAGAGGCTTGATCGAATCGAGATGCGGCAAAGCCGAATCCGCGGACAACAAGCCGCAATTGACCTCATTGCGGATGACGGCGAGCGACATGTTTCCGGAACCGCTAAAGCCCGTGACGATTTTCGACTTCAGCCCCAGCACATAGGAAATAACCGCCTCGACATCACTGATGTCGTCGGCTGGCCCAGTCGCGGGCCAAGTCAGGGGATCCGCCTGCAGAGCGGCGGCAATCGAGGGAATGTGCGGACTATCTTTGGCGACGAACCACAATTTCGGCGCGGCCGCCATTTTGGCAAGCCAGTTCAGCTTGGTCACGTCCCAGGTTACGCCGGGCCTGCCCAACATTTGGCTGATGATCGCGGCCTCGGCGCTGCCGTTCATGATGGTGAGGCCGTCGGCCGGCCGCATCAAAAGCTTGGCAAGCGCAGATAGCCCGCCGTTTCCTTCATTGTTCTCAATCACCACGGAGGCGCCGAGCTTGGTTGCGAGCGGCTGCACGATGAGCCGCGCGTAAACGTCATAGCCGCCGCCCGGCGGAGAGCCGACGAGAATGCGCAGGGTCTTGCCGCGATAAAACTCGGCCGGATTGGTGTCTGCGATCGCACCGCGTCCCGCCATCGGCCCCAGGCACGCGGCGATTGCAACCTGCAGAAATTTTCGGCGTTTCAACAACCGCTCGGCGTGGGACACGAATGATCTCATCAAGTTCTCGAAATGAGCCGCTTGGACGATAGCATCATTTTTCAGCTGCATTCCCGAGTTTAAACATCAAGCATGAGGCGTGGACCGTCTGCGCGAAGCTTGTCCCGCCCATGGCGCTCGTCCTGTTCCTCATAACGAGGCTTTGGCCCACGGATGCGGCGCCTGGCTCAGGTCGCAATAGAGTGACTTCTGCGCCATCCAGGCGTGGATCCCCTCGCGCCCTTTCTCACGGCCGAGGCCGCTATCCTTGGTGCCGCCGAATGGCGTCGAGATCGAGAACTGCTTGTATGTGTTGATCCACACCGTCCCGGCGTCGATCGCGCGGGCGACCCGCCAAGCCTTCGGGAAGTCGCGCGTGTAGATGCCGCAGGCAAGGCCGTAACTGTTGTCGTTGCACTGGCGGACAAGGTCATCTTCGCCGTCGAAGGGCAACACGGCGAGCACCGGGCCAAAGACCTCCTCGCGGCAAAGCCGGCTGGTATTGTCGAGACCTGCGACGATCGTCGGCAAATAGTAAGTGCCGTTTGCATAGTCCGATCCAGCGGGTCGGTTACCGCCAGTCAGGATGTCGCCGCCATCTTCGCGGGCGCGCGCGACATGGCCTTCAATCTCGTCGCGATGCTTGGGTCTGATCAGCGGCGCCACCTGCGTCGTTGCCTCGAACGGATGGCCGACGCGTAACCGCTCGGTCGCGGCCACCAGCTTGGCGACGAATGCATCGTAAGCGGCACGTTGGACGAACAGGCGCGAGCCCGCGATGCAGGATTGGCCGGTTGACGAAAACACGCCAAACATGACGCCGGCACACGCGACGTCGAGATCGGCATCGGCGAACACGACGGCCGGCGACTTGCCGCCGAGTTCCAACGAGACCGGCATCAGCTTCTCGGCCGCCTTCCGCGCAATATCACGACCGGTCGCCGTGCCGCCTGTGAAGGAAACCTTGCGGATCGCCGGATGGGTGACGAGCCGCTCGCCGACGATCGCGCCGGCACCCGGCAGGGTCGAGAAAAGGCCCTTGGGCAGGCCCGCTTCCTCGATCACGCGGGCGAGTTCGAGGCAGACGAGCGGGCTCCACGATGACGGCTTCAACAGCACGGCATTGCCAGCTGCAAGTGCCGGCGCGACCTTTTGCGCGTCAGAGGCAATGGGCGAATTCCACGGTGTGATGCCCGCAGTGACGCCGAGCGGCTCGTAAACCGACATCGTCAGGTAGTTGCCGCGCGACGGCGTCAGCGCGTCGTCCATTGTCTCGAGCACAGCCGCCATGTAGCGGAACGTGCCTGAAGCACTTAGCGCGAGCGCACGCGTCTCGCTCAATGTCTTGCCGGTATCGCGCGACTGCACATGGGAAATGCGGTCGGCATGCCGGGCGATCCCTTCGGAGATCTTGTAAAGGAAGGTCGCGCGCTCGTGCGGCAGCAGCTTGCGCCATTGCGGATCGTTGGCCGCCTCCTGGGCGCGCTCGATCGCGACATCAACGTCTTCTTCCGACGCGCCCGACAACATGGCATTCAACGATCCATCGGCCGGGAAATTTGAGGCGATGTCTGCGCCGCGACCGCGCCGCCATTCGCCCCCGATGAAGATCTTGTTCTCAGTGTTTGCGATCTGATCCATCGGCGCTCCCCATGCACATTACGCTTGAACGCAGTTAGAGCGGGTCGAACGGCGCCGTTGTTGCATCGTAACCGTAGACCCAATCGGCATTGCCGCCTTGCTTCAGCCATTCATTGCCGCGTGAGCCGATCTGCACCCGCGCCGTGCGATCCTGGCGTGCGGTCTCATAACGCTTGAGCGCTTTTTCGATCATTGTTTCGTCAATGCCGTCAAGCGCACGCCCGAGCACGGCCGCGTCTTCGATCGCCATGCAGGCGCCTTGCGCCATAAACGGCACCATCGGGTGACACGCGTCGCCCAACAATGTGACACACCCGACCGACCAGACCGGCAATGGCTGTCTGATATAGAGCGCCGATTTGGTCACGCTCTCGCACGCATCAAGGAGCGCGCGGGCCTCCGGATGAAAGGCGCGATAGGCCGCACGCAATTCCCCGACATCACCCGGCATTGTCCAGGACTCGTGTCGCCAGTCGTCCTGCGATGTCGTTGCAAAGACGAAAGTCTCTCTGCCGTGATTGAGCGGAAAGGTGACGATTTGCAGATCCGGCGTCGGCCCCCACCATTTGGTGAAGGCATCGAGATTGGGCAGATCGAGTTTCGAGCGGCCCACCACGGCACGGTAGGACACGAGCCCGGTAAACTCCGGATGTTCCGCACCGAACAATGCTGTGCGGGTCAGCGAATGAATGCCGTCCGCCCCGACCAGAATGTCAACTTCGCGCGATGCGCCACCGGCAAACCGGATCCGAGGCTTCGCCCCGGCAATGTCGATCGCCCCGACGCGATGGCCGAGAAGAATGGCTTCCTCGGGCAATTGTTCGCGCAATGCATCGAGCAGGTCGGCGCGATGGATGGTGAGCTGCGGCGCGCCATATTTGCGTTCCGCCTCATCGGCCATCTCCAGCCGCGAAGTTTCTTCGCCGGTATCCCACATGCGGCTGATGCGGTGCGTCGGACGCGCCGCGGTCTTTTTGAGTGTCGGCACCGCGCCGAGACTATCGAGCACGCGCACAGCATTGGGTGTGAGATTTATGTCAGCGCCGACGCGCTGGTAATCCGCCGCCTGTTCGTAGATTTCGACATCATGCCCGGCACGCCCCAAGGCGATCCCCGCCGCCATGCCGCCAACGCCGCCGCCAGCAATGCCGATTTTCAGTCCCATCGCATCGCCCGTTGAGATCAGTGCAGGGAAAAGCCGCCGTCGACGGCGAGCGTTTGGCCGGTAATGAATTTCGCGTCTTCGGAGAGCAAGAACGCAACCGGCCCGTCGAGATCGTCCGGCTGTTGTATGCGTTTGAGCATCGTGCGCTCGGCGTAGTCGTTCCAGCGCGCCTGCGGAATGTCCTTGGTCGCTTCTGCCATGGTCAGACCGGGCAGCAGGCAATTCACTCTGATCATGCGCGGCGCGAGCTCGCGCGCCAGCGACCGGGTCATTCCCACCAAGGCCGATTTGCTGGCGACATAATGCAGGAGACGCGGGGCGCCCCAATAGATCGTGTCTGAGGACAGCAGGACGATGGCCCCGCCCTCGCGCATCCGCGGCCCGATCGCACGCACCGTGAGCCAGGTACCGCGCACATTGATCGCCATCATGCGATCCCAGTCTTCCGGGGCGATCTCATCATAGGTCTTGCCGCCGACATTGTTGGCCCAGCCGGCATTGGCGACGAGCCCGTGGATGCCGTCAAAGCCCTGCGCGGCTTGCCGCGCCATGGCCTCGACCGATTCCGGCTTGGAAATATCCGTGGCGACAAAAGTTGCATCGATATTGGCGGCGCGGAGCTTGCGTTCTGCTTCGCCACCCAGGCCCGGATCGATCTCCGCGACGATAACGCTCGCGCCTTCACGGCCCAGCCGCTCGGCGAAAGCAAAGCCGAGGCCGCGGCCGGCGCCCGTGACCACGATACGCTTTCCGGAAAATCTTGCACTCGCGCTCATCGGTCCGCCGCTCAAATCCGATCGCCTTCGCCGGCGACAGCGTATTGGAAATAGTTGCGCTGGCCGCGATCATAGAGCGTGACCGTAGCGCCGCCGCCGGCGCGGCCGGAGAACCACTCACCGCTCGAATGGTCGAAGCCGTCGAACCAGACATCACCGGCAAATTTGAGATCGATGACCGCCTGGATCGATGGGATCGTCAGCTTGTTCTCGTCAACGCGGACGTTCAGACTGGAATCGACATCGAGAAAGCCGCCGTCGACTGCCTTGATCTCGAAGGTCTCACCGGTGCCGAGCGAGTGCACACGCACCGGACAGCGGCCCGTGGCCCTCCGATGCGCTTCGACCGCGACGATGCGCCGAAAATCAGATCGCACGGAAAACATCCTCACGCATGCCCGCGGCCGCTCTTGTCTTCCATCGGCCGTTGCCGACGCGTGGTGCCGTCGATGCCGCCGGCGATGGCCCATTCGGCGAACAGTTCAGGCTTGCGCTCGAACGTGCCGGGCTTCCAATCTTCGGTGCAATAATCTTCGTCGGCATAATATTCGAGCGGCGCCGCCAAGGGATTTTCGAAATACCAGAAATAGGCCGACGATATCGGATGACGGCCGGGGCCAATCTCGGTTTTCCAGCCCTTCTTGCTCATCGCGATGCCGCCGCCGATCACCTCGTGGATGTCGCTGAGGGTAAAGGCGACGTGATTGATCCCCGGCTTGCCCGGCCGATTGAGGATGAAGAGATTGTGATGCTCGCCAACTCTCTGACAGCGCGTGAATACGCCGTGACCCGGATATTCGTCGCTGATCGCAAAGCCGAGCGCCTCGGTATAGAAGGCGCGCATTGCGGGGAAATCGTTGGCGAAGACGACGACGTGGCCGATATTGACCGGATGCGCTTGGTCGTGGATCGGCGAACGTTGATTGACGCGCTGATGCGTTCCCGGCGCATTGTTCGGCGTCGGTTTCACGACGACCGGCTTGCGTGGGCTGACCCGGAAGGCAAGGCTCAAACCGTTCGGATCGGTCACACGCGCCAATCCATCCGAACCGGTACGGAAGCTCGGCAGACCGCGCAACGCGTTCACTGTCCGATCAAGCTCGGCTTGATCGGCCGCGCCCCAGATCACCTCGCGCACCGTATTGCCGGGCTCGATCGGCGCCGGCAAATCGGGCGCATCTTTTGGCCGTACGATCACCTCGGCGCCATCCCGCGTGCGATACACGAGCTTGTCGTTCGCGGTTGACACCGCTGTCACGCCCCAATCGTCCAGGAAGCGCTTGGCCTCGGCCATGTCAGCGACGCCAAAGACCACGGCGTCGATCCCCTGCAGCGACATGATGCAGCTCCTTGTTGTCACGCTGCATGCCGAGCCCGGCATCGCAGCGCCCCGTTGGACTATCCCGCGGTTGATGCCCGCGTCGTACTACCCGCGCTTGACCTTCGCGAGCGGATGCTCCGGCGGATAGGTCGGCGTGACCGGCTTCGGCGCGCCGATCATCACCATCATGATCGCTTCCTCTTCGCCGACATTGACCTCGCCGCGATAGACGCCGGGTGGTACCGAAACGCAATCGCGCTCGCCGAGCACGGTCTCGAAATATTCGCCGTCCTTCTCGACCATCACTTTGATCTTGCCGCGCAGCACAAAGAAGACTTCCTCGGCGTCGACATGCAGATGCATCGGACCTTCGGCGCCGACCGGCAGGATCATGTTGGACAAGGTAAAGTGTTCGGCGGGAATCACATTGGCATCGCTCGCCACGCCGGTTCCGCCCGTGCCGATGAAACGCTTCTGCGCGCGGCGATATTTCGGGTCGAAGTCGGCCTGGAATTTGAGCGCGTTCCAGTCATAGCTACGCTCGGCGACGCGCGCGACCCGGCTTTTCATCCATTGCTCGAAGCTTGTGCCTTGCGGCCGGTCCCAAGAGCGGGCCTGCGGCTTACGGGTGACGTCGTCCATTGTTCTTCTCCTCTGCCTTGACCTGTCGTTACGATGAACTCATGTGGCCGAACGGCGCAGCGGCTGCGTCGCGGTCTTCTCGTTTTCAGCATCGGCGCGGTGACCGAGATCCCGCGAAATCGCGTTCGCCGCGGCGAGAACTTCCTTCTTCAGCGGGCCGTCGAGCTCCGCCTCGCTGGTCAGGAGCGCGACCGCGGAAATATTGATGGCGGCGACGACGCGGCCGGTCATGTCGCGGATTGGCGCCGCGATGCTGGCCACGCCCGGCTCGTAGCTCGAATGCTGCATCACCACGACACCGGCGGCGGCGTCGATCGCAAGTTGATGCAGCAGATCGGCAAGCGAGAGCGCGCCTTTTTGCGCCGATCGGCTTCCGGACGCATCACGATAAAGTTCGCGAATCTCACCGTCCGGCAATTCCGACAGCAGAACGCGACCCATGGTCGTCACGCTCGCGGGAAGCCGCGTGCCGATATGGACGGTACTGGCGATCGAGCGGCGGGTTGGAACGCGCGCTAAATAGACGACATCGCGCCCTTGCAGTTCGCCGAGATGCGCCGACCAGCCGGTGCGATCGCGAAGCCGTACCAGATGCGGCATGGCTACTTCGACCAGATCGCGCGAGGCGAGATAGCCATAGCCAAGCCGCAACACTTCCGCGCCGAGCGAATAGGTTTTGCTGTCGGGGTTGAAGGAAACAAAACCCAGATGGCCGAGTGTCACCAAGAGACGATAGGCGGATGAGCGCGTCACGCGCAGCGTCGCGGCCACTTCGGACAAACTCATTTGCCGGTACTCGCCCGATAATTCTTGGAGGATGGCGAGCCCGCGCATCAGCGCCGGCACCAAATAGCGTTGAGCAGCCGCAGCGCCCGCGCGCGCTGTTATGGCTGCCGCATTTACTGCGCGACGTTTGCTGGCCGGCGCTTTAGCTTTTGTTTTGCCCATAAAACCACGTATAGCATATTAAACAACAACGGAGAAGCCCAAAATCACGTGGGACGCTCCTGGACTGCTCCGGAGCAAATTGCCGCATTTGCCGTGTTTCGCAGTGCAGCATCGCAAATATGCCAGTTACTTAGGGTTCAATGCAGCGAAGACAGGCAGCTTGTGCGCAGAATTACGGCGCGGCAGGCATTGACTCTCGCGCGCTGATGCTTTTTGAATTGTATATTATTTGAACTCTCTGTTCAAATACGAACAGATGCACGATGCGATGGAGCCAGCGGTGACGCTCCCAAAGGTGCTTGAGCTTCAAGACGTCGCTCGGCGGTTTCCCGGCCGGGGCGCAGGCGCTCCAGCCTTTACCGCCGTATTCGAACTTTCACTGGATGTCGGTCTTGGCGAATTCGTCTCGGTCGTCGGCCCATCCGGTTGTGGCAAAAGCACGCTGCTCAATCTGGTGGCCGGCCTCGATCGGCCGAGCGCGGGCACCGTATCGCTCCATGGCGTCGAAGTCTCCGGTCCGAACTCGAGCGTCGGCTTCATGCTGCAAAAGGATTTGCTGCTGCCCTGGCGCACAGTCCTGCACAACGTCGAATTTGGCCTCGAGGCCCGCAAGATGAGCGCCAGCGAGCGCCGCGAGCGCGCATTGCGCGAGCTCAAGCGCTGCCGCCTCACCGACTTCGCCGACCGCTATCCGCATCAGATTTCCGGCGGACAACGCCAGCGCGCTGCGCTCGCGCGGACGCTTGCGATCAATCCGGACATCGTATTGCTCGATGAGCCGTTCTCCGCGCTCGATGCGCAAACCAAGCTCGTCCTGCAAAAGAGCTTTGCCGAGACGATCGCCGGATCGGGGCTGACCACTTTGCTGATCACACACGATCTGTCCGAAGCCGTCGCGATGTCAGACCGTATCCTGGTCATGAGCGACCGGCCGGGACGGATCGTCGAAGAGATCGCTGTCGGCCTGCCCGACCGCGACAATCCCATGGCGCGCATCGCGAGCCCGCGCGCCAGCGAGATCGTCGCACATCTTTTCCATTCGCTTCATATCGACAGCCGGGTCGACGCATGACCACCGCTTCAAGGGGATCAGAGGGAGGGCACTGACATGAAACTCACACGGCGCGCCGCACTTGGCGGACTGATGGCCACGGTTGCGGCAGGACGCAGTTTTGCTGCCACGGAAGAGGTCACTTATCTCTTCCCTGCCCCCTCCTTCCTGCCGGCCTTCATGCCGTTCCACATTGCCACCAAACGCGGCTATTTCGCCGCCAACAATGTCGCCGTGACATTTCAAACCGGCCACGGCGGCGCCGATGTCGCCCAGCAGGTTGGCGCCGGCAATGCCGCTCTCGGCGGCGGCCTTGGCGAGACGTCGATGATCGTCCGTCCCAACGGCTTGCCCGTGCGCGCCGTCGCCCAGCTTGGCTCGCATCCGCTGTTCAAGCTCGTCACCCGCAAGGAGAGCGACGTGAAGAGTTTTGCCGATTTGCGCGGCAAAAAGCTCGGTGTCATCGGTTACCAGGACACCGGCTACTACGCGCTGCTTGCTGTCATTGCCGCCAACGGCATGAAGAAGACGGATCTCGAAATTCAAGCCGTCGGTCCTGCTGGCGTCACGCAACTGATGATCGCCAAGTCGCTCGACGGCATCATGGCCACGCCGGAATGGGCCGACACGATTGAAACCGGTGGCGTGGCTCTCGATTATTTCGACGTCGAGAAGGTTTTCCCGGCAATGGCGCAGGCCATTCTTACCTCGGACAAGATGATCAAAGAGCGGCCAGCAGCTGTCGGCGGCTTTGTCAAAGCAATCATGCAGGCCGTGCGCGATTGCATCGCCGATCCCGCCGCCGCGTCACGCGATTTCGTCGCCGCGGTGCCGCAACAGGCCGGCAAGGAGGCCGAAATGGAGCGCATCCTGCGACGCTATGTGACGCAGATCTATGCGACGACGCCGGCGTCCGCGCTCGGCAGCTTCAATCCGGCGCGCCTCGAGACGGTGCAGAAATTCTATCTCGACAACGCCATCATCCATTCGGCCGTGCCGGTGGGAGACCTCTACACCAACCAATTCGTTGCATCCTGATGAGCGCCACAGTGTCCGGCGAAGCAAGCAGCCCTGACGATCGCGCCCAAGTTTTCGCGGCGCCGGTGCCGCGGCTGTGGCGCGTCGGCACTGCGCCACTCGCCAGTATCGCGGTGGCCGTCCTTGTGCTGCTCGCCTGGCAATATCTGCCGCCGCTCTTCGGCGTGCCGAAATACATCATCCCGCGCGTCAGCGATCTGGCGAGCGAAATGATGCGGATGTGGTATCAGGAAAATCTCTTGATGCACTTTGTCTCGACGGCGTCGATGGCGATCCTCGGCTTCGTCCTGGGCAGCCTCCTGGGCGCCGTCGCCGGTTACACGCTCGGGCTGTTGCCGACGTGGGAGAAAGTGCTTTCGCCTTATATTCTCGCCCTGCAGATCGCGCCGAAAGTGGCCTTCGCGCCATTGTTCATTCTTTGGTTCGGCTACAACGCGCTGCCCAAGCTAACAGTGACCGTTCTCGTGGTGTTCTTTCCGATCATGGTCAACGTGCTCCAGGCGATGCGGGTGATGGATCGCGACCTCGTCAATCTCGCCCGCGCCTACAATATGAGCCGCACCAAGATTTTCTGGAAAGTGATGCTGCCGTCGTCGATGCCTAATCTCATGGCGGGTTTGCGCATCGGCGCGACGCTCGCCGTGATCGGCATCACGGTCGGCGAACTAGTCGGCGGCGAGATCGGCCTCGGCTATCTGATCAGTTTCGGCCAAGGTTCGGCAAACACCGCCATGGTGTTTGACGCCATCGCACTCCTCACCGTCATCGGCATTGCAATGTATTGGGCCGTAACCGCGGCCGAGAGCCGGGTTCTGCACTATGTGCCCCGCGCCACCGCCGCACCGGGTGCAATGCAAAAATGACAGCACAGGTCACCATGCTTCGACCTTCGCGCGAAACCGCAGCCGGCATCGATTTCCTGCGCCGTGCCGGAAAGGCCGATGCGGCTTCGCTGGTGCTCCTTCACGGTATCGGCAGCAATGCCTCAAGTTTTTTGCCGCTGATGACAGCATTGCCCGCTGATGTCGACGTCATCGCCTGGAACGCTCCCGGCTATGCGGCTTCGCGTCCGCTCGATGAGGCGCAGCCTCTGCCAGGCGACTACGCGGCAGCGCTGTTGCGATTGCTCGATGCGCTCGCGATCGATCGGATCACGCTGTGCGGACATTCGCTTGGCGCGCTATTCGCCGCGAGTTTCGCCGCCCGCTACCCATCCCGGGTGCGGGCGCTTTCGCTCATGTCGCCGGCGCTGGGTTATCGTGTCGCGCCGGGAGAGCCGCTGCCGGCCAATGTGCAAGCGCGCATTGACGAGATCCAAACGCTTGATCTCGACACGTTCGCCGCAAAGCGCGCGCTGCGGCTGGTCCACGCCCCCGAAAGCAAACCGCTGATCGTGGCCGCCGTGCGTGACGCCATGACTGCGCTACATCGCCAAGGCTATATCCAGGCGGTGCATGCGCTGGGCGCGGGCGATCTGATCGCTGACGCCGCTGCGATAACGGCACCGACCTGTGTCGCCGTCGGCGCCGAGGACATCGTCACGCCGCCCGCCAATGCCCGCGCCGCCTACGCCGCGCTCCCGCACGCCACATCCTTTCACGAGATCACCAGCGCCGGGCACGCGTTCCCGCAGGAAACCCCCGCCGCAGCCGCCACGGTATTGACGGAACTGTTGGAGCAGATCGATGTCTGAGCGAAAGCGCAAGGACAGCGATCAGTCTCGATCGCAGAGTCTATACATATCGCCTTCGGTTCAGCGCGCCGTCATGCTGCTGCGGCGGCTCGGCGAAGGCGACAACGTCGCCAACGTCTCGCGCACCGCACGCGAGCTCGGCATCAATCGCACCACGCTGCTGCGGCTGCTGCACACGCTGCAGTCCGAGCGATTCATCGAGCCGCGCCACGAGGGCCAAGGCTGGCGTATCGGTGTGGGCCTGATCGGGCTCACCGCGCAAGCCTTCTTCTCGCAAGACCTGGTGCAGATTTCAGTGCCGGTGCTGACACGACTGGCCGAAGGCCTCGATCTCTCGGCGCATCTCGGCGTGCTCGACGGTCTTGAGATCGTCTATCTCGTTCGCCGCGCCCCAAACAATGCCTTTGCCAGCAATATCAGGATCGGCAGCCGGCTTCCCGCGCACGCTGCCAATATGGGCCGCAGCATTCTCGCCAATATGCCGCTTGAGCAGGTCGACCGCCTTTACGCCGGCACTATGCTGAGCGCGGTGACACCGCATACCGCCGTGACGCTGACGCAGCTCCATGCGCAGCTCGAAGCGGACCGCGATGCGGGCCTTGCCTGGAGCGATGGCAATTACGAAGCCAATATCAGCTCTGTCGCGGCTGCGATCTTCGATGCCACTGATACGCCGATCGCCGCTCTCAATGTCAGCGGCCAGCCGGCGAGTTTTGAAGGCGCGACGCGGCGCCGCCAGATAGCTGCCGCCGTGCGCGCCGCCGCCTACGAGATATCACAACAGCTCGGCTGGCATGGCCCGCAGGCTGGCCTCGTCGCCGACGATGACAAAAAGCTCGCGTCGCGCGGCAAATCGCGCGCGATGGGCTGAGGGACGCAGAATGGATCTCGGCCTTGCCAATAGTGTTGCGGTCGTCACCGGCGGAAGCTCCGGCATCGGGCTTGCGACGGCAAAGCTCTTGCTGGCCGAAGGCGCGCGGGTGGCGATTTGCGGACGCGACGCAAGGCGGCTCGCTGCGGCACAAGCGGAACTGGCGACTGCCCCGCCCGGCGCCGTAATCGCGGCACCGTGCGACGTGACCAAATCAGATGCGGTCGCCGCTTTCGCTGCCAAAGTGACGGACTGGAGTGGAGGTCGCGTCGATCTCCTTGTCAATAATGCCGGCCAGGGCCGGGTCTCGACCTTCGCCGAGACCACCGACGCACAGTGGCGCGACGAGCTCGAGCTTAAATTCTTCAGCCAGATCCTACCGATCCGCGCCTTTCAGCCGTTGCTCGCGGCAGCGCGAGCGCCGGCCATTGTCGCGGTCAATTCGTTGCTGTCGCTGCAGCCGGAGCCGCACATGGTTTGCACTTCGGCGGCACGGGCCGGCGTGCAGAACCTGATAAAGTCGCTCGCCACAGAGCTTGCACCGCATGTCAGGGTGAATTCGATCCTGATCGGGCTTATCGATTCCGGACAATGGCAACGCCGCTTCGAAGCGCGTGCCGACAAAGCGCAGATGCGCGCCGATTGGTTTGCTGCGATTGCGCGCGATAAGCGCATCCCGCTCGGGCGCCTTGGCGTCCCGGACGAGGCGGCGCGCGCCATCGTCTTTCTTGGCTCGCCGGCCGCGAGCTACATCACCGGCGCGAGCCTGGAGATTTCAGGCGGCGTGTCGCGACACATTTAAGAACCGGGTGAGAGTCGAATGAAGTTCTCAGTTGTCACAGCCGAGCGCGCCACGGAGATCGGCGCCGTTCAGAATGAACCCGTCGGTGACGCCATTGCGCGCGCGCTTGCCGATATCGGCGTGACTGCGGCGTTCGGCGTGATCTCCATTCACAACATGCCAATCCTCGACGCCATTGCGCGCCAGGGGCGCATTCGCTTCGTGCCGGCGCGCGGCGAGGCCGGCGCGATGAACATGGCGGACGCGTATGCGCGCGTGTCGCGCTCGCTCGGCGTCGTCATTACAAGCACCGGCACAGCAGCCGGCAATGCTGCGGGCTCACAAGTCGAAGCACTCACCGCCGGCTCGCCCGTGCTGCACATCACGACGCAGGTCGACCGCGAGTTTTGCGACCGTGACCGGGCCGCGATCCATGATGTGCCGCGGCAGCCGGACATGCTCAAGGCCGTGAGCAAGACCTATATGCGCGTATGGGAGCCAGCCGGGGCAGTCGACATGCTGCTTGCCGCTGCACGTGAAGCCCTCACCGCGCCGTCCGGGCCCGTTACTATCGAGTTGCCGGTCGATGTTCAGCGTAGCAATGTCCTGCGCCGCACAATGCCCAGCGCGGTCAAGATTGCAGTTCGGCAACCTGACCCGGCACAACTCGACGCAGTCGTTGCTCGGATTCGCCAAGCCAAAAGGCCGATGCTGTGGCTCGGCGGCGGTGCCCGCAGCGCCGCGCCGGCGGCAACAGCGTTGGCGGAGCGCGGCTTTGGCATTGTGACCAGTACAAATGGCCGTGCTGTCGTCGCCGAAGGGCATCCGCACACGCTCGGGGCCTACAATATGACTCCGGAGGCCCAGCACATTTATGCGTCCGCCGATCTGATGATCGTCGTCGGCTCGCGCTTGCGCGGCAACGAAACGCTGAACAACAAAATGGCGCTGCCGCCTCTCATTCAGATCGACGCCGATCCTGCACAGGCCGGGCGCAACTATCCGGCCGAAATATTCGTCGCGGCCGACGCGCAGCTGGCACTCGAAGGACTGCTGGCCCGCCTTCCCGAGACAATCGGCACGGATGACGCTTTCTTGGCCGAGATCGCCGCTGCCCGCACCAAAGCGGAAAGCAAGCTTGCCGGAGGGCTTGGCCCCTATCGCCTCCTCGCCGACGTGTTGAGCGAGCGCGTGCACAGCGCAAAGCGAGCCTGGGTCCGCGACGTCACAATTTCAAACAGCACATTCGGCAACCGTTATGTCCGGATCGCCGAACCACATCTCGGCGTCCATGCGCTCGGCGGCGGCATCGGCCAGGGCATCGCGATGGGCATCGGCGCGTCGCTTGCGAACGCCGGAAAAAAAACCGTGACCTTGCTCGGCGACGGCGGCGCGCAACTGATGATCGGCGAATTGGCGACTGCCGCTGAGGCACAAGCCAATGTCGTGTTCGTGCTGATGAACGATCGCGGCTATGGCGTCATCCGCAATATCCAAGACGCTCAATATGGTGGACGCCGGGTCTACGCCGACATTCTCACGCCGGACTTTGCACTGATCTGCCAGGCGATCGGCTTGCCGCATCAGCGCGTCAGCGAGATCGCAAAGTTTGCCGCGATCTTCGACAATGCGCTCGCAGCGAACGGCCCCTGCCTGATCGAGATCGACATGGCCGCGATCGGCCCATTCAACCAGAGCTTCGCCGGCCCGCCGGCGGGCGCCGCGGGGCAATCATGACGAAGCTTTCCCGGCTCGGCATCATTGGCTGCGGTGGCATCGCCGAACTCGTGCTCACGACGCTCGCGCGGGAAATCGCATCTCCGCTTTCTCAGCTGTCGCTGTTCGTGAAACCGCAATCGGTCGCGCGCGCAAACGCTCTTCTCGAAACCTGCACGGAACTTGCGGTGGCGCGCGCCGTGCATACGGAGCTTTCTGCGTTTCTCGCCGACCAGCCGGACATTGTGGCCGAGTGCGCCTCGCACACCGCAGTCCGCGACTTTGGCGCGGCAATTCTGGAATCCGGTCGCGATCTCGTCGTCATTTCCATCGGCGCACTGGCGAGCGATGACTTGCATCAAAAACTCACCCGGGCCGCGGCCGCTGGTGGTGCGCGCTTGATCTTGCCGCCCGGGGCGATCGGCGGCATCGATGCGCTGGCGGCTGCACGACTCTCCGGACTGGAATCGGTGGTCTATACCGGCCGCAAGCCGCCGCTGGCCTGGCGCGGGACTCCGGCCGAACGGCTCGTGGCGCTTGATACACTCGACGAAGCGGCGGTCTTCTTTGAAGGCAGCGCGCGCAAGGCCGCGGAAGACTATCCGTTCAACGCTAATGTCGCGGCCGCGCTGGCGCTTGCCGGCATCGGCCTCGATGCAACGAAAGTCAGGCTGGTTGCCGATCCGGCTATCAAACGCAATGTGCATGAATTCGCCGTGAGTGCCGGCTGCGGCGATTTCTCCGTGCGGCTCGAAGGACGGCCGTCGCCGGCTAACCCGAAAACCTCGCTGATGGCCGGCTACAGCGTTGCGCGGGAATTGCTCAATCGTACCGGCCCCATCGCGATCTAGGCTCAAACATGTCAGACGAACCGAACCACAGCTTTGAAGTCGAGTGCCAAACCTCCGGCGTGACCGTCACCGTGCCGGCCGACAAGTCCATCCTGGATGCGCTGTTCGATGCCGGGATGGACGTGCCTTGCTCCTGCCAGCAGGGCATCTGCGGCACTTGCGAAACGCGCGTCATCTCGGGCGAGGTTGATCACCGCGACAGCATCTTCTCCGACGAAGAGCGCGCCGCCAACAAGACAATGATGATCTGCGTTTCGCGGGCGAAGGGAGATCGCCTGATTCTCGATATTTGAGGCGATAGAGCGACGACTAAACTTGCAGGGTGGAAGCGATGGCCGACGAAGAGAAGATCATGCTGACGATTTTCCTCAAGCATGATCAGTCGCAGAATATCGATCAGATCCAGGGCAAGCTCGCCGAGCGCGCCTGGTGGGAGCGCTTTCCGCCGGAAGGCTGCGAGATCGTGAGCTGGACCGTGGCCATGGGCATTGGCCAGATCGTGACGCTACGCTTTCCGCCGCGGCTCCTCAACATCATCAATATCGAAATCGAGCGCAGCGCCTGGGGCGTGTTCGAAACCGAGTTCTTTCCGACTTACGACTTCGTGCCGGTGCGCGAACGGTTGAAACGCGAATGGAAAACAAAACGAGGAACCCCATCATGAGCGCCTACAAGTTCCCCTATCTCAGTGCACATCAAACGATATCGCACGAGCCGACCCAATGGCAGATGGAGCTTGCCTCGGCGCTCGAGAGCATCTTTGCCAAGGGCGGGCATACACTCGAGGCGCTGATCGACGGGCTCAACGGCTCACGCGTGAAGCCGCCAGACGGCGGACCATGGACGGCCGACAAATATACCGCGCTGATGCGCGAGCTCGGCGCCTGACCGGCCTTTTCAAGATTGGAGCTTTCACATGAGCACCGTCACTCTCAGCAAGCCACGAACCGAAACCCCTGGGCCCACCGATCAGCAAGTCCAGCAATATCTGCGCACTGGATTACGCAATCGCTGGTGGCCGATCCTGCCATCCCGCTTTGTCGAAACCGGGGGCAAGCCCGTCGGCATCATGCGGCTGGGCGAACCGCTCCTGCTGTGGCGCGATTCCCACGGCGCCATTCACGTTCAGACAGACCGTTGCCCGCATCGCGCCGTACCGCTGTCGCGCGGCATCAACGAGGGCGACCGCATCCGTTGCAATTATCACGGCGTCGAGGTTGGACCGGACGGCACGGTGCTCGCGGTGCCGGGCCAGCCGGGCTGTCCGCTCGAAGGCAAGAAGGCCGTGAAGACCTATGCCGCGCGCGACATCGCCGGCGCGATCTTTGCGTGGTTCGGCGACGCGCTCAACGAGAAGGCCGCCGACTTCGTGCCGCCGCCGCAACTCGTGCACGATGATTATTCGCGCATGCTTTGTTACACGGATTGGGAGACGCATTGGCGGTTTCTCTACGACAACAACATGGATCCGATGCACGGCACGTTCCTGCATGCGGTTTCACACACGATGTATCAGGGCGATACGACGGCGCGCTTCGTGACGCGTGACACTCCGACCGGATTCGTCTTCGAGAAGGAAACCCAGCGCGACGTGAATTTCGACTGGAGCGAACTGGTCGACGACGGCGCGGTCTATGTCCGGCTGGAGATTCCGTATCCGCCGTCGGCTGGGCCCGGCGGTAATTTCGGCATCATCTCGTTCGGTACTCCGATCGACGAGAGGAACGTGGCCTGCTTCTTCTGGCGGGTGCGCAAGGTCAGCGGCTGGGAGCGCGACACCTGGCGCTTCCTCTACAAGACCAAGATCGAGGAGCGGCACTGGGCTGTGCTGGAACAGGACCGCGAAATGCTCGCCGGCCTGCAGCCTGGCATCGAGAAGAACGAGATGCTGTATCAGCACGATGCCGGCGTCATTCGGCTTCGCCGCTATCTCGCGCGTCAGGCGAATGCGCAGCTCGCGGCGCTGCAAGCGGCCGGCAAAGCCTGATGCCGGCCACGATGCGCAGGGTCACAAGCCCGGCGGTGCCCGAACCACCGCCGGGGCTGTTCTCGAATTGCCTTGTCGTCGGCGACACGATTCACATTTCCGGCCAGCACGCGGGCTCACCACAAGGCGCTGTCGGCGGCGGCTCGATGCTTGAGCAATCGCGCGAAGCGTTCCGGCGCGTTCTCGCTCTCATTGCAGCCGCCGGCGGAACCGCGGACGATGTCGCGAAGCTGAATATCTATCTCTGCGATATGACACGCAGAGCCGAGTTGAGCGCGGCGCGGCGCGAATTCTTTGCCGAGCCGTTCCCCTGCTCCACGCTGGTCGGCGTCAGCGCCTTGGCTAGTCCCGATCTGTTGGTCGAAATCGATGCGGTCGCCGTTCTCGGCGCCGGCGGACGTCGCTCTGCCGCGCGGACCGCCTAGACGCCGGACAATTGTCGACATGGTGGGGATATTGGCAATGACCGCGCGCCCTGATCGTTCGCCCAAATCGCCATCGCGCCGTACGGCGATGGGCCTGATCTGCTCTGCGCTGGCCGCCCCTGTTGCGCGCATCGCACCGGCATTTGGCGCCGAAGCCGTGCCCGCGGATTTCCCGCAGCGGCCGCTCACTTTGATCGTGCCATTCAGCGCCGGCGGGCCGGTCGACGTGCTGGGCCGCCTCCTGGCCGAGCAATATCAGGCGCGAACGCATACGGCGGCAGTGGTCGAAAACAAGACCGGCGGCGCCGGCAATATCGGCATCGTCGCGGTGCGCGACGCGCAGCCGGACGGCGCGACGCTGCTGCTCATCCCAGCTGGCAATCTTACCATCAATCCGACGCTGATGCCGAACCTGCCATTCGACGTCGAGCGCGATTTCACGCCGATAGCCATGCTGGCGAGCGCGCCGAATTTGTTCGTCGTGTCGCCCGCTCTTGGCGTTACGACCGTCAAGGGCTTTATCGAGAAGGCGAAGAGCTCACCTTTGAGCTACGGTTCGCCGGGAGTTGGCAGCCAGCTTCATCTCGCAATGGAACTGTTCAAGGAACGGACCGGCATTGACATCACACATGTGGCGTATCGTGGATCGTCGCAGGCGCTTGACGACTTGCTTGGCAACCACATCGACGTATTGACCACCAATCTTCCGGCGGTCTTGCCGGCAATCCAATCTAAACTGGTCGTGCCGCTGGCCATGACAACTGCGAAGCGTAGTCCACTACTGCCCGATGTGCCGACGCTCAGCGAAGCCGGCATTGGCGATTTCGACATCACGTCCTGGTACGGCATGCTTGCACCTCACGCCATACCGCCCGAGATTCAAGACGCAATCCTCACACTGACGAGCCAGATTCTGACCATTCCCAGCCTCCAGGACAAGTTGAGTGCTCAGGGCCTGAACGTGACCATCGAGCCGCCCGAGGAATTCTCTGCGCGCATCAAAAGAGAAACCGCGCTGTGGGCAAGCGTCATCACGGCGCAACACATAACGGTGCAGTAATCGGCTGATGACATGTGATCGAAGAAAAAAGCTTCAAATACTTCGCACAACCTCACTCTAAATCGCGTGGATCGCTCGAAAAGCCTTTCCAAAAAGAGCGTCCGCTTTACCCTTTAGAGGCGGCGTCCACCAAAACTCTGACATTAGCTTATTTGGCGACATTGTCGGCGCGTCGAGGCGCGGCCGCCTATGGCGCCGATAACATTGACATGGATCGGATCTCAGCGCGTAATATCCGGGGTTTTCAGGGATTTTTGCCAGCGCCACGGGGCGGTCATGACAAGCAAAGTCATCACGGAGCCGGCGCCCGCAGTGTTTGTGGTCGACGACGACGCCTCCGTCCGCGAGGCGCTCGATTGCCTGTTCCGATCCATCGGCTTGCAGGCAAAGACCTTCGGTTCGGCTGCCGAGTTCCTGCAAAACAAGCTTCCCGACGGGCCAAGCTGCCTGGTGCTCGATGTCAGGCTCCCCGGTCTTAGCGGCCTCGACTTTCAGGCAGAACTCGCCGCGGCGGGGCTTCACATCCCCATCATCTTCATGACCGGCCATGGCGATATCCCGATGACGGTGAGGGCCATGAAGGCCGGAGCCGTCGAATTCCTGCCGAAACCGTTTCGCGATCAGGACATGCTGGATGCCGTGCAGCAGGCGCTCGAGCGCGATCGCGAACGGCGGCAACGCAACAGCGGTCTTGCCAAGCTGAAATCGAATTTCGACACGCTGACCCCGCGCGAGCAGGAAGTCATGGGCCTGGTCACGGCCGGCCTGATGAACAAACAAGTCGCCGGCGAGATCGGCGTGAGCGAAATCACCGCCAAGGTTCACCGCGGGAACATTATGCGGAAAATGGGGGCAAAGTCCCTGGCCGACCTGGTGCGCATGGCGGACGCGTTGGGTGTTCGCCGGTCGAACTCTTAAACACCTATACATTGGTATAGTTTTCTTCGCGTTTATATCGACTCAAATATGATGATACCTCGCTGCGCGCCCCGCCCCGTGCAAATCAGACAAGGACTTAAATTCGGTGAATTCTGCTTTGATCTCAATCATCGATGATGACCGTTCCGTCCGCGAAGCAATACAAGGCTTGATTCGCTCCCTCGGTTATGCGACCGCCGCGTTCGAATCCGCAGAAGAGTATCTTGATTCAGGCCGCATCGACGATACGGCCTGCATTATTACCGATCTGCAGATGCCGGGCTTGAGCGGCATCGATCTGCAGCGCCGGCTCCTTGCCGACGGCCATGATACTCCCATCATCTTCGTGACGGCGTTCCCCAGTGACCGGCTGCGCAGGCATGCACTCGATGCCGGCGCATTCGGCTTTTTGAGCAAGCCCTTCAACGAAGCGAGCCTGATCGCCTGTATTGATAAGGCGCTGCAGCGCCCGATGCCGAACTGAAGCGATCACGCCGCAAGGAGAACCTTGCCCCCAATCATACAATCGGGCGTTCGATCGCGGCTGCGTGAAGCCTATACCAAGGTATAGATCCTCTGATCGGGTTCGATACCCGGCGTTTACCAATGTTCAATGGGACCGGTTAGTCCCGCCTTCTAGTCTCCCCGTCAACAATAAGTCGGGGAGAAAAATGTCAAACATCATTGCGCATCGTCATTTGATTCATTGCGTTGCAGTGGCGCTCGCGCTCTCCACTGCGTTCGTCATCGTCTCGATGCCAAAGCCGGACACGGCAACGCCGAGCACGACAGAGACGTTAACGTCGAGCACGACGCAGACGTTAACGCCGAGCACGACAGACGCCGACGCCAAGGCCGCCTGTCACCAAGCCTGGCCGTATTACGAACGTTCCTGCATTCGCGAGAGCCGTCAGCAGGGCAGCAATGTCCATGCCGTGCGCGTTATCGCAATCAGCGGACAAGCCGAGCATTAAGTGTCACGCCATTAAACGCCGATAAGGAGACACAAGATGCGTGCATCGTTTCATCAAAAGTGCATGGCGGCGATCGGCTTCCTCTTGTTTTGCTCAATCGGCGCCTGCGTCGCGAGCGCGACGAATGCTCCAGGCGCGGCCGTTCGCGGCCCGCAAACCGAAATCGCCATCAACATCAATCGCATCAATAAAGGCGACCGCGTGACGCCGTCGCTGATCCAGCAGGCACAACGGCAATTGTCGCCGCTGGCGGAAGGCGCGAAGGCGCAGTTGCAACGTCCGCCATTGGGATGCGATCCAGCTTTCAGCTCCGTCGCCGACCCGGGACGAGCCGGCATCTACAAGCGCTGCACCGTCTGATCAGCCGGCGCATGCTTGACGTTCTATACCAACGTATAGCCGGGCTTACATGCGTACAATTTTGGGACACCCCGGCATCAACTAGCGTTCTGTAAAAGAACAACGCAGAAAACAGGGAACGCCGGATCAAATGGCGTCTGCGTCAACAGAAGTATGTGGAGGTTGCCATGAACCATTCCATGTACGGTGCCGATCGCGGCACCCATATCAAGATTGTAGCGGTCGGTTTTCTGTGCGCGCTCCTGCTGGCAGCTGTCGGTAAATTCGCCCATGTCGGCAGCCTGGATCTGGGCACTGCACCGCTCGTCAAGGCCGGTCAGCCCTCAGTGGTCAGCGGCCACTTGCCGGCGGTGCGATGATGATCCCGCAAACGAGCTACTCCGAGTTTCCCGCGCGCGTTCCGCAGGGCTGGCGGTTCGATCTGGTGGAGATTGCAACGATCGCGATCGGCGTCGTCATGGTGACGGCGCTGACCATGATGTTCTGATGCTGGGCGCCCGCTGAATCGGAGAAAGCACTTGCGCTAACCTCACCCCCGACACCCATCCCCAGGTTAGCGTATTCAGCGGCCGGCTCCGTCCCCCCGGAGCCGGCCGCAACCATTTCACACCAACTGAAATTAGCCGAACTAAGATGCCTCTTCGGGGGCCACCTGTATTTCCTCGGCGCTGTCGGTGGGCAGAATGAACTGAAACAGAGCGCCGGTTCTACCGTCGGATGATGCGGTGAGCCGACCGCCGTGATGCTCGATAATCATGCGACTGATGGCGAGACCGAGCCCCATCCCTTGCGCCTTGGTGGTAAAGAACGCGCCGAAGATGTTGTCGAGCCGCTTGGGATCGATCCCGGGTCCGGAATCTTGCACCTCGACGGCGATCGCAGCGGGTTCGCGGAATTGTGTTCTCACGTGCAGGACACGGCTCGGATCTGCGGTCGTATTCATGGCCTCTATGGCGTTGTTCACCAGGTTCAAAATGACCTGCTGCAACTGGTTTCGATGACCGTCAACAGGCGGCAGTTCCGCGGCTAGGTCACGGCGAACCGCGACACCATGACTTTTCAGCTCCCCCTCCAACGAATCCAACACCTCGAGGATCGTCTGGTTCAAATCGACGGGAAGACGGCCGTGATCGACTTCGCGGAATAGAGCGCGAATGCCATCGAATACTTCGCTGGTACGATAGCTGTCGCGAATGATCCTCTCGATCGCCGCCTGCACTTCGGCGCAATTCGGTGGCGACATGGCGAGGAACCGCAGTGCCGCGCCGCCATTTGTTGCGATTGCCGCGAGCGGTTGCCGCACTTCGTGGGCGATCGACGCCGTGATCGCCTGAGCGTTCATGAGTTTGTTATGCCGTTCGCGCTCCAGCATTGCATTCGAGCGGCCAAGCCGCGCCTCGTTCTCCCGCCGCTCGGCGAACAGCGCCGCGAGGATGCTAGCGCCGAGCGACACAACCAAGATGACCGCCTGGGCTTGCAGGATGCGACCTTCGATCGGGAGCCTGGTGTCGCCAAAATGACCGATGCCAAAGATCGCGGTCCACACGATCGCAATCGAGACCAAGAAGCCGCCCGCAGCCGCGAAGACCGGACGGCAGCGCGCCGCAAGCCACAGCAGCATCGGAAACAGCAAGGCGCCAGGCACCACGGTCTCCCACGGCTGCTCGGGAAGCGAGATGATAATTCCTGTCATCGCGCCGAGAAGCAGAAGCGCGGCAATTCCTTCGACCAGCTCGCGCCGCGACGGGGGTTGCCGCACTGCGGCGGCAACGCCGATGACGAGCGGCGCCACAGCGATAATGCCGACCGCGTCAGAGCCAAACCAATGCCACCACGTGGTGAACATCGGTGTGTCCGGGCTGTGGAATAGCTTGTAGGCAATCGCCCCGCCGATCCCGGAAGCGACGGTGCCGGCGATCGCGGACGCGAGCAGCACGAGGACGTGGCGTAAGCGATCCAGGTTGAAGACGGGGCCGCTATAGTGCTGGATCAATCCGGCGGTGATCAAAGCTTCCGCGGCGTTGCATATCGCAAAGGCGGCGGCAGCCCAGACGGTCCTGTCGCCCATCAAATTGGCGATCAGCGTTGCCGCCATCGCCCCGACCGCCACCGGCCACCGCACTTTGGGACCGAGCGCGATCAAAACTCCTGAGGAAATGCCGGCGGCCGGCCAGAACACGGCCACGCCATCAGGCTTAATCAGGAGCCCTAAGCTCAATTGTGCCGCGAAGAAATAGGCAAGGCCGACAGCCGCGGCGAGCGCCAAACCACGCAATAATGGCCCGCGCAACCATGGCGAAATCCAGCGACCGGAGGCAGCCCGTTGATCTTGGGCCAGTGCGGACAGTCTCTCCGGCATTTTGCACCCCCCGGTTCGACGCGCTCTTGCGATCTCGCACTTTATGCTGCTGGCAGCAGTCTGAAACCCTCACTCCTCAAGGCCACGTCGTCCACGCCTACAAACAGGGAAATTGTGCCCTGCCACCCGCTGCGGGGCAATACAATAAGCAATTTGGACGCCCGACGAGCGATTGTTGATCGTCGGCGTCCGTGGCGTTCGGATGGACGGGCCGTTATGCTATGACCGTCTGGGCCACACTCAGGCGATCACCCCCCAAACGACGGCTCATTTTTTCAGGCTGAATTCATAATGCCATAAAGGCATTGCAGCGCCGGGCAGCGCAGCGCCACCGCTATTCTGCCGGTTGCAGAAGATCCGAGTTCGCATGCAGGCTGCGGCGTTTGGTCGTTCAGATTCTGCTTTTCGGCGGCGGGCAACTTTGACCTGTGATCCTCCGACAAAACACCGAACTCGAGAAACTGAACGGAGCTGCTTTGTTCTTAGTGATGCACGCCATCATCTGGAGCATGATCCGGAAAAGCATGCCCTTGGACTTGATCCAAGGGCGGATACCGACTTTCCGAAAAGATCATGCTCAATCAAAATGCTAGAGCGACAATCGATTCAATATGAAAGGATTTCACTCTAACGCCCACGGATCGCGGAGCCAAAACTAAGCGCCGGGCGATAAGGTATCGCTGACACGCCGAAATTCTGACCATACTGCTGCTTCACTGCCGACATGTTCACGATGCCGACTTTGATGTCGGTCGAACCGGCGGAGAGCGGAGCGCTCGGCGTGACCGGATTGACGTTGTTGACCTGCTGCTGCAATTGCCGATTCAGACAGTTGAAAGATCGACTGGAGCCAGGCTGGATATTGCCACACGCGGCGGTAGCGGCTGGACCTGATTCTCCGGGGATCGTGATCTGTGGAAGCGGTACGGCTCTATCTCGAGCTCTGTGCTGCGCCAAGGCCGATGACGCCGTCACCGCAAGCGCAATAATCGCAAGATAGGTCGGGCGCATGATATGAAGCCTCCAATTTCCAGCGCACACACTTCCGCCGAATCGAATGCAACATATGGTAGCATCAGCCTATAAACCCATACCAAACGTGACTGTTCCCTGTTTAGACGTCATTGACATGAATTTGAAGGCGGCCCCCGTCACAGCGCCCCATCTATATTCATCGCCCTGCCCGCACCTGCACCACGATAGTGCTCAGGCGGCTGTTGAGGGCCGCGAGATTGACGTCGCCAATGCGAGAGCGAACGACGCACTTGCGGCAGCCGGCGGGGCCCGGCTCCCCGAACGTCGGCGCCGGCACAGAACCGGTCACTGGGTAGCCGCGCGCGAATAGCTTCGCGCGAACAGCGAGACAATAATTAACAGAGAGATACGAGAACCGGGTCTCGCCGTGACCGGCGCGATATTTCATCACCGCGGTGCAAAGATCGCCGCCGGCCAATTGCCACGCCTGCGCGAGATACATGACACCGTAGTGGATATTGGTCGCAGGCACGGCGAGATCGGTATTGGTCCCGACAAAGCCGAGCATGCGCGCGGTCGATGGCAAGATCTGCATCAGGCCGATCTCGCCGGAATCGCCGATGGCCGCCGGATTGTAACCGCTCTCGACCGCCATGACAGAATCGGCGATTTCCGGGGCAACGCCTGAGCGCTTGGCTTCGAAGGCGGCGATAGCGCGGTAACCGGCCGGGCCTGAGGCAGTTTGCGGGGGCGTAAGCGATGGCGGATCGGCATCCGACGTCGCCGCGACGGCAAGCTCTTTTTGATCAGATGTGTTTGCCGCCGCGGGCATTTGCACAGTTTGACCGGATGTGCCTGCCGCCGCCGGCATTTGGACGCTTTGGTCAGGCGTGCTTGCTGCTACGGGTACTTGCGCGGCCTCAAAACGCCCGTCGAATGAACTCGAGCCGGCTGCGACCTGCGCCAACCCTCGTTCCGGTGTCAGCACGAGCAAGCTTGACAGGAGGGCCAAGCCAATCAGCGGCTTTGGCGTCACCTGCAGCCACAGCGACATGCTGATTGAGATGCCGTGCATGTCAGTGCATTTGTTCCTGTGCAGGCTTTCCAGCTAATGACAAACGGATATGGAGTGGCTGCAGCATGTCGGGCGGCGGCGCGCCGACATCACTGTCGCTCAAGAGTGTACGCATCGCATCGGCGACATCGCCGCTGAGATCGTCGAACGCCAGGCGCTCGACTTTGCCGTCGGGCGAAACCCACACCCGCACGATCGTCGTCCTCGGCGCGGCACCGGCCGCGCCGCCGCTTATTTCATCAGCGATCTTGCCGGAAACGTCGTTGTCGGACGCCAGCCGCTGCTGCAGCTTCTCCACCAGCTGCATGGCGTAGTCGCGCCATGACGACGGCACTTCCTTCGCTGCCTGATAGGGCGGCGATTGAGCGAAAGCCGCAGGTAGAGCCAAACCCGGTACTTCAATCGCAGCACCGACCAGGCCGAGAAAGGCGGCGAGCTCGTAAGCGCGGCGCCTGTTACCGTTGTTGCTGTTTTCCCAGGTCATTGTTGTTTGTGCGACGCGGACCAGCTGTAGTTTGCCGAATTTGGATCAGGCAGCGGCGGCTGACGCCTGATCGGCTGTTGCTGCAGCGGCAGGTTTTTTCGCGGCGGCTTCAGCGAATGCGGTGCGCAGGAACGGCACCAGATCCTGCACCAAGCGGTCCCACAGCTCGATCTGAGCGCGCAGATGCGCGGGCGTAACGCCGTTCATCACCGAAACATCGAGACAAAAGACCAAGAACGGCGCGCTGAACTGCAACCGGCCGAAACGGCGGCTCGCATTCCAGCGGTTGACCAGATCGGCCGGCACGTCACCCTGGACCTGGAGCACGGCGACGAGAGCAACATCGGCAAAGCTATCGCCCTCGCCCGGGAGCCGGTTGCCAGGCCGGATATCGAAAGCCACTCCGGCAGTGGCGGAGCGTAAATATTCGGTATTGGCGACCGGATCGGTGAGCGCCTCGACCCGATAGCCCGCCTCTTGGAAGTTCTCTCGCAGCGTTTGCAAGGTCAGGCTGGAAATGACGGCGGCGGATTTGGCGTTGGCAGACATGATGGTCTCCTCTCTGCTCACTGCGCTGATTTGCTGAGCAGGTTTGTTAGCGCGAACTCGTTGAGCATAGGCGGATGCTGCTGCAGCAGTTGCGCGACATAGGCGCGGCGATTCATCGTCGCACGTTCGGTACGCATCTGCTGGACAAGCTGATCGCGCACTTCCGGCAAGCTCGGCGTGTACGAGGCCTTGGTGTCGATCAGCTTCATGATGTGCCAGCCGTCCTCGAGACGGATCGGCTTTGAAACTGCATTGGCAGCCAAGCCTACCACCTGGGCCTGAATCTCTGGCCTGATCTGCGTCTCGGGGAGCCAGCCGATTTCGCCGCCATTGGGAGCGTCATTACCGGCTTTGCTGATCGTGGCGAAATCCGCGCCCGGCGCAGCAAGCTTGGCTTCGAAATCATCAACTTTCTTCTTAGCTGCGGCCTCGGCCGCGGCATCGGCACCCTGCGGGACGGCAACGATGATCTGGGACAGCTGGAATTGCCGCGGCACGACCATCGATTTGGCATTGGCGTCGTAGACTTTCTGGACCTCAGCGTCGCTCGGATAACTCGCTGGCGGCGTGGTGACCGACTCCAGATAGAGCTCAACAATCGCCCTGTCGCGGGCGCGCTGCAGCTTCGCCGCGACGTCCGGCTGTTGCTCCCACTTTTTGGCGAGGACCTCCTGCAGCACGACACGGTCGGAGAGCAGGACACGAACCGTCTGACTGAGCTGTGTCGGATCATGCGCGAGCGCCTGCCGCTGGCGATCGTCAAGCAGACCGATATAGGCGCGAATGTCATCCGCGGTAAGATTATCGGTACCGACGCGGGCGATTACGTCGTGGCCATCCACATCGTGGCTCGCCACAGCCGGCGGCGGCGGCGCAGGTTGCGGTGCCGTTGGACTACTGGCCGCTGCCGTGGTGTTGCGGGCAGGCGCGGCCGCGGCGGGCGGACGCGCTTGGCTATAAACCTGCCGGGTCTGCGCCGTCTGGCCCCATGCAGCGGGAGGAATGATCAACAGGGCAGCGGCAAAGGCTGCAGCAAGCACGGTGCCGAAGGCAGCGTCGCCCGCGACAACGGCAAGATAGGACGACGTGGTCGCAAGCGCGCGATTGATTTTCATTTTGCGCATGTAGGCTCCGTCTGATCGAGGATCTTGTAGGCGTAGTCTTGCATTTTGTTCTGGGCTTGGACGCGGTGCAGGCCGAGCGCGGGGTCGCGGGCGAGCACGGCGTCGCCGAACGTCGTGCTTGCCAATTCGTCGACAAGCTCGTGATCGACCTTGGCGAGTTCCTGGTTCTTGGCGCGGCAGCTATTGGTGCTGGCTTTGTAGGCCGCCGCCTCGCTTTCGAACTGCGCGCGTTCAGCATCCTTGGTGCGCGCAACGGTGGCCGCCTCCTCATAGGCCGACTTCCACTTTTCGAGAGTGTCGTCACGCTCGGCGAGGCGCTTGTTGAACTCGTCGACGGCCTGCTTGTATTGCGCCTGCGACTTTTCGAGCTGAGCTTTGAGGTTGGCGGCGTTGCGCTGGGCCTCGGCGATTTGATTTTGGAGCGTGGTGCGCTCGTCTTCGAGCGCACGTTGTTGCGCGATCGCCTGGCGCAAAGCTTCGCGCAGCCGGTCGGTGTCGGATTGGGCAAGAGCCGCTCCGCCCGGCAACAGCGCCGCAGCGAGAGCAAAGCAAACAATGAGGATGTTGAGGCGCATGGGTTTCATCAGAATTTGGCGTTGAGATCGACTTGGAGGACATCGACGGAGTAAGGCGAGCCACCGATATTGTTGGCGCTCATCCAGCGCGTCCGCAGCCAGACATTGTCGGCAACGCCAAAATTGGCGCCAACGATGTAGCCTTTAAGATTGGTGCCGCCGAGCCCGAAATCCGGATCGGTGAAGGCGTCGATAACGGCATCAGATTCCAGGTACTTGTAAGCCGCGAACACGTTCCAGTCACCGAAATGCTGGACCGTCGGATAGCCGACGGTGAGACGCGTCATCCACCCCATATTGCCGCCATTAAAAGCGCCAAACGTGCCGGGCGGTGAGCCGGACGGAATCGCCGAGAAATTGTTCACGGCGACGGCCGCGACAGCATCGCGATTATAGGCGGTGTTCAAGACGTAGTCGCCGTCGAGAACCACATGGACCGGCGCGAAATGGCTGAAATCGAACTGGCCCGAGACGTTGAGCGGCCGAAACTGCGAGGCCAGCCCGTAGAATTGATAATTGTTATCCAGAATTCCAGTAGTGGGATCCGGTATGATGTTGCGCAGCGGCATGTAGGTATTGCCCTTTTGCGCGAAGGGCGGGCGCAACGCATCAGTATCACAGACATCGCTCGCACTGACCACCGAGCACAGGCTCGACAATTCGCCCTGGACATTTTCGAAGTCGTAATAGGAAACGGCGAAGCGTGCATTGATTTGCGGATCGATCTGGGCCCCGAAACCGAGCTGACCGCCGAACAGATAACGATCCTTGCTCGGCAGATCGATAGGCTGGCCGGTAGAGGGATCAGCGAGGTTGATGCTGGCATTGAGTGATGTGTTGTAGATCGGGAATGCGCCGATCGCACCGAACGGCGTGAAGGTGTCGGAGAAGGAGTATTTGCCTTGCAACGCGATGCCGTCGAAGCCGAGTTCATCGTACCAGACCAGATCGGTCGGCGACCAGAACGGATTGTCGAAGCGACCGATCGACAACCTGAGATCCGCCGGACCGAATATTTGTTCGTTGCGCAGATAGGCGCGGTCGAGCCAGGCTTGGTACTTTGAGAAATTGCCGACCGAGTTGCCGCTGGCATTGCCGCCAAGCGTCTGGTTGGTGGACACTGGCGAGGTATCGTTGCCGGTGGCGAGACGAACGCCCGCTGAGAAGCCACCATTGAGCTCGGCCTCCATGCCGAGCCGCGCGCGCAAATTGAATAGAGTGCGGTTCTGGCCGACATCGTAAGTCGGTGGGAAATATTGGTTGCCCGCAGTGGCCAAGTATGGCGAGCCGGTATTGATGGCGTTGAAGCTGATGGCGTCCGTCTTGTCGTTACCCGGCGAGAAGAAATTGCCCTGATAGCGCGCGCGGAAATCGCCGTAGAAATGGATGCGCGAAGCCCATTCCGGATAGGCGCCGGGGGAGGCCCAATTTTCCTTCTCAGCCTTGGCCATCACCTCCTGCTTAATTTCCTCACGTAACTGTTGTTTGACAATCTCCGGAACATAGGTGACGTGCCTAGTTCCCGGGGGATTGGCGGCAGATTCAGCGTCCGTCGCCGCTTTGCTGGCCTGGTCGGCCTTCGTGGTGGCGTCCTTGTTGGCCTGTTGCGAGATATAGGCTTCGTCCTCGGCTTCCTTGATCAGAGCCTGCGCCTGGTCCTCTTTGAGCACGCCCTGCTTGACCAAAAGATTGACGAGATTGGCCACGGCGTTGGGTGCAACAGCCTTCTTGTCCGAGACTTTGGGTTCCTTCGCGCTCGCCTTGGTCGTGGATTGCTGCGCGGTTGATCCGGATGCCGCCGATTGAGCTGTTGGCGAGCCTCCCGGTGCCGGCCCGGCCGACTCTCCGTCGCCGGGCGTTGTCACTGCGGGCGGAGTAGATCCGTTTTGAGCAAGCGCCGGCGATACGCAAACCACGGCGCACAGCGCAACGGCCAGCGAGACGCAGCCCCACCGCGCGTCTGTCGTCTTATTGTTCAACATCACGTCCCCGTCCTTCACTCGTCAAACTGCAGTTGTTGTTATGTCTGGTTGGCCGTCCGTCAGCTCGGCCGTCGTTCGCTGACGCTCAGCACCATCGGCATCGGCATATCTTTGGGCGGCGGTTGGCGCAGCACCAAGCCACCGAGCACCTCATTGCGCACCGCTTCGTCGAGCGCGGCATCGCCGGTCGAGGGCGTGATCTGAACGCGGATCACACGGCCCGAATCATCAGCCCACAACCTGATCTGCACCGACAGCACCGCGTTGCGGGTCTTGTCGCTATTGCGCAGAGCGGACTCGACCTGCGACTGCACGATCGAGGCATACCAGCCCCACCGGGTGCCACCGCCACCACCGAACGGACTGCCGCCCGGATGGCCGCCGAGCTGGAACAGATCACCCGGCCCTTCGGCTTTGGCGTCGAGCGACAGCGGACCCGGCGGTTGGTCGTCCTTGGCGTCTTTTGGCGGCTGGTTATCGATCTTTTCAGGCGGCTTGAGCTCGGGCTCCACCATTTTCGGCTGCTCGATCATCTTCTGCTCGGGCATCGGCGGCGGCGGTGGCGGAGGCGGAGGCGGCGTGATGATCTTGACGACGGTGAGATCGCGCACCTGCCGCGCCGGCGGCGTATTGTCGCCGCTGAGGAAGAGGTAGAGGGCACCGCCGAAGACGATGAGCACGATCGCCAAAACGCTGGCGTAACGCACGAAGCGGCGCGGCTCTCTGATGGCGTCCGGCCTGCTCGCAGCAGACTGCATGCTCATGACACAGCCTCCAGGGCAGGAGCCTCGGCAAGCCGCGAACAAACGTATTGCACGACGAATTCGACGAGCGTGTCGAAGTCGGCCGTGGTGATGGTGATACTGGTGTTCGGCGCCACGTCGATGGCGAGCCGGAACTCCTCGCGGCTACTTACAAATTCAACGTAGGACTGGACATCGAGCGTGAGACGCGACTGCGGCCGGCGCGACAGCGCAAACAGAAAGGGATCATGGCGCGGGCCGTCATTGCCGACGCGGTGGCGCAATAGCTCGGCTAGCCGCACCAGAAGCGCCTCACCGCGAATAGGGAATGGCAGCAGAACTGCGCTCGGCTCGGACACGCCCTCGTCGAGCGGGATGCTCAAACAATCCTCGACTCCGCTCGCGCAATGGGCGGACGATGGAACATCGCAGGCGGAATGTACGCTGGTGTCGTTTTCGATCTCGATCGGCGATATTGGGCAAGCAGAGCCGATGTCTTCGGCGACACCCTCGCTTCCGAACAAGAGCGCATTGCGCAACCAGTTGCGCAGCAGGCCGCCAGGTCCCTGCCCTCGCTCGCTTCGCTGGTGATGTTGCGCCATGGCGGTTGCCCTTCTGGCGTGACGCAATATGCCATCGGGACCGGCAATATTAGCTTACCGTGCTGCGCATCGCCAATCGTTGTGCGACAGCGAAACAAAGCAGCTTATTGCCCATCAACGGGGATTTACGGCGAATGCTTAAATCCAACGCGCCTGATCACGGCCCCGCGCGCCACAGAAACCGCTGCTGCGATTTGACGACGTTGCGAACCTGTCTAGTGCATCAGCGCGTCCACGCGCGCGGCGCGTTCGCGAAGGCGCGGCACCACGAAATCGAGGAAGGCGCGCATCTTGTGCGGCAGCACCGTTTGCTCGGCATAGACGACATTGATTGGCGGTGGCTCGGGCTCGTAAGCGCTGAGCAAGATCGTCAGCTTGCCATCCGCAACCGCATTGGCGGCCTGATACGATAAGACACGGGTAACCCCGACGCCGGCGATCGCCGCGTCGACGGCCGCCTCCGCTGTGTTCACCGATAGCCGGGAATGGATCGGCACGGTTTGCTCGCGCCGCGATCCCGGATCGCTGAAAGTCCACGCTGTCGCCGACGCCAGGATGTCGAACGTAATGCAAGCGAGCGCGGACAGATCCTCCGGCACTTTCGGCGTGCCGACGCTCGCGAGATAGCCGGGGCTCGCACAGACCACGCGGCGCACCTCACCGACGCGCGTCGCCACCATGCTGGAATCGGCAAGTTCGCCGATGCGTACCGCGAGATCGATATGATCGTCGATCAAATGCACATTACGGTCCGACAGCATGAGCCGCACGTCGATCTCCGGGTAAGCCTTGAGAAATTCGTTGACCGGCGGCAGCACATGCAATCGCCCGAAGACGATCGGCGCAGCGACAATGAGCTCGCCGCGTGGCGCAGCGTATTCGCCGGATGCCGCCCGCTCCGCTTCGGCCACCTGTTCGAGAATGCGCTTGCAGGCGGCGACATAAGTTGCGCCGGCGTCGGTCAAGCTCAGCTTGCGGGTCGAGCGGACTAGAAGCTGCACATTCAGGCGCGCCTCGAGCTCCGCGACTTTGCGGCTCACCGTCGGCAGCGGCGCACGGAGCTTGCGGCTGGCGCCGGAAAAACTACCGCTTTCGACCACGGCGACCAGGACTGACATTGCATCGAGCCGGTCCATCAACTATTCCAATATATGAGATAATACATCTCATATATATATGATTATTCTAATATGGGAAAGCGACTAGTTCGGGGTGTGGGGGCAATCAGCCCCGTACCGAAGGAGAGTCCGATGTCCCCCTCACCATTCCGACCCGTGACGAAGCCCCTGCCGCTTCCCAGCCGCTTCTTGACGGTGTCTTCAAGACGTTGGGCCTCGTCCCCAACCTGTTCCGCGTCGCCGCGCTGAGTCCGGCCGCGCTTGGTGCCTTGCTCGGCCTGGTCGGCGCCAATTCCAAAATGCTCGATACAAAGACGCGCGAGCGCATCGCTATCGCGGTCGCGCAAGTGAATGGCTGCGACTACTGTTTATCAGCGCACACTTATATCGGCACTCAGCTTGCCAAAATCACGCCGGAAGATGCTGCACTTAATCGGAACGGCAAATCGACCGACGCCAAGGCCGCGGCGGCTGTCGCCTTTGCCGCCAAGGTCACGGCGCTCCGCGGCAAGGTCAGCAATGAGGATATCGCGGCGGTCAAGGCGGCCGGTTACAGCGAGGCGCAGATCGTTGAGATTGTGGCGCTCGTCGCCGAGAACGTGATGACCAATTATCTCAACAATGTCGTTGACACCGAAGTCGACTTTCCGGTTCTGCGCACTGCTAAAGCAGCTTGAGGGCGGGCGCCGGCGGCAGTCGTACCGCTGGCGCTTGCCTCTTTGCCTGCCGAGGAGATGGCACATGGCACACGCCTATTTCGACATTGCCTATACGCCCAGCGTCAGGGCCGCACAGGCCGCCAACGGCAGCCGCGACTTCTGGACGAACTTCAAAGGCAAGAAAGAAAACGATCGCTTTACCGCGGCCGAAGCCGAATTCATCGCCACGCGCGACAGCTTCTACATGGCAAGCGTCTCGGAAACCGGCTGGCCCTATGTCCAGCACCGCGGCGGCCCGCAGGGCTTTCTCCGCGTCATCGACGACAAAACGCTCGCTTTTCCCGATTTCCGCGGCAATCGTCAATATATAAGTGTCGGCAACGTGGCGGCGAATGATCGCGTGGCGTTGTTTCTAATGGACTATCCGCACCAACGGCGGTTGAAAATCTATGCCCACATCGAAGCGAAGGATTTGGCAGCCGACCCCACACTCGCGGAACAGCTCACAACGCCGGGCTATCCCGCCAAGATCGAACGCGCCTTTGTTTTGCATCTGAAAGGATTCAGCTGGAACTGTCCGCAGCACATCACGCCGCGGTTCACCGAGACGGAGATTGACGCTGCGCTCACGCCGGTACGGGCGCGGATCGCGCAGCTCGAAGCGGAGAACAAGATGCTGCGCGACAAGCTCGGTATTGCCGCGAGCGAACAAGACAATGGAGAACAACATGCCGGCCGCTGACCGCCCACCGCTACCGCCCTTCTCGCTCGAAGGCGCGATCGAGAAAGTGCGCCTTGCCGAAGATGCCTGGAACAGCCGCGATCCCGAACGCGTATCGCTTGCATACACGGTCGACAGCCAATGGCGAAATCGCGCCGAGTTCATCAACGGCCGGGCCGAGATCGTGAGCTTCCTGACCCGCAAATGGAATCGTGAGCTTGATTACCGGCTGATCAAGGAAATCTGGACGTTTCGCGACAACCGCATTGCGGTACGTTTTGCCTATGAATGGCACGACGATAGCGGCCATTGGTTTCGCAGTTACGGCAACGAGAATTGGGAATTCGATGAACACGGCCTGATGCGCCGCCGTGTCGCCAGCATCAACGACCAGCCGATTGCCGAAAGCGAGCGCAAATACCACTGGCCGCTTGGACGCAGGCCTGACGATCATCCCGGCCTGAGCGCATTAGGGTTCTGATTTTTCATTTGAGCATGATCTTTTCCGAAAACCGGCTTCGACTTTTCGGGATCATGCACCAATATCCACGGTCCTGATTGACGCTGCAACGCCGTCCCGCTAACCCCTGGCGCGCCAGGGGTTAGCCATGAACGACAAGGAAAGAGCAGCACTCGGCTCGATTGCCGCGTCCGCGGGCCTGACCGCGGCGAAGGGCGTGGTCGGCCTCATCACCGGCTCGCTCGCCATCCTGTCCGAAGCCGGGCATTCCCTGATCGATCTTTCGGCGACGGTTTTGACCTATTTCGCAGTACGCATCTCCGGCAAGCCGGCCGATGCCGAGCACCAATACGGTCACGGCAAGATGGAGAGCGTGACCGCGCTTGCCGAAACGGCGCTGCTTTTCGTGCTGACGGCGATCGTGGTGTGGGAGGCGGTGCAGCGGCTGATCAACAGTAGCGGTCATGCGGTCGAGGCGACCGTCGCGGCTTTCGTGGTGATTGCCGGCTCGGTCGTGGTCGATTTCTTCCGCGCACGCGTATTGCAGCGTGTCGCCAAAGCCACATCGAGCGAGGCGCTTGAAGCCGACGCCCTGCATTTCAGCTCGGATATGTGGTCGTCGATCGCGGTCCTATGTGGGCTTGGTGGCGTCAAGCTCGGCTATGCCTGGGCGGACGCAGCCGCGGCTTTGATTGTCGCCGTCTTTATCTGTGTTGCCGGCTGGCGGCTCGGGCGGCGTACGATTGACACGCTCACCGACACTGCGCCGGCCGGTGTGAGCGAGCAAGTCGCGACCATCGCGCGGCGCGTTGCCGGCGTGGTCAATGTCGAGAGCGTGCGCGCCCGGCCAGCAGGCGCCGTGCTGTTCGTCGATCTCGCCGTTGGCGTCAGCCGCACTTTGCCGCTCGACCGCGTGACCACCATCAAGGAGCGGCTCATCAGCGCCGTTCGCGCCGAACTGCCGACTGCCGAGATCACAATCATCACCGAGCCGCACGCGCTCGACAATGAGACGATACGCGAGCGCGTGATGATGATCGCCCGCAATCGCGGGCTCGCTATTCATCACGTTGCCGTGCAGACGATTTCGGGCCGCCTGTCGGTATCGCTCGACCTTGAAGTTGACGGCATGCAGTCGCTGGCGCGGGCACATGACACGGCGACACGGCTGGAAGAGGCGATACGCGACGAGCTCGGCGAGGACGTCGAGGTCGAGACGCATATCGAGCCGCTGCCCGCCGATATTCTTGCCGGCCGCGATGCGACACCTGAGCGGTACGCCGAGGTGCGCCAGGCGCTTCTGGCGCTGGCGGCAAACATCCCCGATCTCGGCGAGGTCCACGACGTGCGTGTACGCGAGACCGCCGATGGCGAGATCGTCAATTTCCACTGCCGCGTCAATCCCGCACTCGCAGTCCGTACTGTGCACGAAGAGGTCGATGCGCTCGAGCAGCGGCTGCGCCAGCAGTTCCCGAACATCCAGCGGGTCATCGGTCACGCCGAGCCGCGGCGCTAGAGCATGATCCGGAAAAGCCTGCCCTCGGACTCGATCCCAGGGTGGAAGCCGGTTTTCCGAAAAGATCATGCTCAATCAAAAGAAAATCCGCGGTCTTTCAATTGCCTCACAAAGCCTCTAAGCAAAGACCATGCGCACAGAAGAAGCACGCCCGGTCCGCCTCAAGGACTACCGCCGGCCCGATTGGCTCATCGAAACCGTAGCGCTCGATGTCTCGCTGCATCCGACCGCGACCACCGTCCGCGCCAAGCTCAAGCTCGAGCCGAATGCGGCGGGCGCGCCGGCGCCGCTCGTGCTCGACGGCGAGGATCTGAACCTGAAATCGCTCGCCATCGACGGCAAGCCGCTACCCAAAGAGAATTTCGTCGCCACGCCGGATAAGCTGACCATCGCCCAGCCACCGAACCGGCCGTTCGAGCTCCAGATCGAGACCGTTGTCGATCCGACGGGCAATACGCAGCTCATGGGATTGTATCGGGCCGGCGCGACCTATTGCACCCAGTGCGAGGCCGAAGGCTTCCGCCGTATCACATATTTTCTCGACCGCCCCGACGTCATGGCCGTCTACACGACGCGCATCGAGGCCGACAAAGCGGAGGCCCCGGTTCTGCTCGCCAACGGCAATCTCATCGCGCAAGGCGATGTGCCGGGCACGTCACGCCACTTTGCCACCTGGCACGATCCGTTTCCAAAGCCGTCTTATCTGTTCGCGCTGGTCGGCGGCGATCTCGCCAGCGTCAAGGACACGTTCACCACCATGTCCGGCCGTAAGGTGGCGCTCGCCATCTATGTCGAGCCAGGCAAGGAAGACCGCTGCGACTACGCCATGGACAGCCTCAAGCGCTCCATGCGCTGGGACGAGGAAGCCTTCGGACGCGAATACGATCTCGATATTTTCATGATCGTTGCCGTCTCGGCCTTCAATATGGGGGCGATGGAGAACAAAGGGCTCAACATCTTCAACGACAAATACGTGCTCGCCTCGCCGACCACGGCGACCGACGGCGACTATGCCGGCATCGAGGCCGTCATAGCGCACGAATATTTCCATAACTGGACCGGAGACCGCATCACCTGCCGCGACTGGTTTCAGCTGTGCCTGAAGGAAGGCCTTACGGTCTTCCGCGATCAGGAATTCACCGCCGATCAGCGTTCGCGCGCTGTCGAGCGCATCAGCGATGTGCGCGGCTTGCGCTCACATCAATTCGTCGAGGATGCCGGTCCCCTAGCCCATCCGGTGCGACCCGAGGTCTATCACGAGATCAACAATTTCTACACGTCGACGGTCTACGAGAAGGGCTCCGAAGTTGTCCGCATGATCCGGACGCTGCTCGGCCGCGAAACCTTTCGCAAAGGCATGGATCTCTATTTCGAACGCCATGACGGCCAGGCCGCCACGGTCGAGCAGTTCGTGCAATGTTTCGCCGACGTCAGCGGCCGCGATATGACGCAGTTCATGCGCTGGTATTCGCAGGCCGGCACGCCGGACATCAAGGTGGCGCCGCACTACGACCCGCGTGCGCAAACCTATCGCCTCGATGTCACCCAGACAATTCCGCCGACGCCCGGGCAGCCGGACAAAGAGCCGATGGTGATTCCGCTCGCCTTCGGGCTTGTCGGCAAATCCGGCGCCGATCTTCCTCTCACGCTCGAAGGCAAGCCGTTAACGCACGGCGTGATCGAGTTGACCAAGCCGAGCCAGAGCTTCGTCTTCACCGGCGTCGCCGAGCGGCCGATCCCCTCGCTCAACCGCGGCTTTTCCGCGCCGATCAAGCTCGGGCTGCCGATCGAGCCCGACGACCTACGCTTTCTCGCCGCCCATGACTCCGATCAATTCAATCGCTGGCAGGCGGTGCAGTCGCTGGCGATGACCTTGCTCAAGGCCAACGTCGCGGCGCTCCGCGGCGGCGGCGCCGCTCGCGATGACGACGGCCTGATGGCCGCGCTCGGCGCGGTGCTGCAGGACAAGGCGCTGGAGCCGGCCTTTATTGCCTTGATGCTGGTGCCGCCGACTGACGCCGATATTGCGCGCGAGATCGGCTCCGATGTCGATCCTGACGCGGTTTTTGCCGCGCGCCGCAAGCTGCGTGCAGCAATCGGCGAGCGGCACACCACGGCGCTCGCACAAACCCATCTAGAGATGACATCGAGCGGCCCCTACCGTCCCGACCCGCAGAGCGCCGGCCGGCGCTCGCTGCGGAATGTCTGTCTCGATCTTCTTGCCGTGGCCGGGCGTGACGAGGGCATCGCACGCGCCTTCGCGCAATACCGCAATGGCGACAACATGACCGACCGCATGGCGGCGCTGGACACGCTGGCGCAGCACGACCGGCCGGAGCGCATTGAGGCATTCGAGGATTTCTACAAGCGCTATGCCGACGATCCACTGATCATCGATAAATGGCTGGCGCTGCAAGCGGCGATTCCGGAGCCGTCTACGCTCGATCGCGTGCGGGCGCTGACTAGACATCCGGCCTTTTCGGTTGCCAATCCCAACCGCGTGCGCGCACTGATCGGCTCGTTTGCGCAGGTCAACCACACTCAGTTCAATCGCGCCGATGGGGCAGGCTTCGATTTCGTCGCCGACTTCGTCCTGGCCCTTGATCCGAAGAATCCCCAAGTCGCCGCGCGGTTGATGGGCGCATTCCGCTCCTGGCGCGCGCTTGAAGTGAAGCGACGCGGCCGGGCCGAAGCCACGTTGCGCCGCATCGCAGCGGCGCCTTCGCTGTCGCGCGACGTGCAAGATATCGTGGGACGGACGCTAGCCGATAGCTGATGCGATCGAACCACGATCCAGCGGCGGGCGACAAAAGAGCCATCCCGCCGCTGGAGTAATCCTTGCTCAAGCTTGCCACGCTTGCCACCGCCGCAATCGGTCTTGCAATTTCTATCCCCTCCAATGCCGCTGACACCTTCTACCTGGGCGCCTGGAAATTTGATTCCGCGATCGTGGCGCCGTGGGCCGGTCCGAATGACAAACCGGATGTGGCCGAGAAGAATGCCCTGCTCGGCAAGACGATCACCATCGCACCGCGCGAAATCTCCGGACCAAAGGTCTTCGCCTGCAAAGGGCCACACTACAAATTGACGGACTACACCGCCGACCTACTATTCCAAGGTGAGTTCGGCGAAATGCATGAGTCCAACAAGGCGAAAGATCCACAGCAGCTCGCCGCATCGCTTGGTTTCAACGCCACGCCGATCAAGACACTGGAGACGGGCTGCGAGTTCGACTGGCACTTTGTCGATCACTCGACCGCCGAAATCGGTCTCAATAATTACGTTTACGTTTTGAAGAAGCAGTAATCGCGACTGCTACTCGCAAACGACGCAAGTGATTCATCGAACAAGCAAACCTTTCTGCCGACCGCGCATGCGTTCCGGATTCTTTCGCGCTGCATCAAAGTTTTGGGGAAACTTTCTTTTAAATTATTGACTCCGGACTCTCGACAAACCGATTCGCGTCGATTCAAATAAGGGTGATTCGGCGAGACGGCGTACCCGCTCTCCCCGGAGCGGGCGGACGAGATAATCTCAGCGGAGGCAGGCATGGCGCGCGCCGAGGTGGCGAGTGCGTCTTTACGCTCGGATTCCATCAAGGGCTTGGCACAATCGATCGCCAAGCCGGCCTATCGTCGCCTCCTCACCGCAGAGCCGCTACTGCGCCGCGCGGTGCCGGTTCTCATCGTCGCCTTCATGCTCACGATCTGCATCGGGGCGGCTGTGCAAGTTCTCGATCATCGCCGTCAGGCCGTGTTCGACGCGACGCAAACGATCGAGGCGCTTGCCGGTCAGTTGGCCGTGCAACTCGATCATCCGAACCGCGAAGGAACACTGCATCTGGTTCGGACATCCGAAGCCATCGAAAAGGCGCTGCCCGCCTGGGCCGCCGGCGCCGGCCGGAGTATTCTTGTGGCCGACGCCGGCGGTACGATCGTCGCTGCCGCTCCTTACGCGCCGCAGATGCTGGGGCGTCAGATTCTCGAAGTCCTCGGTCCGCAGCAGCCAGCCTCAGCCAACGGCGAGACTACCGGCACGCGCGAGATCACGCTCGCTGACGGCGAACCGGCCTTGGCCACGGTGCACAGCTTGAAGAACCCGGTCGGCCTGCTCGCCGTCGTCCAGGGCCGCGACGATGCGCTGGCGAATTGGCGCTCCACCACGGCGCTCACGGTCACGCTCTCGGCAACGACTGGTTTTGTTGTTCTAATTTTAGGCTTTGCCTTCCACTGGCAGGCAACGCGCGCCCGCGAGGCCGATCTTATTCATGACACCGTGCGCGGCCGGATCGACACCGCGCTCAATCGCGGCCGTTGCGGCTTGTGGGATTGGGATCTGGCGCGCGGCCGCGTGTTCTGGTCGCATTCGATGTACGATCTGCTTGGCCTGCCGCAAAAGGACGATCTGCTCACCTTCGGCGAAGTCAACGCGCTGGTTCATCACGACGACATTAATCTCTATCAGCTCGCGGCCCAGCTTGCCGACCGCAAGATGCAGTCGATCGACCATGCCTTCCGCATGCGGCATGCCGACGGACGATGGCTGTGGCTGCGGGCGCGCTGCGAGCTGGCGCGACAAGATGACGAGGACGGCTTGCATCTTATCGGCATCGCAGTCGACATTACCGAGCAGAAGAGCCTGGTCGAGCGCACCGTCGCCGCCGACCTGCGGCTGCGCGACGCCATTGAGACCATTCCCGAAGCTTTCGTGTTGTGGGACGCCGACAACCGCCTCGTGCTCTGCAATTCGAACTTTCAGCAATTGCATCACCTCCCCGACGAAGCCATGAACTCCGGAACGCCTTACGAGGCCATCGTCGCCGCGGGCAAGACGCCGATCATCCGCACGACCGTGGTTAATGATGACGGCCAGCCGCGCGGCGCCCGCACCTTCGAGGCCCAGCTCGACGACGGCCGCTGGATGCATATCAGCGAGCGCCGCACCAAGGACGGCGGCTACGTCTCGGTCGGAACGGACATCACCAAGCTCAAGCAGCACGAGCAGAAATTGGTCGAGGGCGAAAAACGCCAGATCGCCACCATCGTCGACCTGCGCAAATCTCAGCGCACACTCGAGCTGCAAACCGCCGAGCTCGCCGATCTCGCCGGCAAATATGCCGAGGAAAAGACCCGTGCTGAGGACGCCAACCAGGCGAAATCGAAATTCCTCGCCAATATGAGCCACGAGCTGCGCACGCCGCTCAACGCCATTATCGGCTTCTCCGAAATCATGGAATCCGGAATGTTCGGCCCGCTCGGCGCCGAGAAATACACCGAATATTCCCGTGACATTCGCGAGAGCGGCGAATATCTGCTCGACGTCATCAACGACATTCTCGACATGTCAAAAATCGAAGCCGGCGGTATCCGGCTCGCGCCCGAACCCGTCGCGCTTGAGCCCATCCTCGCCGACTGCCAGCGCGTGGTCTCGACCCGGGCCACCGAAAAGCACCTCAATCTTGAAGCGCAGATCGATCCCGATCTCGTGCTCACCGCCGACCGCCGCGCACTGAAACAAATCGCGCTCAATCTGTTGTCCAACGCCGTCAAATTCACGCCCGACGGCGGTGCGGTGACGCTCTATGGGCGCAGCCGCGGCGGCATGGCGACCATCGCGATCAGCGACAACGGCATCGGCATTCCACGGGGTGCCCTGCACAAGCTCGGCCGGCCCTTCGAGCAGGTCGAGAGCCAACTGACAAAGAAGTATCAAGGCTCGGGCCTCGGCCTTGCCATCGCCAAATCGCTCGCCGAGCTCCATGGCGGCGAAATGCGAATCCGCTCGACGCTCGGTAGGGGCACGATCGTAGTCGTCCGCCTGCCGCTGCACGCGAAGATAACGGTGCGCACGGCGGAGGCCAGAACTTTCGACGATCGCCGGGTTGCCTGATCTTCATTCGACTGAGCGCCGCGCCTGCATTGTTCTACGGCGCCTTGCCCAAAATCCGCACGAAACATTCGCGCACATGGCGCTGGGTGTCTTCGACATGGGCTTGCAGTGCGGCGAAATCCGGCAGGTCCGCGGCGCGCGCCAAAAGCACGAGAATGCCGACATGCGCTGTCTTCGGATCGAACCGTCCGGATAGACACAGCCGCAGGATTTGCGTGAGGTCGTGGAACAGCCGCACGGCCGGCCGCAGCACTTCGGCGTCTTCGGGCTTGAGCACGCCGAGCCGTGCTGCTTTTTCCAGAACGCGCACCGTCGACGTATCGAGAATATCCGGCACCGCCGCAGCATGCGTCAGCTGCAGAAATTGCACGATGAACTCGATATCTATAAGGCCGCCGGCGACATATTTGAAATCCCACAAGTCCGAATCGCCCTTCTCCTTCGCGATCGCGGCGCGCATCGTGACGACATCGTCGGCGATCATCTGCGTGTCGCGCTCGCGGCACAACACATCCCGGATCGCCTTTTCGATGCGTGCAACAAGAACCGGCGGGCCGGAGACAACGCGGGCCCGCGTCAGCGTCATGTGTTCCCAGGTCCAGGCTTCGCGCTCTTGATAGCTGATGAAACCGTCGATCTGCGTTGCCACCGGACCCGAGCGGCCCGACGGCCGCAGCCGCATATCGACCTGATAGAGCACCCCGTAATTGGTCTGCGCGGTCAACGCGTTGATCAGCCGCTGGGTAAAGCGAGCATAATATTGCGCACCATAGAGCGAGCGCTCGCCATCCGACTCAGGATGGTTGTGGTCGAAATCGTAGATCACAATCAGATCGAGATCCGAACTTGCCGTCATCTCGCGCGCGCCAAGCCGTCCCAGCGCCAAGATTGCGCTCTCGCCGCCGCGGATGCGACCGTAAGTCTCGGCGAAATCGGCCTCAGCGCGGACGTGAACGGTGCGCAACAGCACATCAGCCAGCCGGGCGAACACTTCGCCCGCTTGTTCGGCGGTGATCGAGCCCGACAGGATGCGCGCGCCGATCAGAAACATATGCTCCTGACCGAGCAGACGGATCGCGTCAAGCATGGTCTCGTAGCCGCGCGCTTCGTTCAGCGCGCTCGACAGCACCATCTCGAGACGCTGCCCGTCCGGCACGGAGCCGAAGAAGGTCGGGTCGACCAGCGGATCGATGAAATGCGGATTTTGCGCGAGAATGTCCGTGAGCCGCGGCGCGACGCCAAGCATGAGGGAAACGAAGCGGATCAATTGCGGGTTTTGCCGCAGCAGCGACAAGAAACGTCCGCCGGCACGCAAATTTGCAAGGAAACGGTCGAATGCGGCAAAAGCTGCATCCGGATTTTCCGCGCGCGCGCACTGATCGATGATAACCGGCACGAGATCGTCGAGATTGGCGCGCGCCTGTTCGCCGCGCAGTGCCCGATACGAGCCCGAGCGCCAGCGCTGCACTGTTTCGGCAATCTCGTGCGGCTGGCGAAAACCCATAAGTGACAGGTGCTCGAGCGTGTCGTCCACCGTCCTGACCTCGCTCCCGGCCAGATCTTTTCCGCCGCCATCCGCCTCGCCTGTCGCAAAGGAGAGGTTGAGATGCTCCGCCAGCAATTCCGGCGCATGCTCGAACAGTCTGACGTAATGCCGCTCGACCCTGCGCATATGACGAAGCAGCGCCGCGGCAAAATCGTCACGGCTCGTGAAGCCGAGAAAGCGCGCAAAGAGGTCCAGCGCTTGCGGCTTCGACGGCAGCGTGTGAGTTTGCTCGTCGCCCATCATCTGCAGGCGATGCTCGACACGGCGCAGGAAGTCATACGCCGCCGTCAATTCATGACGTGCCTCCTCATTGATCCATTTTTCCTTGGCCAGCGCGTCGAGCGTTTCGATCGTACCGCCGCCGCGCAATTGGGCGTGGCGGCCGCCGGCGATGAGTTGCTGGGTTTGCACGAAAAACTCGATTTCGCGGATGCCGCCGCGGCCAAGCTTGATATTGTGGCCCTCGACCGCGATCTCGCCATGCCCGCGATAGGCGTGGATCTGCCGCTTCATCTGGTGAACATGGGCGATAGTGGCGAAGTCGAGATATCTCCGCCAGACGAAGGGCGACAGCTCACGCAAAAACCTGTCGCCGGCAGAGAGGTCACCGGCGCATGGCCGCGCCTTGATCAGCGCTGCGCGTTCCCAGTTCTGGCCACGGTGCTCGTAATAATCGAGGGCGGCTTCGGTCGAGATCGCAATCTGCGTCGAGGACGGATCAGGCCGCAACCTCAAGTCGACACGGAAGACATAACCGTCCACCGTCCGCTCCTGGAGGATTTTGACGAGATCGCGCGTCAGCCGCACGTAGAACTGGCCAGGCTCGACGCCGGGCGCAAACTTGGCGGCACCGCGATCGAAGAAGACCATGAGATCGATATCGCTCGAGTAATTGAGCTCATGGCCGCCCATCTTGCCCATGGCGAGCGCGATATAGCCCGATCCGTGTTCGGGATTGTCGGGATCGGCGAGCACGATCTTCTCGCGTATTGCGGCTTCGCGCAGAAGAAATTGCGCAGCGGCACGAAGCGCCGTCTCAGCGACCTCAGTGAGCGCCGCTGTCACGCGCGCGACCGGCCAGACATTGCCGATATCTGTAAGCGCGATCAAAAGCGCAGCTTCTGCCTTCATGCGGCGGAGAATTCGCATCAGCTCGGCTTGCGTCGGTGCCGCCGACGCTGCGTCGCGCGCCCTTTCGATCAGGGCCGCGAGCGCCTCTTCGGGCGCGCTTTCCATGAGCCGCACAAAGCGCGCGGCGTCGGCCTGAACGAGGTCGAAAAGAAAGGGCGCCGCTTCCGCCACGCCGTCGAGCATTTGCACAAGCGGCGGGTATTCGCGCAGCAGCGCCGTCAATGTGCCGGCGGCGGCTGGTTCAACACTTTCGAGCCATGATGTAACGAGTGCGGCGGATGAAGGCGACGGCGACGGTAGAGGGCCGCGCAAGCGCCGCACCAGCGCCGCCTCTGTGCGTGCTCGCGTCAGCGCGCCGGCGGCAGGATCTGTCATCCTGTCACCACGGGTCCCGCCCGCGGCAAGGCGATGATGCTGCGCAGGCCCGGATGATTATCCTCGAGTTTCAGTTCGCCGCCATGCAGCCGCGCCACGGCTGAGGCAAGACTGAGCCCCAGGCCGGAGCCGGGCGCGGACCGGCTCTGCTCAAGCCGGACAAAGCGCTCGACGACACGGCCGCGATCGGCCTCGGGAATCCCCGGGCCGTGATCGGAGACACTCAGGGCGATACGCTCACCTTCCTTGCCCGCGGCGACGACGATCTCGGCGGGCGCGCCGTTGACCACGTTGTTCGCACCACCATCGGCCACCTTGCCCGCGTTGCCGTTCGGCGCGGCATATTTGATCGCGTTGTCGATCAGATTCGCCAGCGCCTGACTGACCAGTTCGCGGTTACCACGCACTGGCGCCTCAGCCGGCGCCTCGACCTTCAGTTCGAGGCCCTTCTCTTCCGCCAGCGGCTCGTATAGCTCGCCCACGTCGCGCGCGATCTGAGCCGCGTCGAACTCCGTCATATTGTCGCGCGCCTGACCGGATTCGGCACGCGCGATCATCAGCAACGCATCGAAGGTGCGAATGAGATCGTCGGATTCTGCGATCGTTGCTTCGAGCGCGGCGCGGTAACCGGCTTCGCCCGTGGGATTGCGCAGCGCCTGCTCACAGCGATTGCGCAGCCGCGTCAGCGGCGTTTTCAGATCGTGCGCGATGTTATCGGAGACTTCCTTGAGCCCTTTCATCAGCGCTTCGATGCGCTCGAGCATGGCATTGACGTTGTCCGCGAGCCGATCGAGCTCATCACCGGTGCCGGCGACCGGCAGGCGGCCGGTCAAATCGCCCCGCATGATGGTCTGCGCCGTACCGCTCATGGCATCGATGCGCTTGAGAACGCGGCCGCTGACGAAGAATCCACCGATCAGGCCGAGCACGATCACCAGCGCGATCGACCACTGGCCGGCATTGGCGATGATGCCGAACAGCCGCTCACGCTCCTCGAGATCGCGGCCGACCAGGAGATGAAAACCGCCGGGAAGCTGCACCACCTGCACAAGCGCGCGATGGTCGCTGCCCTCCGGCGCGTCGAGCCTGCGGTAATTCGTCTCCAGCCAGCCAGGATGGTCGAGCACGCCCGGCTCCAGCGAGCCGACATTGCCGGCAAGCCCCTCGCCGGTCGGCGTTGTCACAAGATAAAGACTCGATCCCGGCCGCCGCGAGCGCAGGTCGACGGCGATGACAAGCCGCCTGATGCCGCCTTGGGCATATTGCTCGGACAGGCCGCTGATTTCGGTATTCACCGTCGTCGTAATCTGTTCGGTGATCAGGCGGCGCGTGTTCAGCGCAAAATAGCCGAGCAACGACGCGGCAAACAGAATGAAGATAAGGAGATAGACGAGCGTTAGCTGGAACGCCGTAGTCCGGAGGAGTTTGCCGAGCGCAGACACGTATCAGTTCTTCTTCAGGTTCTTTCGGATGGCGCGCCGAGTTCAGTCTCGGAAAAATCCTCTTCCCGGAATTCGAGCTCGGCGCGCGTGTTATCGCGGCGGTTGGCGGCTTCGGCCCGCCGCAATTCGACGCGCCGGATCTTGCCGGAAATGGTTTTGGGCAATTCGGCGAATTCGATGCGCCGCACCCGCTTGAACGGTGCGAGCGCCGTGCGGCAATGCCGGAAGATCGACAAAGCCGTGGCGCGGTCCGCCGCATGGCCTGGCGCCAGTGCCAGATAGGCCTTCGGAATGGCAAGCCGCATCGGATCAGGCGACGGCACAACGGCCGCCTCGGCGATCGCCGGATGTTCGATCAGCGCGCTTTCAAGCTCGAACGGGCTGATCCGATAGTCGGACGCTTTGAATACGTCATCGGCGCGACCGACATAGGTGAGATAACCATCGTCGTCGACCGCGGCAACGTCGCCGGTGCGATAGACCGCGCCGTCGAGCGCTCGCACGCCGCCATCGTCGGCCTGATAGCCCTGCATCAGGCCGGTCGGCCGCGGATCGAGCTTCAGACAGATCTCGCCCTCGGTCGCAGCGGCGCCATTGGCATCGAGCAGCGCGACGCGATAGCCCGGCAGCGGCCGGCCCATAGAGCCGGACTTGACCTTCTGCCCAGGCGTATTGCCGACCATCGCCGTGGTTTCGGTTTGCCCATAGCCATCGCGAATGGTGATGCCCCAGGCGGCTTTGACGCGCTCGATCACTTCCGGATTGAGCGGCTCGCCGGCCCCGATCAGTTCCTTCATGCTCATTTTCCAGGCCGCGAGATCTTCCTGGATCAGCATGCGCCAGACGGTCGGCGGCGCGCAAAACGTGGTCACCCCACAGCGCGCGACGGTGTCGAGAAGACCACGCGCATTGAAGCGCTTCTGGTTGACGATGAATACCGCGGCCTCGGCATTCCACGGCGCGAAGAAGCAACTCCAGGCATGCTTGGCCCAGCCTGGCGAGGAAATATTGAGATGCAGATCACCCGGCTGCAGCCCGATCCAATACATGGTCGACAAGTGGCCGACCGGATAGCTCTGGTGGCTGTGCAGGACGAGCTTCGGCGTCGCCGTCGTGCCGGAGGTGAAATAGAGCAACATCGGATCGTCGGCCCGCGTCTCGCCGTCTGGCGTAAAGGTTGCGGGCGATGCGTAGCCGGCCTCGAACGGAATCCAGCCTGGCAACCCCTTGCCGACGACGATACGCGTATAGTCGCCCGGCAGATCGGCGAATTTCGCCGCAGCGTCGGCGCTGGCAATGACATGGCGAACGCGGCCGCGGGCAAAGCGGTCAGCCAGATCGTTGCGCGTGAGCAATGTGGTCGCCGGCACGATCACTGCACCGAGCTTCATCGCCGCCAGCATGCATTCCCACAGCGGCACGACATTGCCGAGCATGACCAGGATGCGATCGCCGCGGCGGACGCCGTGGCCGCGCAACGCATTGGCGATCCGGTTCGAGCGCTCGCTGATCTCGGCGAAGGAGAGCTTGGTCTCACCCGCGTCCTCATCGACCAGCCACAGCGCCGGATGCACATTGTCACGCGCCATGACGTCGAAATAGTCGAGCGCCCAGTTGAAGCGATCGAGCTTCGGCCATTGGAAGTCCTGATAGGCGCGCGCGTAATCCTCGCGATGCTTGAACAGCAGCTCGCGCGCGGCAATAAAGGGCGCTGCATAGCCTGAACCGTATTTGCTGGTGCCCGCGTTACTGGTGCCCGCGTTACTCGTGCCCGCGTTACTCATGGCGATCTCCCGGCGATCTTCCATTTTCCCTTGATTGCGCCTGCCCCGGCCCGCCGCGATCCGTTCCGGACGGCCGGGCCTTCCAGCCAATTCCGCGGCGACCTGGAGCGGTCCTTGGAGCGGTCCTTGGCCGCCTGTTACCGCGCGCTGTCGCGGATCATATAGCCCGCGCCGCGCACGGTATGCAGCAGCGGTTGCGCAAAGCCTTTGTCGATTTTAGATCGCAATCGCGAAATGTGCACGTCGATCACATTGGTCTGCGGATCGAAATGATAGTCCCAGACATTTTCCAAAAGCATGGTGCGGGTCACGACCTGGCCGGCGTGCCGCATCAGGTACTCGAGCAGGCGAAATTCGCGCGGCTGCAGCTGCACCTCTTGCCCGGCGCGGCTGACCTCGTGCGACAGCCGGTTCAGCTCGAGGTCGGCGACGCGATAGACGGTCTCCTCGCCGCGGCTGCCGCGCCGTCGTGCCAGGACCTCAACGCGGGCCAGAAGCTCCGAGAATGCATAGGGCTTGGCCAGATAATCGTCGCCGCCGGCGCGCAAGCCTTTAACGCGGTCGTCGACTTGCCCGAGCGCCGAGAGGATCAAGACCGGTGTCTCGACCGATGTCCCGCGCAAGGCCGAGATGATCGACAGGCCATCCCGCTTGGGCAGCATGCGATCGATGATCAGGACGTCATATTCGCCGTCTTGCGCAAGTTGCAGCCCCTCCTCGCCATCGCCGGCTTGATCAGCCATATGGCCAACCTCGCGGAATGCCTTGACGAGATAATCGGCTGCGTCGCGGTCGTCTTCGATAACGAGAATGCGCATAATTTATCGCCGCAATCAAAAACCGGCTGGCGAGCCAAATCGATGCAAATGATACACACTACATCGCTTGCAAAATAGTGAAGGGGTGGCGGTTGCCCGCCACCCCCCCTACCACTCCACCGCCAGCGGGGGCGACGGATGCCGGAGGCAGAGTTGGTATTCAGCGGGGACGGGCCTTACGACCCGCCCCCAGGAACGCCCGCCAGCGGGGGCGACGGATGCCAGCGGATGCCCCTTTCTCGTCAGAGCCGCGTCAATCCTGGCCGGCTCCATGATACGTTTGCCTGCGCTCGATTCCCCCTCAGTGCTCACGCATTGCCGAGCGGAAGGGCAACAAATCGTGTGCCGTCACGCGATTTGACGCGGAACAAAACCGTGTGCTTGCCGTCGTTCTTGGCGTCGCTGAGCCCTTTGCGGATATCCGCCGGCGTCGAAACCGATTTGCCGCCGACATCGAGAATCACGTCACCGACCTGGAAGCCGTGCTCGGCCGCAACACCGCCGTCGGCCACCGCGGTAACGACAACGCCCGAGCCGCCGGAATTCTTGTCGGCGGGCGCGAGCGTCAAGCCGAGCTTGGGGACTTCGGCGTCGGCCGTGTCGTGTGGGCTATCCTGGTCGTTCGACGCCACTTTGGTGTCGGTCGGTAGCGTGCCAAGGGTCAATGTCAAAGTCTTGTTCTGACCGCCATGGATGGTGCCGAGCTTTACCGACGCGCCAGGCGCCATCGTGCCGATCTTGCGCGCAAGATCGCGCGCGTCGTGCACTGGGACATCGTCGACGGAGACGATGACATCACCGCTTTGGATGCCGGCGGCGGCCGCCGGGCTGTTCTTCTGCGGCTCGGAGACAAGTGCACCGGTCGCCTCTTTCAGGCCCATGCTGTCGGCAATGTCAGGCGTCACGGTCTGGATCTGCACACCAATCCAGCCACGGGTGACGCTGCCCTTGTCGCGCAATTGCGCGACAACGCTCTTTACGGTTTCGGCCGGGATGTCGAAAGCGATGCCGACAGACCCGCCCGACGGCGAGAAGATCGCCGTGTTGACGCCAATAACATTGCCGTCGACATCGAATGTCGGACCGCCGGAATTGCCTTTGTTCACCGGCGCATCGATCTGGATGAAGTCGTCATAAGGACCGGCGCCGATATCGCGGCCGCGCGCCGACACGATGCCGGCGGTCACGGTGCCGCCAAGACCGAACGGATTGCCGACTGCGAGCACCCAATCGCCGATGCGCGGCGGCGTGTCGGCCAGTTTCACGAACGGGAAATCGTTGCCGTCGACCTTGATCAAAGCGAGATCAGTCTTCGGGTCGGTGCCGATCACCTTGGCGCTCAAGGACTTGCCGTCGTCGGTCGTGACCTGAACTTTTTCGGCGTTCTGCACGACGTGGTTATTGGTCACGGCATAGCCGTCAGCGGTGATAAAGAACCCCGAGCCTTGGCCGGTGATCACCTGATGACCGCCCGGCTGTCCGCCATTGGGCGCGCCGAAGCGCTTGAAGAAGCGCTCGAATGGCGAGCCCGGCGGAAACGGCAGATCGTCATCGCTGAGGCCGGTATTGGCCGGCCGGTCGATCTTCACGCGCACCGAGATCACCGCAGGCTTCACTTTCTCGACGATGTCGGCGAAGCCCATCGGACGCTGCGGTAGTTGCTGGACCTTCTCGGTCAGATTCTGTGCGACCGCGGATCCGACATAAGCCGGCACATTTGGCGCGAGCACCAAGGCCGACGCGCCAAGTCCGGCAAACGCCGTTGTCAGAAGAGCGACGCGCCGAACAGATCGGCGCGACTGCATCGATATTTGCGTCATATCCGTCTCCAAAACCCGTCGCTCGGCCTGCAACCAAAAACTACCTGACGTTACAGCCGTTTTGACCCCGCTGCTGAGCAAAACATGAGGCCCCGCGCCTTACCGCGCTCTGTCGGCTGCATTAAAACTTCGTAATGTTTAGCAAAACCTGAATTTTATTATCCAAAACAACAAGTTGCAAACAAGTGTGATTAGTCGCAGATGCCTGCCGGAAGCACGCTTGCGCGGTGTTGAGCGCGCCAAATATGGGGCGAGCTAAGACAAGCCTTCGCGGCGCAGCAGTTCCTCGACGCGGGCCTCTTCAGCCGAAGTGAGCGCAGGCGCAGCCAAAACCTCGGCCCGGCGCCGCGCCATCACGATCATAACGATGATGCCGATCAGCAGAAGGCCGGGCGGCAATCCCCACAATGCCACGGTGTGCCAGGACAAAGGCCGCTTGAGCAGGACGAATTCGCCGTAACGCGCGACCAGAAAATCGATCACCTGTTGGTCGGTATCGCCGGCCTTGATGCGCTCGCGCACCAGAACGCGAATGTCATGCGCAAGCGACGCGCCGGAATCGTCGATCGACTCGTTCTGGCAGACGAGGCAGCGCAAGCCCTGCGACAGCGCGCGGGCACGCGCTTCGAGCGCTGGGTCCGACAACATCTCATTTGGTTCGACGGCGAAGACCACGGCCGGCACAGCCAGAGGCGATAAAGCCGCAATGAGTATCGCCGCCTGCAGATATTTTCTCAGGACCTGCGTCATGGCGCTTACTCCGCCGGCTGCACCGCGGCGGCGAGCCGGCTTTTCGCCGGGCGCGGCGCGCCGACGCGCAGCCTTCTGTCAGAGAGCGACAATCCTCCCCCCAGAAACATAAATGCAGCACCGAGCCAGATCATCAGGACAAGCGGCTTGTAGTAGAGCCGCACTGCGGCGGAGCCGTCTTTGCCGGGATCGCCGAGCGACACATAAAGCTGGCTGAAGCCACGCGTCATCAGCGCCGCCTCGGTCGTCGCCTCGTTGCGCGCGGTAAAGGTACGGCGGCTCGGCTCCATATTGCCGAGATATTCACCGGAGGCGCGGTGAATGGTGAAGCGGCCGACGACATCACGGTAGTTCGGACCGGGCCGATCCAGCAGACCGATGAAGGTCGCACGGTAATGCGAGATCTCGAGCGTATCGCCCGGCTTGACCTCGACGATGCGCTCTATTCCCCAGGCAGTGACGCTGACGATGCCGAGCAGCGTCATGCCGATCCCGAAATGCGCAAAGGCAGTGCCCCAGGCCGAACGCGGCAAGCCCAAGGCGCGTTGCAGCGCGGCGCGAAACGGCACGCGCAGGATCATGGTGCGTTCAGCAATATCGATGACGGCACCGATCATGACGAAGACGGCGACGCCGACGCCGAATGGCGCCAGCACCGGTCCGCCATGTTCAAGCGCAAAAGCCGCGGCAATGCCGAGCGCGGCGAGAAGCGCGGCCACAAGGAGCCGCTGCGCAGCACCGAAAATATCGCCGCGCTTCCAGCCCAAGAGCGGGCCGAACGGCATCGCCAGCATCAATGGAATGAATAGCGGCCCGAACGTCGCGTCAAAGAACGGCGGGCCGACGGAAATCTTGTCGCCGGTCAGCGCCTGCAGCGCCAGCGGATAAAGCGTACCGACCAATACCGTGGCGCAGGCCGTGGTGAGAAAGAGATTATTGAAGATCAGCGCGCCTTCGCGTGAGATCGGCGCGAACAAACCGCCCTGCTTCAGCAATGGCGCGCGCCAAGCATAAAGCGCCAGAGCGCCGCCGATGAAGACGATCAGAATGGCGAGGATGAAAACGCCGCGCGCCGGATCAGTCGCAAAGGCATGTACGGAGGTGAGCACGCCCGAGCGCACCAAGAAGGTTCCGATTAGCGATAGCGAGAAAGCGAGAATGGCGAGCAGGATCGTCCACACTTTCAGCGCACCGCGCTTTTCCATGACCACGGCGGAGTGCAGCAACGCCGTGCCGGCGAGCCATGGCATCAGCGACGCGTTCTCGACCGGATCCCAGAACCAGAAACCGCCCCAGCCGAGTTCGTAATAGGCCCAATAAGAACCGCCGGCGATACCGAGCGTCAGGCACATCCAGGCGCCGAGCACCCAGGGCCGCACGAAGCGCGCCCAGGCCGCATCGATGCGGCCTTCAATCAACGCGGCGATGGCAAAGGAGAATGCGATCGAGAAGCCGACATAGCCGAGATAGAGCATCGGTGGATGGAAGGCGAGACCGGGATCTTGCAGGATCGGATTGAGATCCTGGCCCTCAAGCGGCGCGTCGGCGATACGCAGAAACGGGTTCGAGGTGATGAGGATGAAGAGGTGAAAGGCGGCCGCGATCCAGGCCTGCACCGCAAGCGCATTGGCCTTGAGCACCAGCGGCAGATTGGTGCCGAACAAGGCAACCAGCGCGCCGAAGAAGGTCAGGATCGACACCCACAGCATCATGGAGCCTTCGTGATTGCCCCAGACACTGGCGAAGCGATAGATCAGCGGCATATGCGAATTCGAATTCTCGTAAACATTCATCACCGAGAAGTCCGAAGTCACATAGCTGTAGGCGAGCGCCCCGAAGGCGAGCGCGACAAAAAAGAATTGCGCCAGCGCCGTCGGCGCCGCCATGTTCATCAGCGCAAGATCGTTGCTGCGGGTGCCGACGATCGGCATCGTGCCCTGAATGAGCGCAAGCCCCAGCGCCAGTATCAGTGCATAGTGGCCGAGCTCGGGGATCATGAACCGCGCCCTCTCATTTGCTGCTCGCGCTGCCGTTGGCCTGCTTGGCGTAATCGTCCTTCCAATGTCCCGACTTCTTCAGGGCATCAGCAACTTCCTTGGGCATGTAGGTCTCGTCGTGCTTGGCGAGAATGGTGTCGGCGGCGAATACGCCGGCATTGTTGAGCGCGCCTTCGGCCACCACGCCCTGCCCTTCCCGAAACAGGTCCGGCAACACGCCCTGATAGTCGACCGGGATCTCCGTCTTGCCGTCGGTGACTTCGAAGCGCACCGCGAGATTACTGCCGCGAACCAGACTGCCGTCCTTGACCAGGCCGCCAAGGCGAATGCGGGTGCCTGGCCCGACATGCCGCTCGGCCACATCGCTCGGCGAATTGAAGAAGACGATGGAATCGCGGAACGCATTGAGCATCAGCGCGACCGCGATCGCGAGCACCCCAAGGCCAGAGCCGATCAGAACCAGGCGCCGCTGCTTGCGTGTCATTCGTGTTGTCCCGATTTCATATTCGGCATTCCATATATTAGCCGTTCAGCCCAAATCTTAGCCGTTCAGCCCAAGTCCTTTGACGAGATCGTCGATCCGCCTGATTTCGTCGGGATGATCCGACAGTGCGCGTTTCGCATCGGTCACCGCGCCTTTCGCCTTATCGCGGTCGCCAAGCACAATATAAGCCTGCACCAGGCGAAGCCATTCGTCGACATTGCCGCCGCTGGTGTGCAGCCGATCAGCCAGCCGTTGCACCATCCCTTGAATCATTTCGGCGCGTTGCCCGTCACCCGCCCCCGCTGCGGCATCGCCGGCATCTGCAGTGGCCGAAGCGGGCGCTGCGTTGACGCGCGCCAAGGCGTTGCGCACGAATTCTTTCCAGGGCGCGTCTTGCGGTGTGCTGTCCAGCAAAGCACGCCACTTTGCTATAGCGGCATCACGCTTGCCGGCCTGCTCATCGGCGAGACCGAGGAAATAGCTCGCTTTGGGCTCGTGGGGATCCGCCGCGACGGCATGCTGAAATGTGCTCAGCGCTTCATCGGTGACGATACCGTTTGCTGAAGCAACGAGCGCTTCGCCAAGCGCCGACTCGCGTGTCGCATTGTCACCGTTCAACGCGATCGTCTTGCGCCAAGCTGCGGCGGCGTCGCTGAAACGGCCGAGCCGCATATAGACCGGCGCGATCACTTCCCAGCCGGCCCCATCATTGGGATTACTGGCAAGATGCGCCTCGACCTGGACGACCAAGCTCGCGATCGACCGCTCTCCGAGCGGCGTATCGACACGCGCAAAGGCCGATTGGCTTGGTATCTCGGGAGCGCCGAGCCAGAGATAAAAGCCGAGCCCAACCGCTGGTAAGATGACGGCGCAGGCGATAGCCGCGGCACGGTGCATGAACGCAAATCGCTCGGCAGGCGGCGGCGCCGCGGCCGAATGCTCCGCGTCCGCCGCGGCCAAGAGGCGGCGCGAAATCTCGACCCGCGCTGATTCCGCCTCCGCTCCGCCGATCAAGCCGGCCGCCCGGTCGCGCTCGATCTCAAGGAGCTGATCCTGGTAGACGAGCCGATCGCTGCCGCCGGTGCGGCCCTTGCCCTTGCGCGCAAGCGGACACCAGACGGCGCCAACGGCCGCGGCGGTCATAACAGCGAAAATGAGCCAAAGCATCATCGTTTCGGGCGTCGCATCAACACGTCGTTATCAGGGCAGACGGTACAGCCCTATGGGCAATCATGGACAAAACCTCGACGCGGGCCGCCTATACATCACGGCGCGAATGCGCCCGCAATGGGAGGTCGGAGGCGCGGCAATTGGGCACTCTTGCGGGAACTTCGCGCGAAACCTCTGAGATTGCGCAGAATCTTGGTCGTGGCTGCTTAGGCGCGCGCCGGCTTGCGCTCGACGGGGATCGCTGCCTGGACCGCCACCTCGGCCGCCTTGGCCAGAAGCCCCGCATATTCGGCGCCGAATACAGGCCGGCAAAATCGGATCGCGGCTTCGACCTGCGACTGGCGGAACGGCCGGTCGTCGTCACCTGCCTGGCGCAGCGAATCGAGCAGGATCTTGGTGCCGGTTTCGAGAATATGGGTCAGTTCCGAATGCGCGCGCATGGTCGCTTCGCTGACGGCGAGCTCGGCGGCGTAATGACGGCAGGCGCCGACGAACTCGACCCGCATCTCGGCCTGCTCGACATCGAGCGGATCAAGCAGCGCCCCCGGCGCGATGTCTTTATTGAGGCGCGGCCGCAACAGCCGCCGGACGCTTCCTGGTGTTGTCTCGATTTCCAACTTCAGGAGCGCAGAGACGTCGTTGCGGATCGCCGCCAAATGGCGGCTCCAGGGCGAATCGAACGACATGTTGATTTCCGAGCGCAATTCACGCGCCGTGTCGTGAATGTTTTTCAGCGCCGACACGATCGGCTGCCCCGCTTTGATCTCGGCGCGCAATTCGGCGACCATGTTCTCGGCCTCGCCAAGCACGATCCCGATCGCGGCGGCATAAGGCGTTTCGGCGATACGTTGAGTGTCGTCGCTTTCGGCCGCGCGCGTGGCAATGCGCACGAGCTGCCATGGCGCTGCGAGCCGGTTCATCACCAGAATGAGGCAATAGACAATGGCATCCGATTTGCGGGCGCCGGCCCGATCCAAGGCCGCTTGTGCGGTCGCGGCATCGAGCAGCGCCCACAGCGGTTCGATTTGCTCGCGCTCAAAAGTCTTGATCTGACCAGGCAGCCGCTTGGCAAGATCGGCCAGCATTTCGCGTAGCGAGAAGATCGATACCAGCGTACCGAGATCTTCGATAGCGCGCGGCGTGCCGACTTGAACGGCAAGCCGACGGCGCGATTTTTCATCGCCGCCGACTTCGGCGACCGCGTCTCTGATGCGCCGGATGGCGCGATCATGCAGCGTGCGCACCAATTGGTCGGCGCGGTTGCGGTCGTCGGCAAGCAAAGCCCGATTGATGTCATCGCCCAGCGCCTTGACCTCGGCGGGCATCAGGTCGCGGCGGATCCAGCCCCATATCGGCTCGAGCGAGACCCGGGCGATGCGGCCGATGCGCTTGTGATCGGCGCGGCCGTCGATGAGAAAAGGTTCAAGCGGGGCGAAGAACAGTCGCGCAGCGTCGCCGATGCGGGGCACCTGCTGGGCGTCGGCGCGGATCGCGCTGCGCAATTCCTGCAGGATCAGATCGGTGCTCGCGCCTTCCTCGCCGCGCAGCAAATTGCGCTCAAGCTCCTGGACGAGCATCGACCGCGCCTCCGGCGTGAGCGTCCGGAGATACTCCCGCAGCCGTTCGATGGATTGTCCATCGCTCGTCATAGGCAAATGAACCGTGCTGAACTGACGGCCAAGGTTCTAAGCGGCGGTGGCTTAAGAAGCAGTTACGTGTAAGCGCCGCAATGAGGGCGGAAATGGCCTGTTTCGCGGCCTTTTGCGCGTCGTGCGGCGGCGTTGCTGGAAACGGGTTTAGAGAAAGTGAAAGCGGCGGTTCGACTTGCCGCCGCTTACGTAACCCAGTTCAACCGATTGTGGCGCGGCGACTTATTGTGGCGCGGCGACGCAGACTGCGACCAGAGGCGCATTCGCCGGGCCGGCATCGGGTCCGCACGACGCGCCGCGCTCGCCGAGGATTTGCGCGGCGTTGCGGGTCGGCCCGCAATAGGCCGTTACCAGGACTTCATTTTCCTGGCACTGCACGGCGCAGCCGGACGTGCAGTCCGATTTGACCACCCTGATGCTTGGGCTCGGTGCTCCCGCCGGACCTTGCGGACCGGCCGGGCCTTGGGGACCCGCGGGACCTGCTGGGCCGATGGGTCCCGCCGCGCCAGTTTCGCCCTTGGCGCCCTGCGGACCGGCGGGGCCGGCATCACCTTGCGGTCCTTTGCCGCAAGCGGCCAAGCCGCAGGCCATGGCTGTGAGCAATATTGCTGTGAATGCCAAATGCGCTGCACGCATTCTCAAGTCTCCCAAATTATTTTGAAGAGGAACTCACGCGGCCGGCAACAATTGCAAAAGAAGATCAAACCGAACGCTATACTGCAAGAGCGCCGTCCGACGCCGTAACACCGCTCGCGGCGCGCGCCCGTCTTACTCGACCGCCGTCCAGGTGCCGTCGGGATTACGGCAGGCTGTACCGCGCGCAGTCTGGGGTCGGCCGTCGATGTAAATCGTCTCGGTGTATTGCCGGCATGTGGCGCCGTTGGCCTGATAGGCGGGACCCGGCACGACATTCCCGTAGCGTCCGTCGTCCGGATTGCGCCACGCTACAGGTGCGCCCGAGGGGCCGGTGTCGAGCGCCTGCATCTGCGCCGCGTAAGCGCGCCGCCTGTCCTCGTCGTCAAGCGAAGCGCCGACACGATTGCCGATCAGGCCGCCGACTGTGGCGCCGATCACCGTGCCAGCCAGCCGGTTGCCCGCGCTGCCGCCGACCAGATTGCCGATGACGCCGCCGGCAACGGCGCCTGCGGCAGTGCCGCCGGCTTCCTTCGGTCCGGTATTGGCGCAAGCCGCTAGGCCAACCGCCAAACTCGCAAACGCAACAACGGCAACAACTTTTCCCGACATGAGACCCCACCACACCCCGTAGCGCGTTAAGCCCCAATCGTGACAGCAAAGTGTTTCTTTAGAGCAAATCTCCGGTGACTGGTCCAAAAAGCCCACCGCGACCATCACGCGCTGGCGGCAAGGGACCGGTTTGGCTAAGTTCCGCGGCCTGGAAACGCTCACGGAACAAAGAAAAATATGATGGCGACATATGTTAGGGCCGGCTTTTCTCGCGGCGCAGCAAATTTTTTGGTCGTGGTTTTCGCCTTGGCGCTGCCGCTGACGGGCCTGATTACGGCGTCCGCCCGCGCCGACGATTACCCCTCCCGCCCGGTCAAGATCGTGGTGCCCTTCCCTGCTGGCGGCACGGCCGATGTCGTGCCGCGCATCATCGCCGAATGGCTGTCAAAGAAGTGGGGGCAGCCGTTTGTGCTCGAGAACCGCACCGGCGCAGGCGGCAATATCGGCGCCGAGTTCGTCGCCAAATCCGACCCCGACGGCTACACGCTGTTGTCGGCGCCGCCGCCGCCTTTGGTCATCAATCAAAATCTCTATCCGCAGCTTGGCTTCGATCCCACGCAATTCGTGCCTATTGTCGTGATCGGGCGCGTGCCGAATGCGCTCGTGGTCAATCCGGACAAGATCTCGGCAAATACCGTGAAGGACTTCATCGCCTATGCGCAGGCCAATCCCGGCAAGGTCACGGACGCCACGCAAGGCAACGGCACCACCTCGCACCTGACGTCCGAACTGTTTCAGATGATGGCAAAAGTAAAATTGCAGAACGTGCCCTATCGTGGCTCTGCGCCGGCGCTGAACGATCTGATCGCCGGCAGCGTCGATTGCATGTTCGACAATCTCGGCGTCTCGATGCAGCTGGTTAAATCAGGCAAGCTCAAGCTGATCGCGGTCGCTTCGCCGCAGCGCATGGCAAGCCTGCCCGACGTGCCGACTATTGCCGAGACCCTGCCGGGTTTCGCCGCCGCTGCCTGGTACGCGATCGTCGCGCCGCAAGGAACGCCGCAGGCCGTCGCGGACAAGGTCAACGCCGGGGTGAACGAGGCGCTGCACGATCCGGCCATCCTGAAAAGTCTCGCTAATCTCCAAGCGGAGCCGGTCGGCGGCACACCGCAGGCGACCGCGGCCTACTTCCGTCAAGAGACCGAACTGTGGAAGAACGTGATCACCACCGCGCATGTTACGCTGGATTGACGGCGCTGAAAGCTATGCTGCGGCGGCCGTTGCTTTCAACACCGTGAGCACATCGGCTGGATCAGCACGGTCGCGATAATCGGCATCGGTATAGGCGTAGATGATCGTGCCATCGCGATCGATCACGTAAGTGGCCGAGATCGGCAGCGCCCATTCCTCGGCGCCATTCTTGCCCGGAATGTCTATCCCGAACTCTTTATAGGCGGACTTCAACTCGTCACTGAAGTCATAGACCAGGCCGAAAGCACGGCCGACCTTCTGTCCGATATCGCTAAGCACTTCGAAGCTGAGCGCGTTCTTTTCCGCCGTCGACAGTGTGTCGTCGGGTTTTTCAGGACTGATTGCCACCAATGATGCGCCGGTCGCCTTGATCTCGGGAAGAATCTGCTGAAACGCCCGCAGCTCGAAATTGCAGTAAGGGCACCAACCGCCGCGATAGAACGTGACAATGACAGCTCCCTTCTGCAAAAACGATCCGACATCGATTGTTTCGCCCTTGGCGTTGCCGAGCACAATGGCCGGAGCGCGATCTCCAATCTTCAGCACCGTCTTGGCGATGCCGTTACGTAGCCCTTCGATATGCCGCTCCATGATCGCCTGCCGTTCCGCGGGCACGCGCTTGAACCAGCCGGCGCGATATTCGGCGAGTTGCTGCTTCAGGGACATGACAACCTCACTGACACCTGCTGTTGTTGAAAAACTACGGATCAGACGTCATAGGCCGGTGCTCTGCGCGCCAAGCCGTCGAACCGATCAAGCAACCGGTCGCGCCACAAGCGAACCGGATCGTCCTTTTCCAAGAGCACGAAGGGGCTGATGCAACGTGCCCACTGGAACGGACCGAAGATCGCGTAATCGGCGTAGAGCGGCCCTTCGCCGCCAAAATACGGTTGCGTTTTCAGGGTCGCGCGCAGCGGCGCAAGGCTTCCCCGAAACGCAGCCAGCTTGCTGTCGCGATCAGCAACAAAAGCCTCGAGTGTGTTGCTGACGCGCTTCTCACGGGTCGAGCGAAAATAGTCCCGATCCTGGTCGGCGACGTGTCCCAGGATGTCGAGCGCGACAAAGGGAAAGATCGCAGCGACAAGGCTGTCGGCAAAGCTCGAATAATGCCGGGTCAAGCTGCGCGCGGCAGGTCCGCCGAACAATGACGGCGCATCCGGATACGCGTCCTCGAGATAATTCGCGATGGCCCAGGAATCGGCGATCCATTTGTCGCCGTCGATCAGCACAGGCACCAGGCCTTGGCCGGATGGCGCGATCTCCGCCTTCTCGGTGAAGCGCCAAGGTATCGTCTCGACGCCGAGGTTCTTGTGCGCCAGAGCAAGCCGGATGCGCCAGCAATAAGGGCTGAACCGGCGGTCCGGCTCGGCGCCGGCAAGGTCGTAAAGACGAAGCGTCATTGCGCAACCACCGCTGCTGTCTGGCCGAACAGGACTTTCTTTGATTCCTCGCTCACCGTCGGCGCGATATTGATTTCCTTGGCGCGTGCATAAGCGCGCTTCACCGCCGGACGTTCGCGCATGGTTTCGAACCAGCGCTTGAGATGCCGAAAGTCCTCAAGCCGCTGGCCCTGCAGTTCGTAGGGAACGATCCACGGATAGGTCGCCATGTCGGCGATCGAATAGCGGCCGGCCACGAATTCATGATCCGCCAACTGCCTGTTGAGCACGCCATAGAGACGGTTGGTCTCTTTCACATAGCGCTCGATCGCGTAGGGGATCTTCTCGGGCGCATAATGCGCGAAGTGATGGTTCTGGCCGGCCATCGGTCCGAGCCCCGCCATCTGCCAGAAAAGCCATTGCGTCACCGCGACGCGATCGCGAAAGCCGTTGGGCAGATATTTGCCGATCTTCTCCGCGAGATAGACAAGGATGGCGCCAGACTCAAAGACCGAGATCGGCTCGCGGCCATCTTTCGGCTTGTGATCGACGATCGCCGGCATGCGATTGTTCGGTGAGATGGCGAGGAATTCAGGCCTGAATTGCTCACCGTTGCTGATATTGACCGGCACGATCCGGTACGGCAGCGCCGCTTCCTCGAGAAAGATCGTGATCTTGTGACCGTTCGGCGTCGTCCAATAATAAAGGTCGATCATCGTTTTCCTCTTCACTCTTGGCGTTTCTTGCGGCGCGGCGGATCGAGCAGCGCCAGTGCCGGCCGCACCACGCCCTCGAGCACATCGCGATCGGGCTTGTTTCGTGCCAGGACGCGAATGCCGAGCAGCACGCCGAGCAACAGGCGCGCGGTGTCGTCGGCATCAACGCTCGGCGGAATCGTTTTGTCGGCTTGCGCCGCGCGAATGCATCGCTTGAAAAAAGCTTCGAGGTCATCGAATTGCGCGGCGATCACGGCCCGACAATCGGCATGGTGCGGGGCCACTTCAAGCGCCGAGTTCACCAGAAAGCAGCCCTTGCGCTGCCGGTCTTTGACCGAGTGTTCGACGATCTCGGCAAAGAAACGATGGATCGCCTCCTTGGGCGCCAGCGTCTCTTCGAGCCGGCGCAGCCGCTCGCGCGTGGTGCGGTCGAGATAGCGGTCCAACGCGCGCGCGAACAATTTTTCCTTGTCGCCGAAGGCATTGTAGAGGCTCGGGGCGGTCAAGCCCATCGACGCCGTCAGATCGCGCAGTGACGTCGCCTCATAACCGCGTCGCCAGAAGCACTCCATCGCGGCTTCGAGCGCGGCATTCTCGTCGAACTCTCTCGGTCGCGGCATGGCGGTGCGCTGCCTCCTCCACAAAGATTGGTGTGCGGCAGATCTTCCAATTCGATCGCGGAAATTATATAACACTCGATATAAAATCAAGGCTGAGCGGCTTCACCCTCACGTTTGGGCTTGGAAAGAGCGGCTCGCGGCGCGGCCAGAATTCGCCAAGGAGATTGCGCCGCTGCGCGATACCGCCGCGCAGATCGAAGCACGCCATCGCGCGCAGGCGGCGGCCGGCAAGACGCTTGAAGCCGTCGCCGGATTCTAGCGTGCCGCCCCGATCGCTGAGATGAATGAATGCCCGGCGCGCTCAGAAGCAGTCGCGATGCCAATAGCCGTCCCACGAGCGATTCCAAGCGCAGGCCGGCCCATAGGGATTGGCGTCATAGTACGCGTAGGGTGGATAGTACGACGGTCCGCGATGCCAGACGTGGTGCCAGCGCCAGTGCGTATGGCGCCAATGCGCCTGTACCGGAGCCGGGACGGCCATCGCCAAAGCCGCACCGCCCATGACCAGCGCAATGATAGACTTTCGCATGACGCTCCCCGATTTTGCCCGGTTTCGTTCCTTGCCTCGGCTTCATCATAATCACAGCGGCCGCCGATGCAAAACTGGGGTGCCGGCTACGCATTTTCCCCCTGCCCCTCCCTCTCGTTACTGCGCCGTACGACCGTTTGCCGCACGGAGCCATCACAACCGAGGACAATCCCTGTTATAGGTAGAGCTTGCCCCTGTTATAGGCTCAGGGCTCGTTGATGGCAGTAGGCCCGCAACGGCAATCGCTTTATTGCATTGCCTGGCAATTATCCTTCCCGCCTCACCTCACACGATTGCGCGCGCTTTTCGTTGAGCCGATATTTGTTTGTTGTTCATAGTATCGCTTATAGGATTTTTAAATCTGTTCAAATTAGCTTGCTTGCTGGGGGCTAGCATTTGGCGGCTGGCCTGAGTAACGCAAATTGCGGTCTAGAGACTAAACCGAATATTTGCTCGAAGAGCCAGCTTGTCCACACACCACCTGACCCTCATCGCCGAGTCGGTTTTCGGCTATAAGGCCCTGCGCGGCCAGCTCAATGGTGTTATTGATCTCGAGCTGGAGCCGCTTGATCTGGCGCTGAGTTCGCCGCCCGCCGCTTCGGTTCTGATCGATATCGACCTGGCGAGTGCGTCGCACTTGCAAGAGGTCAAAGCGTGGCTGATGCGCAAGCCCGCCAAAACAAAAGCCATATTCGCGATCGACAAAGCTTCACATCTCGAGCAAGCCAGAGCCTTCGCTCTCGGCGCGACCGACATTCTCGCACGTCCATTCACCGCGCACGATCTGCTGACGATCCTATGGGGCGATGTCGCGGCGCTGTCCGCCGATCCCGACAATGCAACAATTGGGAGTTCGCCGGCGGTCGCAACGGCGATCGATACGTTGCACAACGTGTTCGCCTCGGCATGCCTTGGCGAGGCGCTCAATACGGAAGCGCTCGATTCAACCAACCGCGCTATTGTCAGTCACGTCGAGACACAGGGGCTCAATACCTGGATCGAGACGGTACGCACGCACCACAGCGCGACTTATCAGCATTGCCTGCTCGTCACTGGAGTGGCGGTAGCCTTCGGCCAAGAGATCGGGGCTTCGCGGACCGACCGACAGCGTCTGTCCTGTGCCGGCATGCTTCACGACATCGGCAAAGCGCGGATTCCAGTCGCCATTCTCGAAAAGCCGGGTCGTCTCGACGAGCGCGAAATGGACATCATGAGGCGGCACCCGGAATTTGGCTTCAAGGCATTGGAGACCGTGGCGGGGCTGCACAAGGAAATGCTCGACATCGTGGTGCATCATCACGAATATCTCGACGGCTCCGGCTACCCGCATGGCCTGCACGCCCGCGAAATTACCGATCTGGTGCGAGTAATGACCATCGCCGACATCTTCGGCGCGCTGATCGAGCACAGATCGTACAAGCCGCCGCTGCCGGGATCGGAGGCTTATAAGATCCTCCTCGACATGGGCCCTAAGCTCGACCAGGACCTGGTGCGGGCATTTCATAGCGTCGTCCGGCTCGAACAACGTCACATCGCCGCTGCGGCCCAAGCGATCCACTGAACTGCCCAGTGCGCAATTATTTCCTGATCAAACTTGCGCCAGCGCTGCTTGAAAAGTTCGCAATGCATCATCGCGATACCGATCGAGCATGGGAGTCAGGCAAGATTCCAATCAACGTGACTTTGCCACACTGGCCAATCCGTACACGTTCGCGATCGTCACATTCTCTATATAGTTTATCTTAAATTTACGCGTTAGCGCCGTCGATTTACGGCCACAGACATATATTTTGGAATTTCTCCCTGCGCACATTCTCGCCAATGGGCTGCTATGCACGGCCAAGCCTTGTCGGCAGCCTTCAGTTGCCCGAAGAACAGTCGCGCAAAATACTGCCAAGGCACGACCTGCAATGCTCGACATCCCGAAGAAGTCGGACGCGAAGGAGCTTACGGCGAAGCAGATGTACATGCTTTTCCCGACTCCGATGTTTACGGGAAAGCTGCCGGACATCAGCCTCTGCGACCGTATCGAGAAAAAGCTCCAGGAGTTGCGCGCCGCCGGCAAAGGCGTGTTTTCTCCGGAAGGGGCGATCCTCGCTTACATGACGCCGGACAACATCCAGACGCTCCCTGAGATGAAGGATCTGGTCGACGTCATCATGGAGGAATCCGGAATCATATTCGACACGATGGCGATAAAGCGGGATTCCCACTACATCACCAACATGTGTGCGAATATCGCCAATCCCAATCGCCGTCACTTCATGCATATGCATCCAAACTGCCTGTTGAGTGGCCTCGTCTATATCAAGACACCGAAGAATTGCGGATCGACGGCATTCGCCTCGCCGCGGCTCCTATCGAAGAACCTCGAGCCCACCTTTTGGCGCAAGAATGAGTTGAATTCGGACGTCTTCATCGTGCCCGCCGAGAAGGGCCGCATGGTGATCTGGCCAAGCCATATTCCCCATTCCGTTGAGCAGGGATCTGCCGACGAGACCGAAGAGCGGATCGTAGTCGCCTTCAACATCATGATCCGCGGCTTGATCGACCTGCCTACCGCGCGCTTGAATCTCGCCTGACCAGCGTTAGAGCATGATCCGGAAAAGTGGACACCGGTTTTCCGAAAAGATCATGCTCCATCAAAATGCTAGAGCGACAATCGATTCGATATAAAACGATTTCGCTCTAGGCGCGAGCGCTCATCGTGCCGGTGGCGCTGAAGCCGCCGTCGATGCAGATCGTCTGGCCGGTGATGTAGCCGGATTTCGCAGCATCGAGCAGAAACAGCGCGGCACTCGCGACCTCAGACGGTGCGCCATAGCGGCGTTGCGGCAAGCGCGCGAGCCACACCGCGCGGTCTGCATCGGACACCATCGCCGCCACCATCGGCGTCTCGATCGGTCCCGGCGCGATGGCGTTGACCCGCACGCCGAGCGGCGCGAATTCGACGGCTAGCACTTTGGTCAGGACCACCACTCCGCCCTTCGACGCGCCGTAAGCGGCACGGCCCTCGTTGCCGGTCACGCCGGATATGGACGCGAGATTGATGATGCTGCCGCCATGGCCGCGCATGGCTTTCGCGGCTTCACGCGCAACGACAAAACTGCCGACGAGATTGACGTCGAGAACGTGGCGGAAAATCGCAGCGCTGGTGTCGAGCGCCGGGATGTTGCGGCCGATGCCGGCCGAGTTCACGACACCGGTGAGTGGGCCAAAATCGCGCGCGCAATCGGCGACCAATTTGACGACGGCATTCTCGTCGGCGACATCGATCTGCGCGAAACGGAGATCGCCGCGCTCGCCAAGCGCCTGCCGGGCCGATGCGAGATTGCGCGGCTCGATATCGGCGATCATTGCGCGCCAGCCCGCATCAAGCACGGCCTCGACGATCGCGAAGCCTATTCCCGAGGCGCCGCCGGTGACCAGGATCGTCGGCTGCACGGCCGTCTCCATCACGCCACTGAGACTGACGAGGCTTGATTCGACGCCAGGCAACCGCGCGCATCGAGCTCGGCGCGGATCAGCTTTTTGGTGATCTTGCCGTAGCCGGACCGCGGCAATTCGTTCCAGAAAAAGACCCGCTTGGGCAGCTTGTAGCGGGCCACTTTGGGCGCGAGCCATGTCAGCAATTCCTGCTCGTCGAGCGTCGCATCGCGCCGCAGCACGCAGACGGCAATGCCGACCTCGCCCCACATCGGATCCGGCACACCGACGATGGCAGCTTCGGCCACCGCCGGATGCGTCAGCACCTTCTCTTCGATTTCGCGCGGATAGACATTCGAGCCACCGGAAATGTACATGTCGGAGGCGCGGCCGGTGATGTAGAGAAAGCCCTGCTCGTCCATGTGACCGAGATCGCCGGTGCGGAACCAGCCGTCGCGAAACGCCTTCGTATTGGCGTCGGGGTTGTCGTAATAGCCGGCAAAGACCGCGGGTCCGCAGACGCAAATCTCGCCGGTCTGCCCAGCCGGCAATTCGGTGCCACTGTCGTCCTGAATAGAGATCTGCATGCCAGTCCGTGCATAGCCGCAGGTACCGATCTTCACGTCCGGCCCGTCATCCGGCTCATGCAGATCCGGCGGCAGCACCGTGATGTTTCCGGTTACTTCGCCAAGACCAAAATATTGCACCAGCACCTTGCCGAGTTTGTGGAGCGCTCGCTTTTGATCCTCGCGATACATCGGCGCGCCGGCATAGATGACGTAGCGCAGCGAGGAGTGGTCGTATTGATCCGCGGCTGGATGCTCGGCGAGCAGCTTCAGGATCGTCGGCACCGTGAACATGTTGCTGACGCGCCATTGCGCGACCAGCCGCCAGGCTTCGGCGGGATTGAATTTGTCGCTGCCCAGCAATACCGTCTTGGCGCCGCGAGCGACTTGCGCCAGTTGATGAATGCCCGCGCCATGCGACAGCGGCGCGACCACAAGCGAGGCGTCGCGCGCCGTGGTACCCGGCATCAGATCGCACAGATGATTGGTGATGACGAAACCCATCTGGCCATGCGTCAGCACGGCCGCCTTGGGCCGGCCGGTCGTGCCGGAGGTGAAAAAGAACCAGCACGGATCGTCGCGCTCGACGCCGGCTTCCGGCGCGCTTTGTCCTTCGTGAGAGGCAACCAGCGCATCATAGTCTTCGCCGAAACCGCCCTGCCCGATCGAGATCATCGTGCCGATACTGGGCGCGGCTTGTTTTGCCGCCTGCGCATGATCGGGAAATTCGGCGCCGCAGATCATCGCCGAGGCGCCGCTGGCCTCGGCCAGATAGGCGACTTCGTCCGCGGTCAGACGAAAATTGGTCGGCACCCACACCGCGCCGAGCCGGAAGCAGGCGAACATCGACTCGAACATCTGATTGCAATTCTTGGACTGAACCAGAACGCGGTCGCCCCTGCCGATGCCGCGCGCGGCGAGCGCCAGCGCCATAGCATCCGCACGACGGTCGAGATCGGCCCAGCCCCACTTCCGCTCGCCCCAAACCAGACCGACCTCGCTGCCATCGCGCTTTGCGGTCTGACGGAGAAAATGCGCGAGATTCATCACGCGCTTTGACGAAGGAGCGACACCGCCCTTGGCAATTCCGGCGTCCATCTGCACGCTCGCGCTAGCTCAAGAATCCGGTCGATATCCAGGGCACCGCCGCAACGATGATCGTACCGATGATCAGCGCCAGCATATAGGCAAGGATCGGCCGCATACCATCCGCCGGCTCGACGCGGCCGATGGCACAGGCCGCGTAGTAACCGACGCCGAATGGCGGCGCGAACAGCCCGATGCCCATCGCCAGGATCACGACCATCGCATAATGCACTTCGTGGATACCGACAGCCCTGGCGATCGGGAACAACAACGGCCCGAACAGCACGATGGCGGGAATGCCTTCGAGCACCGAGCCGAGCACGACAAAGGCGGCGATCGATGCCGCCAAGAAAGTCGCGGCACCTCCCGGCAGTCCTTGCATCGCCGCCGCCAACGTGCGCGAGAATCCGGACTGCGTCAGTCCCCAGGCCATGCCGGTCGCAGTGCCGATAATCAGAAGAATTGCACCGGACAAAGCGGCGGTCGACACCAGCATCGGCCGCAACGCCGCCCAGTCGAAACGACGATAGATCACAACGCCGGCGACAGCCGAATAGGCGATACCGATGGTGGAGACTTCGGTCGCGGTGGCGATGCCTTCGACTACGGCGGCGCGGATCAGGAACGGCAAGACCAACGCCGGCAGCGCAATCAAAAAAGCGCGCGCGATTTCGCCCTTGCTGGCGCGCTGCGCCTGCTTCGCACTTTCCCGCCGGTATCGCCAGCGCACGACACCGCACAATAGAGCCGCAAGCACGACGCTGGGAAGCAATCCGCCGGTGAACAAGGCCGCGATCGAGACGCCGGTCACCGATCCGATCGTGATGAGAACAAGGCTTGGCGGAATGGTTTCGGTCTGGGCCCCGGTCGCCGACAAGAGCGCAACGAGATCGCCGGGCTTGGCGCCGCGCGCCTTCATTTCCGGAAACAGCACTGGCGCCACGGCAGCCATGTCGGCTGCCTTCGCGCCGGAAATGCCGGAGACGAGATACATCGCCGCGACCAGCACATAATGCAGGCCGCCGCGCACGTGACCCAACAGGCTCGCCAGGAATGCCACCATGGCGGCGGCCATGCCGGTCATCTCGATGAGCAGGCCGAGGAAGACAAAGAGCGGCACGGCGAGAAGGATAAGATGGCTCATCCCCTCGTCCATGCGACCGACCAGAACCATCAACGGCGTGTGCGTGGCAAGCGCCAGATAGCCGAAGATGGCCAATCCGAAAGCAAAGGCGATCGGCACGCCGGCAAAAACCGCGGCCGCAACCACGCCGACAAAGAAAATCAGGAGATTGAGATTGCCGAGCTTGAGGAACATCGGCCCGCCAGCGAAGAACAGCGCGACGATCGCAGCGATAACGCCGAGCGAGACCAGCGACGTGACCAGAGTGCCGGTGCGTGCCAGTCGCAGCAGCGCAAAAACAATCATCAAGGCGATGCCCGCAGGCATGGCTGCGGCACGCCAGCTGTCGGTGATCTCGAGCGCCGAAGTGGTGATCGGCAGCTGATAGACGGCATATTGATAAGTCGGCCAGGCGATCAGCACGAGAAAGGCAAGCGCTGCCCCCGTCGCAAAAGTGTCGAGCGCCGCCCGCCAACGCCGCGGCAGCGCGCCGACACAAGCGGTCATACGCATATGCTCGTCGCGGCGAAATGCGATGACCGCACCGAACATTGCGAGCCACAGGAACAAAGTCGACGCGAGTTCGTCCGACCACACCAGTGGCCGGTTGAACACATAACGGGACACCACACCGCCGAACAGGATCAGAATCTCGGCGCTGACCAGCGCCGCCGCCACAAGCTCGACAAAGGCGCCGAGCGACGCTTCCACCGTCGCCAAGAAAGAGTGCGAGCCGCCTGCGCTCCCCTTGGCAAAGGAAGCGGTTTGCAGCGTGCTCACCGCCGGATCACGCGAGCTTGCCGGTGGATTTTTCAAGCAAACCCCAGGCTTCGTCGCCGTATTTGCCCCGCCACTCGCTGTAGAAGCCGGCGGCGCGGAGCTTGTCGCGGAACGGCGCCGGATCCGGCTGATTGAACGCCAGGCCCTTGGCTGCGAGGCTCTTTTGCAGAGTTGCGTTGAGCTCGGCCACGTCCTCGCGTTCCTTCAAGCCGGCCATGTTGATGTTCTTGGCGACGATGCCGCGCACATCCTCAGGCAACGCCTCCCAAGCGCGCTGATTGGCCAGAAACCAGAAGCCGTCCCACATGTGATTGGTGAGCGAGCAATATTTCTGCACCTCATAGAGCTTGGCAGTCGAGATGATCGCCAGCGGATTTTCCTGGCCGTCGACGATCTTGGTCTGCAGAGCCGAATAGACTTCGTTGAAATTGATCGAGGCCGGCGCGGCGTCGAGCGCCTTGAACATCGAGGTCCACAACGGCGATGGCGGCACGCGCAGCTTCATGCCCTTGAAGTCTTCGGGCGCGACGATCGGCTTGGTCGAGGTCGTGGTTTGGCGAAAGCCGTTGTCCCAGATCTTCTCCATGGCGATGAGACCGGATTTGGCGATCTGCGCTCGCACATAGCCGCCGAGATGGCCGTCCATCGCCCGCCACACCGCGTCGTAGCTCGGAAACGCGAAGCCGAGGCCATTGATTGAGGCCGCAGGAACGAGCGTCGACAGGATCAGCCCGGACAAAGTGAAGAACTCGACACCGCCCGAGCGGATCTGGCTCAGCGGATCGGTATCGGAGCCGAGCTGGCTCGACGGGAAAATCTGCAGCTCGAAACGGCCGCCGGTCTGATCCTTGATCGCAGCCGCCATTTCGCGCGCGCGCACATTCATCGGATGCGTGTCGGGAAGGTTGTTGGCGTATTTGTAGCTCCATTGCGCCTGCTGGGCGCGGGCCACGAATGGCGCGGCGACCGCACCGGCGAAAACGATCGAGGTGCCGCTTGCCAGCAGCCGACGGCGAGACAATCGCATGAAAACCCTCCCTGTGAGACCGCTCTATCGGATGGCTGTCCCTCATAGTTAGACTACATGATCGAGCGCGCCCTCGTCATCCTCGCCTGCCGGCGACAGGTCGCGTGGCGATCAGCCGCCCGGCAGCGCGAGCTCTGCGCGCAGACCGCCGATGGGCGCCGTACCTAGCGTCAATACGCCGCCATAGAGGCTTGCCAGCTCGACCACGATCGAGAGGCCAAGGCCGGAGCCGGGCTTGGTCTCATCGAGCCTGCGGCCGCGCTGCGCCACTTGTTCGCGCTCCGCGGGCGAAAGGCCGGGCCCGTCGTCGTCGACTATGATGCGCACGCGCGACTTCCCGTCGCTCGCCGGCAGCTGATCGGCGACGACTTCGATCGCCACCCGCGACAGCGCCCATTTGCAGCTGTTGTCCACGAGATTGCCGATCATCTCCTCGAGATCCTGCTGCTCGCCGCGGAACTGCGCGATCTTTGCCACGTCGAGGTCGATGGCAATGTCGCGGGCGCGATAAAGCTTCTCCATGGTGCGGGCAAGCGCGGTGACGACGGGCGGAATGTCGACCAGCGTGCCGATGACGCTCGGTCGCGCGGCAAGCCGCGCCCGCTCCAACTGGCGCGTCACCTGATCGCGCATGATGTCGGTCTGCTCCAGCACTTTCTGCGCGAGGGGATCGCCACCGCGGGCGACCGCCTCGTTGACGATGACCGAGAGCGGAGTTTTGAGCGCATGCGCAAGATTGCCCGCGTGAGTACGGGCGCGCTCGACAATCTCGCGATTGGCATCAATCAGCGCATTGGTCTCGCGCGCCAGAGGCGCGATCTCGACCGGAAAATCACCCTGCAGCCGCTCGGCGCGGCCGGAGCGGATTTCGGCAAGGCTTCCGGTGATGCGCTTGAGCGGCGCAAGCCCGAAGCGCACTTGTAATACCGTTGTCAGCAGCAGCGCCACGGTCAGCGCCGCGAATGTCATGCCGATGGCGCGGTCGAAGCTCCCGGTCTCGTCATCGATCTCGGATGCATCGCCTGCGACCGATATCAGATAACGGCCATCGCTGCCGAGATCGATATTGCGCTCGACGATGCGCAATTTCTGCTCCTCGGGTCCCTGCGCATAGCCCTGGCGATATTCGGCCGCAGCTGCCGAATGATCGTCGGCGAGCTTCGGCAGATTGCTATCCCACAGCGAGCGCGAGGAGTGCACTTCCGGCGTCTTGGTGTCGAGTCGCGTAACCTGCCAGTACCAGCCCGACAGCGGCAATTCGAACAGAGGTTCGCCGATCGACTGCGGAAACTTCTCGCCGCCCTCTTCCGGCGAGGCGACGTCGGCGACAAGCGTCCGCAGATAAACGTCGAGGCGGCGGTCGAACGCGCGTTCGACGGCATGGCGATAGAGCGTCGACAGCGCGACGCCGGTAACAATGAGAATGACCACCGTCCAGACCGTAGCCCAGAGAAACAGCCGAACCGCGAGCGAATTAGCGCGCATCGGGCGGGGTCAGGAGATAGCCGAGACCGCGCACGGTTTGGATAACATCGACGCCGAGCTTCTTGCGGATACGCCCGACGAAGACTTCGATTGTGTTGGAGTCGCGGTCAAAATCCTGATCGTAAAGATGCTCGACCAATTCGGTGCGCGACACGACGCGGCCGGTATGGTGCATCAGATACGACAGCAGCCGGTATTCGTGCGAGGTGAGCTTCACCGGATTGCCGTCCACGGCAACGCGGCCGGTGCGGGTGTCGAGCCGGACCGGCCCGCAGGTGAATTCGCTCTTGGCATGGCCCGCCGAGCGGCGCAGCAGCGCCCGCACCCGCGCCAGCACTTCTTCGAGATGAAATGGCTTGGCGACATAGTCGTCGGCGCCGGCGTCGAAGCCCTGCACCTTATCGCTCCAGCGGTCGCGCGCGGTGAGGATCAGGACCGGCATGGCGCGGCCGGAACGCCGCCACGCTTCCAGGACCGAGATGCCATCCATCTTCGGCAGACCGATGTCGAGGATCACCGCGTCGTAGGGCTCGCTCTCGCCGAGATAATGCCCCTCCTCGCCATCGAAGGCACGGTCGACGACATAGCCGGCATCGGTCAGGGCGGTGGCGAGCTGCCGGTTAAGGTCAGGATCGTCTTCGACGACAAGAAGCCGCAAGGAAAGCTCCGCTCAGATCACTGGCGCATGATCCTTATCGGAAAGCCGTTAACCGCTGTTCCGGACCATGCTAGAGACCGCCGACAAGCGTGCCTTTCACGGCGTCGACGGTAAGGCGGGCCACTTTGCCATCGCGGGCGAGAACTGTCAGCACATAGACGAGGCCATCGGAACCGCGGCATAACCGCGCCCGCACCACGGTGCTGCCAGGCATCCGGGCTCTGACTGTGCGCATCGCGGCGGCGAGGGGAATGAGCTTGCCGACTTCGGCGCGACGCTCGCGCTGGTCGAGGCAGGCGTGGCCGCTTTCATTAGCGGCGGGAGCCGACGGGCGGGTGGTGGTGGTCTGAGTGGTCTCCTCCGCGCGGGCCGGATCCACACGGACTGCACGACCATTGTCCTCGCCGCGCGCCGATCCAAAAACCGGCAGAACGCCGAGCACAAACAGGATACCAATGGCGAATCGCAGGGGGGCACTCATGGTTTCTCCTAACGCGCAGGCTGTGAACCCCGCGTGAACAGCCGATCCAAGGCGCGCTCAACACGAAAACTTGAAGACACCGCTATCCATCTGCAATGACACGAGAAAAATCGACAATGCCACGGTCCAGGACCCGGCTCAGCGTCCACACCAGCGTGGTGCGATCCCTGCCATTCCTGATTCCGGCAATCGCGCTCTTGGCCCTCGGCAGCGCCGCCGTCGTGCCGAGTTCCGCCATGGTCGGTGGCGCGCCGGCCGCGAGCGGCGGTATCCGTAATTCGGTCGTGACGATCCTCAGCTCCTACGGTACCTTTTGCACCGCGACCGCGATTGCGCGCGATCTGTTGCTGACGGCCGGACATTGCGTGGAGCCCGACGGCCGCTACAAGCTCGCGGACACGGTACCGGGCCAAGTGCCGGCGCTCAAAGACGTGGTGCGCACTGCACGTCACCCGCAATTCGATATCAAGCGCCTGTTCTCGCATCTCGCTACCGCGGACGTCGCGCTGCTCAAGCTTGGCGAGCCTGCGCCGGCGCGCATCGCACCGGCACGGCTCGCCAATGCCGACGAACAGGTCGCAATCGGCGACACGGTGACCGTCGCCGGCATCGGCGTGACGGTCCGCGGCGCTGACCGGCTCGACGGTCTCGCGCACGTGGCCACGCTCACCGTCACCGGTCATCCGAGCTCACTCGAAGTCCGCCTGTTCGATCCGGCAACCAAGGGGCTAAGCGCGGGCCTTGGCGCCTGCACCGGCGATTCCGGCGCACCGGCATTTCGCGGCGATAACGGCGGTCCTGTGGTGATCGGCATTGTCAGCTGGTCGACCGGCCCGAACCTTACAGGCGGCTGCGGCGGCCTGACCGGGCTCACGCCGCTCGCGCACTATCGCCCATGGATCGCCGACACCGCGAAGGCGCTCGGCTCGCCGCTGCCGCCGTGATCATTCGACACCGTTACTCGATACCCGCGTCGACCAGCCGCGGGCCCTGCATCGGCCGCTCTTCGACAATCAGAAGGCAGCACAACGCAATCGCAATAAAGATGATCGCGGCGATGAAAACATTTTGAAATGCCGGCGCCAGGTTGCGATGCGCCGCCGCGACCTTTTCCAGGGTCATGACCTCCGAGCCGTCGGACGCCCCACCAAGCACGAGCGCGCCGAACACCGCGACAATGATCGCGCCGCCAAGCGTGCGGAAGAAATTGAGCGCCCCGGTCGCCGTCCCCATCTGCGGCGGCTTCACCGAATTTTGCGTCACCAAAGTGCTCATCGGGTACATCGGGCCGAGGCCCAATCCGAGCACGAACAGAAGGAACGCAAATTCAGGCCACGAATATCCCGCCGGACTGGCCGCGAGAAAGCCAAGCGCGATGATGGCCATCGTCAGACTCACCATCGGAATCCGCATGTAGTGCGTCATCCGCACCATCAGCCGCATCGTAGCCTGCGAGGCGATAACGGTGCCGATCATGAATGCGATCAGGATCAGACCCGACTGGCTCGCCGAAATGCCGAGCACAGTCTGGCAATAGAGCGGCGTGTAGATCGTCACGCCAATGATGGTGCCGACGGAAAAGAAAGCCGCGCAGATGATCGTGCCGGTGACGCGGCCGCCGAGAATGGCGAGCGGAATGAACGGCTCGCGCGCGCTCAGAAGACGCAGCGCGAACAGGCACCACAAGATGGCGGACGCGGCGAACAGCGACACGACAGGCCACGAGCCCCACGGATAATAGGTGCCGCCCCAAGCGAGCGCGAACATCAGCGACAGCGCCGCCGCGACCATCGCCGCCGCACCCAAGACATCGAGCTCATGGCGGCGATCGTGCCTCGGCAATTTGCGCAGCGCCCGGTCGGTGGTGGCGAGCGCGATCAGGCCGAGCGGCAAGTTGATCCAGAAAATCAGCGACCAGTGCAGATGATCGGTCAGCAGGCCGCCAAGCACAGGCCCAAGCGCGCTCGCGGCTACGAACATGATCGACATGTGGCCCATGACGGCGGGACGTTCGCGCGGGCTCAGCAAGTCGCCGATGACCGTCTGCGCGATCGGCAGCAATCCGCCACCGCCGATGCCTTGCAGCGCACGTGCGGCAATCAGGATCCAGATCGATGGCGCCAGCGCGCAGGCGACCGAGCCGATGACAAACACCAGGATCGCCGTAAGCATGATGGCGCGGCGGCCGTAGATATCCGAGAGCTTGCCGAATAGCGGCGTCGCCGCAGTGGCCGCCAGCAGATAAGCAGTCACGACCCAAGGCAGATCATCGATGCCGCCGAGACTCTTGCCGATCGCCGGCAGTGCCGGCGCGACGATGGTCTGTTCCAGCGCGGAGAGGAACATCGCCAGCATGATACCGAAAATGATGGCGCGCGCGGCGCTGTGATCGAGCGGCTGCGCTGCGGATGGCTCGGTGTCGGACGACGTTCCTGCGTCTGAATAGGCGGCAGCCCTCGCCTTGCCCGGGGCGTCGGCAGCAATACGAGGCTTATCTTCCGGAACGATTTCGCTGGTCATCGCACTGATTGGTTTAGCCCACTGGTGGGCCGAAGGCGCCGCCGCGCACCAATTGGCTGCCGCAGCGCATTGTTGCAACAGCACAAATCGCAGACCAGGGGTGCATGTGTCCCGCCGTGAAAACGAGGAGGATTTTTACCTCCGTCGCCGCGCCGCTTTCGGCAGCTTCTGTGGCCAACTGACGATGTGATCCTCAAGATCCTCGTCCGGCACGGTCTCTTCGGTCGCGCTGACGCGGCCTCTGACCGAGACGCCGGCGGCGTGGACCGTTTCCGGGTCGCCGGAGACCAGCGGATGCCACCAATAGAGGTCCTTGCCCTGGGCGACGAGCACATAACCGCAGGACGGCGGTAACCAATTGATGGTTTTGAGGCTTTGGGGCGTCAGCTGCACGCAATCATCAACCAGTTCGAGCCGGTTGGCGTAGTCGCGGCAGCGGCACGTTTCGCTATTGAGCAGCCGGCAGCCGACGTCGGTGTAGTAGGTGTCGGCGTCATTGCCCTCCTCCTCGAGCTTGTTGAGGCAGCATCGGCCGCAGCCGTCGCAGAGGCTTTCCCACTCTGAATCGGTCATCTCCTCCAGCGACTTGCGCCGCCAGAACGGAATATCGTCGAGACTGTCGTCCGCCGTTGCCATGCTGTTCTCCAGGCGAACCTAACTATGCCCAAATTACCCCCGATTCCACCCGCCGTGTGATAATGACGGCGTTGGCCACAGCCGGCGCACAGGTCAGCGTGCTTTAACTAAATTATGGCCGTATAACCTTCGTCGGCTGAGAGAGCGGGACTCGTGGTTCCAGCCGATTTCCGGAGCGCGCGTTAGTGACGGATATGCTCCCCGATCCTGGCAACAAGTGGCTGCCGAAGCTCCGGCGGATCCTGCTCGATGTCGACGCCCGTATCGATTTCGCGATTTTCCTGGCCGGAAAATGGGCGCGGGAACTCTACGAGCGCTTCACCGCCGCCATGGACGGCTGGCATGTCGCCGGCTGGCGCCGCTGGATTCTCGTCGAACCGCTGTCGGAAATGGCGACGCTGGGCACTGGCGGCCTGTTCCTCATGCTGGCGCTTGCCATTCCCGCTTTCCGCCAGACCTCCGACGATGACTGGCTCAAAAAATCCGATCTCGCCGTCACCTTCCTGGACCGCTACGGCAACGAACTCGGCAGCCGCGGCATCAAGCACAACGAATCGGTGCCGCTCGATCAGTTCCCGGATCATCTGATCAAGGCGGTGCTGTCGACCGAAGACCGGCGCTTCTATGAGCATTTCGGCATCGATTTTCAGGGCACGTTCCGTGCATTGATGACCAACGCCCAGGCCGGCGGCGTGGTGCAAGGCGGCTCGACGCTGACACAGCAGCTGGCCAAAAACCTGTTCCTGTCGAATGAGCGCACCATCGAGCGCAAGATCAACGAAGCGTTCCTGGCGCTGTGGCTCGAGACGCATCTGACCAAGAACGAAATCCTCAAGCTTTATCTCGACCGTGCCTATCTCGGCGGTGGCGCCTTCGGCGTCGACGCGGCCGCAGAATATTATTTCGGCAAATCGGTGCGCGACGTGACGCTGTCCGAAGCCGCGATGCTCGCCGGCATGTTCAAGGCGCCGACCAAGTTCTCGCCGCTGGTCAACCTGCCGGCGGCGCGCGCCCGCGCCAATGTCGTGCTCGACAACCTGGTGGCCAACGGCTTCATGACCGAGGGTCAGGTCTATGGCGCGCGGCGTAATCCTGCGACGCCGATCGACCGCACCGTCGAGGACTCGCCGAACTATTACCTCGACTTCGCCTTCGACGAGATGCGCAAGCTCGTCGACACGTTCCCGAGATCGGTCGCCGACCGCTATTTCGTGGTCCGCACCGCACTCGATTCCAATCTGCAGCGCTATGCCGAACACGAGATCGAAACCGAGCTGCGCCAATACGGCCACGACTACGGCGCCAGCCAGTCAGCAGCCGTCTTCGCCGATCTCGACGGCGGCATCCGCGCCATGATCGGCGGCCGCGACTACGGCGCGAGCCAGTTCAATCGTGCGACGGATGCGCTGCGCCAGCCGGGCTCCTCGTTCAAGCCTTATGTCTACGCCACCGCTTTGGCCAACGGCTTCACGCCGCAGTCAGTGGTCGACGATTCGCCGGTCTGCATCGGCAATTGGTGCCCGCACAATTACGCCGGCGGCTATTCCGGACGGGTCACGCTGATCGAGGCGATTACGCACTCGATCAATGTCATACCGGTCAAACTGTCGATCGCGCTGGGCAATGGCAACCCGAAGCTTGGGCGCGCCATGATCGTGCAGACCGCGCGCAATTTCGGCATTCACGCGCCGCTGCCCGACACGCCTTCGCTGCCGATCGGCGCCGACGAAGTCTATGTCTACGAGCACGCCGTGGCCTATGCGACGTTCCCCAATCTCGGCCGCGCGGTGGTGCCGCATGCGGCGCTGGAAGTGCGTACGGGTACCGGCCAATTGGTCTGGCGTTTCGACCGCGACGGGTCGAAGCCGAAGCAAGTCATCTCGCCGCAAGTCGCGCTCGACATGATCAAGATGATGAATTCGGTGGTCGAAAACGGCACCGGCAAGCGTGCGCAGCTCGACGGCATCAAAGTCGCCGGCAAGACCGGCACGACCAATAGCTGGCGCGACGCCTGGTTCGTCGGCTACACGGGCAATTTCGTCGGCGCGGTCTGGATGGGCAACGATGATTATTCGCCGACCAAGCGCATGACCGGCGGCACGCTGCCGGCCCAGACCTGGCACAACATCATGTCTTACGCTCATCAGGGCATCGAATTGCGGCCCCTGCCCGGCTTCCCGGCGCCCGAACATGCCCCGCCCATGCCCGACAACGCTTCTGTAGCGAATGTCGATCCGCATCCGGCGCTGCTCACGCGCAAGGGGACCGAAGCGCTCATCACCGTCGAGCATATGTTCGATGATGCGAGCCACGCGCTCAGCGCGCAGGATGCGGCGACCGGAGCCGCGAATACGCTCGACAACGGCAAGCAGAGCGCGCTCACCTCACCCGATACTGTCGCCACGGCCGCCGATCGCGTCACGGCCTCAAGCCCGCGCGGCGACTAGCCCCATCAATCCGGTTCGCTCATGCGGCTGCTGTTAGGCTCACTGGTAACTTTCCTTATCGCGGCCGCGGTCGGGCTCGGCGCCACATGGCTGACGCTGACGCGTGGCGTTGCTTTCGGCTCGCTGAACGTCGGCGCCTGGACGGCATGGCCGAAGAGCGGCTCGGTCGATATCGACCCCTATGCGCGCGCCAATATCGCGCGCACCGGCGAACTGCCGACCGGCATGGGTGACGGCGTCGCCTTCTATGCCCGCAGCGACGATGCCAAGAATACCTTCGACGGCCGCTGCACCTTCGTCGTCAGCGGTATGACGCCGGCGGCGCGATATTGGACGATCACGCTCTACGATCCGGAAGGCAGGCTCGTCGCCAACGCCATCGACCGGCACAGTTTTACCAGCGACGAGATCGTCCGCGGCGGCAACGGCAATTTTGCCATCACGGTGGCGCCGCTGGCGCGGCCTGGCAATTGGCTGCCGACCGGCGGCGCCGACAAATTCGTCCTGATCTTGCGCCTCTATGACACGCCGATCGGCGTTTCCACCGGGACCACCAAAGAAGGACCTATGCCGACGATTACCCGAAAGGGCTGCTCATGATCCGTGCACTGCTCTGGATCCTGAGCGGTCTTTTGCTTGGCGGCATCGTGCATCTGTCGACGGTGCTCGCCATGCCGCAAGCGGCGAAGCAGGACGCCTATTCGCGGCTATCGCCGGTCACGCCGGTCAATACGATGGTGCCGCTGCCGGCGCCCACCGCCGGCCAGGCGATCATGCCGTTCATGGATCCGGCCTTCGCCGCCGCGGTATGCCGCTACGATCTGAGCAACGGCTCGATCAAGCTGACAGCGCCGGTGAGCCAAGCCTATACGTCGGTGACGTTCTACACGCGAAAGAGCGTCGCCTACTACGCCATCAACGACCGCGCCGCCGGCCGCCGCACCATCGAGCTCGATCTGATGACGCCGGTACAGCACGCCGACATGCCCGAAGAAGAAGACGTCACCGCCGCCGACCGGCTGATCATCGAGTCACCAAGCACCGTCGGCCTCATCGTGTTGCGCGCACTGGCGCCAGAGCCCGGCCTCATGCCAATGGCGCGCCAAGCGCTGGCCGCCGCGAAGTGCGAGCTGCAACCGGTTGATCAGTAAGGTCTAGTGGCCGGCTAGGCGCTGACCCAAGCCTTCTGGCGAAGGAGGCAATCGAGTGCGCACTGTCACCATAATTCAATCTCACTTCCGCGCTGAACTGTCCGTAGCTTACCGCTGATTTGACATGGGCCATCTTGGTTTTGACCTACTCGCGTTTTCCTACTCATAGATCATCGGCGTTCGCTCCGGGTCGAAATGAAACAGTTTTTCAGCTGGCGTGATGTCAGTAGCGCTCACTGTCATTTTGATTGGGCCATAAATATCCGCGCCGCTCGCCATTCCCACGACTATAGGCGGATTGAACCAACGTCGTATTACAGCTAATGCCTCGTCTTGCGGATGTAAGTCTATTAATTGCTGCTTGTTCATATCGAAATAAGATGGCTCCGGCCTACTAGGCATTGGACCAATAGCTTCGATAATGACCTTCACGTTTCTCAGCGTCTTATGAGAGTTGTTTCTGATGAGCGCTCGGTATTCCCAATACGCCCCTAGCGGCTTACCTTTTTCATCTTTCGCTGTTTCGACGGACCAGAATCTTCTGTTTGGATTCGACGGATCAAAGATGATTTCTAGCGGCGATGCTTGCTCGAGCGCGCGGCGCGCCTTCGACCATTCACCAGCGAAATTCGCATTTTGTCTAAGGTGTTTAGAAACGCGCCGGAGCTCGCGCCTCGACACTTTCGGATCGGTATAAAAGACCTGATCTCTGCCCCAATATCGAATACCAGTCGCGCCGTTGCAGACGCCCATTTTGCTTAGTTCGGATCGCGGAAAGGGTTCCCATTTCGGCGACGGAGAACGCCGTACATACACTGGCGCGTTGTGGAGAATTTGCATTCCGACGTTGTCTAATATTTCGCTTTCACTTTCCGTAAGCCCTTCGGTAAAGCGGCCGAGATCAGTCCCCCGCAATTCGCCATATAGCAAACCGGCAGCTTCTCGTAGTTCGATCAAACCGTGACGATCGCTCCATTTTTTAAAGAGGTGGAAAGCTGGCGTCCAAATGAGAACAGAAAATGCTGTCGCAAATAGAACGGCCGGGAACAACCAGGCCCATTTATCAAAGGAAAGTGGCAGCGACTGGAGGCACGCACCCCAAAATGACACCCAACTACATACGTTCGCCGCGGCGTCATGGGGACCGACTTCAGGCATCAGAGCCGCCACGCCGATGAGCGCCAAAAGTGTCGAGAATAGCTTTCGCATTTTTCAATCAACCCCAGCGAGGGCGCGACGCTTCAGCATCCATCGTGGGGCGGCAACTCTATTGGCTTCCTCCCCTTTCCCGTTTCCTGACCGAAGTGACAAGGACGGACATTAGAAAACAATTGAAATGTAGCGTGCCTCAGTCGCACAATGCAACCGAAGCGTTCATGCTCACCGCGGGGAGAGAGATGGGGGACATTCACTTTTGGGAGGAGCTTGCGAAGCTTGCACCGATCGGAACAGCAGCCGTTGCCCTTCTTGCCTTGATCACAACTGTCGTCGGAGTGATCGTCGCTCTGCTGAATCTACGGTTTCAGTCGCAAACTGCCCGCCGTCGCGCGACGATAGATTTCTTTTTCAAGACAGAAATGGATGAAAACACATTCAAAATATACAACGACTTCAGAGCAGAACTTCCGAATATCGCCGCGATCGTGTCCCGGCCCGTTTTGAAGCATACCGATGCCGATTACATCGCATTGATAAAATGGCTTAATATCTGTGAGATGCTGGCAATGGGTGTTAGGTCGAAGGCATTTTCCGATCCGGTCGCCCATCAATATTGGGGTTACGTCATTCCCGATTCCTACAATCGAACTCGGCTGTTTATCGACCGCGTCCGTAGAACGCCAAACATTGACGCTGGTCCAAAGAGCTTTTGGGACCTTCAGAAGCTAAGTGAAGAATGGGATCAGCGGGCGGACGATTGAACACACGAAGTTCAGATTATGAGTATTAAAGAAAAAATCATTGCGACCCTTCCATGGGTCGAGCCGGTCCTCGATTATTTTGAGTGGCGCAAAGCAGTCGTTGCCTTCTTCGTCACTGCGGCACTAACGTTTTGGTCCTATGCGAAAGATTTACCGGCTCCGGTGATTGCCGTGCTGGCCTTGGCGACTTTGGTGCACGTGGCATACGCGCTCGTCTTTCCAGCCTTTCTCAGATTGGCGCACGCAGGCGTCAGACCGAAACCAAATTACGAAATTTGGCGGCACAAGTCTCAGTTTGCTGTCATCCAGGCTGCATGCTTGCTTGCGGACCGGGAGCCAACCATGAACCCATCCATTTTGGACGGTGATGCCGCGGCTTGGTTTGAGGTATTGGTTGAAGCGATTCAGAAAAATGAACTAGCCTGCATTTCGACCCCGAATGCTCAGCAACTCCGAAATAGACGTTTCGCTAACGATCCCAATTTAGCCGCTTGATTGAAACCTGCGTTGAATGACGGGCTTGAACGCGGCCTCCGCTTCTGACCGGAATGCAATAACCGCGTTTTCCACGCGATCCGGCTTTTGAAATCCTGCCCATAGATCACCTCGCAATTTCATTCGCATGTCGAAATCTTCTTTTGTCGGCTTTTCAGGGTGCACAGGCAAAAACCAAGTAAGTTGCATTGCCGCCTCGCGAACTAAGTCTTGCGCTGCGTTTAAATGATGGAAGGCACGTTCGGCTTTGTCGCCGAAGACTGCAACAGCCTTTGGCTGAAGTCTGGACACTCTGTCAAAGTAATCTGCATGAGCACTCAACCGGGCCAAGATCGCGTATGATCCGCCGCGCATACTGCGATCGCTTTCGGTCTCCCCTTCTTTAACTGGCATCGCCTTCCATTCGGCTTCGTAGCCAGCAGGATTGCGTATTCTACCAAACACCAATTTTGATTCTTGTGCGATAGATAGAGCCTCGAAGGCGATTTCAATTCGTCGTTCTTCAATCTTTTCACGCTTCCATCGTCCGAACGTTCTGAATCCGCCGATTGCTATGCCAATGGTGATAACGAACCCAATGACAGTCAAAAGCTGGGTCGAACCAAATTGCCATGCATTTTCTTGCATTGGGATCTCTCTCAATGCAGTTTGGACTGGTGCTTGTGCTGGAACGCTTTGAGACGGTTGAATTCTGGTGTCAGACCCCAAAACGCCCACCAGCCCTACGAAGCATCCGACGAGAAACGCCACGACTGAAATGATAGCACAATAATTAGCTATCATCATCGAACTGCCGGAGAGGGCGGAATTCGCTTCAATCGCTGCCACATCCTTTCGGCGTGCCGCGTGTGCTACCTCGTCTTGCGCAAACACGGCTTTGTGGATCATAGCAAACGCCAACACGAATGCGAATATGCCAATAGAGAACGAGACGCCGCTCACCTTTAAAAGAATGCCGTGATAGCTTTGAAGTCCCACTATGCACGCCAGAACACCAGCGCCGTTGCCTGCGCCAGCGATTTTCAGACCATCGGCCCACCATTTTGCCAATTCAAACATAGAAAGCGGCTTTAGTTGTTCTGCGATCCATCCGTCGGACATGTCGCTTGGCCCTTCGTTCCTATCTTCTATCCGACAATATCTTGATAGGTTTCCAAGACAAGATTCGGTCGGAGTGCCGATCCCAGTGACACCGGCGCGCGTAGCATAATTCCTGACACTCGTAATTTTCCGCGACCCGAATTTCGATGACAGCGCATTTAATTGACTCGCCGAAGACACCTCTCCAATTCTGTTGTCCCCTTTTTATTGACAATAGTCACCGTTTAGATTACACTTCCGGTGCGAATCAATCTCGCTCATGAAGGACGCCTTCGGGAGGTAGACCTGGAGGTCGGAGCGAGGGCGGTGCCCGCGGGCGGAGTTACGATCCGCACCCGGGCGGCTTTGGGCATCATGCCGCCGGTAATCCGTGGCCGGCCGAGGGTGCCTCTGGACTGGGACAGGTAGGGGTGGGTAACGCCCATCTAGCGAACGCCGGATCTTGGTGGCGCATGATCTGATCGGAAAACCGGCTTCCACTTTTCCGGATCATGCGCAAGCGGCCGCGTCCCAGGATGCCTGGCCTGAAGCTGGACGAGGATGTTCCGACATCCCCAGGAAGACACCGTAGGTGGAACGCCGACAGGCGAGCGCGCCCGCAGCGGAGGGTCGGCGCAAGCCGGCACTTTGTGGCGCGTCCCGCACCCGCTGGTGCGGACATGAGACACTGCGTCTGTCGGCGTTCCGCTTCCTTCTTTTTTCTTTGGTTTGTTTCTTCGTAGCCCGGATGGAGCGGAGCGTAATCCGGGAGCGGCCTATACAACGTCACCGTCGTTCCCGGATTGCGCTCCGCTCCATCCAGGCTACGAAAATGCGTCGCTGTTTGACAACTGAATCGGAAAACCGGCACGGCAAGCGGCGGACGGTCTAACGCATCCGCGGCTGCGTGATGACGGCGGCAGGCGCCGACGCATAGGCGAAGCGCGGCGCTTCGACGACCTGAACTTCGTTGGCCGCGATCTGTTGCGTGAGCTCGGTCAACAGCCGGTCTGCTTCGCCCGCGGCAAGTTCGGGCTCCGCGACCGCCATGCGCTCGATGGCGAAGCGGTAGCCGGCGCAACGCTGATTGAGCGAAGCGTGAACCCAGGCGATGGTCAGGCTGTTCTCGGCGATGCGAGCATCGGCGTTGAAGCGCTCCATCCCGCTGAGGCTTGGGACCTGCGTCATGGCTGTCTGGCGGCGCCGGTCGAGATCGGCAACCTTGCGCGCGGTCATAAAGAACGGGTCGATCCGCACGATGTCGTCGCGGATGTCGTCGATGATCTGATTGTAACGCGCGGCGCTCGAGCGATACAGCTGCGCCTGCAGATGGCCGTAATAGGCGGTCGGGTCGAAGATCGCCAATTCGCGCTGAAATTTGCGCTTGTCGCCCCATTCGTAGACGACGGCATCCCAGCGCTGCCGGTCGTAGGGCGGCTCGATTAACGGAAAAGCGAGATCGCGCAGCGCGTGTTCGTCGTCGGTCAGATTATAGGCCGAGATCGGCGCGCCGCCGCGCTGCGCAGCCTCCTGGCCGACCCAGTCATGAATGCCGTCGTTGACGGGATGCGGATCCAGCGCGCCGAGATCGCCGATGCTCGAGCAGCCCGACAGCCCCAGCAATGCGAGAACGGCCCAAGCCGCCGGTCTCACATCACGTCGGCACCGGTTGCGCGTCGACATCGGGCGCGCCGTTCAGCGCCGCCTGATGCGTCGACGGCGACCGTTCTGTGCCGGAGGATGTGTTTGTGGTTCGGCCTCGGCCCTCGGATCCATGTAACGCTCGATCCGAATCACCGGCAAGATGATGATCGTTGCGGATTCCTCCGCAGCATCACGCCCGAAACGCACCACGCGCCCCTCGGTCGGGAATTTGATGACGTTACCCACCAGCCGTTTTCCTCTGCCGCTTGCAAAGTGCGTTCCGCCCCATCAGCGGGCGTCGGCATCGCCGAGATTAAGCGGCACCAAGGTTAACGGCTCGCTAACGTGCAGGATTTAGTGTGCTGACCACATCATCTGTTTCGTTGTGATCGAGCGGCGCGTATGGAAAGCGGTAGCCTTTGGGGTTTCGATAATCTGACGCTGCTCGGGTTCCGTGATGGGGTCGATATGCGGCCGACGCTTATTCGTGTGCTCACTGATCTCTACGTCCAGAAACTGAGCCACAGCTACGAGGAAAAGCGCCACTATACCGAGCTCGCACTGCGGCTTCTCGATTCGGTCGATGTGGCAACGCGGCTCGCCGTGGCATCGCGGTTGGCGCGGCATCTGTCTCCACCGATGCGGGTGATGGTGAAATTCGCCGGCGATGTTCCCGATGTTGCAGCTGTTGTGCGCTTGCATCCAGTCTTGCAGCCGAAGCAGAGCCAAGGCCCGGCCGCGCCGCCAGCCCCAACCGCTGTGCGCGCCTCGCCTGCTGCCCTACCCGCAGCGCGCGGACCCGATCCGATCAAGCCGCCCGAAGTGCCCGCACCGGTCGCACCCCCGCTGCCGCCGAAGCGCGCGTTGCCGGAACGTCCAGCCGCGGCCGCGACGGCGCCGGACATGATCACCCCTGAAGTCGCAAGCGAACTCAATGAGCAGTTCTTTGCCGCCAGCGCCGAAGAACGCCGCCTGATCCTGCTCAATCTTCATATCGCCGCGCCGATGCCGGCCGGCCGCGTCGCACTGAGCCGCGACGCCGTCGTGCTGCAACGGCTCGAAAGCGCGGCGCTGTCGCGCAACCGCGAAGACTTCGCCGCCCATCTTGCGCCGGCGCTGCGCATCTCGCGCATACAGGCGCGCCGCATCGCCGGCGACGATCTTGGCGAGCCGGTGGTGACGGCGGCGAAGGCGCTGGCGATGTCGCGCGACGTGCTCTACCGGATCCTGCTCTTCGTCAATCCGACCATCGGTCATTCGGTCGCGCGCGTGCACGCGCTCGCAGCTCTGTTCGATGAGATGACGCTGCCGGCCGCCGAGAACGTGGTCGCGATCTGGCAGGCGCTGCACAGCAACGAACGCAGCCAATTGCCCCAGCGCCTGTTAGATCGGGACGAGGAAGCGCGTTCCCGCGCCCGCAACGCAACTGCAACTGTGCGCCGCGCACCAGCCCCGCGCCCGCCCGGCGATCGCCGCGAAATATCCTGATGGCCCCGCGGAGGCCCCCAAGCTGCCTGCGTGCGCGGAAATGAACGGAACGCGTCAACCCGAGACAACATCCAAAAAATTCCGCCCCGCGGCGTCTTCGACCTCGACGATCCAGACGTCGGGATCGAATTTAATCTCGCGCGCCAGATAGGCTTCGACGGCCGCGTCGGGCGCCGGCCGTTCGACAAGGCATGGAACAAAGGAACGGTCGCCGCGGGCGCTATCGACCTCGCTTTGCGGCGCCGGCGCGAACAGATCCGAAGTGCCGTTGAGCCGATCGATGCGGATATAGATCGCGCCGGCTTCCTCAGCGCCGCGCCGTCGCACCACGCCGAACGTGCCCTCGACCTGGCACCGGCGCAGATAAGCGGCAACCCACAATGCGGATTTCAGGCGCATGACGACATCCGGGCGCGAACAGAGACCACCGCAATCCATAACCACGGAAATCGCGCTTTGCGAAGGGCGGAAAGAATTTTTAGCGGAGCGTGATCTTTTCGGAAAACCGGCGTCCACCCTCGGATCAAGTCCAAGGGCATGCTTTTCCGGATCATGCTCTAGTTCAGCGAATGGCCGACCAGCGCAGTGAGTTGGCTGACCAAGCGCTCGCTAACGCGCCCAGTGACCGGCAATTTATGCTCGCGCTCGAATCTCTCGATCGCGGTAACTGTCGGTTGGTCCAAAACGCCGGACGGCCTGATTTGGCCATAGCCATATTCCGACAGGGCGCGTTGCACCGCCGTGACCTTGGGTGACGGCTGTGGCGCAATGAGATCGGCGATCGGATCGTCGCGCCGCGCCGGTGGCGCAGTGGTGGCGGCGCTGGCGACGGGGCGCGTTGCGATGACCTGCTCGGCTGGCTTTGACGACGTTGTGCCGGTGACTTGGTTGGCAGTGACTTGGTTGGCCGTGACTTGGTTGGCGGTGACTTGAGCAGCACCCGGTGAAGCGCTCGCCGTGGCGCCGGACTGAGCGGTCGCCGTGACCACAGGCGGCGTAAAATAGGACGCCGAGCGCGAGCCGGTCTGCAGGTACAGCGCATTGACAAGGATGACCCCGCTCATTGCAACCGCAACGGAGATCGCCACAAAGTCGACCGGCCGCTGCGCCGCTCTATCGCAAACGCCGAGCAACAGCGCACCGCCGGCGCCGACTGCGCGCAGGTGGAGCGGAACGGACGTCTTGCGGCGCTTAGGCACTTTTCCTCACCTCGATGTCTTCTGGCTCAAGCCGCAGCATGACCTCAACGGCTGCGTCGGCAGGCGCCGTTTGCGACACGGTGCCGCCGGCCAGGTAACTCACCACGCCGGCCGGTTGCTGGGCGGATGTTCTCGCCCGCGCATGCTCACAATCCAGCGGCAATCGCACCGTCACCCGCGTGCCCTGACCAATGCGGCTTCGGATCGAAATGTCGCCGCTGTGCAGCCGCACCAGTCCTTTGACGATGGAAAGCCCCAAACCCGTGCCGCCATGACGGCGATCATATGACGTGGCGGCTTGGAAATACGGCTCGCCGATCCGCGCCAAATCCGCTTCGTTGATGCCGACGCCGTCGTCCTCGACGATGAAGGTCATCGTCGCGGCTTCGGCGCGGGCGCAAACAGTCACCGTGCCGCCGCGATCGGTGAAGCGGATCGCATTGGAAACGAGGTTGAACAGGATCTGTTGGACAGCGCGCTTGTCGGCGACGAGTTCCGGGAGATCGGCGCCGGCGCGCCGTTCCAGGCGAACGCCCGCCTCGCCCGCGCGCAATGCCAGAATATCGCAACAGCTTGCGACAACTTGCGACGGCGCAAACGGCTCCGGCGTGATCGTGAAATTGCCGGTCTCGATCTTCGACATGTCGAGAATGCCGTTGACCACCGACAGCAGATGCTTGCCGGAATTGTTGATGAGGCCGGCATATTCGCTGCGGCGCTTGCCGTCGAGCATCAGCTCGTCTTCCTTCATCAGCATGTCGGAAAAACCGATGACGGCGTTGAGCGGCGTGCGCAATTCGTGACTCATGGTGGCGAGGAAACGGCTCTTGGCGTCGTTGGCGCGCGCGGCCTCGGCATGCGCATCGAGCTGTGCTTGTTGCAGCCTTTTGCGCTCGGTCACATCGCGCAACACCGCAACCACTTCGTGCCCCTCTGCTGCCGTGTCGGCCGCCACCGGGTCCAACGGCCGGCAGCGCATTTCGATCCAGATGAAGTCGGGCACCGGTTGACCATCGGCATCGGTGCTGTCGCGGCGCACGCGGAATTCGACCGAGCTTGTGGCGCCGAGCGCCGCGGTATCGCCGAGCGCGGTCAGGTAGGCCGGACGGTCGGCAACATGAACGCGGTCGAACAGGCCATGACCGTGCAGAATGGCGGCGCGGGCGCCGAACAGATTTTCGGCCGCCGGCGAAACAAAGCGCACAGCGCCGTTGCGGTCGTGCCGCGTGATCACGTCGGTGATGTTGCGCGCCAGAAGACGGTAACGGTCCTCCTCTGCATAGAGCAGCCAGAAGCTGATGCGCGCCTGGGCCTCAGCGCCGAGCGCAAGCCCCGTTGCGTAGAGAGCCGCGGAAACCACGCCGAGCGCCGCAAAAGCGGCGGGCGCATTCATCGACACCGGCGGCAAAAGATGCTGCTCGCTGAGCAGCACCAGAAGCCCGGCGGCGGCCAATGCAAATGTCGAGGCGACTGCGACCACGCGGCGCGAGGCCGAAAGCGCCGCCTCGAGCGGCACGACGACAAGCCAGATCGCCGCAAACGAGGCGATGCCGCCGGTCAAGGCCGCCACCGCCGTAACCAGGCCGGTTAGCGCCAGCGACGACAATATATGCGCGCTCTCATAGCGGCCGGTGCGGGAGAGAAAATAGGCGATCAGGATCGGCACGAGGAGCCAGGCAAAAGCCAATAATTCGATCGCGCTCGGTGCGCCGCGCACCAGCAGATAGGCCGGGAAACAGGCCAGCGCGATCATGCTGCCGAGAAGACGCGGCGCGATGAAGGCGCGATGCCGCGCCGCCGTCAGCACGTCCTGCCGCGCCGTCGGATGAACCAGCGTGTCGACATAAAGACCTATCGGCGCAAACAGGCCCAATTTCCCACTGCACGCCCGGCTGTGCAGACGCGTCCCCATTTTTCTGTGCGCGGATCGTGTCAGAGGCCGCTTAAGCGAACACTAAGGCCGCGTGTCCGCGGCCGGTCACCAGGTCGCAGCCGGGCGTACTTGCGCGAGCGCCGCAATGGATTCCCACGTCATGGTGAATGGGTCGTTGCCAAATTCCGACCCGCAACCGTGGCGCGCGAAGTCGGCGCGCCAGAGATTCTTCAGTATCGGCGCGCCAAATTCATCGGCCCTTGCAAAAAGTCCGCAAAGGCCGGCAACGGAACCGGCATTCGCTCAAATTTTAGGTAAATAAAATTATTTCAAATTGGTCGAAAATTTGCGGCTTATTCTCGTCGATTATGCGCAAAAACGTACCGGGCGATCAAACGCAGCCTTCAACGCTGCCTGCTACCGTGTCTCCACAAGCGACAATCTCTGTCGCCGGGGATGTGGGTGTCATGTTTTTCCTGTTGCGCATGGCGTTCTGGCTCAGCGTTGTGCTGATGCTGTTGCCGACCGGGTCTTCGCAGCCGGAGCAGACGAATGGCGTGGCCGCAGGCGACGCGATCTCGGCGGCATCCGCCACCGTCGGCGATCTGCGGCAATTCTGCTCACGCCAACCCGACGCCTGCACTGTGGGCACGCATGTCGCCAGCGAGCTTGGCTACAAGGCTCAAGCCGGTGCCAAGATGCTGTACCAGTTCTTGACCGACTCGCTGGCGCCGAAAAGCACCGGATCGATCGCGGGCTCACGTTTCGGCAAGGCGCTCCTCGATAAGCCCACGTCCGACAAGCCGGCGATGGACCGTGCCGCCTTCGATCGTGCCTCCCAGAATACCCTGACCTCAACGGATCTCGCCCCGGCCTGGCGGGGGCCTGCACAGCGCAAGGACGGTCGGCGCGCCATCTAGCGCGGCCTGGGATCGGCCGAAACACGTCGACCCGCACGCCTTGACGCTCTATATAGAGCGCATGGCTACGATTGACGAAATCACCGACAATTTCTCGTTCCTCGATGATTGGGACGACCGCTACCGCTATTTGATCGAGTTGGGGCGGGAACTGCCGCCGCTGTCGGCGGATGCGCACGATGACGCCAACAAGGTCCAAGGCTGCGCCAGCCAGGTCTGGCTCGATACCACGGTGCGTCCAAACGGCGCGGACGGCCCGATCCTGACCTTTGAAGGCGACAGCGACGCCCATATCGTGCGCGGCTTGATTGCGATCCTGCTCGCGACCTATTCAGGCCGCACCGCAAAGCACATTCTCGCCACCGACGCGGTCAAACTGTTCGAAGGACTCGGGCTCAAGGAACACCTGACGCCGCAGCGCTCGAACGGTTTCCGTTCCATGGTGGAACGGATTCGCGCCGATGCCCGCTCGGCGCTGGCGCCTGTTGCATAAGCGATCTGTGTTATTAGGGTCGTTCCAAGCCTGGGCGACAGGACTTGAAATTCCTGTGGCTTAACCGGAATTTTTGCCTAGGAACTTCAAATTCCAAGACCGCACTGGAACGGTGCATTTGCTAGTGTCTGCCTGATTCCGAAATTCGCGCCAGCCGCGAGGATATGCGAGCTTCGGAAATCGGGACACTCGGTGGTGGCGCATTCCGTTGAGCACTTCTCATTTTCGCGTAGGGCTGATCGACATATTCGCGGGCGCCGTGTGCAGCGTCTTGTCGATTGCTTATTGCCTCTCTTATGCGGCGCTCATCTTCACAGGCCCGCTTGAACACTATTTGTCGTACGGCGTGGCAGTCACGTTCCTGTCAGCGGCGGTTGCCGGTGCGATCGTCGCGATGCGCAGTTCGCTGCCGTTTGCCGTAGCTGGCCCAGACAGCTCGATCTCCGTGGTCATTGCCGCTTTGGTCGCGACCGTCGTGCAACGGCTCACGGCGTTCGGCACGACAGACTTGCTGGGTCCGGTTCTGATCGCGATGTCGCTCGCGACTACGCTTACAGGGCTTCTACTTTGCGTGCTCGGCTTCACCCATGCCGGACGCGCGATCCGTTTCGTGCCTTATCCCGTGATCGGCGGATTTCTCGGCGCCACCGGCTGGCTGATGGTCACCGGCGCCGTTCAGATCGTCACCAATCAGCAGCTGGCACTCGGCAATCTTGGCGCTTTTTTCGATGCAACGATCGCTGCGCGGATCGCGCCCGCCGTTGTTGTTGCGGCCATGCTTTCCGTGCTGATGCGCCGCTCTAAAAACCCGTTCATGCTGCCCGGCGTGCTTGTCGCCGCACTCGTCGCCGCCCATGCGGCAAGGCTGTGGACGGGAACCACGCTCGCCGATGCACAAGCGCAAGGCTGGATGTTTCACCTTCAGCCGGCTGCGGGATTGAGTCTGCCATGGAAAGCGACGCCACTGCGGGACTTTCCGTGGTCGTCGCTCCCATCGCTGGCGGGCGACGTGTTAGCCGTCATGTTCGTCACCATCGCGACCCTTTTGCTCAATACGACTGGCATCGAGATCGCTACCCGGTCCGAGGCCAATATCGAGCGCGATCTCAAGGTTCTCGGTTTCGCCAATTTGGCGGCAGGGGTGCTCGGCGGCTATGTCAGCAGCACGTCACTGAGCCGTTCGATCCTGGTGCGCACCGTCGGTTCCACAAGCCGCGTCAGCGGGCTCACGGTCGCTGCCATTTCGGCGATGGTGCTGATCGCCGATCCTTCATTCCTCGGCTATGTACCTCGCTTCATGCTTGGCGGCTTGCTGTTCTATCTCGGCGCCGAACTCGTCTATCAGTGGCTCGTACGGTCCTCGCGGCGGCTATTGCCGCTCGAATATCTATCGCTGCTCGCCATCGCCGTGCTGATCATCTATTTCGGCTTCATCGCCGGCGTGCTGATCGGGGTCGTGATCGGCTGCGCCACTTTCGCCCTGAGTGCCAGCCGGGTCAGCGCAATCAAGTTCAGCTTCGACGGCCTGGAGTTCCGCTCCTCGCTCGATCGCGGCCCGTATGAGTTGTCGCTCCTGGCCGACCATGGCGGCGAGCTCCAGGGCATGGCGCTGCAAAGCTACCTGTTCTTCGGCTCCGCCAACCGCCTCTATCAGCACGTCAAGACGCTGTTGATGAACCAGGCCAGTTGCCGCTTTCTGATCTTCGATTTTCGCCTGGTGACCGGCATCGACTCCTCTGCGACCCACAGCTTTGCTCAGATCAAAGAGGCGGCGGCCGCCTATAATGCGCAGATCGTCCTGGTCAATCTGACGTCGGAACTGCAGCGCGCCTTCCGCACCGCGCATTTCATTTCCCACGATATCATCATCGCTCCCGATCTCGACCGGGCGCTGGAATCCTGCGAGCAGCAGATCATCGAAGCGCATCGATCCGGCGGCGACGATGCCGGCTCGCTGCGGACCTGGCTCACCGAAGCGCTGGGCGACGCGCAGCTTGCCGATCGCCTCACCGAGCATTGCCGCCGGCTGGAAGTGCATGAGGACGACGTCATCGCGCGCGAGGGCGACGCTGCGAGCTCGATGCATTTCATTCTCGAAGGCCGCATCGGCATCGTCGTCGACGTCGGCGACGGCCGCACCATGCGCGTGCGCAGCCTCGGCCGCCATACCACCATCGGCGAAATGGGTCTGATCACCGGCCGCCGGCGCAGCGCGACCATTATTGCCGAAGCCGAAAGCGTCTTGTTCGAGCTCACCGCCGAGGCCTATGCGCGCATCAAGAAGGACGAGCCGGCACTCGGCCAGGCGCTTCTCGGCTATATCGTCGCGGTAATGTCGGAGCGGCTCACTTTCGCCAACCGCGCGGTCGGCGTGCTGCACCGCTAGTCTGGACGGGAATTCGCCAAACCTTCAGCCGCGCTGACGGCGCCGGCGCTGCTGGCCGAGCCCCATCTGTTTGGCGAGCTGCGAGCGGGCTTCGGCGTATTTTGGCGCCACCATCGAATAGTCGGGCGGCAGCCCCCACTTCTCGCGATATTGATCCGGCGTCATGTTGTAGCGCGTGCGCAGATGACGCTTGAGCGATTTGAACTTCAGCCCGTCTTCCAGACAGATGATATATTCATCAGTGACGGAGCGTTTGATCGGCACCGCAGGCTTCGGTGGTTCGGCCGGAGTGGCTACCTGGCCGCCAGAGACGCGCTTCAATGCCGAAAAGACCTGGCCAATCAGATTTCCGATTTCGGCACTCGGCACCGAATTATTGCTGACGTAAGCGGACACGATATCGGCGGTGAGTTCGATATAAACGCTGTCCCCTGAATTCTCGGCCATAGTGTTTGATCTCTCGAATGGCGTTGCGCAGGCATTTCCATTCCCGGGATCGCGTTCCGTGGAACGCGACGCATGTCGTCCAACTACGTAACCTCCAATTGGCTTACGTCATGCAATAAACAAGCATTGGCACGCTACAGTTCAGGCGACTCAAAGTGGAATTATCCACGTACACTTAACGTATATTACGTTGTTCGAATGAAGGCAATAAAACGCTGTCACAGCGCGCGCTTGGCAAATAATCACACTGTATTATTGAGTATCGGGCGATGACCGCAGCCGGTGCTCCAATCGGGACGATTGGGCGCGATCAGCTTTGCGTGTCTTGCTCGATATGGGCGCGCAGTTCGCTGATCGAACCGAAGCGGAGCCTGCCTTGCGGCAGTTGCGCCTCGATGGAGCCGTCAGAATACAGCGTATAGGCCATACCGTCGACGATCCCCGATTTGAGGATAGAGACCGGCACCGGCGCGTCCTCGGGTGTTACATCCGGCGCAACGGCGGGCGATGTCGCGACCGGTTGCTGTTGGACATCCGGCTCTTGAACGACCGGTTCTCGAGCAATCGATTCTTGGGTAATCGATTCTCGGGTAATCGATTCTTGGGCAACCGGTTCTTGGGGCCGCTGCTGTTGAGCTACTCGCTCCGGCGCAACTCGCTCTTGAATAACTCGCTCCTGAGCAGACGGCTGCTGAGCGACGGGCTCGGCCGCGACAGCGGGCATTTCCGGCGCCGGCGCCGGCCTCGCTTGGGCAGCGCCACGCCGGGGCCCTTTCGGCCACAAGGCGTCAAAGGCAGGCCCCGCCGGCCGCTGCGAGGTCAGTGGCGCACGGGCACTGGCATCGAGCCGTGGCGAGACCTTGGCCGCTGGCGCAGCGCCGTTTCGGCCTTTGAAGGAGCGAGGAAAGAACGACCCGCTGTTTTCGTCGCCTGCGGTGTCCTCGGCGTAGTCGTCGGCCGCGTGTAGCGGCTGCCGGGGCGGTAGCTCAGGCGTCGCTGCGGCGGCCGCGGATGCGGCACGCGCTATACTTGGAAATTTCTGCGGCAACTCTTCAGCGCGCTTTTCGGGAAGCGGCGCCGGCACCTGGACCGCTGCGGGTTGCGGCGGCCGCGTGATCTTTACGGGGAAAGGAATTCGCCCCTGTTCGCTTGGCAATTCCGACGGCGTTGTGCCCGCCGCGACAGGTTCCGGCGTTGCGCCCGCGCGCACCACGCGCGGCATGACCGGACGCGTCTCCAGCGCATGCTCGATCCGCTGGAGCACCCGCAACGCGAAGCCAAGGCCAATAAGAAGCAGCCCACCGACGACGCCGACAATGCCCGGCGTCACCAGACTGGTATCGAATGTATGATCGTAAACAGACAGGCCGGATGCGGCGAGGACGACGCCGGCCACACTCAAAAACGCACCAAAAGCCAACAAAAACAGGTACATAGTCATATACCGGCGATGACCCGCAACGCGGAGATCGCTGTTTGAATGAATTGTGGCGACGCTTCATAGGCCACGCAAGGACTATTATCCGTTTTTAACCCGCTCGGCGCATGAATCTGGCAATCTCGTTAACGCTGCGCCGTTGCCGAACCCCCTGCCTTGGCCCTATCTAATGGCGCTATCTAGAGGAACCATTCTCTTTCCCACGCGGTTTCATCGGCATCCCCGCCGTCTCAAGGTTTCACATTGAGGAGTAGACCAATGGCATTCACTCTGCCCGAGCTTCCCTATCCCTATGACGCCCTCGCCCCGAACATGTCGCGCGAGACCCTCGAATTCCATCACGATAAACATCATCAGGCCTATGTGACCGCCGGCAACAACCTCGCCAAAGGCACCGAATGGGAAAACAAGTCGGTCGAGGAAGTCGTGGTCGGGACCTTCGGCAAAGTGCCGGGCCTCTTCAACAACGCGGCGCAGCACTACAATCACATCCATTTCTGGCAATGGATGAAAAAGGGCGGCGGCGGCGACAAGCTTCCCGGCAAGCTCGAAAAGCAGATCACCGCTGACATTGGCCCGCTGGCGAAGTTCAAGGAAGACTTCACCCAGGCCGGCATCACTCAGTTTGGTTCAGGCTGGGCCTGGCTCGCAGTCAAGGACGGCAAGCTCACCATCATGAAGACACCAAACGGCGAGAACCCGCTTGTGCACGGCGCCAAGCCCATTCTCGGCTGTGATGTCTGGGAACATTCCTACTACATCGATTATCGGAACCGGCGGCCGGATTATTTGAAAGCGTTCCTCGATCACCTGGTCAACTGGGATCACGTGGCCGAAATGTACGAAGCAGCGATCAAGTAACGCCGGCGCAGCGCGGGCACATTTTGCCGCGCTGCAACATTGACGATCAGTCACTTGAAAGCGGGGCGATTCGCCCCGCTTTTTTCCTAGAACGGTGCGCCTTTAAGAACGGCGACGTCGCAAAAAAGCGCCACATCACATGCGCTTTGCGCTCTGCTCATTTGACGCATTGTGCGATGTGCATTTGGGCCGCATTAGTTCGTTGTGGCGCGTAACTTTCTTGGAACCGAACAAAGTGATTGGCGCTCGCCACTTCGATTGCGTCTAGACCGGGTTTTTTGTGCAACACGCTGCCGCGAAATCTCTGGCCCTGCCGTCCGAGGCGATATCCGCCGCGCGGGTGCTGGACGCGCTTGCGCTGGGCGTGCTGGCGGTGACCGCCGGAATAGCCTTCGCCACGTTTCGCGACTACGGCCTCGGCTGGGACGACTACACGCATTCGCAATACGGGGCGCTTCTCATCGATCTGTACAAATCAGGCTTCACCGATCAGCGGGCACTGTCCTTCGTCAATCTCTACATGTATGGCGGCGGCTTCGACATGATCGCGACGCTCGCCGCGAAAGTACTACCGTTCGGCCTGTTCGAGACGCGACGTCTCATCGGCGCGATTATCGGCATCATCGGCCTGTTCGCAACCTGGCGTTTGGGGCGCAGGCTTGGCGGGCCGTTTGCCGGGCTGATTGCGCTTCTGCTCGTCGCGACCTGCCCGCTTTATTACGGCCACATGTTCATTAATGCCAAGGACGGGCCATTCGCCGCCGTGATGGCAGTTGCCCTGCTCGGCCTGGTGCGCGCCTTCGAAGAATATCCGCGCCCCACGGCCGCAACGCTTGCGCTCTGCGGCATTGGCTTCGGGCTCTCAATTGGTGCGCGCGTGCTCGGCGGCTTCGCGTTGATGGAAGCGATGTTTCCGCTGCCGCTGATCATCGCCATTCGCGCGCGGGCATCGGGATTGAAGCCCGCGCTTGCCGAATGCGGCGCGTTTCTGCTGCCGTTCATTCCGGCGGCGATCTTCGCCTATCTGCTCATGGGCTTGGTGTGGCCGTGGAGTGTCGTCTCGCCGCTCAATCCGTTCCGCGCCGTCGAATATTTCTCGACTGTCTTCGAAAAGCCCTGGCGCGAACTGTTCGACGGCCAGCTCATTCCCGTCGACGACATGCCGCGCAGCTATGTGCCGACTTTGTTTGCGGCCCAGGTGCCCGAACTGATGTTGCTGCTTGGGCTCTGCGGCCTTGTCGGCGTCCTGCTTTTCGTAGCGAGGAACAATGACAACAGCGGCGCGGGCGCCGGGCGCCGGGCGGCGTTTTTCTCAGTCGTGCTCGCCGCAACGTTGCCGATCCTGATTGCGGTGGCGACGCGGCCGGTCGTTTACAACGGCATCCGCCACATCGTCTTTGTGCTGCCCCCGTTTGCCGTGCTCGGCGGCGTGGCGGCGGCATGGATCGCGGAGCGGCTTCAGGCTTACGGGAAAGCTGCCATCGTCGCCGGCGGCCTCGCACTGATTGCCGGCCTTGCCTCGCCCGTCGTCGATATGGTGCGGGTGCATCCTTACGAATACACCGACTACAATCATCTCGCTGGCGGGGTCGCTGGGGCGCGCAAGGACTTCATGCTCGATTATTGGGGCCTGTCGTTCAAACAGGCCGCGCAGAAGCTCGCCGCCTATGTCCGCTCAGATCGTACCGCCGACCGCAACAAGGTATGGACCGTCGCGGTCTGCGGTCCGCATCCGCCGGTTTCAGTCGCGCTCGGCGGCGGGCAATACAACATTGTCTGGGATCCGAAGGATGCCGACTTCGCCATGGTGCTCGGCGAATTCTACTGCGCCAAGCTCGATGCGCCGGTCCTGTTCGACGTCGCCCGCGACGGCGTAACGTATGCCCGCGTCTATGACCTGCGCGGGCGCACGGTGACGTCGCTGCTGACGGTGCCAGGCATCGACAAAACCAATTACTAGAAGGTTCGCAAAACGGAATGGCAGCCGCAAGAAGGCGGCAGCGTCGGCCGCCTCACGTATGCCAAGACCAAGATTCGCGCGAGGGTGACCCCCTACCCCGCTTTGGGCGCGAACGTGCGCACAATCTCATACATGCCAGGCTCAAATTTCGCGATCGTCAGCGCCTCTTCGAGAAAGGGCCGTGGTCCTGGATCCCGGCGCATGGACTCATAGTCCTCCGCACTACGCCACTGCGCATACATCGTCACTTTCGTCCCGTCGAGGCTGCGATGAAGGGTCGAGGAGACAAACCCGGACGCCTGGCTGACGAATTCATCGGTCGCACGCGTTAGCAACTCGAGAAGTCGGTGCTGGTTGGCCGGATCTACCGTGAAAACATTTATCAGGCAGACCATGCCGCGCTGCCCCCAGGAAACGCGAAGTTTTCGTCGTCGGATCGACTATTAGACATCGTAGCTGTCGTCGCCGCTTCCGCTGTCGGCCGTGTCGAAATCATCGTCGTTATCGTCAGCCACGAACTGGTCATCAGACGCGTCCGTCAGGTTCGAGTCGTCGGCCTGGTTCACGACCGTATCCCTTGGTCCCGTATCCTTTGGCCCGATGTCATCAATCCCGGCTTGGCGGGCGAGATCGCTGTCGGCAGCATCGCCGCGCCGCGGCAAAACATCATCGCGGGGAACGGCGAATGCAAAAGGGTCGCTTCCAGCCACTCCGGCACGATGGCCGAACATCGAGCGGACGCCATCCAGCAACAGGCCGCCGCCAATGGCGCCGGCAGCAACGGAAGCCGCCGTGCCCAGGAACGAGCCGCCTGCCGGTGCAAATCCGGCTCCTGGGGGATAACTGGGCTGCGTGGGATAAGCTGGCTGCGCCGGAAATGTAGGCGCAGCTCGCGGTGGGGCATATCCTTGCGACTGGTACGCTGATCCCGCAGCGCCGGCATTTGCCGGCGGCTGCATGCTCGGCACCGAGCCGCGTGCGGCGCCATGGCCGAAGACAGCGTCGCGCATGCTGCCAAGGAAGCTTCCCTGCTGCTGTTGCGGCTGCTCGGCGCCGCCCTGTGCTTCCAACTCCTGCTGCAGATCCTGGATTCGCGCACTGGCACGCTTGAGCGCCTCGTCTTGGACCAAGACGGTCTGCACCAGCGCATAGAGTGCATGTGGCGCCCGTTGCGCGCCTTCAGCGATCAGGCGCGCTGCGTCAGGATCGCGCGTCGCAGTCTCTAGGTTGCTCAAGCGGTCGAAAAGCTCGGCCACCAATTGCTGTTCCTGGGGGGTCATGGGTCTCTCCCTCGGGGGATGTGTGCGCCGTGCATGTAGGCAAGCGCGTTTGTTGCGGCGAGGGGGGCCTGAGTTAAATTGTTGTCCATCTTGCCGCGGGCCGCCCGGTCGCCGGCTGCACAGAGCTGTCACAGATGCGGAACCGCTCGCGTTACGTGACTGTCACACCGAACGAAATTCCGGTCGACCTTTCCGACCGAACTTTCCCACCGAGTTGGCGCCGATCAGGCGGCCACTTTCGTCGCGTGTGCAAACTCCCAGTAGAGGTCGCGCGCCTTGCGGTAGAACGGCCCGGGCTGCAGCATGCGGTCGTCGATGCGGGTGATCGGTGACACTTTGGTGTAATTGCCGGTGGAGAAGATTTCATCGGCATTCTGAAAATCGGAATAGCGCAGCGTCGTTTCGCTCACAGTGCAGCCGGCATGGCGCAAGAGCCCAATGATCCGGCTCCGCGTGATGCCGGCGAGAAATGTGCCGTTGGTCTCCGGCGTAAAGACAACGCCATCTCTCGCCATGAACACATTGGCGGTGCCGAGCTCAGCGACATTGCCGAGCATGTCAGTCATGAGACAATTGTCGAAGCCCAGCGCTTTGGCCTCAATGAGCGCGCGAGCGTTGTTGGGATAGAGACAGCCGGCCTTGGCGTCGAGCACCGCAGTTTCCGGCGTCGGCCGCCGATAGGGCGACAAGGTGATCGCGGTGCCGGCCGGATTGGGAAATGGCGCCGCATAGATGGTGAGGCACCAATTGGTCGATTCCGGATCGGGCCGCACGCCGCCGGGAGCGCCCTCCTCCGCCCAATACATCGGCCGGATATAGAGCGCCTCGCAAGGTTCGAAGCGCTTGATGCCGTCGCGCACCAGCGCCATCCACGTATCTTCCGTTACCACCGGCTTCAGGCACATGGCCTTGGCGGATCGGTTGACGCGGGCGATATGCAGATCGAGATCGGGCGTAACGCCCTCGAAGGCGCGCGCACCGTCGAACACCGACGTGCAAAGCCAGGCGCCATGCGTGCGCGGCCCCATGATCGGCACATTGCCCTCGTGCCAATCGTCCTCGAAAAATGTCCAGGTCTTCGACCAGGTTGCCTTCGACCGGGTCGTCTCGGGTTTGGCGACGGAACCGCGCGTCACATCATCCTCCTACCCGGTTCGCTCTCCGGCACTCATAAGCTTATGATTAGTTATGACATGACCTTGGTGACCAAGGTCTTATCACCTTAAACACCGCAGCGGAGAGCAAGCCATGAACGAGGTTACCCCGCGCGCTTTCGTTTTCGACGCTTATGGCACGCTGTTCGACGTGCATGCGGCCATTGCGCGCCACCGCGCCGCGGCCGGCCCGGACGCGGACCGCTTTTCCGAAGTGTGGCGCACCAAACAGCTCGAATATAGCTGGACGTTAACCTTGAGCGGCCGCTACGTCGATTTCTGGACGCTGACCGAGCGGGCGCTCGACTACGCCTTTGCCCGCTTCCCGTCGGTCGACCGCGCGCTGCGGCCAAAGCTGCTGGACGCCTATCGTGAGCTCGACGCCTTTCCTGACGCACGCGCCACGGTGGAGACGCTCAAAGCGCGCGGGACCAAAGTCGCGATCTTGTCCAACGGCACGCCGCCGATGCTCGAGGCTGCGGTAAAAGCGTCCGGCATGGCCGGATCATTCGACGCCCTGCTCTCGGTCGATACCGTGCGCGCCTACAAGCCGCGGCCCGAGGTTTATGCGCTCGTGACCGTAACCTTCGCCATCAACCCGCAAGACGTTGTCTTCGTCTCATCGAACCGCTGGGACGTGATGGGAGCGCAAACCTTCGGCTTCCGCCCATGCTGGGTCAACCGCGCCAAGGTGCCCGATGAATATGCCGACGCGCCCCCGCTGCGCATCATCAGCGATCTCTCGGCACTGACGTCGATCGACTTCGCAGCGATCTAGACCATGATCCGATCAAGTTGAATCGGATCATGGTCTAGTTTGTTCGTTGGAGCATGATCTTTTCGGAAAACGGGTTTCCACTTTTCCGGATCATGCTCTAAGCGTTCACCGCGACAGGCTGGTGTGCCGGCTCTGGCGCCACCGGCGGCAGGAGCTTTGGCGGCGTGAAGCGGCCCTGCTCGAGGTCCTCGATCTGGCGATCGATCTGCTTCATGACGTAGCGCGAATACGGCCCGACATGGAGATAGAACGCCATCAGGGTCACGATGCCGCGCACCGAGTTCGGATTAATCGACATGCAGGTGGTGAACGCCTTCCAGAAGCGCTCACGGCCTTCCGGCAGCCGCGTCATCAGTTCGTGCACCAGCTTGATCGTCGACACCCGGCCGCGGATGTCGCCTTCCGGCAATTCCTTGCGCCGATCGGAGCAGTCGAGCATGGCGGCAAGCCGCTCCAGCCGTCCACAGAACTGGTCCGGATCGTAGATACGATCGAGGATCTTGCGATAGTCGCGCAGGATGTCGAGGCGTGAGCGCGTGGTCTCGAAATTCACGCCGGCGGTGCACTGGTCGCCCTTACCGGCCGGCGCTGCGTCGTGATCGAAGTGCAGCCGGCCTTCACGGGCAAGGCGGCGCGTGAGCTGCGTGTTCGGCAGTGCATAGAGCAGCCCGACCATCGCAATCGGGATATTGGCTTGCTCGATGAGATCGATCATCGGCTGGGCGACCGAGCCCTTCTCAGTGTCGAAGCCGACGATGAAGCCCGCCGTCACCGACATGCCGGCCTCATAGATCTTGTGCACGCTGTCGGCGATGCTGCGCCGCGTATTCTGCTTCTTGCGCGCCGCCGCGAGTGTCTCCTCGTCCGGGCTTTCGATGCCGACGAAGATCGCGAAGAAGTTCGAGCGCCGCAGCATGCCGAGCAATTCGCCGTCGTCGGCGAGATTGAGCGAGGCTTCTGTGGTGAACTCAAACGGATAATCGCGTTCTTTGATCCAATTCTCGAGCGTCGGCAGGAAGGCCTTGATGGCCTTCTTGTTGCCGATGAGATTGTCGTCGACGAAATCGACGTGGCCGCGATAGCCGAGCTTATAGAGCGCGTCGAGCTCGGCCAGCATCTGCGCATGCGTCTTGGTGCGCGGCGAGCGGCCATAGAGCTCGATGATGTCGCAGAACTCGCAGGTGAACGGACAGCCGCGCGAGAACTGCAAGCCGATATAGAGATATTGCTCGAATTTCAGCAGATCGAAGCGCGGGATCGGCGTCTTGGTTACATCGACCTGGAATTTCACCGCTTCGAATAGACCTTCACGGTCGCCCCGCTCCCAAGCAGCGATGAAATCTTTGATGATGTCTTCGGCCTCGCCGACCACACGGAAATTCGCCGTGGCATAGCGATGCGGGCTCGAGCTGACATCGGGGCCGCCGACAACGACCGGCAGGCCGCGCGCACGGCACATGTCGATAAGTTCGAGCGTATCCGACTGCTGGAACAGCATGCCGCCGGTCATCACCATCTCGGCCCAGGCGAGATCGGCTTCGGTCAGTTCTTCAGTGTTGCGGTTGACGAGCCGCACATTCCAGGACTTCGGCAACAGCGCCGCGACCGTGATCAGCCCTAGTGGAATCGCTGGATAGCGCGCGCCGACAAGCTCGCAGGCTTCCGAAAAATTCCAGAACGAATCCGCCATGAATTGCGGATAGATCATAAGCACGTTGCAAGAGTTCGACCTCAACGCACTGACGACGCCGTTACCGGCGCTTTCTTGACGCTGCTGTTCCAAGAAACCTCAACCCCGCGGCCCATCCGCTTGTTGCTGTGCAGTATGGCTGAATTGCCCGATAATTCAAGGACAAAGCCGGTTCGCTTGAGTTCCCCGCCGAACCCGAAAAGCGGCGCGCGAACATAGCCTTATCGCGGGCGTCGGCGGCAGGAAATCGCTGCCCAAACGTTGCCCACAGGCTGACCTGCGACTCTTAGTCCGCTATTTTCCAAACCTCGTCGGCATCTCAATGATTGCGGGGAAACGAAAATGCGCGCGGTTTTCTACGAGACGAACGGCACGGCCCGTGAGGTTCTCAAAATTGGCGAGGTCGATACGCCGCGCCCCGGACCTGGCGAAGTGCGGGTGAAACTCGCGACCTCCGGCGTCAATCCGTCCGACGTCAAGGCGCGGATCGGCTCCACGCGCAAGATCGCTTTCCCGCGAGTCATTCCCGATAGCGACGGCGCGGGTGTCATCGACATGGTCGGCGACAGCGTGCCGGCCACGCGCATGGGCGAACGCGTCTGGGTGTGGAACGCGCAGTGGCTCCGCGCCTTTGGCACCTGCGCCGAATACGTGACCCTGCCATCGGAAATGGCCGTCCGTCTTCCCGACAAGGTCAGCTTCGAAGCCGGCGCTTGTCTGGGCATTCCGGCCATGACCGCGTATCACGCCGTGGCGGTGGCTGAGGCGAAGCCCGGCATGACGCTCCTGGTGTCCGGCGGCGCCGGCGCGGTCGGCCACTATGCCATCCAGTTCGCCAAGATGGCGGGTGCGACCGTCATCACAACCATCAGCTCGCCGGAGAAGGCCAAACTGGCCAAGGCCGCGGGCGCTGACCACACGATCGACTACAAGCGCGAAAATGTCGGCGAGCGTGTCATGGCGCTCACGGGCAAAGGCGTCGACGCCGTGATCGAGCTCGACATGGCCGCCAACGCCAAGCTCATGCCGCAGGTGCTTCGTCCGCACGGCACGATCGTCGTCTACGGCACCGGCGCACCGATAGCCGAAGTGCCGTTGTTCTTCTTCTTGCGCAACGCCATCGCGCTGAAGTTCATCTATGTCTATGAGCTCACTCCCGCCGAGCGGGCAGCAGCGCTCGGCGCAATCTCACGCGCCCTTGAAGCCGGCACGCTCATCAACAATGTTGCCGCCACCTACCCGCTCGCCGAGACCGTCGCTGCACATGAGGCCGTCGAGCAGGGCAAGGTGCTCGGCAATGTTGTCGTGAGGATTTAGGCGCGGACTTCGGCGAGGCGCATCACGCCGCATGCTCAGTGCCGTGTCTCCGGCCCCTGCCCGCTTCGGGATGCGTCAACGTGGCAGCAATCTGCTGCTTGTTGAGCCGCGTGCCGTCATCGCCTTCGATCAGCAAAGCAACGCGACCGCCGGCATTGATATGCCGCGCCCAGCCGAGCGCTTCGTCGAGCATGCTGAATTCCTTGTACAGATAGCGATCCTTCTCCAGCGGCGAGATCGATTCGGAGCCGCGCGGACCGGAATAGACGCGGTAGGTCATGACCAAGTCTCCTTCTGCCAAAGCCCACCAGCACCACTAAACGATATCGGCTGAAAATGTGCCTTCCGTATGTTGGCGACAACCACCGCGGCACGTTGACGCGAATGGAACTTCGCGACTAGACCTTGATCCAATTCAGTTGAATCGGATCAAGGTCTAGTTTCTTCGTTTGAGCATGATCTTTTCCGCAAACCGGTTTCCACTTTTCGGGATCATGCTCTAGCCTGCCGGACCAGCCTTCGAGATCGTGCAGAGAATTTATGCGCCTTTCCTTTAGGCTCGCGTTCAGCGTGGCGTTTTTTGCGGCATTGCTCGCGCCTTCGGCGCGCGCAGAAGACGACGCGGTTTATCTGACCAGCTATGTCGAGGTGCTGCCGTTCGAGGCTCCGTCCGCACAGTCAAAAGCGACAGTCACGCTCGAGCACTATCGCGAGGCAAGCCGTAAGCAAGCTGGCAATCTGCGCTTTGACGTCTTGACCGAGCTCGGCCGGCCCGATCGCCTGGTGATCCTCGAAGCGTGGCGCGACGCCGCCAGTTTCGATGCCCATGACAAAGCCGACAGCACTGCTAGATATCGTCAAGCGATCGACACGATGCAAAGCGTGCCGCCTGACATCCGCAACAATGCCGCGCTTTTCCTGGATGCCAGGCCGCGCGACAACCGGCCCGGCGCAATCTACGTTGTCACCCATATCGATGTGACCGGCGATCATAAAGACGACGGTGTGGCGCTGTTGCGATCAATGAGTGCCGACACGATCAAGGACCCAGGCAATCTGCACTACGACGTGTTTCAGCAGAAGAACCGGCCCAATCATTTCACTGTGGTCGAGGCCTGGGCTAACCGCAAAGCGCAGGCGGACCATGCCGGCGCCGCGCACACGCGCGCTTTTCGGCAGAAATTGTTGCCGATGGCGGGCGCACTTTACGATGAGCGACTTTACGTGATCGTGCCCTAGACCATGATCCGGCCAAGTTGAATCGGATCATGGTCTAGTTTGTTCGTCGGAGCATGATCTTTTCGGAAAACCGGTTTCCACTTTTCCAGATCATGC